>CAYNJC010000001.1:0-223536 GCA_964397565.1 uncultured bacterium
TCCTGGTTATCTTATTCTACTATTCTGTGTCCAGGAAAACTGGTGGCGATATACAAATACTTATCCCTTTCGATGGCGTAGTCAGCGTAAATATAAGACCATACATTTCCAGCCAGATATTTCACGGGCGTGCCATTCAGTCCGGACGCAGGATAATACAGTGAGTCCTTCAGGACATCCTTCAACGGTAACTGAATATCAACATTTCCATTCAATATGGCTTCAAGCCATGCTGGCATCTGTAGTGCTGGCAATTGAGGTATCATTGCATTCTCCGTGTGGTTCAATATAATCGCATTCTGACGTAGTGTTGTTCATTCTGCGGAAACGGGTCGCTGTCAGTCCAGCCCTCGGATATGAGGTCAGCCTGAATATGCAGTCGGGCGGCTTTGCCCGCGTCTGCGCCAAGCAGTTTTGTCGCTTCCATGATGCCGACCGCGTGATGCCGGACGCGCCGATGGCGCATGCCGTATTCGGGCGTGCCTGCGTAGGCGTCAAGCCAGAGATGCACCTCAGCGAAGGGCATTCCCAGTTCGCGTTCACATTCGCGGCTGTGTTCTTCAAACGATGGCATCGTGTGCCTCTGTCGTTATCTTCGCGAGCGCTTGGGTGATGTCGATCATAGCATGGGTGTCCAGTTTGCAGTATTCGTCGAGCGCGTGGCGCACCCGCTGGCGGTCGTCGTCGGGAACGTCCGTATAGGTGACGCGCATGAACTCGCGGCTGGCGGTGCCGCCTTCAGATATGTCCATGCCATCATAGCTCTGGTCGGTCAGCGCCGGCAGAACCTTCTTGATGGAGGCACTGCCCTTCTGTGATGGGTGGTAATAGTGAAAATCGCGGAACGGACCGAGCAAGTCAACCGTGCGTCCCTTGATCTGCCGCACCCAGTCGGTGTACTCGGGCAATAATTCAGCGAGCTCGCGTAGACGGGTCAGCTCAAATGCCTTGTTGAACACCAGAACCGTGCCGTGGTCGCCCATGACTTCGCTGAGTCTGCGCATAAAGGCCGGGCGTGGATCGTTCTGCCCTTCAGCCAGAAATGAGTAGTGTTGCGGCGTTGCGTCAGGGGCCGTCAGCACATGTACTGAGAACTGGAATGGCACCTGCTGATAAGGCCGGACGCCATCGAAGAATGGAATTGCCGAGCCGAATGTCTCGAAGTCCATGAAATATACTGGATACTGTAGCGTTCCAAGAAATTCGGCAATTCTGGCGCGGTCAACATGCGGCGCGGAGGTCATGGCCGTCTGTACTTGGATTTCTTGCTTGGATGACAGCGCAATGCCGTCGTGAATGTCCTTGAATGAGACGATGCCCTGATTGATGAAGGTAAATGCCTTCTCCTGCCGCATGCGGTAGAGCGTCAACACGTGATCCTCGGGCAGAAAAGCCCAGCAGATGGGTAGCATTGGACACGCATAGGGGTCGTTGCAGTGTGGACCGATCTTGACATCCGGACAGGCGGGAGACTGAATGACGCTGAGCATGTCGGCCAGTCGTTGCGGGAGACCGCGCATGGCTTCCGCAACTTGGTCAGTGATGTCCTGCAAGACGAACAATTTTCCCGGCTCGATTGCACCCTGCCGGACGTATTGGTTGTTGATGTGCATCAGGCAACAACGCCGAATGGGCACGCCGGTGCCTTCGTAGCAATAGCGTTGCAGGGCAAGGTCATGCAGGTTGACGTCCTTGACGCCAGTAGTGCTCTTGACCTCGATGATGTCCCACTTGCCGTCCTCGACGGGATTAAGAATATCGACCCGGGCGAAGGTGTTCTTGTACTGAAATCCCGCTTCAAACAGCGGCTTGCGCTCGTGCAGCAAAGCGCGTGACCGTTCGAGGATCGCGGCGAAGTCCGTGGCATTGCAGGCCACCTCGATTCCATCTGGATAGAGCTTCTTGGCAAGTTCGCCGACCACGTGGCCTTGATCAAAGATTGCCTGGGTGCTTTCGCCGACTTCGGGGATCAGCTCCTTGGCGTTGTAATAATGCCACAGCAGCTTTGAGCACTGCAGGCCGGAGAGATACTTGCTTTTAGAAATAAACGGTGATGACATGATAATTCCTTTGGTCTAGATTACTTATATTCGGACCAAGCTCTACCGCTCAGTTGCCCTGCAAGTGCCTGTGCGTCGCTGCAGTTCCTGGCTATGTCGTTGAAGTATGTTTTGGAGCCGATTAGCCCTCCATGTGAGTCTTTTCTGAAATGCGTTTCTGCGCCATTTCTCAAAAGGAATACTTGCACTTCGCCACTACGGTTGAGTTCTGTGGCTTTTCCAACTGCCTGTTGAATCAACTGCTCATCTGTCTCATTCAGATTGGGTAATTTCCACTTCACATTATGATCGCTTGCTTCAACAGACACATGCACAACGGCTTTGACTTCGAAGACCCAAGACACCACTTTGTTCGAGTAAGTTCCAAGGTACTTTGCTCTCCTGTGTGCGTATGATCCGCCTGTGTCCGGACAAATATAACATTCATGCTCGACAACACTGGGAAGCGATTGCTTACAATTCACAACATCCAACGTGTATTTCCATGTTGGCAGCAGGTCCTTTCTGTCCAGATACTGCTTAAACTCATTCAAGAGCTCCGAAAACGAGTCAGACTTGTCTATTCTCTCAAACTCTGCTACGAGATCCTCATACGATATGCATCGGATAACGACGTGATCCTGCCTTGCCGCCTCAATCTCTCTCAAAAACTGGTTCTCGGGATTATCGTTTTCCCAATTTGACAAAAGGAAAAGAACACAAACGGCTTGCTTGTTGTCAAAGCCTGCTGCGTGACGCTTGATCTGGTCAGCGCTGAACCAGTTGTTTAATTTGTTCTCAAAAAGAACTTTGACAGGTTGCTGATATATGGTCAAGTCAGGTACGCTCTGGCGTTCTCTCGATTGCTGAGTGAATGTGGGACCAAACGTAACACTAAGATCATCGCACAGAAGCCCTCCAACAAACTCTTGAAATGCTGTTGTGCTGTCCAGGTAGAGTTGCCGCATGATCAGACCACAGTAGTTGGTGACGCGGTTCTCTTGCTGATTGTAGTCGCAAAACAGTGAAACGGGTTTACTCATAGCAACTCCTATTGTTGTTGCGCCACCGGTTCCCCGGAGACAATGTTGTGTTAATTGCGCTGAAGCAATTATAACATTGCAGAACACTTCTCAATTATTGCCGTAGAATGCCGTGATGTCGAAGACGAAGACGTGGATGGCTCCATCTTTCATGCACAATTTCAACAAATCGTAGCGGCGACCGTTGGGCTCTCTCGCCATGGCCTGACGCTCGAATGTCCAGTCGCGCTCCCGCCTGCCACAGACACGCTCCACATGCTCATACTCGGCGGCAATTCCTTCTTCTGTGGTCGTTGCCGTGGACACGATCAGGTTATGGACCGCGCCGCCGGCAGGAACGAAGCTGTGTTTGTGCGCAATTTCAGTTGCTGTTGCCATACATTTGTCTCCTTGCCTTAGTTTAGCATGCCATGTTGTCAGAATCTGTCAGGAACTTTGTGTTTTCGTCAACATTGCGCACCATCTGGCGGATGCATGCGCGCAAGTTCGGCCGCGCGGACGCGAAACGCCTGGGCATCAGCCAGGCGGTTCATCTCGTCGTAACAGTCGGCCATTTCTTCAAGTGTTTGCTGCACCGCGTAACTCGTCTCGCCATGATGTTTTTCATATAGCTGGAGTGCCTGCCTGAAGAGCGTGTCGGCTTCGGTGTGCTTGCCGACACGCACATACAGCTTGGCCAGAAGCTCCATGCAGCGCGCCACCCGGGGATGGTCGCAGCCTTCGATCCGCGTCCACATCGTCAAACTTTGTTCCAGCATCGGCTCGGCCAGTTCATAGCGCGCGTGTTTGACGCACACCGCGGCATAGTGATCAAACATTTCCGTTGCCTCGGGCGACTCGTCACCATATTCACGTTTGCGGCACGCCAGCGCTTCCTGGCACAGACGGTCAATGGCGGCAAGGTCTTGCTGGGTTTCGTACAACGCCTCGAGTTTTTGTTGAATTTGCAGTTCATTGTCCATGTTTTTTTCATGATGGCAGATCTTCATGGCTTTTTGAAAGGATGCCTCTGCTTTGGCCGGTTGGTTGGCTTTTGCATAAAGCTGGGCCAGATCATCCAGCACATCTGCAATTTCCGCCGAGCTCGCCCCGTACTCTTTTTTGCAGATTGCCAAAGCGCGCAGCAGAAGCCGTTCGGCGTCCGCATACTCGGCGCAATCAACCAGCAAAGCTGCCAGACCGGTCTGGTATTTCACCAGGTCCGGGTTGGTCTTGCCCAGCTTCTTTTCGATTGCCGGGAATACTTGGCGGTAGAGCTGCACGGCGGCGTCACGCTTGCCGAGTTCCACATAGGCGGACGTCAAGCCGGCCAGGCAGGTGTGCACACCCCAATCGCTGTCGGGTAGCATCTTGAGCCAGATGGCAAGTATACGCTCATACAGCGGCACCGCGGCGGCGTGATTATCTTGCGAATCATACAAGTCAGCCAGGGGTTGAAGTGCCTCCGTAATGTCCTCATGGCATAGTCCATAGGCGGCTTCCGCGATGTCGAATGCGCGCCGGTAGAGACGTTCTGCGATGGCATTGTTGTCCGACATCACGTAATAGTAGGCGAGTTCCACGAGGGCTTTGCCGACTGCAGGATGCTTTGCACCCAGCGGTTTGGCGCGATTTTGCACTACGGACATGTACAGACGCTTGGCGGTAGCTGTGTTTGTCTGCAAGTCAGCCAGTGATCGCAGAGCAGCGCTGGGCACGCCGGTGTCTTTGCCAAGAATGGCCCTGGTATTGCTGACCGCCAGCGCATGCACATAGAAATTCCTTGCCTCGGCGACGTTGCCTTGCCGCTCGCAGACGAAACCAAAATCAGCGGCAACATGCTCGACAAAGATTGAGTCGGGCTCACACACTTTGGCGCACAGATCCCACGCGCGCCGCAATAGTATTTCCGCGTCTGCATATCTTCTGTCAAAGCGATTCTGGAGCGCCTGCAGGCGCAACGCATGCACTGCCGCGCAATCTGCGGAGGCGGCCAGGCGGTCTGCGAGTTCGCGCGTATCTTGATGTTGCGCATTCGTGTTGGTGTTTTCGTTCATAGATGGTCTCCTGTTATTCGCCAAAGCCAAGGGTGGCGGAGTCGTTGTCTTTACGATGAAATTGCTGTCCGCTGCGGAACTGTTTGGCCAGCGCGTCGACGGCGTGTTCGATGTCGGCCTCGGCGATGTAGTCGCGATCCTGTTGGACGGCATACACCACGGCGGTCGCCTTGATTTCCTGAATGTAGGCCATGGACCAGTCCCGTGTGCGCCGGACTATGCTCTCACACAGATCTTCGGTGATCGGCGGATCGGCGAAGAGCATTTTAAGGAAGACACGACGTTCCGCGTCGCCCGGCAGCGGGATGCGCCAGACGCGGTCAAACCGGCTGGGGCGATGGGCCAGTGCGGGATCGAGTTTTTCAGGGTAGTTGGTGGTCGCCACGGTCAGCACGCCGCGTTCGGCTTTGAGGCCATCCAGAATGTTGAGAAACCCGGAGCGCGTGACCTGGGTTTGCCCTACCAGCGTTTCCACATCTTCGATGATCACCATGACGGGTGCATGATCGCTGGCCCA
This sequence comes from uncultured bacterium, assembly GCA_964397565.1. Classification (GTDB taxonomy): domain Bacteria; phylum Auribacterota; class UBA3054; order UBA3054; family JAPLST01; genus JAPLST01. The sequence goes on from CAYNJC010000001.1 coordinate 5,636, forward strand.
TTCATACAGGTTGATGAGCATGCTGTTTCTCACGTCGCTGTCGATGGTCAAGGTCGCCACGCGCACATCGCAGTTGCTCATGACGTGTTTGGCCAGCGCGTGGCACAGCAAGGTCTTGCCGTTGCCCGGGTCGCCGACGAACAAGAAGCCGCGTTTGCCCGGCACGCCGATGCCGCGGAAGGCATCCAGGCGCTTGAAAAACACTTCCGTCGAGCTGACAATATCTTGCTTGAGCGCGGCGGGCAAAACAATCCGGTCGAAATCAACGTGGCTCAACTTGATATTGGAACCGTTCAAGCAATAGATGGTGTTGTGGCCATGCGCGGCGGTCACCTGCATTTCGGCTTTGCACAAGAGTGCCAGAAACTGTTCCATAAATGCGCGCGTCTTGTACGCCAGAAAGCCCAGGTCGCCGTTATGGCTTTTGCACGCATGCCAGTAAAGGGTATCCGTGCCGCAGGTGATCTTAAGAACGCCGAACCAGCCGCAGCATTTCACCTTGACGGTCTGTACTTCGCGTTGGTCCTTTTCCTGCCAGAAGGTCGCGTCGCGACCAAGGTCCACCGACTCGTGCCTTTTTAGGCGCGCGTCAAAATAGGCCGGCATGCCCGACGGCATCAATTCAAAGGTGTAGTCGCTGAACAACGGGTCGGGTTCGTTGAACAACTGCTTTGCGATCAAATGCGAGGAGTCCCACTTGCCAAGCTGCTCGACAATGGCATAGTCTTGTGGCACCACTGATTGAAGATGATGCAAGGCCAACTGCCGATATCCGGCAATTTGAACCTGTTTGTCTTGCGCTACATTCATGGCATCTCCTTGATATTCAGCATATTAAGAGAACAAATGAACGCTTTTTCGACTATGCGCAGGCGTATTTTTATGGCTTGACGCTGATCAACGAGCCATATTGTAGCAGGAATTTACAGTTTTGTGAAATGAACCATACATCGGCCAAATCCTTACATATGTTGCTTGTATGCATATATATAGATGCATTTTTCGTCAAAAAACGGAGATTTACAAACGCGGAAACTGGGTGTGTCAAAATGACATTTCTCTCAAATGCGAACGTTTTTGGTGTTTTTTGAGCGGCACCACAACGAGCGGTTTTGCGGCGGCCATGCAGCAACACATACCACAATGGCGTCACTATCGGGCAGAGCTCAACCACACGCCGCTTGTACATGATGCGTGGAGCTATTAAGAAGCTAGTGGTTATGCTACAATGGTGCCGGTAACCCGCAGGCGAACACATGCCCCATCCTGACGTTGAACATATGCTGAAGCTGGTCAAAGAGAAGACCGGCTATGCGGTTTCGGTCATCAGCGACCCGGGGCTTACGACCTATTCCGCCATGTTCTCTGCGTCCAAGGACCTGCCCGGGCAAATACACCAGGATAGTGTTGCTGGCGTTCATCTATGTAGGATTCCAGGCCATACCATGGACGGACTTAGGCGTGGACTTAAGCAAGGAGTATGCGGTGGCGCTTAGGATGTTCAACGAGAGGAAGAAGGGGTAGGGGCAATGGATTCATTGCGCACATCGCTCGTCCGCCTCGCCGATCAGTTCAGGGCATGCGACACACGCACGTTGGCACGATACATAGATCGAATATCAAGCAAAGATGCAGCCGGCGAGATCTTTCCATCCTACATTCCATTGGTTGGCACGAAGTACGGGACATATCGCGTGCTGGTCTATGGTACGGCGCAGATGATCCGGAAGAAAGACGATATTGTATCGCTCTATGCAGCGCATCGCGACAAGCTCACACAGCGGCTGGAATGGTCGCGGGATTTCAGGAAGCACTACCCTGAAAGCCTTGATTACAGCGAGGTCGAGATCGCGCCATGGAAAGCGGGCGTGCTTCCCGCGCTGGCTGGCATCTTCCTGTATTGTCAGCATGGCAGGATGTTCAAGTCGTTCGCCGAGATCCAGGACCATGTTGCCGTCTCCAACTACTACAAGTTCTCCATGAATGACGGCAAGGACATCAACCCCAACTTGCTCAATGACGGAGGCGAGTATTGGAGGCTGAACGATGATCTTGTGTACCAAGAACTTGAGGTGTTGAAACCTAGCCGCATAATCGCCTTCAATGGTCGGCACGTTGAGAAGCTAAGAAAACACGCAAAGGTCGTACTGATTAACGACCCGGCGTGGATCCTTCGCGGTGCCTCTGGCATGCTGCGCGACCGCGGCAAATGGGCAGCTGTTGCTGCACGTGTAAGCGACCAAACGGTTCTGGCGTTGGTGGACGAACACTACATTCCGATCATACGTTCGGGTGATGGATACGCCGGCAAAGCTCATGCTGTGCGGAATTATTTGTTGAAATATTACGCTGACTGGAGAAGTGAAATCCACGCCTGAACAGTTATTGGATGCTCTCCCGGTGAAGCGAAAGACTGGACGGGAACAGTTTTACGCTGCCGAGCGTACATTGCCAGGGGCGGAGCGGGGCCATGTATTGATAGTTGACGGGTCTGGGGCGCGGCGACGACGAGTCATCGGCAGGTGACGGCCGGACGGCAATGCAGTGTCAGACCGGCAACTCCGCTTGCCTCTCGTGTGGGATCGGAAACACACCGATTATGACCCACGGATTCGGAGCCACAAAGTGAAACTGCTGAGTCGTGCCCAGGAAAAAATGGAGGTCCTTCTGTGAGAACTGCTCGAGATACTTCATGCGCACCTTGCCAATGGCTTGCTGTTCGTCGCCGTTACAGGACCGCAGGCAGTTCCAGTAGAGCGCGCCGATCTCCCAGTCGAGTATTTGCAGTTCGCTGCTGTGGCCATCAGCATCCTCAAACTTGTATGAGAAACTGTACGGGAGTTTGGGAATGATCTCGAACGTTTCTCGCCAGTCGTTGTCCTCAAACAAATCAAGTTGGCTGAATTGTTCCCGCATTTGGCGAACCTTGTCAGGATCCCACTCGCGCTCTTCCTGCTCGCATATCAGGTCCACTATGCGAGCTGGCTTGAAAACCGCGAGCGAAAGCCGGTTGGCCTTGGCGCCCTCGATCAGGTCGCCCATACGCGTGTAGACCTGTGCCGTCCTAAGCAACAACCGGCGGCGCTCGCGCCAGTTGCCCGAGGTGTCCATGTGTGCGACTGGCTGCAATTGTTGCATTCTAAGCGGGCGGTACGACTCCGGCCGCGGGTCCGACGTCCTGCGCTGCACTTGGCACTCAATCCAGTCGAACTTCCTGTACTGTTGCTCCTCACCCAACCGCCGGAAGGGCACTGGGTAGAGGCGTATCCAAGTGCCATCGGGGCGCACGCCCGCGGTGCATACTGTCTCGCCATACTTGCGTGACAGCGTCGGGTACGTCTTCACTGTTATCAGGATCCGCTCGTTCTGCATGGGTGCCATCAAAGATGCGTCGCTGAGAGACCAGCACCGAACTGTTTCTCCAACGCTTCAGTCACGCAGTGCCGATGGCACTGGGATGGCAGGCGTTCATAGCAGGTAAGTGCCACCCGCTCGCCCTGCGCAACCAATGCGTGAATGCGCCGCAGTGCCGTCACCTGAGTGGGGAGCATCTCGCACTCGTACCTCAGGAATAGTGCATCATAGTCCGCCTGCGTCTCCAATGCTTGCCGCTGTTCAGATGCAATCCCCAGTTCAGGCATGTGCTCATAACGGATGCCAACACCTCCACATGCCTTGGACAGGATGCCCTTCGAAAAGCCGTATTTGCGGCTCAAGGGATTGCGTCGCACATCGCACAACAAGGTCACACCGTCTTGAATCAAGCAGTTTAAGTAGGCCTCAAGGGTACGGCCCTCGTAGCCAATCGAGCACAACCCCGGCCGGCAAGCCACCGGACGCGCGGCGGCGATAGCAGCAAGCGCCGACGCATCGTGCGCCAGCACCCGCTCGGCGATTTCGCTGCGAATGGCGTAATATGGATAGCGACGATAGGTCTGCGCCACCAAGGCGTCTCCCCGCAGCATGGCGTGGCGTCTTACAAAACTCTCTGTTCGTGCCCGTGCTGGCGTGCTGGTACCCGCCACTGTGCTTCCCACCGGTGTCACGCACCAAACATTCTCCTTGTCTTGCAGCAAGCCATTCTCGATCAAGCGTCGCTTGTCCGCATAGGATGTGAACGAAAACCCGCCGTACTTGTACGGAACAAACTCATAACTCGGCGTGGGCTCCTCCTCCAGGCAGTACAGAAATAGGAGTTTCTGGAAATCAAGGTTACCAACGTCGCCACCGAGTGCGTTCAGCAGGGCAAGCAAGCGTTTCTGGCGTTCAAACAGCATGATCCATTATATCCGCACGGCGTCTCTTCGTCAAGGCCTCGATGGGTCAACCCAGATATATCGGAACTGCCAATCAGCCACGCGGCAGATGAACGGATAGCGCTGTAATGCTATCAGTAGATCCTATCCACATGCTCCATCAGCCGTTGCAGCTCGCTTTCTGGAATCCGTACCGTTCTGCGATCACGTCCCATGGCATCCACAGAAGGCGGGCCGATCTTGAGATAGTGTATCTGTCGCTTTGCCATCCATTTGTGGACCGTGTTGGGCGCTACGCCCAGAGCTTCAGCAAACTTGGCAACGGTTAGCATTTTATGCTTGAGCAGTTGGTGCTTGAACTCGTCTTGAGCTGGTAACTTGCTGGTCATATTAAAAATAAACGCGGGTGGTTATGCTCAAGTCACTGTGCTACCTTCCTGAGAAACTCAGCCGCCCTTTCGTAGATTCCCGGCTGCTGGCTTTCTCTTGGACCGGCTACGTTCAGTGTCGCTATGCCGTTGGTCGCAATCCATTTGTTTACCTTGGCCACGGCCCTGGTGTCGGTCACGCCCAGGTCAATCATCAAGTGTGGCTTCGCGTGCTCTTTGGCGCACTCAATAGTTTGCTTCGTACCGCCCGCTGGTTCGCCGATGGTCAAGACGAGTGTGGCATCGGCCTCAAACACGTTCTTTTCGGTTCTGACCGCTGCCATCTTTGATGTGGTCTCCTTTAGCGGATACTTGTCGGGGATTCTGCCGTCCTCGGCCAGACGGTCCTTGGGACACCACCCACCGCACGGAATACCGAGTTCGAGGGCAACGTCCAAAGCTGCTCGGTCTACGCCGGTCTGCCCGCCGGATATGATCTTGGTCACAGTCATGGCGTATTATAGCAAACCGCGCGATTGCCGCAGTCAAGTGGAGCAATCAAGTACATGATGCGTCGAGACGATACCACACAACGGCAGCCCGGCATCAATTTTGACAGTGCGGGTCGGAACTGGTAGAATATTCGCATGAAACCGATACCCTTGGAGGTCAAATGAGCTGTGGCCGCGTCTTGCTCTGTATTATCTTGCCGCCCCTTGCTGTGCTGGATAAGGGCTGCGGAACCATCATACTTGTGACGCTACTCACGTTGGCTGGCTGGGTGCCGGGAGCAATCGCCGCGCTGATCGTGTGTAACGGTGAAGCGCAGGCCAGAAAGGCCGCCCTTGATGCTGTCAAGGCAGCGTCCAACGAACCGCCACAGCAGCGATCATAAGGCGGGGCATCCTTGCGGATTGCCCCCACTGGGCACCGATTTCGTTTTCGGGATCATCCCAGTGCTGAAACTACGTAAATGGCATAGCATTCCCGCCGGTGGTTGTCAAGCATTTGCTCTTACTTTGCTATGACTTTTTTTGTATTTGGGGGCTTTTGTTGGCATGTACAGTCACGACTACCTTTCGCATTTAATCGGTCTGATTCGCCTTTATTTACTAATGTTTTGCCTGTTTCAGGGGGATGTGAAAACTGCATATTGAGAAACATGTCCAGTATTCATTGGTGTTTCTACCGTTTTGGCGAGAGAAATGGCGCGGGCTGTCGCGCCGAAGTTCCTGTATTTACTGGTGTTTCACCGTGTTTGGAAAGTGGAGCGGGCGATCCCGCTGGTGGCGGGACAAGCCGGATTTTTACCACGCAGCTGCGTGGCGAACCAATGCGTCTCGAAGAAAAGTGGAGCGGGCGATCCCGCTGGTGGCGGGACAAGCCGGATTTTTACCACGCAGCTGCGTGGCGATGCCGACGACCCCGCCGTGCGGGGCAAGCGTCCAGCAACTACGCTCTGTCGCTTCAGGATGCTACAGCAGGTGCTGCGTTGCAGCTTTCCAGAAAACGCCGTGCACCACGTGCTTTAATCGCCTTCTCCAATACGCGCGCCGCTTGACGATTACTCACTGGTTGCGAGTACACAACCACCCAATCGTCTGTTCCCGCCGTTGTATGTGTTTTGCCGCACCTGTGCTGCCTAAGTCGCACTTGCAGATTGCAGGTCATTCCGCTATAGAAACGATCGAGCGCATCGGAATGGAGAATGTACACCCAGCAGTTCATGACATCACCAGTTTATCTCTGTGCAATAAGTGGAGCGGGCGATCCCGCCGGTGGCGGGACAAGCCGGATTTTTACCACGCAACTGCGTGGCGAACCAATGCGTCTCGAAGAAAAGTGGAGCGGGCGATCCCGCTGGTGGCGGGACAAGCCGGATTTTTACCACGCAGCTGCGTGGCGAACCAATGAGTCTCGAAGAAAAGTGGAGCGGGCGACCGGATTCGAACCGGCGACGTCCAGCTTGGGAAGCTGACATTCTACCAACTGAATTACGCCCGCAGCGTAACCACAGTATTTCTGCTGGTGAGAGTATAGCACACCGCTGCGGGACTGTCAAGCTGGCGGAAAAAGGGAGAATGGATGAGTGGATGGATGGAAGAAGCAGAGACTGAGAACCGAAAACCGAATAGCGGCATTTGCTGTCTGCAATCAACGCAAAGAGCATTCACCGCCCTCAACGCGGGCGGCTACAGCAGAGGCAGCACGCGGAACGCTGTTCCGCGGCTACGGCAGCACTCAGCGATTACCGACGCACCGAGTACCAGCGCACTGACGCACCCAATTTAGCGCGCGGCGCGCGGGTCGAAGTGCGATACTTGGGCCAATTCCTCGAAGAGCTGTTTTTCGCGCGCGGTCAGCGTGGCCGGCACGGCGATCTGGATGACGGCAAACAAGTCCCCTACCGGGGTCTTGCCGAAGGCCGGCAAGCCTTTGCCGCGCAGGCGCAATTTCATGCCGCTCTGCGCGCCGGCCGGCACGGCCAGCATGGCGGCGCCCTCCACGGTCGGCACCCGCACTTTCGCACCCAAGGCCGCTTCCCACGGGGTGATCGGCACGTCGACTTCGAGATCCGCGTCGTGGACACGGAAACTACGGTGCGGCGCGAGCGTTACGCGCAGATATAAATCACCGGCCGGCGCGCCCGGCGCTGCGGGTGGCGCTTGACCACGCAAGCGAATTTTGCTGCCATCGTGCACGCCTTTGGGAATGTGTACTTCGAGCGTTTTGGCGCTGGGCTGCGCCGCGCGGCCACGCCGCCCGGCTGATGCGGTCTGCAAGGTCAGGTGCTTGGTCGCGCCATGGTAGGCGTCTTCGAGGGAGATCGTGATGGCCGCCTCCTGGTCTTCGGCTTGCTGCGGCGCGTGCGCGAAAGCCTGCTCAAACATCGCCGAGCGCGGATGGCGCTGTTGTTGCTGCTGTTGCGCACCGCCAAAGAGTGACTCGAAGAAGTCGCTGAAGGCGTTGCTGCCACCGCCGCCGCCAAACATTTGCTCGGCGTATGCGGCGTGTGGCTGTTGCTGGCGGAACTGGCGGAAATCCCAGCCGGGCGGGGGCGTGAAGTCCTGGCCATTCTGCCAATTACTGCCGAGCGTATCGTATTTTTTACGTTTGTCGGCGTCGCTCAACACTTCGTGCGCTTCGGCGACTTCCTTGAACTTCGCTTCAGAGCCCGGGTTCTTGTTGACATCCGGGTGGTACTTGCGCGCCAGCTTGCGATAGGCCTTGCGAATTTCATCCTGCGTGGCGGTGCGTGGCACGCCCAAGCTTTCGTAATAATCTTTATAGTGCAAACGCGTACTCCTCGCGGTTATGGCGCCTAGTATAGCAAAAAGGCATGAATCCTTGCACCGAGGAAATTCGTTGCCGGGCCAACGAATTTAACGTTGGTGTTCCGTGTCATCACTGTACCAGCATACGCCGCACGCCGTGCGGCGGCTACCGCAATGGGCGGGATCGACACTTTCAGAGAAGTTGCCGGATCTGGTAATTTGTGGCAACATGCGGCGGCGCGATCGTGAGATCGCGCATACCTTCAACCGATCTGGCGATCGGCGTTCCCTTCGGGGCGCTGACAGGCTGGCATGCCATTGTGGCGCAAAATCTCATTTCATTTGCTATACTAAGAGGCATGAAGAGCGCAACTGAATATCTTTGGTTTACGACGCGCACCAAGCGTGAGTACATCAACATTACCGATGACGTTGTGCGGGTCGTGACCGCCAGCGGCGTGGGCGAAGGCTTTGTGCTGGTGGCCGCCATGCACATCACTGCCGGCGTCTACATCAACGACGCCGAGAGCGGCTTGATTCACGACATTGACGCGTGGCTCGAACAGTTGGCGCCCTATCGCGACAACTATCGCCATCATCGCACGGGCGAGACCAACGGCGATGCCCACTTGAAGAATCTGTTGATCGGCCATGAAGTGATTGTGCCGATTACGAAAGGTGCGCTCGATCTGGGTCCCTGGCAGCAGATCTACTATGCCGAGTTTGACGGGTGCCGTCGCAAGCGCCTGGTCATCAAAGTGCTGGGCGAATAACGTGAGACGAGGCGGCGAAACGGTGGACGGTGCGTCGGTGGAAGAGCAGCTGCGGCAGATTCGCGGCACGGAGGCCGCTCCCATACCGCCGTTGGCGGTACTGGCCAAGCCAGCGGTATCAGTGCGGTGGTGGTCAATTGAAAACCGCAAACCGAGAACTTTATCGTAGTATTTACACGAGGATAAGACATGTGTGGCATTATTGGATATTTGGGCAAGAATGATGCGTGTCCGATTCTGATTGAAGGGCTCAAGCGCCTGGAATATCGCGGTTATGATTCGGCCGGTGTGGCAATTGTGCGGCCGGGTGTACTGGAGGTGCGCAAGCGGCCGGGCAAGATCGTCATGCTCGAGGAATTGCTGCGCGCGCAGCCGGTGTCCGGCACGGTCGGCATCGCGCACACGCGCTGGGCCACGCATGGCGCGCCCAACGAAATCAACGCCCATCCGCACACCGGCCAGACTGGCCGGGTTGCGGTGGTGCACAACGGCATCATTGAGAACTACGCCACGCTGCGCAAGCACCTTGAGCAGGAAGGCCATCACTTCAAGACCGAGACCGACTCGGAAGTGATCCCGCATCTGATCGAGCGGCATTTGTATGCCGACAAAGCCCGAACGACGTTCAGCGCGGCCGACCTTGAGCTGGCGGTCAGCGCCAGCATCAAGCGATTAGAAGGCACCTTTGGTCTGGCGATTGTCTGTGCCGACGTGCCGGATGTGATCCTTGGCGCGCGCAAAGGCAGCCCGCTGGTGCTGGGCGTCGGCGACGATGAAATGTTCATCGCCTCGGATGTCAACGCCTTTGTGTTGTTCACCCGCCAGGTCATTTACCTGGATGACAACGAGATGGTGACGCTGCGGCGCGACGGCTACCAGACCCAGACCTTCGAGCGTGCGCCGATTGCGAAAGATGTCCAGCACATCTCGTGGGATGCGGATGAGATCGGTCGCGGCGGCCACACCCATTTCATGCTGAAGGAAATCTGCGAGCAAGCGGACACGATCCGCAACGCGTTCCGCGGCCGGCTGCTGCCCGAAATGGCGACGGCGAAACTGGGCGGCATGCATCTAAGCAACCGCGACATTCTCAACATTGACCGGATTGTGATTATTGCCTGCGGCACGGCCCTGCACGCCGGCATGGTCGGCAAGTACATCATTGAGGAACTGTCGCGCATTCCGGTCGAGGTGGATTACGCCTCCGAGTTTCGCTATCGCAACCCGATCATCTGCCCCAACACGCTGGTGCTGGCGATCAGCCAGTCGGGCGAGACGGCCGACACCCTGGCGGCCTTGCGCGAAGCCAAGCAAAAGGGCGCGATGGTGATGGGCGTCTGCAATGTGGTGGGCAGCACGATCGCGCGCGAATGCGATGGCGGCGTGTATGTGCATGCCGGGCCGGAGATCGGGGTGGCGTCCACCAAGGCGTTCACCTCGCAGCTGACGGTCATGGTCCTGCTGGCGCTGTATTTTGGGCGCGTGCGCAATCTGGCGCGCGCGACGGCGCTCGAGATTATCAGTGCCTTGGAGACGTTGCCGGAGACGATCCGCCAGTTTCTCGAGACGCGCGCGCAGATCGAGGCGATTGCCAAGAACTACGTGGATGTCCAACACGCGTTTTTCGTCGGCCGCCACATGCATTATCCGGTCGCGCTCGAGGGCGCACTCAAGCTCAAGGAAATTTCGTATATTGACGCCAATGGCTATCCGGCCGCAGAGATGAAGCATGGCCCGATCGCGCTGGTGGATGAGCATCATTTGACAGTCGCGGTCGCGCCGACCACCGAATTGATCGAGAAGACGGCGTCGAACATCCAGGAAATTCGCGCGCGGCATGGACGCGTCATTTCGGTCATGGACAGCCCCCACAGCACGATTGAGAAACTGTCCGATGATGTCATTTGGGTGCCGAGCGTGCATGCGGTGCTCAAGCCGATTTTGATGGTCATTCCGCTGCAATTGCTGGCGTATTATATCGCGGTTGCGCGCGGCTGCGACGTGGATCAGCCGCGCAATCTGGCCAAGTCGGTCACGGTTGAGTAAGTTTTCCGCGTGAGAAAAATCATTTGCGGCAAATGGTTTTGTACTAATTTGTTTGCGGCGAACAAATTACCTGGGGCGGAACTTCTGTAGAGTGGGAGCCGGTTCCACCCGGCGAGTGCTGGTGCTGCAATGAACAGATTCGCGGCATGGAGGTCGCTCCCGCTCTCCAGCGAGGCGACCGCAGGAAGGCACGGCGGTGTCCTGCGGATTTCAGAATTTCAAGATGCAGCGATGATCGTTTGACACGGCCGGCGCGATAGTGTATAATTACGCTCCGCGCCGAAGTGGCGGAATTGGCAGACGCGCTGCGTTCAGGTCGCAGTGGGGGAAACCCCTTGCTGGTTCAACTCCAGTCTTCGGCACCATTTTGTCAGTTTAGGGCCGCCTTGCGGCCCTTTTCTTTTGTTGGCGCACTAGCAGCAAACCCAGCCAGACCAGCCCGAACGGCTCCGGAATTACCTCGAACGAATTGCCGCTGCGATAGCCGCTGACGACCGCGTCGGCGCGACTGCGCACACGCCAGTACCAGCGTCCTTGCGCCAAGGGCAGGATTGCATTGGTGCCACTGACATTGGTGCCGATCAGGCCGGCAAAGAGGGCCGAGACACCGCAGTCAAGATCATAACTCGACGCACCCGTGACTGCCTGCCAGTAAAACGGAACAAACGGCGCCGTGTTCGTGCTGGGTACGGGTGTGAGCAGCGGCGCCGCCAAGGCTGTGCCGCCCAGCCAACTCGACGCACCACGCTCATTACGCCCCGCCTCGCGCAAGGCAATCCGCCCGGGCGTGTTGGAGGATGTCAAGACCAATTCGCCGGCCTGCCACAAGCCGGCTTGTACGGCGGGGTGATTCTGCGCTGGCGCGGCATCCGCCAAGCCCCAGGCAACGTAATCAAGAATCTTGGTGCAGGTGTGCTGATAATTGCCGGGCGGGTAGATAGTGTCCGGTTCAAAAGGATAAAGCGCCAGCGCACCACTTTCGGGCAAGGCTGCCAAACCGGGAATATCCGCGAGCTCGACGCGCAGCGTGCCGCCCGGCGGCAGCTCGACATCCGGCAGTTGGTGCCAGGTGCCGGCGGGCTCGACCCGCAGCGCAAAATATTTCAGGTTGAGCGGTGGGACTGCGCCGCGATTGAAGTAACTGAACTGAACATAGGCACGCGGCGCGGCAAAGCGCACGGCATCAATGCTCACACCAAGGTTGAACGCCTTGCGCGCAAACGAGCACAGCTTCATTTCATCCATCCAGCCGTCGAACGGCCCGCCCACCCGCAGGGCATCAGTGCCCAACAGATTATCATTCCAGACCATGCCGCCGATGCGTTGGTTATTCAGGTAGATGTAGACTTCATTGCGGTCGCGCTCGTGGGTGACGGCGATGTGGTGCCAGACGCTGGTTTGCATCAGGCGCGCGTTACCGTCTTCATTGTAGCGCATGAGCACGTAGCCGTGCCCGCCCAAGCCGTCGGCAATGGTCTTCCCGTCGTCAAACGGGCCGTACCACATGCGCCCGCCCATGACCGTGCCGTCCTGCCCCATTTCAAAGCCAAGCTCCTCGAATTTCTCAAAGATCAGCGATTGCGGTTTGTTCTTCTGGGTGAATTTGATCCAAGCCTCGAAGGTGAAATCGCCTTCGATATTCAGCGACGAGGCGGCATTGACCGTCAGGCGATCCGTACTGGCGGCGCCAAAATACAGGCAATTGCTGAAGCGCCCGCCGGCCGCCCAATTGACGGTGTTCTGGCGCGTGCCGTTGTTGCCATTGCCACTCGCATCCGCCGCGGTCGTGCCGGTGCCCTCGTCGCAGCGCAAGCGCAGCCGCACCGTGGGTTGCTGCACAACCAAGGTATAGCTCTGCACGAGCGTCGTCACGCCATTATAGGCGCGCGCCTGAAAACTGTACGAGCCCGTCGTGGTCGGCGTGCCGCGTATTTCACCGGTTGCGCTGTCGATGTTCAGCCAGGCCGGCGCGCTGGCCAATGAGTAGGTAATGGCACGGCCGGCCGTGTCAAAGGCACTGGCGCGATAGTAATAGGGCTCGTTGACCAGCACGCAGCGATTGGGCTGCGACAACCACGAAAAGCTCCAGCCGGCAATGCCATTGGGTGATTCCGTGCCGGTGGTTGCATACCAACTGCTGACGCCGCTCTTCAGACTGTTGACATCGCTGAGGAAGCTTGTGCCCATGTCATCCTTGGCCTGGTTGTAGAGCGTGTCCATGTAGCTCTGCTGCACGGCGGAAGGAATGCGCGCGAAGGCGTTGGTATAGGTGCCCCAAAAGACGCGCGCCACTTCGGGCAGGCGCAGGAAGCGATTGACGCCCGCGACGGTGGGATAGACCGGCCAGCCGTACCAGACCATCGTCGCGCCAATGTCCTGCGGGTACAGCTTCAGGGTGCCATTGGCATTGCCGTGCAGCATGTAATTCTGGCCCCATTGCGGCCAGCCGTCGGAGTTGCGCAGAAAATGGTACATGGCCTGTTCGCGGCCAAACGAGACCGGGTCGAGGAAATTGGTCGCCTGCGCGGCAAAGACCTCCGGCGGCAACGCATACATGGCCTCGAGGCCGCGGGCCAGGTCGGTAAACTGATGCGCCGGATCGAGCGACCCGTGGGGTTCATAACAATTTTGATACAGCTCCGGCTGATAGCCGGCAAAGGTAAAGAGGGCCTGCTGCCGGTCAGTTTGCGCGGCTTTATAGAGATTACCGGTCGTCAGCGCGTTGGTCTGCATGAAGACTTCATCAAACGGCCCGATATAATGCCGCAATCCAATTTCGACGCCGCGCCGTTTGAGGATAGCCATACTGGTATCGAAAATCGGCACGCCCATGCGTTTATACATTTCTTGCGCATAAGGTACCACGATCCGCGACGCATGTTCCCAGTTGTACGCCAGCGACAGCTTGCGGTGCGCACGCCAGGTCTGGCCGTAGTTCAGGTACATATTGTGCGCGGACTTGGCCGTGCGACTATAATTGCCGCGGAAGTGCGTACCGATATTGTAGAACATCTGCGTGCCGATAATCAGGGTGGCATCCACATCACTATTGTCCCACAGCCAGGCGCGGCCGTTCAGCATGTTCCAGTTATCGCTGGTGAAGAGCAGCCGCCAGACCGGCAAGACATAGGTGTCGCGCGTGTCATCCACTTCGAGGAGCGCGGGCTGGCGGGTGCCGGCGCTAGGAAAGCGCACCCGCGTGACCGTCGTGCTGTATTCGCAGTAGAACGGGATATAAGTGCCGCTGGCGAAGGTACCCAGCGCGGCGCTGCACAGGCCATTGGCGTCCGGGCCCGTCATGGCTTGCGCCAGCCATGCGCCGGTTTCATTCGGGCGATACAGCACGCGCACGCCACCGACGATATTGGTCACCCGCGCGAAAATGGTGATGGCATCCGTCGCGCGCGGCACGGCCGGACTGTGCCAGATGTTGAGGATATTCGCGCCCCAGGCGCCATTGGCGAAGCCGGGCGAACCACCGCCAACACTGGCCTGCCAATTGGTGGCAGACGAACCACCCGCGCCAGCGCCAATGCGTTCGAGCGTGGCGCCAGCGCCATCCGCGCGTGTCGGCCACGGCGCGCTGTCTTGATAGGCCACGACGTCAACCACGCTGCCGTCCCAGGCACGCAAGGTCAGCACGTCATCGCCATTGCCCAGCGCAAACGGCAGCGGGCCGTGGCAGCGGGCCGCCGGCACATCAAAGTAATTCGTTATCGCCGCGACATCGCCGCACAGCACCGCGCAGCCGCCCGGCGCCAACCACGCCTCGCGCGTGATGGCAAAGCGGATGCCGTCTTCGTTTTCAAGCGTCCATTGCGCCAGGTTGATCGGCGCCGCGCCGTAATTGTACAGCTCGACAAACTCGCTGTTGCCCATACCGTCGTGCATGGGATGGTAATTTATCTCGCTGATGCAGACCGTCACTTGGGTCGTCGGCCCAACATGATAGAAATACCAATTGCTTTGATAGAACGCCGACGAAGGAATGCCGCGATAGGCAAAGGTCAAGGTGTAGATGCGCCCGTCCTGTACCAACGTCGAAGCAATTTGCCGGACATTGTTGCCGGACGAGCCGCCGCCCGCGCCGGTCGCACGAAGACGCAGACAGCCGGGCGCGCGCGCGCCATCGCTCGGGTCGAAGGCCGAACCAATGTGGTTGCCACTCTTGGTCCAGCCCGCGTCACTGACCGTGAACGCGCCGTTGCTGACATGCTCCGTGCCGGTATATTTAATCGAGACATCATCCACCAGCACGTCACCGGCGCTATCAAGGTACAAATACAACGTGGTCGCGGTCGCCGCGCCCGTGTTGGTGTATGCCTGCCATGACGTCGTCGGCGTGACGGTCGACAGCAAACCGTTATTGGACAAGCGCACCGTCAAGCCAGGTGACGGTGGCGGGCTGATTCGCTCGCCCGGCGGTGTCACCAAGGTGGTGCCGTCCGCCAGAGCCAGTTGCAGGCAATACCACACGATTGTCTCGTTGGGAAATGCCGGCAGGGCCGCGCCGTACAGGCCATCGCCGGCCGCGCCGTCGGCGTGCAGCCCGTCATCATACATCGGCGCGGATACATTCTGGGTGGCATTGGTGCGGTAGAGCGCTACGAATGAAGTGATTGCCAGCGAGGCCAGCGGCCGCGCGCAGATGAAGGTTGGCACACCGCCGACCGGCTGCGCTGGCTGCACGGCTATTTCAACAATCGCCGCTTGCGTGCCGATGGCGAACGCGCTGTTGGGATAGCCCGGCGTGCCGAAGCCGGCCGCTGCCGCCCAGCTCGCGGCGCGATTGCCGTCGCACAGCGCGCTAGTCAGTTCGAGACTGGGCCCGAAGCCATTGGGCGCGCTCGGCCAGCCATTGTCGCTGGCGTAGGTCACGGTGTGTACGTCAACGTCATTCGGGCTCTTGATGCGCAACGTTTCGCCGTCGTCCGACAAGCCAATGTTCACCTGCGCAAAGCGATCCGCGGCAATCGCCGGATAGATGCTGTTCAACACCACGCGCGGCTCATCGGCCAGCACGACCAGCGCGCCGGGCGGCACGGGCCACGCATTCGTCGGCAGCCGCGTGTCCTCAAAGATGCAGCCAGCCAGATCCACTGTTTTGGCGCTGATGTTCCACAACTCGACATATTCATACTTCTGGGTCAGCGCATCCACACTGCTGTGGTACATGATCTCATTGATGATCAGATCGCGCGGTTGCAGGGGCGTATTCATGACGCGATACAGCGCCGTACCGATCGGCGGATCCAGATACACGACGCCGCTTGCGCTGCGCGCCTGCACGACATATTCGACCCATGTGCCGTCGGCGCGGGCCGGCAGCGCGCCGGTCCACACATTCGGCGCCGCCAGCGCGCAGGCGTTCGTCAACCAACCACCGGGCGCGGTATACACCACGATCACGTTCGACGGCGCGCCCAGACTAAACGTGATCTGCAGCACGACGTTCGATGCGGAGACCGGCGATTGCGGGGTTCGTTTCGTCGAAAAACTCAAGCTGTCATATACGAAGGTCGAGTTGATTGCGCCCGGTGTTCCGCCCGCCGCCAGACTTGCCGCCCAACTTGTCGGCGCGGAAAGATTCAGCAGCGGATGGCGCAATTCGAGCGACGGTCCGTCGCCATCCGGCGCGGTCGGCCACGGCGCGGTGTCATCATAGGTCACTTCGCTGACCACCGTGCCACCGGCATCGCTGATCGCCACGCGCTCGCCGTCATTGTTCAACTTGGTCTCATTGGCAAACGGGCCGAACACGTTGGTCACCAGCGGATAGGCCGCGCCAAACGCCACAGGATCCAGCGCCAGCACAAGGAAGCCGCCGGCCGGCACCACTGCTTGCGGCGGGAACACGAACTCAACGCCATCGCTCATCTGCCAGCCGCCCAAGCTCAGCGGCAGCGCGCCCGTGTTCCAAAATTCAATGAACTCGGTGGTGTCGCCCGCGCCCGGCGGATTGTAGTGCACTTCGTTGATGACCAGCGCGGCATGTGCCATGGCGGCGGCAGTGACGGCAACCAATGTCGCACGCAAAACAACGGAGTGGGTGCTTAGCATAAAAAACGTCGGGTGGTAAATATTAGGCTGACGAGAAGGATGAGCTGCGCGGGTTCTGGCAACACTTGAAATGGCGCGTCATTGACATCCGCGGCAGCGTTGCCGAAGCGGTCACGGACGAGCAGGGTGATAAAGCAGTTGGTGCGGTCTTGCGCCCAGCTTGGCGGCGCCCACAGGCTGACGCCATCGTTGGGCATCCACGGCGCGATGCAGGTGTTCGTGACGCCATCGGCCTTGAAGTACAGACTCACCGGTGTGGCTGGCGCGGGCGGCTCATCGGTGATGGCATTGGTTGCCCACGTAATTGCGAAGGGCACGCCGGCGTCCAGCATTTCGCCGCCCGCCGGGCTGAGCAACGCGTTGGTCGCAACATTGGGCGGCTGGTGATCTATCATACCGCCAACCCAGGAATTGACGCCATCTTCGTTACGGCCCGGCGCGCGCAGGGCACAACGGCCGGCGGCGGAATTTGTGGCCACCACACCACCAGACTGCCACAGGCCGGCCTGCACGGCGGGATGCTCCGGTGTGGGCGCGGCCGTGAAGTTACCCCACGCCACATAGTCAAGAATCTTGGTGCAGGTGTGCTGATAATTGCCGGGCGGATAGATGGTGTCCGGCTCAAAGGGGTAGAGCGCCAGTGCGCCACTTTCGGGCAAGGCCGCCAAGCCGGGAATATCCGCCAGCTCGACGCGCACCGTGCCGCCCGGCGGCAGCTCGACATCCGGCAATTGGTGCCAGGTGCCGGCCGGCTCGACCCGCAGCGTAAAATATTTCAGGTTGAGCGGCGGGACTGCGCCGCGATTGAAATAGCTGAACTGGACGTAGGCACGCGGCGCGGCAAAGCGCACGGCATCAATGCTCACACCCAGGTTGAACGCCTTGCGCGCAAACGAGCACAGCTTCATTTCATCCATCCAGCCGTCGAACGGCCCGCCCAACCGCAACGCGTCGGTGCTCAGCAAATTGCTGTTCCAAACCATGCCGCCAATGCGTTGGTTGTTCAGATAGATGTAGACTTCATTGCGGTCGCGCTCGTGGGTGACGGCGACATGATGCCAGACGCCCGTTTGCATCAGGCGCGCGTTGGCGTCTTCATTGTAGCGCATCAGCACGTAGCCGTGCCCGCCCAAGCCGTCGACAATGGCCTTCCCGTCGTCAAACGGGCCGTACCAGAAGCGGCCGCCCATGATCGTGCTGTCTTGCCCCATTTCAAAACCGAGCTCCTCATATTTTTCAAAGATCAGCGATGGCGGTTTGTTCTTCTGGGTAAATTTGATCCACGCCTCGAAGGTGAAATCGCCTTCGATATTCAGCGATGAGGCGGCATTGACCGCCAGGCGATCCGTGCTGGCGGCGCCAAAATACAGGCAATTGCTGTAGCGCCCGTCGGCCGCCCAATTGACAGTGTTCTGGCGCGTGCCGTTGTTACCAAAGCTGCTCGAGTCGGCCGCGGTCGTGCCGGCCCCCTCGTCGCAGCGCAAGCGCAGCCGCACGGACGGTTGCTGCACCACCACGGTGCAGACTTGCACGAGCGTGGTCACCCCATTATTGGCGCGCGCCTGAAAACTATACGAACCCGTGCTGGTCGGCGTGCCGCGGATTTCACCGGTTGCGCTGTCAATGCTCAACCAGGCCGGTGCGCCGGCCAATGAGTAGGTGATGCCGCGGCCGGCCGTGTCAAAGGCACTGGCGCGATAATAATACGGCTCGTTGACCAGCACGCAGCGATTGGGCTGCGACAACCACACAAAACTCCACGTCGCAATCTTATTGGGCGATTCCGTGCCCGTGGACGAGTACCAACTGCTGATGCTGCTCTTCACGCTGTTGACGTCGTTCAGAAACGAGCTGTCCATATCATTTTTGGCTTGATTGTAGAGTACATCCACATAGGCCCGTTGCACCGCCGCCGGAATCCTGGCGAGGGCGTTGGTGTAGGTGCCCCAAAAGACGCGCGCAACCTCCGGCAAGCGCACAAAGCGCTGCACCCCGGCGACGGTCGGATACACCGGCCAGTCATCAGGCCACACCATCGTCGCGCCAATGTCCTGCGGATACAATTTCATCTGCCCGTTGGCATCGCCGTGCAGCAAATAATTCTGCCCCCAGCGCGGCCAGCCGTCCGAATTGTGCAGGAAATGGTACATGGCTTGTTCGCGGCCAAATGCAACCGGATCGAGGTAATTGGTCGCCTGGGTGGCAAAAACCTCCGGCGGCAACGCGTACAAGGCCTCGAGGCCGCGCGCCAGATCGGTGTATTGATGGGCTTTGTCGCGCACCCCATTGGCCTCATAGCAGTTCTCGTACAGCGCCGGTTGATAGCCGGCAAAGGTGAACAAGGCTTGTTGCCGGTCGGCCTGCGCGGCTTTGTACAAGTTGCCGGTCGTCAGCGCGTTGGTCTGCATGAAGACTTCATCAAACGGCTCGATATAATGGCGCAACCCAAGCTCAGACCCACGCCGCTTGAGGATGCACATGCTGGTATCGTAAATCGGCACACCCATGCGCTTGTACATCTCTTGCGCATAGGGTATCACGATCAGCGATGCGTCTTCCCAGTTGTACGCCAGCGACAGTTTGCGGTGCCCGCGCCACGTCTGGCCGTAGTTCAGGTACAAGTTGTGCGCGGATTTGTATTGGCGGCTGTAGTTGCCGCGGAAGTGCGTGCCGATGTTGTAGAATATCTGCGTGCCAATAATCAGGGTGGCATCCACATCACTATTATCCCACAGCCAGGCGCGGCTGTTCAGCGTGTTCCAGTTTGCACTGGTAAGCAGTAAACGCCACACCGGCAAGGTGTACGTGTCGCGCGTGTCGTCCACTTCGAGCAGCGCGGGCTGGCGTATGCCGGCGCTGGGAAAGCGCACCCGCGTGACCGCCGTGCTGTATTCGCAGTAGAACGGGATGTAGGTGCCGCTGGTGAAGGTGCCCAGCGTGGCGCTGCACAGGCCATTGGCGTCCGGGCCCGTCATGGCTTGCGCCAGCCATGCGCCGGATTCGTTCGGCCGATAGAGCACGCGCACGCCGCCGACGATGTTGGTCACCCGCGCGAAAATGGTGATGGCATCCGTCGCGCGCGGCACGGCCGGGCTGTGCCAGATGTCGAGGATCGTCGCACCCCATGCGCCATTGGGATAGCCGGGCGTGCCGCCGCTGGCGCTAGCCTGCCAGTTGCTGGCCGTCGCGCCGTCGCCGCCCATGCCAATGCGTTCGAGCGTGGCGCCATCGCCATCCGCACGCGTCGGCCACGGCGCGCGGTCTTGATAGGCCACCACGTCAACCACGCTGCCGTCCCAGGCACGCAAGGTCAGCACGTCATCGCCATTGCTCAAGTCAAACGGCAAGGGGCCATGGCAAAGCGCCTCGGGCACATCATAGTAATTTGCTATCGTCTCAGCATCGCCACATAACAACAGGCAGCCACCCGGCGGAACCACCGCCTCGCGCGTGATGGCAAACCGCACTCCGTTTTTGTTCTCGAGTGTCCATTGCGCCAGGTTGATTGGCGCCGCGCCATAATTGTACAGCTCGACAAACTCGAAGTTGCCCAAGCCATCGTGCATCGTGTGATAGTTGATCTCGGAGATGCACATGGTCGGATTGGTGCCCGGCCCCACCCCGTAGAAATGCCACGGGCGCGTGACCGACGTTGGCACGCTGCGGTAGGCAAAGCTGAAGGTGTAGTCCACCGTGTTGGTTATCCCTTTGAAATAGGTGTAATACGAACCGTAGGCGGTGCCGTCGCTGACAATGCGCCCGCTGCCCGGTGCGGTGTAGCCCCAGCGCGGCTCGACGTACGACGCGGCGTGCGACCCCCACCCATACCAATACGAACTATTGTTAAAGCTGACGTTCCTGATGAGTTGCGTAGGGCCGTCATTGAAGCGGACATCGTCAATCAAACACTCACCGGCGCCCAGCAACATGAAATCGGCATAGCCATAGCCTGATTCTGTCGAGCGGCCGGTGTTGGTCACGACCTGCCACACGGCGGCCGGGGTGACGGTAACACTCATCGTGCTATTCAATATCGCGACCGACAGCAGTGGCGTTGCATTCGCAGTTGGAGCCAGGTCGATCGGGCTTTCCTGCACGGTTCCGTCTGCCAATTCCGCCCGGATGATGTACCACACCACCATCTCGGCGGGCATGGCCGGCAGCGCGGCGCCATAGACACTGTCGTTGGCAAGGCCGTCGCCATGGCCACCATCGTCCGCCATCACCACGACATTCGTATCCAGCGCATTGGTCCGCCAAATGGCGGTTACAGAGATGATCGGTGCCGAGGCCAGCACGCGGGCAGTGAGATACACCGGCTGCCCGGCAGCAGGCCGTGCCGGCACAACCATCACATCAACAATGGCCATCTGCGTGCCGGTGGCGCTAATACTGTTCGGATAGCCCGGCGTGCCGAAGCCGATCGACGCCGCCCAGCTCGCGGCACGCGTGTCGTCGAGCAGTGCGCTGGTCAACTCGAGGCTGGGCCCGAAGCCGTTGGGCGCGCTCGGCCAGCCGTTGTCATGCGCATACGTGACGGCATGCAGAAGCACGTCATTCGGGCTCTTGATCCGCAACGTCTCGCCGTCGTCCGACAAGCCGATGTCCACCTGCGCAAAGCGCTCTGCGGCAATCGCCGGATAGATGCTGTTCAACGACGCCCGCGGCTCATCGGCCAGCACGACCAACGCGCCCGGCGGCACGGGCCACGCATTCGTCGGCAGCCGCGTGTCCTCAAAGATGCAGCCAGCCAGATCCACTGTTTTGGCGCTGATGTTCCACAACTCGACATATTCATACTTCTGGGTCAGCGCATCCACACTGCTGTGGTACATGATCTCATTGATGATCAGATCGCGCGGTTGCGGGGGCGTGTCCATGACGCGATACAGCGCCGTGCCGGTCAGCGGATCCAGATACACGACGCCGCTTGCGCTGCGCGCCTGCACGACGTACTCAACCCATGTGCCGTCAGCGCGGGCCGGCAGCGCGCCGGTCCACACATTCGGCGCCGCCAGCGCACAGGCGTTCGTCAACCAACCACCAGGTGCGGTATACACCACGATCACATTCGACGGCGCGCCCACCGTCACGGTCACCAGTAACGCAACATTGGATGCCGACACCGGCGACAGCGGCGTGCGCGTAGTCGTGAAGCTCAGGGTGTCGTTGACATACGTTGAATTCGTCGCGCCCGGTGTCCCACCCGCCGCCAGACTTGCCGCCCAGCTGGTCGGCGCGGAAAGATTCAGCAGCGGATGGCGCAATTCGAGCGACGGTCCGTCGCCATCCGGCGCGGTCGGCCACGGCGCGGTGTCATCATAGGTCACTTCGCTGACCACCGTGCCACCGGCATCGCTGATCGCCACGCGCTCGCCGTCATTGTTCAACTTGGTCTCATTGGCAAACGGGCCGAACACGTTGGTCACCAGCGGATAGGCCGCGCCAAACGCCACAGGATCCAGCGCCAGCACAAGGAAGCCGCCGGCCGGCACCACTGCTTGCGGCGGGAACACGAACTCAACGCCATCGCTCATCTGCCAGCCGCCCAAGCTCAGCGGCAGCGCGCCCGTGTTCCAAAATTCAATGAACTCGGTGGTGTCGCCCGCGCCCGGCGGATTGTAGTGCACTTCGTTGATGACCAGCGCGGCGCGCGTCCCACCAGCCCACAGCCCCGCTGCGATGCCGGCCGCACTTAACCAGCGCAACGCCCGCCGTTTATTCCTTCTTAACACCCTGCGCAAAAAAATGGAGCTGTAAAATGTCATATGGTTTTCTTGACCCGCTTGCGGCGGAAGAAGTCTTCGCGTTCGCCTTCTTCCAACACGTCGCGAATGTATTTAATGGTGTCACTCGTATTCGGAATGAACATGTTTTCAAGCGCGTTGACCCGGCGCTGCGTTTTCTGCAGCTCAGTCGCCAGACGTGTCAAGGTCATGTTCGCCTCGCAGTACTGGAGCAGCAAGGGAATTGCCTGCGCGAACTCGCCAACCGCCGCGTCAAACGAGAGCGACGTGTCCATCAGGCCAATTTGCACCGAGCGCGGCGCGCGCACGGCACTGACGCTTGGCACCGGCACGCCCATCACACTGCGCTCTTTCACGGCAATTTCCAGCGGCTCAAGATAGGCATAGTTCGCGCGCTCGATCGCGTCCGAGCCCATTTCCGTGTAGGCCATGCGAAAGGTCGCGTAGGCTTGTTCGAGCTGTTCTGCCAGACGCCGCTGTATGTTTTTGATCGTGTGCACAATTTGCATCAACTCCATGACCAGCACCTCACGCTTGCGATCCAGCAAATCATGGCCTTCCCGCGCAAAACGCAGGTCTTGCTCGAGCTTGAACATGTTGCTCTTCGTGGGGGGCAGTTTGAGAATCATGGCAGCATTTGCAATTTACAACTTACAATTTACGATTGGATTGCCAACCGTTCATCGTTCATCGTTCGTCGTTTACCGAATACTGATTACTGATCACTGATCACCCGCGCCTTAGCGCACCGGCGCTGCATTCGTGCTCGGCGCCGCTTCTGTGACATCAATCAAATCGGTGGCGACCACGCTGGTCGCATTGGTGTCCAGGGCTTCGCTCGGCGGCACGGCATTGGTGGTCATGGTCATGCCCTGCGGCATCAGCACTGCGGTCGCGTTGGTGTCAATCGCGATCTCTTCGGTTTTGTACATCTCGATCTCGATCGGTTCCATGTCCGCCGGGTCGCTATACATTTCGACGCTGAACGTTTGGGCAACATCATAGCCGTCGGCCGTCACCGTCACAGAATACTTGTTGCCGTCCAGCAACTCGTCGCTAGTGATGCGGAACTTGCCGCCCGCATCCGTGGTAGCACTCAACTCTTTGCCGAACACGGCCACTTTGGCGCCCGACAACGCTGCGCCGCTATCACCTTTCACCGTGCCAAATAGAGCGCCGCCCAGCACCACACTGGCACCCAGCACGGCCGCAAGACTGCTACTCCAGATGCGCTTGCTCATACTGCTCCTTGTCGTTGATTTATCGGGGTAAATACTGTGCGATTTCTTCCTGGGAGACGCGTGTCAATTCGTGCTCCGGCAGGATTTTCAGAAGTTCCCAGCCAATGCCCAGCGTGTCGCGAATGCTGCGTTCCTCGTGCATGCCCTGTTGGATCATCTTGGTCTCAAAGCCCTCGCCAAAGCGCAGGTAGGCCTTGTCCGTGTCGGTCAGCTCGTCCTCGCCAATGATTGAGGCCAGGCTGCGGACATACTCGACCCGGCTGTAGGCGGCATACAACTGGCTGGCCCAGTTCGGGTGATCGGCGCGCGTAAAGCCCTTGCCGATCCCGTCTTTCATGATCCGCGACAACGAGGGCAACACATTGATCGGCGGGTAAATGCCCTTGGCGTTCAATTCGCGGCTGACGACAATCTGGCCTTCGGTGATGTAGCCGGTCAAGTCCGGCACCGGATGGGTGATGTCATCATTGGGCATCGTCAAAATCGGGATCTGGGTAATCGAGCCCTTGGCGCCCTGCACCCGCCCGGTGCGCTCGTAGAGCGAGGCCAAGTCGGAATACAAATAGCCCGGATAGCCCTTCCGGCTGGGCACTTCACCGCGCGCGCTGGCCACTTCGCGCAACGACTCGCAGTAATTGGTCATATCGGTCAGCACGACCAGCACATGGTGGCCGCAATCAAACGCGAGATACTCGGCCAAGGTCAGGGCTATGCGCGGCGTCACCACGCGCGTCTCCGGCGGGTCATTGGCCAGGTTCAGGAACATGGTCACATTGGCCAGCGCACCTGATTCCTCGAACTCGCGTTTGAAAAACTGGGCGACATCGTACTTGACGCCCATCGCTGCGAAAATAATCGAGAAGCGATCATCGCTGGGCTTACCCTCGGCATTCACAATTTTGGCTTGGCGCACAACCTGCGCCGCGATCTGATTGTGCGGCAAACCATTGCCTGAGAAAATCGGCAGCTTCTGCCCGCGAATCAAGGTGTTCAATCCGTCAATCGCCGAAATGCCGGTCTGGATGAATTCGCGCGGATAGGTGCGCGCCACCGGATTGATCGGCACGCCGTTGACATCCCGCTTCTCGCCGCCAAACGGCATCGGCCCGCCGTCAATCGGATTGCCCAGCCCGTCGAAGACGCGCCCCAGCATTTCCTCCGACACGCGCGCCAGCATCGGCCGGCCCAGGAAACGCACCTTGGTGGTCTGCGTCGAAAGACCATACGTCCCCTGAAAGGACTGCACCACCGCGTACTTCTCGGCCACGTCCAGCACGCGGCCCTGGCGCACCTCGCCATTGGCCAACTCGATGTCAACCACTTCGGCATAGCTGACATCGGTGACATTTTCAATCACAATGATCGGGCCGGCCAGGCGGCTCAAGCCGGAATAGGTGCGCGGAATCGGTTGGGTGGTTGTCATAGCTTCAATTGGTGCAGTAACCCGTGTGCGGCAGATGCCCAAGTCTTAAGGTCAGATGGCGGCGCTCGCGTCAACGATGATGCGATTGCTGTCGGTGCTGATCACCCGCACGCGCGCACCGCGTTCAATGTAATCGCCTTCGGTGATCACATCATATAGTTTGCCGTCAATGACCACTTTGCCGGCCGGCCGCAAAACAGTGTGCGCAATGCCAGTCTTGCCCAGCAGCGCGGCGCCGGTCACGCTCAGGCCGCTGGGATCATAGCCATGCTTCTTATCCATGGCCATCGCCAGAAACATGCGGCTCACGCCGGGCGTGTGCGGCATGAGTTTTGCCATCAGCGCCAGGGCGACGAGTGAACCGATGATGCCGGCCGCCACGACCGCGATGGGCCGGAATAACTGCTCGGCGCCCGGCAGCCCATGGCCCGGCTGCCAATCCAGCATGGCAAACAAGAGCGCCACGACAATGCAAATAATGCCGGACACGCCGGTCACGCCAAAGCCCGGAATCACAAATATCTCAATCAGCAAAAGAATGACCCCGACCAGAAACAGCGCGATCTCAAACCAGCCACTCTGCCCGGCGATTGTGTAGCCCCAGAAAAACAGCGCCAGGCAGGTTATGCCGATGATGCCCGGCAGCCCAAAGCCTGGCGTGCGCAGCTCAATGAACAGCCCGCCCAAGCCCAGCAGCAGCAGCAGCCCCGACATCATCGAGCCGGTCAGAAAGCGCGCCACATGCTCGCGCGATTTCGGCGTGATCTGCTCGATCTGCGCGTTCTTCACGCCCAGCAGCGCCAGCACATCCGGCAGCGTGCCTGCTTGCGCCACCGCCAGCCCGTTCGAGACCGCCTCGCGCGCCGTCAAGGTCAGCAACTTGCCCGGCGCCACAATGTTCGTATGCCCGGCCTGTTCGTCCATCATCGCCTCGAACAGCCGAAAGTCGTGCCCGTTGCGCTCACAGGCCGAGCGCACAATCGCGCGCACGGCGCTATACACTTTTTCCTTGACGCCTTCATCAATCTCCTTCGCGCCACCCATCAAAGGTATCGGCGACATTTCCATCAGTTTTGCATCGCCAATCTGGCTCTGCGGCGCCATCACGATCTGGCGCGTCGCGGCGGCGATCAGTGCGCCGGCCGAAATCGCTTTCGTGTCGACAAACGTGACGGTCGGCACGGTGCAGCGCGACAAGGCCTGCATGATGTCTTCCGCCGCCTTGACTTTGCCGCCAAACGTGTCCATCTGCAGAATCAAATACGCGGCCTGACTGCGCTCGGCCTCGCGAATGCCGCGCCGCACGACATAGGTCAAGCCTTCCTCGATCTCGCCCTGCACCGGAATGATTACGACCGTCGGCTGCGCCACGGCACCACCCGCCCGCAGCGCCACCATCAGCGCAAGCCAAACGGCACACCAGCGGCTACTTTGTCGCCACATATCGCGCGATATCTTCATCATTTACAATTATAGCGCAATTTCGCTAAATACACAACATGCAGCGAAAAAACTGCTTCTGGCAGCGGCGGCGATCCCGCCACCGGCGCGGATACGCAGGGGCATGCTTCTCCAGAGCGGCAGCAATCCGTTGCACCGTTGCGAAGGGAACGCCGATCACCCCGCCGTTGACGGGCCTCCAAGCAGCCCGATCGACTGAAGGAAGCTGCGATCTCCCGATCGCAGCTTCTGCTGGCAAGCGCCGCGCACAGAAATGCCGACAACTTCTGCACCTCTGCAATCTTACATTGTCGTGCCGTGCGAGAATGTGGCGGAATCTGGAAATCCCACCTCCCTTCAGCGGCACGAGCGTGCCGCGTTCCCCTCGGTGAAACCGCCATGGGGCCGCTGCACTATTATCACAAAGCCAGCGCGACACGAAGAAGAAACAATCGCTGTACAGCAGGCAAGTCGCCAGCCTTGGAGGATACCCCATGAATGACGATCACGCACCAAGGAGACATTTTATCTCCTCTTGGTTTTGCACATGGCGGAGTTTTTCAGCAGAATCATAGGTGAACGTCTGACACTATTCTGCCCCTCCCCCTGCTCCTTTATTCTGCCCTTCTGCCCCGGTTGCCCCAGGGGCTGGGGGCTAAAGGCCATCGCAGCACGGCAATGACGAATTGATTGTGCAACCGCGAATCCGCGCGAATCTAATCCCGGCGCCGGCAGCCCCAGAGCGCCGGCAAAACAAGCATCCACACGCTCAGCGGCTCCGGAACAGGCTCGCCGCAGAACATTATGTCATTGCCGCAAATCTTCACGTACAGTTTGCCTCTCAACATGGTCACATCGGTGCCGCCCATACCGGTCTCGAAGGGCATATCGGAGGCCGGAGCCCACGCGTTGAAATCGGGGAAATATACGGCGCAATTCGGCGTAGAATAGCCGGTAAAACCATCCTGATTGACTTCGCCGCCGCCCGCGCCGCGCACAACAAAGATCTCTCTGTTGCTCGTCATGGACTGTTCGACGGGGAGCGCCACGAGGCAGACCCCGGCCCCCGGCGCCCACGGCAGCAACCGGATTGTCCTGAACTTGCCGGCCGTCACCTCCCATTGCGGCACGCACCACAGCAAGTCGCCGGAACTGACGCCGTTCGTGCTGTCCCAGTCATTCTTGGTGCCATAGACGTAATCGTCGAATGGCGCCGTGGCCGTGTCCACGCAGGTGCAGAGCCAATTGTCCGCGATGGCGCCGCTGAACGGCACTGCGCCCATGTTGGTGGTTGCCCATTCACCCCGCAGCACGTAACCGGCGATGCCTTTCAGAGGGGCGTAGGCCACCTCGCCATCTGGCCGCGCCCAGCAGCCCGAGCTCGGTGTCACTGTCCGGCTGGTGACAATGGTATTGGTGTCCAGCAGTTCCCAGACGTCATTGGCAATCGAGTAGCGGACGTAATACGACCAATCATTGCTGTTATGGACAACCGTGTGCATCCAGCCGTTCTGGTAGTCGAGCCCGGTAGCCATATGCAGATCGCCGCGCACATCGCCCGGCAGGTTGGCCAAGGGCTCCCATAGATCACTTTCTGGAGTGTACCGATAGAAACTGGCGCTGATGCTCGAAATATAGTATAGATACGTGCCATCCGAGCCGAGTCTGGCGCCGTTGCCGCTGACTTCCGGGCAGACGATTTCGGACCAGGCGATTTGGACGTAGGGCGGGGCGCCACCGCCGGGCCGCGTCTCAAACCAGGTTGGAGCGGAATACTCGCCGGCGGCCATGGCGCTGTTCTTGTACCGCACCCGCCAATAGTATCGCGTGCTGTTGGTCAACAGGCCGGGCGGCAGAGTGATGTTCGTCAGATAGTGCGTACTCTCGCCGCTGTCCCAAATGGGAAAGTCAAAATTGGTCGTTGCGCTGAGCTGCCAGCGGCTGCCGTAGTGGGTATTGCTCGGATCTGCATCCACGAAGGGCGAAGCGCTTAGGCGGACAGCCAGGAAGAGGCCGGTGGCGCCCGGCGCGGGCGTGAGGTTGCTCGGCGTGGTCGGACCGGGAACGAACACGAACGTGCCCTTGAACATGATGTCATTGTAGGAGTAGCCGTCATCGCGCCCGGCCTTGACGTACACGTGCTCGCCCACTTTGGTGATCTCGCTGCCCTGCCCCATTTCCAGGGGCAAGTCCGTCAAGTTATGCCAGTTCGTATTGGGCAGGGTGAGCAGGGCGATGTGCGGTGTGGCAGCGCCCCAGCCATCCTGGTTGGCGCCAATCCCGGCGCCGCGAACCACTACCAATTCATTGGCTCCGCTCCAGGCGTTGCTGGCCGGCACGCCTACGCAACCCAGCCCCGCGCCCGGATTCCACGGCAGGGTCGCCACCTTCATCGCGGAATCGGAACCGTCGTTGTACTTCCGCCAAACCACGTCGCCGCCGGTCGCATTCGTCATATCGCTGTCCTGCCAGTCATTCTTCACGCCGTACATGACGTTGCTGAGCATGGTAGTGTCGAACCGCACGGTCCAGTTGCCGTCCAAACAGCCCGAGCAATTGAACTCGGAGAACAACACGCTGCCATCACCCCAGGTGATCCTGGCCCAGGGCTGCGCGACCGACCCCCAGTTGGCGTAGATCGTGTTGGTGGTGCTCCCCACAATCGTCCCGCTGCCGGCCCCTTGAATGTCGTTGGTCAAATACGTCCAAGCATTCTGCGCCACACTGTACCGGAAAAGCCGGTTGGGAATCTGGCCGGCGGCATTGGTGTGGGCATCCTTGAGAATGGTGAACAAATAACCGTCGCGATAGTCCAGTCCCCCGCCGGTGTCACCTTCGTCAGCGTGGCCTGGAAAGCAGGCCAGTTGCGTCCAACTATCCCCCGCCGGATCATACTTCCAGAAGTTGGTGGCCGGGTCGGAGGCCGGCACATAGTACAGGCTGGTTCCGTCCGTGCCTAATTTGCAGGATGCAGTGCCGTCCTGCGGGCAGATGATTTCCTCCCACAACACATTCATGTCCCCGGCGCACAGAACGCCGCACACTGCTAATGCCAACAGGATTGATCTGCTACGATGCATTAAGCCCTCCACAGCTGTAATCTTACATTCCGGTCACAGTGGCGCGCGAAAAGAAGAAGAAACGATACGCTCCATGCCTGAATACCGTCGGACTCATAATGTAGTATCTCATATCTATCGCTCCCGTGCAAATCTGTTTGTGCCATCGGGATCGGATCTGAACAAACCATTGCATTTCAAGGAGCATCTGCGGTACATTCTTTCGCGGCGAAAGAATGTAAGGGCGGGTGCATAGCGCATAGTGCAAACTTAGGAGAACTGCAGTCTTGATGAGCCAAGGTGGGAGAGAACAATCGCGACCTGAAGTCGCTCCCGCTTTGTGGCCGGTGCTGGCCGCGACAAGTCTGCGGTGGTACAATAATGTCGTTTGTGGCATTTCACCGAATACCGATTACTGAATATCCCCCGCCCTACCTGCCGTGGCTATTCGAGCAAGTCCGCGACGTGTGCGCGTTCGTTCCAGGCGCGGATCACGCGCGTGCCGTGCTCGTCGACAGCGAGCCGCGCGACGGCGCAGTTGTCCATGGTGGCCACGACCGTCATGGCGACGGCCTGCCCGTCGGCGCAAAAGACGCGAAATAATTCCCGGAAAATGCCCCAGTGGCCAATGACGGCGATGCGGGCAATGTCACCGACCAGCACGTCGTTGAGAAACGCCGCCGCGCGCACTCAAGGCGGGGTTCACTTGATCCGGATCCTCACCGCTTTGGGCCCGGCTCTGGCCATGGCGTATTAAAAGCACTTCGGTCATGGTGGGGATGTCTCTGTTATAAAAATGAAGTGCGGCACTTCATTTTGCACAAAATGGTTTTGCGGCAAAACCATTTTTCCCTGCATCCTGCGTACTACCGCAGCTCGGATACTATGGCCACGAAGACACCAAGACACGAAGAAATCGCAGCGCCGCATCCTGATTTGTTTTGCTGCGAAGGAAATTAACATTACTTATTGTGCCGCCGCAGCCTGCTGCGCTTTGACCACTACTACCGTCATTGCTGTTGCTGCTTCTTCTTCGTGTCTTCGTGCCTTCGTGGCAAATTCATCTGTTTCTGCCACGAACCCCGAATCCTGATCTGCCTTCATCCTTCCGCCTTCGGCGGGGTCAGCGACTGGCACTCGGTCACGCTGATGCGCATGTCCATCGGCTGGCCAAAGTCGGCATGGCCGAAATATTCGCTGGCGCCGCCGGCCGCGCGGCCTAGCGCAAAAGCTGCCATCGCGCGAGATAAAGGGGCGGCCACACAAACTGGTTCCGGACTGACGATGGGCCGGAGTGATGCCGATATAGGCGGCGACGTGGCGGGCGCTGGCAAAGGCATGCCGGCGGATGAGTGCCACGAGGTGCATGGCGGAAGCGCATGCCATCGGCGATCAGCGATTCCATGGCCGGCAGCGGCACCTGCTGTTCCTGCGGTGGTGTTGACTGCGCGCGAAGCTGGTCCGCCAGCACGACAAGCACATTCGGTCTGCGTGTCACGTGAGTCCTCCTCGCACAGGCAGTGAGGCGCGGCAAGTGGCCGTGTGGTTGATGGCCAGCCGCAGCTACAGCGAACAATATAGCGTGCGTAACGACGTCATTCGTCAATGCCTGATTTTCCTTGACGCCCAGAGCAGCGCAAGCACGCCCAACACAGCCGGCTCTGGCATGATCGAGATTCTGAAATGCGCGTTGCTGAACGCGCCGTCGGCACCGTCCGAGACGCTGAAGTAGAAGCGGTCCCAGCCGCCGCCAGTGCGGTTGGTGAAGGCCAGGCGCAGGTTGTTAATGTCGTCCTGCGTAAAGATGCTGTGGGTGGCAAGCGGCACGCCGTTCAGCAGCAATGCGCCGCGCGCCGTGTTCGAGACGATCAGGAAGGTGATGTTTGCTGCGGCGCTTTCGCTATCGGCCACGCGCAGGAGCGTGTTGCTGATCAGGCCGCTGCGGGTATAATAGATCGTCATGGGTTGGCACACGGCGAGATACGGCGTATGGTTCTCGTTGGTCGGCGCGACGGCCGTGATGCGCACCAGGCACGTCGTCGGGTTGCCTCTGTTGTCGGCCACCGTGACGCGCGCATCAAAGACGCCCGGAACGTCGAAGACCTTGGCGGAATTGCTCAGGACCGAGAAGGTCCCGTCGTCGAAGGTCCAGAGATACTCGCTGATCGTGCCGTCCGGGTCGCTGGCGTTGGCCGTGAAGTTGACCGTGAACGGCACCGTGCCGGTGAGGACGTCAGCCGCTGCGGCGCATATCGGCGGCGCGCCGGTGACGGTGCGTTTGAGGAACCAGGGCGCGGCGGTCGCATCCGTCGAGAAGAATGCCAGCAACTGCGTGGCGACCAGCGCTTGGCCCACCGTTGAGGGATGTACGAAATCGGCGTTGACCGCGTTGGTCGGCCATGTGAACCCGTCCGAACGCGAGTTCGTGCCGTCAGCCCACAGGTACGGCCCCCACTTGATCCACGGCGCGCAGACCAGGCCGCGCGCGACATCATAGTTGAGATTCGATGCGCCGTTCATCTGTGCCTCAATCGCCCAGCGCACCGAGAACGCAGATTCGCAAGCGTACGGTTCCGGGTTGAGTGTTCCTGAAACGGTGATGTAGGCGCGTGTTCGGCTTGAGAGATACGCGACCTTGACATTTGGATAGCGCGTTTTAAGATTTCGCACAATTTGTTGCAACCCGTCCGCCAACTGCCAGGCGTGATACGGAAAATCGCCAACAGAGCTAGGGTTGATCGTCGCTTGCTTCAGCCACACCGCCTGTACCTGGTTCGAGTTGACGCCGGCGCTGGCCAGGCGCATATCAACATTTGTCCAAGTGGGGGCATACACGTTAGTCCATGAGTTGTAGGCCTGGCCGCTTTGCGCGCCGTCAACCACGACCAGCGCGTTGTTGCGTGTTGCGTGCGTCATGGCAATGCTGACAAAGCGCGAGAACTCCATGCTTGTGTTCGACATCCCGACCGATACCAGCACGATCTTGCCGGTGGAACTCGGCTGCCCGTTCGCATCGAGCGGCACGATGTTGGTGGCCGCGTGCAAACCCGCCGATGCGTGGACAGGCGACGGGGTGTTTGCATAGTCGGGATACAAGCCGCCAGCGTAGCCCTGGTACGTGCTATTGCGCATGTCCGTCAAAGGCGTGATACCCAGCGATGTCTGCGTCAAATCGGCGTGCAGCGCGGTGCTGAGTAGCGCGTAGACAAGTCCGGTTAAAATTGCGCTTGCGGTGCGATGTGCATTCATGTGATCTCGTGCAATGGTAAAGTGTTGGAACCGCGCGGTATCATTGGGCATGTTGCTGCCCTGCTGCTCTCAGCGTGACGCGCACGATCTCGCAGGGTTGCCACAGCCGCATGCGCGGTCCCCAAGTGCCCGTGCCGCGGCAGACAATCACCGGCATGCCGGCCACCACGTAGCGCCCGCCGAGCAATGGATACATCAGGCGCACCAGATAGCCGAACGGCCAGATTTGCCCGCCGTGTGTGTGGCCAGAAAGCAGCAGGCCCGCGCCCGCGGCGGCTGCCGCGTCGGCCTGCACGGGCGAGTGCGAGAGCAGGATCGCCGCGCCGGGCGGGCGGCCGGTGAGCACGCTGGCGACCGCGGCATGGCCAATGCCACGCCCGCGCCGCGCGGTCAGATCGTCCACGCCCGCCAGTGACAATCCGGGAACAACCTCGGCGCAGCGGTCGCGCAACACGCTGCATCCGGCTGTCTCGAGCAAGCGCACACAGCGGTCAATTCCGGCGTAATATTCATGATTCCCCGTAACCGCCCACACGCCCAGCGGCGCGCGCAGGCCGCCGAGCACCGGCGCGAGCGTCTCGGCGTGATCAACGCTGCCATCCACGGTGTCGCCGGTGAGGATGATCATATCCGGCTGTAAACGGTTGATGTGCTCGACCAAGCGCGTCAGCCAGTCTTTGCCGATCAGTGTGCCGAGATGCATATCGGACACCGCGACCAGCACCAAGCCGTCACGCGCGCGCGGCAGTCCCGCCAGCGTGACCTCGTACTCGCGCACTACCGGCGGCCGCAGGCCTTGCACCAGGGCGATCATGGACAGCACGCCGCCCGCAATCACCGCTGTGCCGCGCAGCATCGGCGCAATCCGCGGCAAGAGCAGCCCCCCCGCAGTGATCACGTCAACCGCCAACAGCGTCACCATTAGCAGCAACAGTATGCCAATCCAGGTCGCGCCGATGAATTCGAGCGGCTGTGCCACCGCTTCCCACCGCTGCGCATGCATGATCCGCGCCAGCGGGTAACTCGCCCACAATGCCAGTGCCAGCGTCAACAGCCCACACCGCGACATCCAGGCCATCACGAGCGGTGTCGCCGCCAGCCGCACGAAGACGTAGAGGTGCATCAGCGTCCAGACGCTCAACACCACCATCAGAAACACCGGCACCCTTGCCCCACTCATGCGCAGCGCACGCGGCGGTCTTTGTGAATCATGCTCATCAATCTAATTGCTGACTCCCCGCGCCCCGATCCCCTATTCGAGCAAATCCGCGACATGCGCGCGTTCGTTCCAGGCGTGCATCACGCGCGTGCCGTGCTCGTCGACAGCGAGCCGCGCGACGGCGCAGTTGTCCATGGTGGCCACGACCGTCATGGCGACGGCCTGCCCGTCGGCGCAAAAGACGCGAAATAATTCCCGGAAAATGCCCCAGTGGCCAATGACGGCGATGCGGGCAATGTCACCGACCAGCATGTCGTTGAGAAACGCCGTCGCGCGCTGCTCCGCCGGTAGTTTCCAGGCGTCATGAGTGTCGGGCGCGCCAAAATCGGGCGTGCGCACCGGCTGGATGCCGGCATAAAAATCGGCGTTGCCCCAGTTCGCCTCGGCTATGCGACTGTCAAAGACCACCTGCACGCCCGGCACGGCGCACGCCGCGTAGGTCTGCCATGCGCGCCGCAGCGGGCTGCTCACCACCAGCTCGGGCTTGAACGCGGCCAGAATACCGGCCACGCGGCCGGCTTGTTGCTGGCCGCGCGCGCTCAAGGCGGGGTTCACTTGATCCGGATCCTCACCGCTTTGGGCCTGGCTCTGGCCATGGCGTATTAAAAGCAATTCGGTCATGCTATGGCTATAAAAATGAATTGCTGCAATTCATTTTGCACAAAATGGTTTTGCGGCAAAACCATTTTTCCCTGCATCCTGCGTACTACCGCAGCTCGGATACTATGGCCACGAAGACACCAAGACACGAAGAAATCGCAGCGCCGCATCCTGATTTGTTTTGCTGCGAAGGAAATTAACATTACTTATTGTGCCGCCGCAGCCTGCTGCGCTTTGACCACTACTACCGTCATTGCTGTTGCTGCTTCTTCTTCGTGTCTTCGTGCCTTCGTGGCAAATTCATCTGTTTCTGCCACGAACCCCGAATCCTGATCTGCCTTCATCCTTCCGCCTTCGGCGGGGTCAGCGACTGGCACTCGGTCACGCTGATGCGCATGTCCATCGGCTGGCCAAAGTCGGCATGGTCGAAATATTCGCTGGCGCCGCCGGCCGCGCGGCCCAGCGCAAAGGCCGCCATCGCAATCCGTTTGACGCGCGCCACCGTGATTTTTTTGTCGAGCAGCAGCGGCCAGCAAATGCCCAGCCAGACGCACGCAATCGCCGCGTCCACATTCACCGCCAGCACATTGCGGGTGATACCCACATCGCGCAGCGCCCGCGCCAGCATGTGGTAAAACGCCAGGAACGTGTGCGGCACGCCCGTTTTTTCAAGATACGCCGCGATAATGCGCTCGCGCGGATCGTAGTTGATCTCGGCCGTGCGATACACCGGATGGCCCAGGCACGGCACCCGCTCAAATTGTTTGTCGTTGTCCTGCGCTTCGCGTTTGCGGCGTTGCGTGTCGGCGGTCACCTCCTGCGCCACCGCGCGGATCAGCGCGTCCTGCCCGGTGGCATACGGATCCTCCAATTTGCTTTTGGCAAAGGCCTCGATCATCATCGCCACCGCGTCGCAGCCGTTGCCGCCATGCACGCTGCCAATGCAGGCCAAGGTCGCGATCATGGCGGTGTGCGGCTCGTTGCCGGCCGAGGCCGACAGTTTCGCGGCTTGAGATGAGATTGCGCCGGGCCCATTGGTGAAACTGGCGATCAGCGTTTGTTCGATCAGGGCCGGCTCGAACGGTTGGCGGGCGGGATAGCCGGTCCAACCCAAAATGATCGTCTCGGCAAAGCTGCCGTGTTGCATCAGCTCCATCAGATTGCGGCCGTAAATGCGTGGCGTCACGCCGTCATTGGCTGACGCGTGACTGGCATTGCGCATATCGCGGCGGGTGATGCCGCGGCCGAACTGGGTGCGTTGCGCGGCGGCGACCTGCTCTTTATACGGTTCAGGAATCGCGCCTTCACTCGGTACCAGCCGTGGCGGCAGGCGTTTTGCCAGATCGCCCATGTTGATAATCCACGGGTTCAATTTTAAGGGGGCATAATGCTGATAATCGCGTTCGATGTCCAGCACGTCGTACAGCATCCGCGCCGCTTCCGGCACATCATGCAGGGCTTGAATGCGCAGCCCGCGGACTGGTTTGTGCCCGCGCATGGATTTCATTCCGTGGGCGTACGGCGGCACGCCGAGATAGCCATCAAACAAGGCGATTTTGTCGCGCGCGCTGGTGCCGCGGCCCTCGACCACCGCGCCGGCGTGCCCGAGCGACATGCTTTTTTCGTCCGCCAGCGTGCCACCGACATAGACGATCACCGGCTTGCTGAAGTGCGTCTCCTCCATCCACGCCAGCGCCTCCTGCTCGTACAGGCCACCCGGCTCGACATACAAAATGATAACCTTGGTCTCGTCGTCGTGGGCCGCCAAGGCCAGCAGATCGCGCAAGGGCGTTAAGATCAAATGGTCTTTGCCGGTCGAGATGCCGAAACGCACGCCAATGCCCGCGCCATACAAATACGCGGCCAGCGTGTTGACCATGTTGCCGCTGTTGGAGATGATCGTGGCGCTGCCGGGATGAAACGTTTCGTCGGGCTGGTCACCGCCGACCGCGCCGATGCGGACGTGGTCGTGTACATTGATGACCCCCAGCGTGTTGCAGCCCAGCACATCAATGTTGCGCTGCTTGCACAAGTTGTGAATCTTGGCGGCCACCTCGATCGCGACATGCTCGGTGACGATGAAAACCGTCTCAACCGTGCTGCTCGAGACGCTCAACGCATTCTTGATGTCGCCATAGACGGCCTCCGGCGGCGAATAGATCGTGATCTTGTTGGGATGCTGCTCGACCGGCAAGGCTTCCAGCATGTCGGCGTAGGTCGAAAAGACCGGAATGGACGGGTGTTGTTCGACGGCAATCTGATCGCCGCCCTTGCCCAGCGCCCAGCCACCGACAATGTTGCGACCGTAGCGCTGAGTCACCATCGTGACTTTGCTGGCCTCGCGCCCGGTGACATTCGAGACGACCGCCCGGCTGGTTTTATTTAAAATGTCCGTTAGCGTTTGCGCGCGCATGTCGGTTTCCTTGCGGGTGCGGTGAGAAATTGATGCAATTCGGCGGCGTATTGCGCCACCATCGTGATCGGCGTGTCCGGGCCGCAGATGAGATACGGCCAGTCGAGTTCCTCGAGCGCCTGCTGCAACGAGAGCAGGCCGGCAACCAGCCCCGGGCCCCCGCGCCCGATCACGGTCGGCAGCGCGCGCCCGGCGCGCAACGGCGCATACTCGCGCAGGGCATCGGCAATCGCCTGCAACGTGACGTCAATGCGCGTGTTGTTCGCCTTGCCGCCCAAAATCAGCAGTACCCCGGCGCGCGCCAACTTGTGTTTGAAACACAACGCCGCCGTGCCGCGCATGCGTTCGTACGGCGGATTGCCGCCGAAATCCGAGAGAAACATGGGATCACCACCACTGCGATACAAGCTCTCAATGATGATCGTCGAAGCCCCGCCGCCAAAGAGGATCGGCAACACGCCAGTACCGCCCAGCTCACTGACATGGGCTTGCCCCTGATACGACGAGGCGTTCCAGCGATTCAGCTCTTCCTGGAATTCCGAGGTCGCTTCCGGATATTCCGGCCAGACAAAGCCGGGATTGCGCTGCTTGAAATTGGCGTCGTCGAAAACTGCCTTGAAATCGCACGCGACTGGTTTGCTCTCCGGCGTGATCCGCCACGGATTCACTTCGCACATCTGCATGCCGGACGTGATGAACATGTCCCAGACATTCACCAGCGCCCGCGCCAACGGGCTGATCAGCGCGCGTGGCGCCTTCAGCTCTTCGAGCAATTCACCGGCTTGATACGCGTCCAATCCCTGGTACACATCCACCGGAAATGTTTTCTTGTCGTCGGCCGAGATCTGCTCGACATCCACGCCGCCCTTCAGCGACAACGTGATCGCCGGCGACAAAAACCGCGAGTCGTACGTGATCGCCGTGTACACTTCGCACGTCGCCGGAATGTACTGCGTCAGGTAGGCCGTGCGCGCCATGCGCTGGTTGATCTGTACCGACGCCAGGCGCTGCAATGCCTGAGTCGCATCCTGGGCCGTGTCAACCATTTCGACCGCGCCGGTTTTGCCGCGCCGCCCAGCCAGAATGTCCGGCTTCGCCAGGGCCTTGCCCCATTTGCCCAGCGCTTCCTGAATCCGCCCGCGCGGCGCCGGCCATTCGACAAATTCCGGCGTCGGTATCGCAAAGCGCGGCGCGAGATGCTTCAGAAATGTTAGTTCACCAACCTGTCGTGCCATGCCGTGTGTCCCCTTGCATGTTCGTTATCCAGCACGCCGGTACAGCCGCGGCACCGTGGCAGGTCTGCGCGCCGGAACTTGGAAATAGCATAGTATAGCAAATTTGATATACTATGCGGTAACTAACGTACGGTTGGAATTTTTATGACAATTGGCATACCGAAAGAAATCAAAGTGCGCGAACAGCGCGTCTCGCTCTTCCCCGCCGGCGTCAGCGCGTTGACCGCGGCGGGTCACACGATTGTGGTCGAGCGCGGCGCCGGCGTCGGCTGCGGCATTGGCGATGACTACTATGCGCGGCTCGGCGCGCGCTGCGGCACACGCGAGGAAGCGTGGGCGCAGGAGTTTGTGTTGAAAGTGAAAGAGCCGATAGCCAGCGAGTATCATTTTCTGCGCCCCGAGCTGCTCTTGTTCACGTACCTGCATCTGGCGGCCGACAAGCCCTTGACGGAGCGGCTGGTTAAATCCGGCTGCACGGCACTGGCGTACGAAAGCGTCGAGCTGCCGAATGGCGCGTTGCCGCTGCTGGCACCCATGTCGGAGATTGCCGGGCGGATGGCCACCCTGCAAGCCGCCCAATTGCTGTCGAGCAACACCAACGGCAATGGCAAATTGATTGGCGGCGTCACGGGCGTACTGCCGTGCAAAGTGGTCGTGCTGGGCGCGGGTGTTGCCGGCACCAACGCGGCGGAAATGGCGGTCGGCCTGCGCGCCGATGTCACCATTATGGATGTCAGTTGGGAGAAGCTGCAGCGCGTGTACTTCAATCTCGACGGGCGTGTCAAAACGCGACTGTCATCGCCGGAGCTCATCCGCGAGGAGCTGGCCACCGCGGACATTGTCATTTGCTGCGTCTTGGTGCCGAATGCCGTGGCGCCGCGCTTGGTGACGTGCGAGATGATTGCCGGCATGCGCCCTGGCGCGGTGATTGTAGATGTCTCGATTGACCAGGGCGGCGCCACGGAGCTGTCACGCCCGACCACCCACGAAAACCCGTGTATTGTCACCGACAACGGCGTCCTGTTGTACTGCGTCGCCAACATGCCCGGTTCCTATCCGCGCACGTCCGCCGAAGCGCTGACCAACGCGACCCTGCCCTACGCACTCGCCCTGGCAAACAACGGCTGGCGCGCCGCGGTGCGCAGTACGCCGGCTTTGCTCAACGCCGTGAATGTCAGTGACGGCAAGATTTATTGTGCGCCGGTGGCCGAGCGCTGGGGCTTTCCGGCCGCACCGCGCAATGCCCTGGCGAAGTAAACTGACCTGAAGTGTATTTTGTGCGCCAGGCACCCGAAGTGGGTGCGTCAGCTGCTTGGAGCTGGTTTGGCTAGTCCCGCCACCGGCGCGGATCCCGCCATCGGCGGGATGGACGGTACGCCAGCACGTCAGTGGCGCAGCATGTAGTCGCGGAACGGCGTTCCGCGTCTGGCGTGTCCCGGAATGCGCCCCACGCCGTGCGGCGGCTACGGGCAGAAACGCATCTGGCGGCGGCAGATTCGCTGCGTAGAGACCCCCACGACCTTGCGTCGTGGGTGAATGAGATTGAGTAATAAAGGCGCGCCCTCGTCCCTTTCTCAATCTCTGCTTCCACCGATCCCGCCGCCGGCGTGGATCGGTGGGGAGCCACAGCACATACCAACCGCCGCAGGGCGCACATTGTGGTTGCATTCGTTACCTGAAAATGGTATACTTTCGCTGCGGTTAATGTGTATCATGCACATTACTTTTTAACTGTTTTGACTTAGGGAGACTCAAATGGCAATCAAAGTTGGTATCAATGGTTTCGGCCGGATTGGCCGCCTCGTGTTACAGGCGATGTGCGATCAAGGCCTGCTCGGCAAGAGCATTGACGTGGTCGCGGTCGTGGATATTTCGACCGACGCCGAATATTTTGCGTATCAGTTGAAGTATGACTCGGTGCACGGCCGCTTCAAACATGAAGTGTCCGCCGTCAAGAGCGACCCGGCCAAGGACGAGGCCGACACGCTGGTCATCAACGGCAACAAGATCAAGTGCATCATGGCCACCAAGACGCCCGACCAACTGCCTTGGAAGGCGCTCGGCGTGGACTATGTGATCGAGTCCACCGGCCTCTTCACCGATTCTGAAAAAGCCAAGGGCCATCTCGCGGCCGGCGCCAAGAAAGTGATCATCTCCGCGCCCGGCAAAGGTGACGTCAAGACCCTCCTGATCGGCGTCAACTGCGACGAATACGATCCGGCCAAGCATCACATCGTCTCGAATGCATCCTGCACGACCAACTGTCTCGCGCCATTGGTGCACGTGCTGCTGAAGGAAGGCATCGGGATCGAGAACGGCTTGATGACCACGATCCACTCCTACACCGCGACCCAGAAGACCGTTGACGGCCCGTCGAAGAAAGACTGGCGCGGCGGGCGCGCGGCCGCCATCAACATCATTCCCTCGAGCACCGGCGCGGCCAAGGCCGTCGGCGAAGTGCTCCCGGCCGTCAAGGGCAAGTTGACCGGCATGGCCTTCCGCGTCCCCACCCCGGATGTCTCCGTGGTTGATCTGACCTTCCGTTCGGTCAAGGAAACGTCGATCGAGGAAATTGATGCGCTGCTGAAAAAAGCATCACAGACGTACCTCAAGGGCATCCTGGGCGTCGCCACCGAAGAAGTCGTCTCGACCGATTTTATCCACGACAATCGCTCGTCCATCTACGACTCGCTGGCCACCGTCCAGAACAATCTCAAGGGCGAAAAACGCTTCTTCAAAGTCGTCTCCTGGTACGACAACGAGTGGGGCTATTCCTGCCGCACCGTTGATCTGCTGGAACTAATGGCCAAAAAAGACGGCGTCAAGTAAGCCACATGTTTTGTCACCCGCGCCGCCGCGTTCGCGCGGCGGCGCGCCTTCATCCGGGAGCTGCTATGAACAAGAAAACGCTGCGCGATGTCGCGCTCAACGGCAAGCGCGTCGTGATGCGCGTCGATTTTAACGTGCCGATCAAAGACGGCGTGGTCGGCGATGACACCCGCATTAGCTCGGCCTTGCCCTCGATCAATTACTGCCTCGAGCACGGCGCGTCGGTCATGCTGATGAGCCACTTGGGCCGGCCCAAGGGCGGCAAAATCGAGCCGGAATTTTCGCTGAAGCCGGTCGCCGTGCGGTTGCAGGAACTGCTGGGCAAGCCGGTCACGTTTGTGGCCGACTGCATCGGCGACGAAGCCCTGGCGGTGGCCAAGGCGCTCAAGCCCGGCCAGGTCGCCCTCTTGGAGAACACCCGGTTCTACAAGGAAGAAGAAGGCAAAGCCAAGGTCGCCGACGATGCCACTGACGAGCAGAAAAAAACGGCCAAGCAAGAGATGAAGAAGAAGCAAGACGAGATGGCCAAGAAGCTGGCCGCGCTCGGCGATATCTATTGCAACGACGCGTTCGGCTCGGCCCATCGCGCGCATGCCTCGACCGCCGTGATCTGTAAATATTTCAAGGAGAATGTCGCCGGCTTTTTGATGGAAAAAGAAATTGCCTATCTCGGCGGCGCCGTGGAAAACCCGACCCGGCCGTTTGTCGCCATTCTCGGCGGCGCCAAGGTTTCCGACAAAATTCCGGTCATCGAGAATTTGCTGGTCAAGGCCGATGCGATTATTATCGGCGGCGCGATGGCCTACACGTTTCTCAAAGCCAAGGGCGCCAGCATTGGCACGTCGCTGGTCGAGCCTGATCTGATCGGCAAAGCCAAGGAATTCATGGCAACCGCCAAGGCCACCAACAAGCCCTTACTCTTGCCGCTGGATCACATGATCGCGACGAAGTTTGACCAGCCCGACGGCGCGCGCGTCATTGATGGGGAAAACATACCTGACGGCATGTGCGCTGTGGACATCGGCCCGAAGACCATTGCCTTGTATGCCGCGACGATTGCCGGCGCCAAGACGATTGTCTGGAACGGCCCGATGGGCGTCTTTGAAGTGCCGGCGTTTGCCACGGGCACGTTTGCGATTGCGAAAGCAGTTGCGGCCAGCAGTGCGACCTCGATTGTCGGCGGCGGCGACTCCGTCTCGGCCGTCAAGAAGTCCGGCGTGGCAAAGCAAATCTCGCATATCAGCACGGGTGGTGGCGCCTCGCTCGAATATCTCGAAGGCCACAGTCTGCCGGGCATAGACGCCCTCAGCGACAAATAAGCAGCGTACGCCCACGCAATCAGCAAGTGTCGCGCGCGGCCTCCGCGCGCGGCGCTTTTTTCTGCGCACATAAAGCTCCTGACAGATTCTAACAGCATGTTATGCTATTATAGTGTAATCCTATGCGGTCTTCTGTCTACACAAGCTATTGGGCGAAGACCAGCACAATTAATGCTGGTGCTTCGTGCCAGCTCTTGCCGTATCACCTGCTCGATACGGCTGCGGTTGCCTGTGAATACTTGCATCACCATGCACAGTTCAGAAAATATCTTGCTGCTCTCCTGAGCACAAACGAGAACGCGGCAGCCGATTTTGTCTGCTTCTTCACCGCGCTACACGACATCGGTAAATTCGCGGAAACTTTTCAAGGCAAAGAACCGGTGCTTTTTCAGCGCTTGCGTGGACGCGCGCCGCGCAAATTCGGCGGACCACGTCACGATGTACTTGCGCGCGCGCTGTGGCCCAAGATTCTTCCGCTCATGGCTGATTTGTTTTCAGCGCCATTCGACACCGACTGCGACCTGCTGAATGATTCGCTCATGTTCCTGTATGATCCCAGCGCCGGCCACCATGGCAAACCTATTGCCAATAGCGAAAAGGTGTGTTTGGAAGATTGTTTTTCGGAAAACGATCATGCCGCAGCATCAGAACTTGTGCGTGATTTGATAAACTTTTTCTTGAAACCCCATGCGCCGTACACCTTGCCACGCGCGTCAGATTCTCCTTCGTTTAATTCTTTGCGCACCAACTCATGGCGATTGGCTGGCTTGACCGTCCT
Organism: uncultured bacterium; assembly: GCA_964397565.1. Lineage (GTDB taxonomy): Bacteria > Auribacterota > UBA3054 > UBA3054 > JAPLST01 > JAPLST01. The sequence goes on from CAYNJC010000001.1 coordinate 48,966, forward strand.
GTGCGACTGGCTCGCCTCCGCCGAATCTTTCTTTCCGTATGTTGATCAGCCGATGCTCCTTGACGATTATTGGCAGAAACACGCCGTGCCCCACGCGCGCAAAGCACTCGCAGCAGCCGGCATTCTAGCAGCGCGTGTCGCCACAGCGACGGGCATGGCGGCATTATTTCCAAAAATCTCTGCGCCCTCAGACTTGCAGTTTTATGCCGAGAACTGCCCGCTGACTGAGGCCCAACAGCTTTTCGTAATTGAAGATGTCACCGGCAGCGGCAAAACCGAGGCGGCGCTCGTTCTCGCACACCGGCTTATGGCCAAAGGACTTGCAGATGGTCTTTACTTCGCTTTGCCTACCATGGCCACAGCCAACGCAATGTATGAACGCCTGGCCGCATCCTATGACCGGCTCTATGACACCAGCGAACGACCCTCGCTCGTGCTGGCGCATAGCGCCCGCATGATCTCCGAGCGGTTTACCGAAACCATCATTGAAAGCGGGGGCTCCTCCCAACCGCCCACCGACGAGCAAGACTCGCGCGCGCAATGCGCCGCATGGATCGCCGACCACCGCAAGAAGGCACTGCTCGCGCAGGTGGGCGTGGGCACCATTGATCAAGCGCTGGTTGGTGTTCTGCCCGTATATCATCAGTGTTTGCGGCTCTTTGGTCTACAGCGCAAGATCCTGATTGTGGACGAAGTCCATGCTTGCGATCCGTACATGCACACTTTGCTGCAGGCATTGCTGCAATTCCATGCGGCACTGGGCGGCAGCGCCATCTTGCTCTCCGCTTCATTGCCACACAAGATGCGCGCGGAATTGGCGGCCGCATTTGCTTGCGGCGCCGGTATGCCCACGCCATTCCTCAGCAGCAGTGCCTATCCACTCGTGACTCATATTCCAGCCACAGAACGTGAAACGTCCGTGGTTGCGCGCGCGGACTTGTGCCGTGAAGTCCAAGTGCAAATATTTCACGACGAAAACAGCGTGCTGACATTCATCAAAGAAAAACTGGAACAAGGTCGTTGCGTGTGCTGGATGCGCAACACGGTTCACGACGCGCTGACTGCGTACCATCTTTTTTCACACATAGTGCCGCAGGATCGTCTCACGCTTTTTCATGCACGCTTCGCCATGGGTGATCGTCTGAACATTGAACACAACGTGCGCGCTAAGTTCGGCCCGGCAAGCACACTGGCACAACGGCATGGCCAACTCGTGCTTGCCACCCAAGTCGTCGAGCAATCGCTCGATCTCGATTTTGATGTTGTGGTTACCGACCTTGCGCCCATGGATCGCATTATTCAACGCGTCGGACGGCTGCATCGCCATCAACGCCAGGAACGGACGGGCGAAGCACCTGTTCTAACGGTCTTCTCGCCGGCCGCTGTGGATCAACCCGCCGACGATTGGTACAGCGCCCTGTTTCCAAAAGCAGCCTATGTGTATCAATTTCACGCGCAACTTTGGCGCACCGCGCGCCTGCTCGCCGAGCGAGGCGCATGGCGGCAGCCCGATGACGTCCGCACGCTGATTGAAGCGGTGTTTGACGAACATGCCGAAACACCCGCCGCGTTGCGCCGCCGCGATGATCGCGCATACTCCAAGAGTCTTGCCGATATTTCGCTCGCACACTTTAACGCGCTCAAACTGCATCCGGGCTACACCGACAGTGGCGATGTGTGGGCTGATGATATTGTTACACCCACCCGGCTTGGTGAAAAATCGGTGAGCGTGCGCCTTGCCCGCTGGGAAGGCGCTACGCTCGTGCCGTGGTGCAACGCCGCGCGGCATGCCTGGGCCATGAGCGAGCTGTCCGTGCGCGCGTCCTTAATCGCATCTGAAGCGCCCCACCGCGGCGCACGCGCCGCGGCAGTTGACGCCGCCAAGGAATCCATGCCGGACAAAGGTCAGCACGCGATTCTTCTCGCGCTCGACAATGTGGATGGCGCATGGCGCGCCACCGCGCGCAATGGCAACGGAAAGGAGATTGTGGTACAATACTCACGGGAATTAGGGTTGACAATAGTGTAAGGAGATGCTGATGCCGTACAATTTGATTGAGCAGCAGTGGATTCCCATTCGCCGCGCGGACGGCACGTGTGAACGCATCGCGCCGTGGCAAATCACTGACTGCCATGCCGACGAACAGCGGCGAATTGTCGCGCTGGCGGCGCCGCGTCCCGACTTCAATGGCGCACTCATTCAGTTTCTGATTGGCCTCGTTCAAACCACAATGCCGCCGCACACCAACGAGGAATGGCGCGCATGTCTGAAAACGCCGCCCAATGCTGCGACGCTGCGCGCGGCCTTCCAAACCGTCGCGCATGCCTTCAATCTCGACGGCGACGGCCCGCGCTTCATGCAGGACTTCGACTTGCGGGAATCAACCGAGAACGCCACGCCCATTTCTGCTCTTCTGATGGATGCACCCGGCGAGCAAACTGAGAAATTCAACAAAGACTTCTTTGTCAAGCGTGGTTTTGCTGACTCGTTCTGCTATTCATGTTCTGCCAACGCCCTCTTCACTTTGCAGACAAACGCGCCATCAGGTGGACAAGGTCACCGCACCTCTCTGCGTGGTGGCGGCCCTCTGTCAACCATACTTCTTGGGCAAACGCCGTGGGAAACCGTCCTGATGAATGTTGTCTGCAAGAATGAGTTCGATGCCATGTCCGGCAATCCATCGCTTGCGGCGGATGACGCCCGCTTTCCATGGCTGGCCGAAACCCGCACCAGTCAGAAAAACGGAGGGGTTGAGACTACACCGCTTCACGGTCATCCAACCCAGATGTATTGGGCAATGCCGCGACGCATTCGTTTGAACACTATCACGAGCACTCAAGGAATATGTCAGCTCTGTGGCCATCAAGGAGATCTGTGTAATGGTTATCTGGCTCAAAATTATGGTGTCAATTATACAGGCGCATGGCAACATCCATTGAGCCCCTATGGTAGGAACACGCAAAGCGAACCGTTTGCGCTTCATCCGAAACAGGGCGGCATCACGTATCGTCATTGGGTAGCCAATGTCTATGGGGATCAAGCCACAAAAGTTTCGCCCGCCGCGGTTTTCAATGCTTTTCGCAAACGTTTTGCCTGTCCTCCCCATTTGCGTGTGTTTTGCTTTGGCTATGAGATGGACAACATGAAAGCCATCTCGTGGTGTGAAACCATCCAGCCCTATTTCGAGCTTGAAGAATCTGCGCGCGCTGCCTTCACGGCCCGCGTCGCCAAGCTCCGCGATGCAGCGGTTGAAGTGCATGGCCATCTGCTAACCGCCTTCAAAAAGGCGCTGCTGTATCCAAAACAAGAAGCCAAAGGCGGCAGCATCTTTCATGCCCTTTCGGCTGAATTCTGGCACACAACCGAAGCCGCATTCTATGCCTGTGTCAACGATCTCAAAGACGTATCCGAGCCGCAAGCTGTCAATGAGCGCTGGCTAAAGACACTTCAGCAAGCTGCCCTGGATTTGTTTGACGGCCGCGTCAATACAAGCCAATTTGAGACCATGGACATCAAACGCGCCGTGCTCGCCCGCAACGATCTGCGCAGGAATATCAACAGCAAGAAGCTACGGGAGAAAATCCTGCAACTCCCTCCGGTCACCTCTCACAAGAAAAGGAGGATAGATGAGTGAGCCTTCTCTGTCATTTCGCGAAGGCCCGGCGCGCGACGCGCTGCTGGCCTGGTGGCGCGCGCTGCAAGACACGCCTGGTGAGCGCGCCGAGTTGCAGCGCTGTAAAACCGTCACCGATATCTTTTTTGCACCCGCATTTCACCGCCTGCGTTTCGCACTGAGCAAGCACGCGCGATCAAATGATGAACGGCTGGCGGTCGTAGCCGCGGTCCTTGCGCATGTCAAAATACCTGCTCACGGTACTTTTGCCAGTCAGCTGGCTGCGCCCAAGTCAGGTGGCAGCAGCGCGGCGGTCAGTGGCTTGCGCTTCCGCCGCCTGATTCAAGTCGGCCAAGACGAGCACGACAAACTGCTGCGCGACATGATCCGCATGGTTCGTTTTCTGGGTGACGTTGCCAACGTCGCCGATCTCGCCAATGGCCTCTATTGGTGGAATGACAAAACGCGCCGGCAATGGGCCACCGACTACTACACTGCGGCACCAAAAGAACACTAATTACATCATCGGAGTCAAACAATGAGCACCTTCATTCAAATTCACCTGCTGATACCCTATCCGCCGTCCAATCCCAATCGTGATGACTTGGGCCGGCCGAAGACCGTCGTCATGGGCGGCGCGGAACGCCTGCGCATCTCGTCCCAGTGCCTCAAGCGCGCATGGCGCGAATCGGAAGTCTTTGCAGAAGCCGTCAAGGGCCACAAAGGCACGCGCACCAAGGCCTTGGGCGAGCAAGTTAAGGAAAAGCTTGTTGCGGCAGGTGTTACGGCAGCGCTGGCTGAAAAAGCAGCTGAGAAAATTGCGGCGGTCTTTGGCAAATTAGGCGGGCAGGAAGATGCAGAAACTGAAGAACCACAGAAAGGCAAAAAAAGGAAATCGCTGAAACTCCAGCAACTCGCGCACATCAGTCCGGAAGAACTCGCGGCGGTTGACGCCTTGATCGCCAAGATTGCGGCAACAAAAACAGAACCTACAGATCAGGATCTGCTCTTGCTGCGCAAGGATCATAAGGCCGCCGATATTGCCTTGTTTGGCCGGATGTTGGCTGAAAAACCATTCTACAATTGTGAAGCCGCCGCGCAAGTCGCCCATGCCATCACGGTGCATCGCGTCGCCGTCGAGGATGATTTCTTCACGGCCGTGGACGACCTCAACACCGGTGAAGAAGACCGTGGCGCCGGCCACATGGGTGTGGCCGAATTTGGCGCGGGCTTGTTCTACCTGTATCTGTGCATTGACAGATCATTGTTGGTCAAGAATCTGCAAGGCGATCAAAAACTGGCCAATCGCGCGCTGGCCGCGCTCATTGAAGCCGCCGCCACCGTCGCACCATCCGGCAAGCAAAACAGTTTTGCCAATCGCACCCGCGCGCTCTATCTTCTGGCCGAGAAAGGCAGCCAGCAGCCACGCTCGCTGGCCGCCGCATTCCTCAAGCCCGTCACCGGCGCGGATCAGATGCCCGCCGCCGTTGCCGCGCTGCGCGACATCTGCGCCAAGATGGATGCCGCCTACGGCATGACCGCCGATGCGCGCCGCGAAATGGATGTCCCCGCCGGCACCGGTACGTTGAAGGATGTCATTGCGTTTGCCGTGGAGGCAACCATCACCGAATAACGAGGCGTGCCATGCGCACTTATCTTTTGTTTCGACTGTACGCGCCGCTGGCCGCGTGGGGCGACATCGCGGTTGGCGAAGTGCGACCCAGTTATTCGCATCCCACGCGCTCGGCGCTGGTTGGCCTGCTGGCCGCCGCCTGCGGCGTCGAACGCGCGGACGAAGCGCGCCAAGCGCAGATGGCGGAGGCATACCGTTTTGCCGTGCGTGTTGATGTGCCGGGCTATTTCCTGCGCGATTACCACACCGTCCAACCGCCGCATGCCGAGAAAGGCGCGCGCTGGTGTACCCGCCGCGATGAAATTCTGGCCGTGCGCAGGCAACGCGCGAATGCCATCGTCTCGAGCCGCGACTATTACATGGACGCGCTCTATACCATTTGCGTCTGGCTCGCCAATGGCATGACCCCACCGTTTGCTCTGCGCCATGTGGGCGAGAAACTCGGTGCGCCGCTCTTCACCTTGTACGCCGGGCGCAAGAGCTGCCCGCTGGCCGCACCCGTGCAAGCGCAACTTGTGGAAGCCGACAGCATCATGGCCGCCTTCGCAACGTCTCGATTCCATGATCACTATGTTCCGCACGGCACGGCCGCGCCCGCTTTTTTTTATGATGACTGCGACCACGCCGGCTTTGACAACCACATGCTGCAACGTGTCACCCGCCGCGACGTGCCCAGCAGCCGCAAGCGCTGGCAGTTCAGCGAACGCCAGGAACTGCACGCGTACCCGCCGGCCACTGCCAATCAGGAGCCCTCATGATCTATTTCAGCAAGATAGTTATGCGCGCTGACGCGCCCGCCGGCCACATCGCACCGCTGGTCCATGACAACGCCTATCTCGATCACAAAGCCCTCTGGCACTTGTTCACCGGTGCGGCAACCGCTGCGCCGCAGGTCTTTCTGTTCTATCGCATCTACGACGATGGCCTGCCTGCGTTTTATGTCCTTTCCAGCGAAATGCCGGCCGTGCTGTCGGAGATCTGGTTGGTGCAATGCAAAGAATATGCGCCGCGCATCACCAACGGCATGCGCCTGCGCTTTGTGTTGCGCGCCAATCCGGTGGTCACCCAAGCTGACGAGCAGAAGCGGCAAGTGCGCCGCGACGTCGTCATGGTGCGCAAACACGCGCTGAAACAGCAAGGTGTGCCGCGCGACCAATGGCCCACACAAAATGTTCTTGTGCAGGAGGAATGCGTGAAATGGCTGCGGGCGCGCGCGAAACGCTGTGGCTTTTCGCTGGTCATGCGGGAAGATGCTGCGCCACCCTTCAACGTGCAGGTCGAGACCTGCGCCTATCGCCAGCATGAACTGCACAAGCGCGGGCGCGCGCCTATTCGCTTCTCTAGCGTTGATTTCTCCGGCATCCTCGAAGTCATTGACACCGCACTCTTGTTAAAAGCGCTGACCACCGGTATCGGTCCCGCCAAAGGCTTTGGTTGCGGCCTACTGCTGATCAAACCCGTGGCATAAATGCTACAATTGCTGCAACTATCTAACCAGAACATACAACCCAACATGAACGAACACATTACCATCAACCCCGCCATTCACTTCGGCAAACCGTGTGTGGCCGGCACGCGTATTCCTGTCCACGATGTACTGGAACTGATCAAGCAGGGCTGCACGTTTGACCACATCATCAAAGACTACTATCCCGACTTGCGGCACGCCGATCTTCAGGCCTGCCTGCAGTTTGCCATGGACGTGCTGGCGGCCGAAGCCATTCATGTGACCACCAACGCCGCATGAGATTGCTTGCGGATCAGGATGTGTATGCCGCCACCGTTGGTGTGCTGCGCGAGGCCGGCCATGATGTCACCACCGTCGCCGAATTGCTGGTCGCACAGGCGGGAGACGAAGATGTTCTGCGCTGCGCCCATGAGCACCAGCGCATCCTCGTGACACGCGATAGCGACTTCGGCGCGTTGGTCTTCCTCCGCAATATGCCCGCTGGTGTCATCTATCTTCGTATCGCGCCACCAACGCTGGCCATTGTGCATAAACAATTGCTGCATGTGTTGGTCACGCACACGCAAATGGAGTTGCGCACTGCATTCACGGTCATTGAGGCTGGATTGTATCGCCTGCGGCGTTGTGCCCCGACAACATAGCGCGTATGCTACCCGCGCCCAAACCAATTCAGATAAAGGAACGCTGCTCGCTGCTCTTCATTGAGTATGGCGAGATAGATGTGCTGGACGGCGCGTTTGTCGTCATAGATAAAAATGGCGTGCGCACCCACATTCCGATTGGCGCCGTCACCTGCTTGATGCTCGAGCCGGGCACGCGCGTCTCACATCGCGCGGCGGCGCTGGCGGCGCGCGTCGGCTGCCTGCTGGTCTGGGTTGGCGAGGCAGGCGTGCGCCTGTATGCCGCCGGCCAGCCTGGCGGCGCGCGCGCCGACCGCTTGCTGTATCAGGCACAGTTGGCGCTGGACGAACAAGCCCGCCTGAAAGTTGTCCGCAAAATGTATCATCTGCGCTTTGGTGAACCACCGCCGGAACGCCGCAGCGTCGAGCAATTGCGCGGCATCGAGGGCGCGCGCGTGCGCCGGTTGTACGAACTCCTCGCCCAACGCTACGGCGTTGCATGGAAACATCGCGAGTATGATTGTGAGGAGTGGGGCAGCAGCGACGTGCCGAATCGCTGCCTCAGTTCCGCCACCGCCTGCCTGTATGGCGTCACTGAGGCCGCCGTACTCGCCGCCGGTTACGCGCCCGCCATCGGCTTCATTCACACCGGCAAACCATTGTCGTTTGTCTATGACATCGCCGACATTTTCAAATTTGAAACGGTCGTGCCAGTTGCCTTCAGCATTACCGCCCAAGCGCCGAACAACCCCGAACGCGCCGTGCGCCTGGCCTGCCGCGATTCCTTCCGCAAAACAAACCTGCTGGCCCGCATCATCCCCTCGATTGATGATGTCCTTGCCGCCGGCGAGTTGAACACGCCGCCGCCCGACGAGGGCGTTGTGCCGATTGCCATTCCCCAAAAGGAGCAAACCGGCGATGCTGGTCATCGTGGTTGAAAATGTGCCGCCACGCCTGCGCGGACGCATGGCGCTGTATCTGATCGAGGTGCGCGCCGGCGTCTATCTTGGCGATCTTTCCTCCCGCATTCGCCACATGCTATGGGCCTGGATTTGTGAAGATTGCGGTGATGGCAACGCCGTTATGGCTTGGTCCACCTGCACAGAGTCCGGTTTTGATTTCGAGACACTTGGCCCCAATCGCCGCATGCCCGTCGAATTTGATGGCATCAAACTCGTTTCGTTCACACCACAAGAGGACACGCAGACGGACGCAAAAAAGATCTTTGACATAAGCGATCAAAAACCTGCCCAACCGTCGGTAGATTTGAGCAACCATCACAACCATTTGCAATAGCACAAGTTGCAAATGGTATGTTCCCCACACGCGTGGGGCTGAACCGATGGCTGGACGGGCGAACTGCCCGACACGGACATGTTCCCCACACGCGTGGGGCTGAACCGGTGTACCAGCGATGAGAAGCGGAAAAGGCCACATGTTCCCCACACGCGTGGGGCTGAACCGGCGTGCGGATGCTCGCCGGCCATGAAACGCTCATGTTCCCCACACGCGTGGGGCTGAACCGGCGACGGTGGCGGTGCAGCAGGTGACGCTTGAATGTTCCCCACACGCGTGGGGCTGAACCGGATTACGAGAAAGAAATGCTGCAAGGTAGTACATGTTCCCCACACGCGTGGGGCTGAACCGTAAATGGCCGCGCGGTAGGATCTGTAACAACCATGTTCCCCACACGCGTGGGGCTGAACCGTCAAAGGAAGACATTGTTGCAGGATTGGCATGATGTTCCCCACACGCGTGGGGCTGAACCGGTTTTATGTGGCGGCATCATACCGTCGAACCCATGTTCCCCACACGCGTGGGGCTGAACCGAACTTGTGCGAACGGGCGTATCATCTGCGGCGATGTTCCCCACACGCGTGGGGCTGAACCGGTTAGAAGCAAGGCGCAGCAGGATTTGATTATATGTTCCCCACACGCGTGGGGCTGAACCGGTTTTATCTTCGCGGGTCACTGGCCGACAGGCATGTTCCCCACACGCGTGGGGCTGAACCGTTCGCACACGCCTATACAGAGTTTGCTCGCGCATGTTCCCCACACGCGTGGGGCTGAACCGATTCGCGTCGAGACAATTTTGGCGGCACGCAAATGTTCCCCACACGCGTGGGGCTGAACCGCTTCTCTTCTATACAAGCTTTACAGATACAGAATGTTCCCCACACGCGTGGGGCTGAACCGGATAAGGACAACAAGGTCGGAAACTGTATGGCATGTTCCCCACACGCGTGGGGCTGAACCGGTTTGTGGCGACATCATACTGTTGGCTCCACCATGTTCCCCACACGCGTGGGGCTGAACCGGCTGGCTGACCGCCAAACAGTATGCCGATAAAATGTTCCCCACACGCGTGGGGCTGAACCGGGTTCCGCACTGCGCTTGGCACGGATGCGTCTATGTTCCCCACACGCGTGGGGCTGAACCGGCTTATCTCAAATCCGCTAAAGCGTAAAAAGAATGTTCCCCACACGCGTGGGGCTGAACCGAAGATGCGCAACATTGAAGACGAGCACCCGGAATGTTCCCCACACGCGTGGGGCTGAACCGCAACTTGAAACACTTGCACTGCCGAAGTTTGTATGTTCCCCACACGCGTGGGGCTGAACCGCGTTGTGATGCTGACCGCAACGCTGTGCGCGTATGTTCCCCACACGCGTGGGGCTGAACCGGCATATTAAAGAGGCGGCTGGCAGTATCGGATATGTTCCCCACACGCGTGGGGCTGAACCGGTTCGCAAGTGGAATATACGCGAAGTGAATTAATGTTCCCCACACGCGTGGGGCTGAACCGGATATTTCAACGGGACATGCAGCGTACACGGAATGTTCCCCACACGCGTGGGGCTGAACCGTTGACGCCGAAATTCAAGCCGCCGCAAACGTGATGTTCCCCACACGCGTGGGGCTGAACCGTTACCGGTAGCTACTTGGTAGAGATATACGATATGTTCCCCACACGCGTGGGGCTGAACCGAATACAGGGGCAGAAGCATACCGCACAACTCGATGTTCCCCACACGCGTGGGGCTGAACCGTGCATTAGCTTTGTGAGCGTTATTATTCTCGCATGTTCCCCACACGCGTGGGGCTGAACCGTGTCAGTCACTTGACCGTCAGTTGTCTGACAGATGTTCCCCACACGCGTGGGGCTGAACCGCCGTTGCATATTGGCAATCACATTTGCGCGTAATGTTCCCCACACGCGTGGGGCTGAACCGTAATCACCCTCGGTAGCTTCGGCGAAAAGGCAATGTTCCCCACACGCGTGGGGCTGAACCGTATCGCGCAACACTGGACACGATCAAACAGTTATGTTCCCCACACGCGTGGGGCTGAACCGCACACGGAAGCACAGACCGCAGACGTGGTAAAATGTTCCCCACACGCGTGGGGCTGAACCGGCCCACCCATGCCGCGCCGTTCTCGATGTACAATGTTCCCCACACGCGTGGGGCTGAACCGTACGCGCATTTAGCAGCGGCACACGACAGCGCATGTTCCCCACACGCGTGGGGCTGAACCGGTACGCCCCCCCCGGAAGACGTGCTGCGCGTAATGTTCCCCACACGCGTGGGGCTGAACCGGCGAGCGCGGCGGGTTAATCATAACACCGAAGATGTTCCCCACACGCGTGGGGCTGAACCGCAGGGAGTAATACTGTTGACTATGGAATTAGCATGTTCCCCACACGCGTGGGGCTGAACCGACTTCACCGGCAATTTCATCCGGCTTTTTAAGATGTTCCCCACACGCGTGGGGCTGAACCGCTTGCGCTTGGTACACTGACGGCGCGAGTCAAATGTTCCCCACACGCGTGGGGCTGAACCGTCGCGATCACGCCTTCTGCCTCTTGCCTCGTCATGTTCCCCACACGCGTGGGGCTGAACCGGAGAATTGGTGACGATATGCACTTGTGGATTAATGTTCCCCACACGCGTGGGGCTGAACCGGCTGCGAGTTCGCGCGGCCGGCTGCGATCTGCATGTTCCCCACACGCGTGGGGCTGAACCGAGAACGGCGCGCGGCAATGGCAGCTATATATTATGTTCCCCACACGCGTGGGGCTGAACCGGCCATGACCGACGAGCAGGAGGCCAAGGCAGTATGTTCCCCACACGCGTGGGGCTGAACCGTATGCGGCGCAAGTGCGCGGCGTGCTGCTCAAATGTTCCCCACACGCGTGGGGCTGAACCGTTTATGGAGCGGGCCGACATGGCGCTGCTAGGATGTTCCCCACACGCGTGGGGCTGAACCGACAGTCACCATGCTTGCACTTGCTGCCGATCTATGTTCCCCACACGCGTGGGGCTGAACCGTTCTGCGCAATGATCATGGAACGATTGTATGAATGTTCCCCACACGCGTGGGGCTGAACCGAATGCGCGCCCGTTCGACGTTCACTCACGCGCATGTTCCCCACACGCGTGGGGCTGAACCGTATCCGGGATATTTTTTCGACCTTGCCATTCCATGTTCCCCACACGCGTGGGGCTGAACCACGGCGTTGCGCCACCAATATGCTATACTAGGCGCCATCGTGCCGCTGCGGTTTTGGAACGCAGCATGATCGCCGCAGACGGCACTCGCTGAATGATTGGTCATTAAGGAGCTGTTATGGATGAATGGGTAGTCCTCTTGATTCTGTTGGTGCTTGGCGCAGCCGTCGTTCAGCTTGTTCTACCGATCATCAGCATTTCAATGCTGTCCGGTGTCCGTCACGCGCAAGACGAACTTGCCCGGCAGTTGGAGAAACTGCGTGCCACACTTGATCGGTTGGAACAAGGCAAGCCTGCCACGGCCCAGCCAATGCCGCAACCAGTCCCGCAAGCGGCGCCGCCAATTCTGTCCACCCCATCCACTCCCGCGCCTGCGGCGGCGCCGCCGCCAGTGTCCACACCACCGCCACGCTCTGCACCCCCGCCGCCGGTGCTGCCGAAAGTGCCCTTTACGCCAATACCGCCGCCGCCGCCGCGCGAGCCCTCCGCCTTTGAACGCGCCGCCGGCGATATTCTGCAGCGCGCCTGGAACTGGATTATTGTCGGCGAGGAGTACCGGCGGCCGGGCGTTTCCATCGAGTTTGCCGTGGCAACCAACTGGTTGCTGCGCATTGGCGTCGTGATTTTCGTAGTGGGCATAGGCTTCTTCGTCAAATATTCAGTGGATCACGGCTGGCTGGGACCGCAGGCACGCGTCGCGATGAGCGGCTTGATTGGCTGCGCGTTGCTGGTGGCCGGCATCATCGCCATGACGCGGCGCGCGCGTCTGCTCGGGCAGGGCTTTGCCGGCGGCGCTTTTGCCATTTTATATTTCACGACCTATGCCTGTCATGGCATGTATCATCTGGTTTCGGTCTACACGGCGTTTGCATTGATGGCCGGCGTCACGGTCGTGGCCGGCACGGTGGCAGTGCGTTTTGACGCGCTGTTGGTCGCGGTGCTGGGCATTCTGGGCGGGTACGCCACGCCGATCGTCTTGCGCACTGGCGTGGTGAATTTTCTTGGCTTGTACACGTATCTGCTCGCGCTGGGCATCGGCGTCCTGGGCGTCGCCTGGTACAAACGTTGGCATTTGTTGACCTACCCGGCGCTGCTGGCAACCTACGTGTTGTATTTCGGCGCGCAACAAGATCATTACACGACGGCTGATTTCTGGCGCGTATTCCCCTATCTGCCGGTGTATTTCGCGCTCTTCTCGGCCGCATTTTCCATGCACGGCGAGCGCTATCGCGCGCGGATCACGCTGCTGGAGGTGCTGGCGCTGGTGGTCAATGCCGCCGTCTTCATATTCGGCGCGGACCTCTTGATCCGGCCGGCATTCGGCAAAGAATGGGTGGCGGCCGTCACGTTGGGTGTGACGGCATTTTACGTGGCGCATGTGTTTGTGCTGCTGGCGCGCGCCGTGAAGGAACGCGTGCTGCTGACGACCTATCTTGGCCTCGCCGCCGCCGCGCTGGCGTTGACGCCACCACTGGTGCTGTCGGCCCACTGGTTGACCGCCGCGTGGGCGGTCGAGGCAGCCGTCTTGTTCTGGCTGGCAGCGCAATTATCCAGTGATTTTCTGCGCGGCCTCGCGCTGGTGATGTATGCCTGGGTCGTCGGCCGGTTGTGCTTCGTCGATATGTCACGCACATTTGCGGGTGAATCGTGGCAGGCCTTGCAGGCCCTGACGCCGGGGCCGTATTTGCGCGCGCTGGCGGAGCGCGTGCTGCAGTTCGGCGTGCCGCTCGCGTCTTTGTTTGTGCCGATGCGCGCCAGCGCGCAGACCACCGCCGCCGCTACGGCCGCGCCCGGCGCAGCCGCACCAAGCGTCCCGCAGTTCTTGTACAATGCCTGCCTGGTGGTGTTCATTGGCCTGCTGCTGATGTATTCACAAATCGAGTTGCGCGTGTGCTGCGACGCGTTCAACCCGTTGTTGCGCGCCATGGTCGGCACGTATGGATTTATCGCGGTGCTGGCGGCCCTGCTGTACTACAATCGCCGTGGCGCCTCAGGTGTCGTGCGCGCCGTGACCACGGCCATCCTGGTTATCCTGCTGTTCAAATTCCTGCGCGAAGACATGGATGGCTGGGACCCACTGCTGTTCAGTCTGCGCTATACCTGCAGCTACAGTCTGGCCAATGTGCTGGTGCGCAGCATGGATTTTCTGGGGATGATCATCATTATGGTCGTGGCCCAGCGCGTGGCCAGCCTGCGTGTGCCACGCACGGGCATGCTGCCGTATGGGTATACGATCATCGCGATGGTGCTGTTGTTTGTCTATGTCACATTCGAGACCGGATCGTTGTTGCAGCATTTTGTGCCGGGCCTGAAGCCGGGCGGCATCTCAATTGTCTGGACCTTGTACGCGCTGGTCATTATTACGCTCGGCATTGTGCGCCGCATCCGCAGTCTGCGCTATGCCGGTTTGATCCTGTGCGCGATCGTGCCGTTCAAGGTCTTTTTCATTGACTTGGCGCACTTGAGCCAATTGTACCGCATTGTGGCCTTTATTGTGCTCGGTGTCATGTTTGTCGGTGGCGCACTGGCCTACCTGCGCCTCGGCGCCTATCTCACCAAACTCGACAGCACGGACAAACCATGACTATCACACCCCTGCGACGTTGCGCCTTGATCCTGGCAGGCACTCTCGCGGTTGGACTTACCCACGCGAGTGCCGGCGCGGCCTATCAATTTGAGCGCGCGCTGATGCCCGCCCTGACGAGCGCACCGCTTGCCGCCGTCATGCTCGACGCGCCGATCTATGCCGGCTGCGCGCCGGATCTGCGCGATCTGCGCCTGATTGATGACGGCGCGCGCGACGTGCCGTATTATGTCGAGCAGGTCATGGCCATGCAACCGCGGGTCGAGCAGGTCGCCCAACCGGCGGACATTGTGGTCATGCGTGAACTGCCCGGCAATGCGCTCGAAATCGTCTTCCAGCTCAGCGGTCGGAATCCGGGCGTGAGCGGTATCCGCGTCAGCACGCCCTTGCGCGATTTTGAGCGCAGCGTGGCCGTGTACGTTGGCGCAACGACACAGGCGTGGCAACTGGTCGTGGCCGATGCGCTGCTGTTCGATTACGCGCGCTACATGGATGTCGCCCAGCATGACGTGCGCCTGCCGCAGCATGCCCTGGGCCGGTTTGTGAAACTGGTGATCAGCGACGTCACCGATGAAACGCGGTCCGCCCTGGCGCGCGTAACGCACGAGTGGCACGCCGGGAATGCGACCAATGTGCGTGAAACGGTTGACCTGACGCGCCGCGCTTTCCGCATTGATCGCGTGACGATGTGGCAGGATGTGACGCGCGAGGCGGTGCGCGAGGCGGTCGTGTGCGGTTATCCGATCACCGGTCTGACCGTTACCCAGGATATCAGGAACGGCACGACCACGCTCGAATTCAGCGCCGCGCGCGCGCCGCTCACCGCGGTGAGCATTGTCACGCCCGACCGGAATTTCCGCCGCCAAGCCCGGCTGTTTGCGCAAGCCACCACACCGCCGCACCAATCAGCCGCATGGACGCCGGTCGCCGCAACCACCCTTAGTTCCCTGCAACTCGGCCCGTTTTCGCGGACAGCCCTCGCGCTCTCATTCCCGGAAACGCGTGCCGCACGCTATCGCCTGCAGATCAGCAATGACAACAATCCCCTGCTGACGGTCACCGCCGTCATGGCCAGCGGCACGGTGTACCGGCTTGTCTTTGTGCCGCAGGCCGGCGCGCACTATGTGCTGCGCTATGGTGACCCGCAGGCCAGCATGCCCCGCTACGATCTGGGCGCGCTACTTAGTGAACTTCAGGCGCGCCCGGACATGCACGTGTGGCAACTGGCCGCGCCCGTAGCACAGACTGTCGCGCCCGTCACCGCATGCTGGTGGAACGAACACCGTGTGCATGTCTTGTTCAGTGCCGCCTTGGTCGTGATTGTCGTCGTCTTGGTCTGGGCGTTGTGGTATGCGGCGCGGCGGGTGCAGCAACTGCCGCCCGAGTAGCGGTGCCACGGATGGGAAGACCAGCGTAGCCGCGCAGCGCGGCGCACGGCTGCATGGCAAACAACGATTAGTCGAGGTCAATATCGCGCAACGGCATTTCCTCATTCTCATCCGACTCGCGTGCCTTTTGGAGCGATTGCTCGAATAGTTCTTTGCGTTCCTGCTCGCGCTTGCTGACCTCGGCCAGACTCTCGGAAAACAGGCCTTGCAGTTTGGCACTATGCTTTTTATGCGCGCGCAGCGCATCGTTCAGGCGATTGTCGCTCGGGTCGTCCACCAGCGGCTTGCGCACTTCCAGCACCGCGCCGGTGTCGCGATTGATGACCAGAATGGCCTTGCAATCAGGGCAACTCACATTGAAAGTGCGAATCATGGGCATGAGAATACCAAATGCGATTTACGAGTCACGATGCCGGTGGCGCGGCATTGGTTGTTGGCGCCGCACTGGTACGTTCAGCAGCATTGGTCAGCGCGGCAGCACGTTCGGCGGCATTGGAAAGCGTTGGCGGCGCGAGCGCGTTGGTGTCCACCGGCGGGATGATCGCGGGCACGAGCGCGTTGGTGTCCACCAGCGGGACGATAGCGGGCGCGAGCGCGTTGGTGTCCACCAGCGGGACGATAGCGGGCACGAGCGCGTTGGTGTCCACCGGCGGGACGATGGTCGGCGCGATCAAGGCACATTCGCTGGTCATGACGATGGTACCGCCGACGGCACTGTAGGACGCCAGCTTGCGGATACGGCCTTCTTCGGTGAAATTACTACGCCAAGTTGCGGCGTCATACAGGTTGGTGTCCCCTTCAATGATGTCGCAAAAATTACTGGACATCACCCACGCGCCAGCGATGTTGTTGGAGGAGACCTGCCAGAAATTAGTGCTGAGCAGTTCGTAGTCAAGATGATAATCGCCGATATCGGCGGTTTGTTCGGACGGGATCGGGATCCAGCGCAGAATGGCGCCATCAAAGCCATGCGCGCCGACAATCAGCGAATAATGGCCACCGCGCTGCAGGCCGCGGACGGTGAAGAAGCCGTTTGCATCGGTGCGGGTTTCGATGTCTTTGGAGTGCACGCGCACCCGCGCAAAGGGGATCGGGCGCCCGGTGGGATCAATGATCCGGCCGGTCATGACGCCGTCCCAGCCGCCCCATTCGCCGTCAGCGATGAAGTCGAAATCTTTGGGATTGACATGCGGGTCGCGCGGTGCGCCGCTCGCCAGCGCACAATACGTGAGCAGGAGTATGATGAGAAGGACCGCCTTCGGAATTACACTGCTGCAATCCCCCTTTCGTAAAGGGGGGTGGGGGATTTTTCCTGCAACATTCCTCGCCGCGCTGGCGCGGGGTACTGCTGAACCGTGAACCCTGAACCCTGAATCCCGCCGTTGGCGGGACTCCAAGCAGCACTGAACCGTTGAATTAATACACCAGTGCATCATCGGCGGGGATCCATCCTTTATTGGTGTCAGCCAGTACTTTGAGCCAGCCGGGTTGACGTTCGAGCACCTGCACTTCCGTGCCATCATTAAGCACGAATAGTTCGGCAAACGCGTCACCGGTGCCGGCACGCGCAATGACATTGTTGGCGCACACGACGGCATGTCCGGCGTTATGCATGGCATACACATGTACACCGGCGGCCAAGGCGCAAACGCCGGCCAGCGTGGCCAGGCAAACCGCGGTGGTGCGCAACCAGTCGCGCGGACAGAAGGCCTGCAGGCTGAGGCAGCCCCAGATCAGCAGGCCCAAGAGCGCGGTGGCCCACAGCAATTCGTCCACGCTGAAACTGAAATAGAGAAAGAAGAACGAGCGCACCACGGGCGACGGCTCGGGGCGCCAGACATGATCGCGGGTTTGGCTGCGGGCGGTGGCGAGATTGGCGGCGATGTCGCTGTTGCGCGGCAGGAGCTGACGAGCACGTTGGTAGGCCGCAATCGCCTTGCCCAGCTGGCCATTGCGATAGTAGGCATTGCCGAGATTGAAATAGACACCGCCGGCTTGGTAGCCGGCCTGCAGGGCGTGCTCGTAGGCGGCAATGGCGCGCGGATAATTCGTGACCGTGTAGGCCTGTTCGGCTTGCATGAAGGCCTGCAGCTGCTCGCCCGAAACGGCGCAGACCGGCAGCGCGCAGCCGAGGAAGAGCAACAGCATGAGACGGGTGATCATCGCAGCTCCTGGATCAGGCGTTTCATCAGGAGTTCCGTCTCGCGCAGATGTTGGCGCGCGACCTGCGCGTCGAACGTGCCGGAGCCAAAGCGCGCGAAATCACACAGGTGCAGCAGGCGTGCGGCATCGGCGCGGGTGGCCGGCGCGACGGCCGATGTTTCCAGCAGTTCCGGCAGGGCCTGCGCGCTGATTTGTTGGGCGGAGACGTCCCGACAATCGCCGATGTAATGCGCAATCGTGTCCGCGACCAAGCCGTAGAACGCCTTGGCATCGTGTTGCTGGAGGGCCTTGTGGGCGCGGCGCAGGCGGTCCTGCATGCGGCCGAGGGCATTGGTGCGGCGCGAGAAGGCGGTGTCGCTTTGCATCCGCCGCTGCCAGCGGGCCAGCATGGTCAAGAGCACCCACGCGAGCGGCGGGGCGGCACAGCCGACGATGAACAGCGGCTGGCGATACGCGCGCGTGGCGGGGCCGAGGCGCGTGTAGTCGGCGATGTTGGCGAGAATGTCCTGTTTCAACACGCGCACATTGCCAGCGCTTTCAGGCGCGGGGCGGAAATCGGCGATGCGGACGGCGCCGGCCGGGGCCGTGCTGACGTGGATGCTGAACGGGCCTTGTGTCAGCGTTTGGTACTGCGTGCGGTTTGGATCGAAATATGAAAACGTGATGGCGGGGATTTCGCGCGCGCTGGTGGATTGCGGCACCCACATTTGGGTGTAGGTGCGGCGGCCGACGAGTTGCGCGCCGGAGATGGACGTTTCGCGTCGCGTTTCCGGATCATAGACGCGGAATTCCGGGCCATTGGTCGGCAAGCTGACGGCGGCTTCGTCCATGTTGCCCGCGCCGTTTAACTCGACGGTCAGGGTGAGCGGATCACCGGCGGGCAGATTGGTCGGGGCGACGGATGCGCGCAGACTGAAGGTACCGACTGCGCCGGCGAAGGATGGCGGACGCAGGTCGAGCGGCAGGGGCTGTACGTAGAGCGTCAGAGGATTTGATTGGACGACGCGCTCGGCGGTGCGGAAGCGGCCAAAAAACTCGTCAAAGATGCCGCCGCCGAAAAAGTTATCATCGGGAAACCCGCGCTGCTGGGCGGCGACGGCCTCGCGAATCTGCATGCTCAATGCGACCGGGTCAATCTGGACGATGCCGGCTGCCAACGGCAATGCCAATTTCTGGAAGCGAACCACGGTGTAGATGAGGCCGTTGATGCTCTTGCGATCCTGCCCGGAACCAACGTCGTGAATGGTGCAGCTGGAAATGCTGATCGTGGGCGGCGCGACGCTGCGCACGTCCAGATCGCGAAAGTACAACGAGAGGGTCAGCAGAATCTGTTCGTTGAGAAATACATTGGTCTTGTCGGCCTGCAATTCGACGAAGCAGGGCGGCAATTGCGCCGCGCCGGCTTGTGCTGGTTGGGCGGCCGCAGCGGCCTGCGGCGCGACGCCGGCGGCAACCGCAATCTCGATTGGCTTGGTTTTGTAGACCGCGGCACCGACTTTGACGCTGATGGCGCCGATCTGTTGCTTGCCCGTTGCGCGCGGCGCCAGCACGTAGCCAAAAGTCACGACGCGGGCGACGGTGCCGTGCACAACCGACACGCTGGCTGACTTCGACGGCCCCTGCACAATACGAAACCCGCTCATCGGCATGAATTCCGGCGCGCTCGCGTCGTCAGTGCCGTTGATCGTGATCTGCAAGTTCAGCGTGTCGTTGATGCTCATGACCTGCTTGTCCACCGTGCCGCTGACCGAAACATCGGCGGCACTGGCCAAGCCGGCCAGGAACACCATGAAGATACTATGCGTAAAAAACGGGCGCATACTTCAAGTGTAGCGTTCTTATAAATCCACGTCAACCGGCCGCACGGCGGTGCCTTGGAGCTGGCGCTTGTGCTCTTTGCGCCGGTTGCGCTGATCCTCGTCGACCGAACGCAGCATCTGTTCGGCTTGCTGTTTGCTCATCTGTGGCTGCGGCTGTTTCTGTTGCTGCGGTTCTTTGGGCTGTTGCTGCTGCGGTTGTTGTTGTTGATTCTTGTCTTGATCCTTATTCTGATCCTTATTCTTGTCTTTGTCTTTGTCTTTATCCTTGTCTTTGTCTTTGTCTTTGTCTTTGTTCTTGTCCTTATTGTTCTTGTTTTGATCTTGCTGGTCTTGCTTTTGTTCCTGTTGTTGTTGTTTGTCGTCAAATTCCTTGCGGGCTTTGATTAAATACTCGAGACCCATTTTCTGATCCGGTGGCGCGTTGGTCCACGTGGCACCCAGCGCGGCGGCGGCGGTGGTCAGACGCTGATGTGCGCCGGCAAGAAAGCGCACGGCATTGTCTATTTTTCGGGCTAGCGTTTTTTCAGTGGCATTAGTACCCGTCTGCGCCTGGGCTTGGATGCGGGTCATCAACTCTTGGTGGATACGTTCCAACAGTGCATTGAATTCCTTGCTGGCGCGTTCAACCTCGGCCGGCGTGATGCTGCGCGGTGCATCGAAGACGCGTTGGATGGTCTGTACGGCGGACTGGCCGGCGCCGGCGCATTGCTTGGTGCTGTTGTCGCGCGCGTCCATCTCAATCGCGCGCAGAGCCGCCACGGCATTGGACAGGGTGGCGCTGACGGCGCTTGGCGGTGCGCCCGTCTGCGCGCCGTGGGCGGCCTCGGCGGCCTGGCCAAGCAGTTGATAGATGGCGGCCAGTGCGCGGGTGCGCTCGTCCATCTGGACCTGCGGCTGCGGCGCGCCTGGTTGTGCTTGCTGTGGTTGCTGCGCGGTGGCATTCAAGCGTTCCGGCGGCAGATTCGTGCGCAAGTCGCGAAAGCCCTCGCGGACGGCATAGGTGCGCGCGGCATAGTTCACTTCATTGGTGTGCACATGTTCGAGCGGCGCGGCGATGTCAGCGGCGGTGTTGGTCTGTTCCAGCAATGCTTTGGTGCCGACCATGTTTTCGGCTTGCAGAGTAATCAGGCGCTCAAGCTCTTTCAACAATTTGTTAAGCGGGTCTTTTTCCTGTGCTTCTTTTTTCTTGCTGGCCAGTTCTTTCAGTTTGCGTTGCACATATTCGATGTTGTACTTGGCATCCTGGTCGTTGCGGTCGCGCGCCAGACATTGCTTGTAGGCATCCAGCGATTCGCGCAATTTGCCTTGCTGGACAAGGGTGTTGCCGATGGTGTACTGAACGCGCGCCTCGAGCAGCGCGTCATCGGTGGCAAGGGCCTTCTGCAGCGAGGTCAGGGCTTTGTCGTACTTACCTTGGCGATAATAACTGATGCCCAGATTATAGGCGACTTCAGCGGACTCGGGCAGGTCAACTTGGGCGCCGGCATAGGCCTGTACGGCGGCCTCAAAATTGCTTTGTGCAAAGGCCTGGTTACCTTGCTGGATGCGCTGCGCGGGCGACAGCGGCGGTGCGGCAGACACGCTCACACCGGCACTGACCAGCGCGAGAAACAGCAAACGGGCAGTCATGCGCCACCTCCATTGGTTGATGCGCGGGCAACACGGGTGCGATCATCGAGGACCGCCTCGACAATCAACAACAAGACGGCGGCGGCGAGCGGCCATTGAAAGCGGTGCTCGAACCGCTTGCGCCGGGTGCTTTCCAGCAGGCGGTCTTCCATTTTGGCAATCCGCTCGCGATAAATGACATCCAGTTCGAGACCGGTGCCGGTGGCGGCAACATACGCGCCACCGGTGATGAACGCGATGCGCTTGAGGGTCTCCTCATCCAGCTTGGCCAATTGGACATTGCCGCTGGCATCTTTGACGTAGGTCGTGTTGCCGCGTTCGTCAATAAGCTGGACCGGTGCGCCTTCGGGCGTGCCAATGCCGACGCAGAAGATGCGCACATTACATTTCTTGGCAAGTTCGGCGGCGGCCAGGGCGTCGCCGGAGAAGTCCTGGCCGTCGGTAATCAGGATCAGGGCGCGACTGTTTTTGGAGGACTGGTCGAAGAGCGCGACGGCCTTGCGGATCGGCGCGCCGACATCCGTCGAGCCGGCGGCGGTCAGTTCGGGCGACAGATCGTCGACAAACATTTTGACGGCGCCGTAGTCGAGCGTCAGCGGGCAAAGTTCATGGGCCGCGCCGCGGAAGGCGATCAGCCCGATCCGATCGCCATCCAAAATCTGCAGCAAATCGAGGATGTTGCGTTTGGCGCGTTCGAGCCGGGTGGGCTTGACATCCGTGGCCAGCATGCTGCGCGAGACGTCCACGGCGACAATGACATCAATGCCGCGGCGCTCAATCGTCTCCCATTTGAAGCCCCACTTGGGCTCGGTCAACGCCAGCACCAGTAACAACGCCGCCAGCATCAGCAGCACCATCTTCACGTGCTGCTTGACCAGGCTGACGTGGCTCATCAGGCGCGCCAGCAATTCGTTGGTGGCGAAGCGCGCCAGCAGTGCCCGCTTGTGGCGCATGCTCCAGATCAGAAACAGGGCCAGGGCGACGACTGCCCACAGTGCGTAGAAATATTCGATATGGCCGAACTGCATAACGGTTCCTTAAGGCAGTTTGCGAAAACGGGTGTTCATCAGCACGACGTCGAGCACCAGAAACGCGGCGGCGCCCAACGCAAACATGCTGAACAGTTCTTTCCATTCCATATAGTTGAACACTTCAACTTTGGCCTTTTCCATTTTGTCAATATCGCTGTAAATCTGTTGCAACGACTTGCTGTCGGTGGCCCGGAAGTATTGGCCGCTGGTGACCGTGGCGATTTCCTTCAGCAGGTTCTCATCAATATCAACCGGTTGGCTCATATATACTTTATTGCCGAACGGATCGAGGGCCGGGACCGGCGCCATGCCGCGTGTGCCGGCGCCAATGGTGTAGACTTTGACGCCCAGCGACCGTGCGATGTCCGCCGCCGTTTGGGGCGAGATCCGGCCACTGTTGTTCTGGCCGTCGGTCAAGAGAATGACGATCTTGCTCTTGCCGCTGGCGCCGCGCAGGCGCGCGACGGCGGTCGCCAGCGCATCGCCAATGGCGGTGCGGTTTTCGCCCGCCATGCCGATGTGACAGCGATCCACAAATTGGAGCAAGACACCCGAATTCAAGGTCAAGGGGCATTGGGTGTAGGCGTCTTCACCGTAGACTACCAAGCCGATCCGATCGTTCTTGCGCTTGTTGATAAAATCGCTGGTGACGACTTTGACGACATCCAGGCGGTTCTTGCCCTGGGCCAGATCCTCGGCAATCATGCTGCCGGAGGTGTCGAGGGCCAGGACGATGTCAATGCCCTCGGTGCTGATGCGGGTGTCTTCATTGCCGCGTTGCGGGCGGGCCAGCGCGAGGGTCAGCAAGACCACGGCGGCGCAGCGCAAGATAACCAGGCCGCGCCGCAGATAGACGGAGAATGTGCCGCGAATGCGCTTCAGCGTGGCAATCGAGGAATAGCGCAGAGTCGCGCCGGCGTGGGCCTGCAGATGCCGCGCAATAATCAGCGGGATTGTCAACAGCAGCAGGAACCACCACGGATCGTGAAAGCGCAACATAGCCATTACTCCTGGGTCTCGGATTCGTCGTGACGCACGCGGGTTTCCTCGATGAACTGGACGGCGCAGTCGTGGGCGCGGGCCGCATCAGCGACACTGGCGTCATAATTTGCGAATTTGACCAAATCACATTCGTGCAGGAACTTGGTCAACACTTCTTGATAGCGCTGCACGAAGGTGCCGCTGGCGCCGAGCGACTGGAGGAATTCCTCGGTGGTCTGTTCCGGCGCGCGCAGCGCGAAACGATGTTCGATGTACTGCCGCACAATAAGAGAGAGGGCAAAATAATATGCTTTGAGGTGCCCGGCTTCAACCAAATGCTGCGCAAACAGCGCGCGCAGCGCGGCATAGGCAAGCTCGTGCGCCGGCACCGGCGGCGGTGGCGGCGTCGGGCGCCGCAAGCGTGTGATGATGACGTGGATGATGCCGGCCAGCGCGAGCGCGGCACAGACCGCAATAATAGTGGCGCGCGTCCGATGACGCGCGCTGCGCTCGGCCAGCGTGACCGGGCCTTTAATGTCTTTGATCCCGGAAAACAGGTCGCCTTCGCCGGCCACGCTGACGACTTCCACCACGATTGGCGTGCTGAAGGCGTCGTTGGTCAGCGCATTGGCGATATAGGGAATGCGCGCCGGCGGAATCTCGTAGACGCCGGTTAGGTAGGTCTCCATCACATAGGTATTGGTCTGGTGCATGCGGCCGTCTTTGCCGAGTGCCGCCTCGTTACGGATCCAATCACTGACGGCAAATCCGCCGAGATGCTCGGCAAACTGCGGCATGGCGAAGGTGATATTCGAGGCGGCATCCACGTCAATGGTATAGCGAATCAAATCGCCGACGTTGATTGTGGGCTTGTCCACAAAAACCCGCACCCGCAAGGGTGGTTGCTCCGTGGTGATCGTGGCCGCTGCCGGCGCGGGCAGTGCGAAGCCGGCCAGCCACACCAGCACAAGCAGACAAACCATGGAGTCAAGAGTGCGCATGATCATTTCGGCGCCACAGGTGATGATGCAGGTGCGGCAGCCGGGGCCGCATCGCCGAGTCGTTCGTCAAACAGTTGCACGCGGTAGGTGTGCTGCAAATCATCCAGAACTGATTGCAGCAATGACTGCTGTTTATAGTCCTGATACAATTGCTCGGCCTGAGGCTGGACAGCGGCAAAAGGCTGCAGCGCGCCCGGCTCGTGCTGGGTGACATTGACCACGGCATAGCCCTTGGCGGTGGCAACCACATTGGTGAGCAGCCCGGTCGGTTGCGCGAGCGTGGCGGCGGCCAGTGCCGGCTCGTATCCGAGCGCGCCGGCGTTGCCGCGGGCGTCAACCACGAGGGACACAACATTCGACGCAACCGCCGCACGCGCGACCAAGGCGGTGAAGGCGGTGGCCGGCGCGGCGTCCGCCAGCACGGCATCCAAGTCTGTCTGCGCGGCGGCCCGGGTGGGGTGCAGCCGCACGGTCAGGTGTGCGCGGGCCGGCGCGGAAAACAGCTCGGGATGGGCTTCATAAAACAGTTTGACATCGCCGGCGGCAACCGGCGCGCCCTTGGCCAGCTCATGCGTGAGGTAGCGTTGCACCAGCAACTGATCCTCGATGCGCTCGACTTGTTTGCGAATCTCAGGCGCGGCATCCAAGCCCAGCGCGCGGGCTTTCATCGCCAAGAGCCGCTGATTGACCAGCTGCTCGAGCAGTGCGCGCTTGGCCGCCGAAGTCACGTAGCGTTGCTGCTCGGCGGCGGGCATTTCCTGAATCAGTGCGCGCAGATCGCCGACGGTGATCGTCGCGTCACCGATGCTCGCCAGCACGGTGGCGCGCTCGTTGGTGCGGCTGGCCGGCTGGTGCAATGCGGTCTCCTGATCGAGCACATAGTTGGCGTCCAACGACCGGCCGAGGCGCTCCAAGCAAGTGACGATGAAGCGCGCGGCTTGCGCGCGTTGTGGCGCGGCAGCATCTGCCAGCGCGACCCGATACAGGGCCGCCAGCGCGTCTTCATAGCGCGCCTCGTCAAAATAAATCTTGCCGATGGTGAACGAGACCGCAGCAATGTCCTGGCTGGTCACCTCCGGCTGCTGCAGATAGATGTCAAACTCGCGTGCCGCGCGGTCGTTCAGGCCTTCGCTCATGAGTTTGGTGGCATACTCGCGTTGCTGGGCTGTGGTCCAGCCGGCCTTGCCCGGCACGACGGCCGCGGTGAGCGGCAACCATGACCGCACCAGCACTGTCGCGCCGGCCAGCAGGGCGAGCGTCAGGGCAACGAGCGTGATGGCAAGCCACACCCGGTTGGGTGCGCGGTCTGGCGGCGCGGTCTGCATGTACGAAGGCAGTGTCATAATTTGATGTGTTGCTCGCGTTGCTTGAAAAATCTGACAAGGACATCAACATAGCTCTGGTCGGTGCGCACGTCAATGGCCTTGGCGCGCATCTGGCGGAAGCGTTGGGTGCGCTGCTGGCGATCATTGGCGCCCAGGTACTGGAATGCCTTGCGCACCCGCAGGTCATGGGTGTCGAGCAAGATGCGCTCGCCGGTTTCGGCATCCATCAAGTCGAGGAAGCCGATGTCCGGCAATTCGATTTCACGCGGATCCGTGATCGTGACCGGAATCAAGTCGTGTTTGCGCGCGGCCAGCAGCATCGCCTTGTCATAGCCCTCCGCCATAAAATCGGAGACCAGGAACACCACGCTGCGCCGGGCACAGACGCGCTGCAGAAATTCCAGCGCGTCACGGATATTGGTCGCGCCGTGTTCGGGCTTGTTGAAGTACAAAATTTCACGAATGACACGCAAGACGTGCGAGCGGCCCTTCTTCGGCGGCACATATTTCTCCACCTGATCGGTGAAAATGATCAAGCCGACCCGGTCATTACTGCGAATCGCGGAATAGGCCAGCAGGGCGGCCAATTCGGCGGCCACTTCGTTCTTGGTGCGATGAAACGAGCCGAACGAGCCGGACGAACTGGCATCCACCATCAACATCACGGTCAGCTCGCGCTCCTCAACGAAACGCTTGACGTACGGGTGGCCGGTGCGGGCGGTGACATTCCAGTCAATCGAGCGCACATCGTCGCCGGGCTGGTATTGCCGCACCTCGTCAAATTCCATGCCGCGGCCTTTGAAGGCGCTCTTGTATTCGCCGGCCATCACCTCGGTCACTTGGTGACTGGTGCGAATCTGGATTTGCCGAATCTTGGCGATGAGTTCTTTGGGTAGCATGGCGGTACAGAGCAGAGTTGAAATGTTGAAAGGTTTTAGGTTTTAGGTGGGGGCGCGGAATTACGCTTGAGACTATGTGCCAAATTATAGAGCATGCCTGAGATTTTTTTTGTTTCCTCGACTAATTCATTGCCCATGGTGACATCTATGGCGCCAATCTGCATCGCAAGATACAGTTGGGTGCGCAGTTCACCGGCGGAACCCTTGGCATAGGCAAGAAAACGCGCAAACTCCCTCTTGCTATTGCGTTCCGCGCCTTCGGCAATGTTGCTTGGTATGGAAAGCGCCGTGCGCAAAACGTGGTCGCGCAACCAGAATTCTTGAATCTGGCGCAACGCGTGATGCAGTTTCACAACCAAGCCGCATCCGCGTTTCCAGACATCCAGTTCTTCAAACGATTGGTACATTTTCTCTTCCCTTATAACCTAAAACTTAACACTTTAAAACCTAAAACTTTCTGTATGTGCTGCCTCACGGCACCTCGATCGCGTCGAAGATGCTCTGCACAATCTGGTCGGCGGTCTTGTCTTCGGCCTCGGCCTCGTACGA
The DNA here is from genome assembly GCA_964397565.1 of uncultured bacterium. GTDB lineage: Bacteria > Auribacterota > UBA3054 > UBA3054 > JAPLST01 > JAPLST01. The sequence continues at coordinate 76,182 of CAYNJC010000001.1, forward strand.
GACGATGATGCGGTGGCGCAAGACGTCGAGCCCGATGGACTTGACGTCCTGGGGCGTGACGTAGCCGCGCCCGCTGATGAAGGCGTGGGCCTTGGCCGCCATGGTCAGGTACAGCGTGGCGCGCGGCGACGCGCCGTACTGGATATATTGTTTCAGATTCAGTTTGTAGGCTTCCGGCTCGCGCGTTGCGAAGACGATGTCGACAATGTAATCCTTGATCTTGTCGTCCATGAAAATGTCTTCGACAATGCCGCGGGCGCGCATGATGTCAGCCGTCGTGACGACCGGCGAGACGCTGGTATCGGCCGCGACATGCGCCATGCGGTCTTGAATCGCGCGCTCTTCCTTCTTGTTCGGATAGGTCACTTTCAGCTTCAACATGAAGCGGTCAATCTGCGCTTCCGGCAGCGGATACGTGCCTTCCTGCTCGATCGGGTTTTGGGTGGCCAACACCAGGAACGGTTCTTCCAATGGGTAGGTGTGATCACCGATCGTGACCTGATGCTCCTGCATCGCCTCGAGCAGCGCGCTTTGCACCTTGGCAGGTGCGCGGTTGATTTCATCGGCCAGGATGATGTTGGCGAAGATCGGCCCTTTCTTGGTGGTGAAAGCCCCGTCTTTCGGATTGTAAATCAACGTGCCGATCAAATCCGCGGGCAATAAATCGGGCGTGAATTGGATGCGGTTGAATTTGGCCTGGATCGCGCCGGCGAGCGACTTGACCGCCAGCGTTTTGGCCAGGCCTGGCACGCCCTCGATCAAAATGTGGCCGTTCGAGAGCAGCCCCACTATCAGGCGGTTGAGCATGTAATCCTGGCCGATGATCACGTGCTTCAGTTCATCGCGCAAGCGGGTGACAAACGCGCTTTCACGTTGGACGCGGTCGTTGAGTTGCTGGACATCAATCATGAGCGGTGCTCCGGTTGTAGATAATCAAGTTCCTCGGACGTGTGCTGCCGGGGACGGTTACGATCAATCAAAGTGTGGACAAAATCGAGCATGCGGGTCTGGTCATAATCACTCGGTGCCTGCCCGCCATAGCGCACGGTGTGGGCCAGGGCCAGCAGGTCACGCGCAACGCTCACGCTGCGGGCATCCAGCCCGGTGGCGCCGTTGCGCGGCGGCAGATAGGTTTCGAGGCTGCCGATCTGATATTTATCGCGGACATAGTCGCGCAACACCGTTTCCAATTCGCCAAAATAACGCGCCGTGTCGCCTTGCATGCGCAACTGTTTCAGCCCCATCAGCCGCGCCGTGTAGGCATCTTCCAGGCAGTGCTCGACGGGCAGCACCGGTGCGCGCCGGCGCCGCCGCACCATGCAGACGCCGCCGAAGGCAAACAGCGCCACGGCCGCGATTGCCGCGCCACCCAGCATCAGGGGCGCGTGCAGCGCGCGGGCGGGCGGCGCGACGGTCAGCGTGATGCCGGCCAGTTGCCGCCGCTGCTTTTCCTCGCGATTGCTCGGGCGATATTCCACCTGGATCGGGCCGGTCTCAACGGTCGTGCCGACACTGTTGGTAACCAGCAGCCTAAAATGATGGACCGTGCGTTGCACCAGTTGCGACAACATCGTGGTGGTTTCGCCGAATGAAAGGTGGTCTTCGATGACCAAGCCGGCGAGCTGTGGCATGCTGGGCGTGTAGACGACGTACATGATGTCGCTTTGCGGCCATTCGGCCGTGACGGTCAGGTCGAACGTCGCCTGCGGCGGCAAGGCGTTGACCGGTTGGCCGGCACGGTGCGCGACGGCACTGAACTCGATCTCGGCCAGCGCCGGGCTGCCGAGTGCGAGGACCATCAATGTGACCATGCCATGCTTCATACTGTTAGATAAAAGCAGGTTACATGCCAAAACAGTATAAGCATGCAGTGCAGTTGTTTACATTGTTGTTCTCATTCCGCCGGTGGGTCAAAACATCTGCAATGGTCATTTTGACCACATGTGCTGCGCAAGCGGAAAAATTAACAAAGAGTAAACGAGTAAGGGAGCAGAGACGCAAACGACTTTTTCTGTCGACTGCACACGCCGCTTGCGACGGAAGCAATTTCAACCTTTGGCATCCTCGACGGTTGTCAACGCCCAAATCATGGTCACAATCCAGCCGATCAGCGACCAGCCCAGCAGGATGTTCACCCAAATAATTGCGCGCCGGTTGGGGTGTTTTCTGAACACGGCGATGAAGGTGGGCAGGCAGTAGACGGCGATCGTCGGCAGGAAAATGATAATAAGCGCAACGATGACCGCAATATGAGCAATGATCGATTCCATAGTACCTATGCCAAACATACGCTACTCCTTGCGTGAACATTATGTGCTGAGAGCATTATAGCGTCTGACAGATGGGCGGTCAACCCGGCGGGGCCCAGTTCGCCAGCAGCGCGTGTTACTGGTAGCCGCCGCACGGCGTGCGGCGTGCTGCACATAACGCGGAACGCCGTTCCGCGGCTGCGGCGGACGTGCGTGATCTACGCCACGCGCGCCGCGCGGGGCATCTTATACAAAGAGCATTGGATCGTCAACTGCATTCCTTACCTTGAAACTGCGCGCCAGGCACTTCTTTACCTCCTTATGGCGAAATCGTCTCCGCGCGCCGTAGCCGCGTTGCCGGTAAGCGCCGTGTAGCAGCCGTGCCGCATGTGTGCGCGTGAGGCCCACGTGATGGTACTGTTCCAGAGGCATTCTTACGTGAGGCAACCGCCTCCCGTTCAGCAACATTTTACTTGAGGCAGCTCGGCTGTTTGACGCGCGGGCATGATGGCGGTACAATAGCAGTAACGAGCTTCTTGGGGGCGAATGCAGAATGTGTTGTTGCTGCGGGCGTTCTTGGCCGTCTTGCTGGGCGTGCTGGCCGTGCCGCTGTGGGCGATGTCGGGCTGGCAGCCACTCTTGTACGCGGGCACGGCAATGCTTCTGGCATTGGCAATTGCGGGTCTGTTGTGGCATGCGCGGCGCGAGAGCATGGCCTGCGTGCCGGAGACATTACTGCTGGGCGCGTGTGTCCTGCTCGGTGCGGCCATCAACACAGCGCCCGTGCGGATGCAGGTGTATCCAGAGCGGAGCGAGGTCGCGGTAACCGCCCAAATTGTTGACCCGGTCGAGTGGCAAGCCAGTTTCAGCATGACGCAGCAGCCGGTGCGGCTGTATGCGGCGTTCATGGCGGATGTCATCCGTGTGGCGTGGGCCGGCACCGCAGTGACGGACTCTGACGAACGCGTGCGGATGGTGCTGGAGAGCGACGCACCGCTCACGCTGGCACGCGGCGACATTGTCTGCCTGTCGGGCATGTGGCAACGCATTCCGGCGGCGACCAATCCGGGGCAATTCGATGCAGCCACGTATTTCAACCGGTTTGGCGTGCGCTACCGCGTGGCCGCGCGCGCGGGCGAACTGCGCTGGTGGACGCCGCCGTCATTGCCGTTGCTGCTGCGCGTCCAGCGCCGGCTGGATGCGGTGCGGGTGGCCTGTGCGCACGCGCTGCAACCCGAAGCGGGCTTTGGCGTCGAAGCGGCGCTGCTGCGGCGGATGATGCTGGGCACGCGCGAGGCCGTGCCGGAGGAAGTAACCCTGGCGCTCGAACGCACCAGCACGTTTCATATCATCGCCATCTCCGGCCTGCATCTCGGCATTGTGGGCGGTTTGTGGTATTGTCTGGCCTGGCTGGCCGGGGTGCCGGGGCGCTGGCGCGGACTGGCAGTGTTGCCGCTGCTGTGGGTCTATGCGTTGATGGTTGGTTTGGTCGCCTCGGTGCTGCGCGCAATGTTGATGTTCAGCGTGTTTGCCGCCGCGCCGCTGGTGCGCCGGATGCACAATGCCACGCACACCTTGCTGGTGGCAGCCTTCATGTATGTGCTGATCGCGCCGGCCGACATCGCGGCCTTGGGCACCCAATTGACGTTTCTCTCGGTTTTTGCGCTGATTGCGGGTATGCCGCTGCTCGACCACTTGATGCTGCAACTGCGCTGGGTGCGCGGGCCGGCAGTGTATGATCTGGAGCATCGCCACGCACGCATCCCGCATGTCGTTCTGCGCTATTTTGTGCGGATCGCATGTGGCACGATTGCCATCTGGGCGCTGACGTGGCCGATCATTGTCACCAAGAGCAACTTGGTCACGCCCTGTTCCTGGCTGGCGAATTTGATCGTCGTGCCGTTGCTGACCATCGTGCTGGCGCTGGGCTTCATCACGCTGGTGGTCAGCCTGCTCTCGGCCAGTCTTGCCGCGCTGGTGCAGGTCGTGAACCTCGGGCTACTGCACGGCATGCTACGCTATATGGACTTGATCAGCAGCACGGCCTTGAGCCATTTTGTGATCAAGTCCTTGACGCCTGCGGCAGTGTTATGCTACTATTTAGCTCTAGGATTGACGTGGTGGTGGCTGCGGTACATAAGCGGGACAACGCCGAGCACACCACGGACGCGGCGCGCTGTTGCATGGAGCACGAGCGCGGCGTGGCTGGTCTTTTGGCTGATGATTGCGCGCGATGCACGGGCGCCCCAGGCGTTGCGCATCGTGATGCTGGATGTCGGCTTGGGCGATGCCACGGTGGTGCACGGGCGCGGCGGCGAAACGTTGGTGATTGACGGCGGTGTGCGCCATGCGCTGTGGTCAGCCGGCGCGCGGATTGTCGTGCCGTACCTGCACTGCACGGGCGTCAATACGGTCGACGCGATCATCTGCAGCCATTTTGATCGCGACCACTGTGGCGGCCTGTATGATGTGCTGGAAATGACGCGCGTGCGTGAAGTGCTGGCGCCACCGCTCGGCGCGCCCTCGCCGCAAGCGGATGAACTGCGCGCCTTGGCGGCCGTCCGCGGCACAGCATGGCGCACCGTTGCGGCCGGTGACACCTGCGTCTGGCGGACGCTCACCGCCTGCGCGTTGCACCCGCCGCAGGCAATCACCGGATTGCCGGTGCGGGTGCTGCTGCGGAGCGACAACACCTGGTCGTTGGTCTTGCGCATCAGCGATGGCGCGCGCACGTTCCTGGCGACCGGCGACGCAACCCTGCTGAGCGAAGCCTTGCAGTTGCACGCCGGCGCCGCGGTCCGCAGCGACCTGCTGAAGCTCGCGCATCATGGTTCGGCCAGCTCGAGTTCGCCGCGCTATCTTGCAGCGGTGCAGCCCGCGCTGGCCACGCTGAGCGTCGGCCGCAATGCGCTGGGCTTGCCAGCGGCGGCGGTGCTCGAACGCCTGCGCGCCTGCAGCATACCGTTGCTGCGCACGGATCAATCCGGCGCAATTCTTGTGGAATTGCGTCCCAGTACCATAAGTATGTATACCTTTGATGGACCATGTACGAGATAGAACAGGGACACGCCGAAGAGATTAAGGGCAAGTTTGAGCATCTGGTCACGAGCATGAAACTCGAGGACAAGGTGGGCCGGTTGGCCGAGTTGGCGCAGTTGACCGCCGCGCCGGAGTTGTGGAACGATTCCGCCCGCGCGCGCGGCCTGCTCCAAGAACAAAACGCCCTGCAGCTGCTGGTCGGCGCCTATCGTGCGCTGCAACAGCAGATTGCCGGCCTGCTTGATTTCGTCGCCCTTGCGGCCCAGGAAAAGGATGCCAGCGTGGCCGAAGATATCCTGCGCGACATGGCCGCCCTCGAACGCGCCTATCAGCAGTTTGAAGTCGCGCGCACTTTGAGCGGCGAGTTGGATGGCAACAATGCCTATCTGGCAATCCATGCCGGCGCGGGCGGCACCGAAGCCTGCGATTGGGCCTCCATGCTGTTGCGCATGTACATGCGCTGGTGTGAGCGCCATGACCTCAAGGTCGCGCTGATTGATTTCCTCGACGGCGAGGGCGCCGGCTACAAGTCCGCGACCTTGCACATCACCGGCAAGTATGCCTTCGGCTATCTCAAGGCCGAGCGCGGCGTGCACCGCCTCGTGCGCATTTCGCCGTTTGACTCCAACAAGCGCCGGCACACCTCGTTTGCTTCGGCGGATGTCATCGCCGAAGTCAATGATGACATCGAGATCGAAATCAGTGACAAGGACTTGCGGATTGACACGTTCCGTTCGAGCGGCGCCGGCGGCCAGCACGTGAATGTGACCGATTCGGCGGTGCGCATCACGCATCTCCCGACCGGGACGGTCGTCTCGTGCCAAAACGAGCGCTCGCAGATCAAGAATCGCGGGACGGCGATGAAAGTGCTGCGCGCCAAATTGTACCAGCTTGAAATCGAGGCGCGCGAGAAGAAAGCCGCGCTGCATTATGAAAACAAGCAGAAAATCGAGTGGGGCAGCCAGATTCGCTCGTATGTCTTGCATCCCTACACGATGGTCAAGGACGTGCGCACGGACATTGAAACCAGCAATGCCGCCGCCGTCCTCGACGGCGAGATTGACGTCTTTATCGAGGCCTACTTGCGCGCCACCGCGACATCCGACTAACCGGCCCACATGAGCATGGCGAGGAAACGCAAAAAGAAGGCCGTGCTGCTGGGTGTCGGCCTGGACAACAAGGACGAGCACAAGCGCCTGACGCGCGGCGACAATTTCCTGTTGGTGGGCGGCTCCGAGCCGACCCACGCGCGCATGACCGAAGGCGCGATCAAGCTGAATGAACACCTAAAAAAACGCGGCAAGACGTTGGATGACGTTGAGCGCAGTGAGTTTGTCGAACTGGCGCACAAAGCCGGATTGCTCGAACGCCCGGAGCTGAACTAGCGGGCCACGGCCGCCGGGCTCGGCCAGCTAAGGCACCAGCTCGTCCTGCTCGCGGCGTTTCCGCCGGCGGCGGGATGGGAGCTGCTTCCATGCGGCGAACGCGGCCCTGCCAAAATGTTCGCCGCAACCGTTCTTGTCAACCTGGACGGCCAGTTCCACTGCGGCACGGGGTCCGTGCGCTTGCCATTTCCCGGCACATCTGCTATAATCGGCGTTGAGTTCAGCGCGCATGATGACGAGCTACACAACCGAAGGTGGAGCATTACACACGACGCCGCACTTCAGTGCGGGGTCATGGTGTCATGTCACCAATCCGACCCACGAAGAGCTGGCGCGGATCGCCCAGAATGCGAACATCCCCGCCGATGTGCTGTCTGATGCGCTCGACATTGACGAGCGCGCCCGCTGCGATTACGATGAGGGGTTTGTCTTTATCATCGTGCGCATTCCGGTGGTGGACAATGCCGAACAGTATGCGCATTTCTTCACCGTGCCGCTCGGCATTATTATCACCGCCAATGTGATCATCACGGTTTGCCGCAAAGACAATGAAGTCATGGAGGAGTTTGTGCGGCATACCATCAAGTCCTTCAGCCCGGCCAATCATTCGCGCTTCCTGCTGCAGATTTTGCTGCGGACGGCGCTGGTCTATTTGCGCGATCTGAAGGCGATCAACTCGAACTGTGCCGTCGTCCAGGAAAAATTGCACAAGTCCATGGTGAACAAGCATCTGATCGGCTTGCTGGCGCTCGAAAAGAGTCTGGTCTTCTTCAGCACGTCGCTGCGCTCGAATGAACTGATGATGGAACGACTGCAGAAATTATCCTCCATCAAATTCAACGAGGATGACCAGGACTTGTTCGATGACGTCATGGTCGAAATGCGTCAAGCGGTTGAAATGGCCAATATTTACAGCAATATTTTGACCAGCATGATGGATTTTTTTGCTTCGATCATCTCAAACAATCTGAACGTGACGATGCGCCGGATCGCCACGATCAACGTCATTTTCATGCCGATGGCTGTGATTACCGGCATTGGCGGCATGTCCGAATTCACCATGATGACTCACGGCATCGCCTGGTGGAAAGCCTATGTCATCATGTCCGGCGGGCTGGGGCTGGTCGGCCTCCTGACGTACTTGATTCTTTGGCAGATCAACCGCCGCAGCTGAGCACGCAGATGCAACGTCGGCGATGGCTGCGGGTGCTCATATTACTGCTGTTTGATGTCGTGATTGTCTATGTTGCCTTTCCCTACTTTGCTGCAAGCGACCTGCGCAAAGGGCTGATGGAAGCGGATCCTGTGCGGCTGCGACGTTGGATTGACGAGCCGCGTCTGCTGCGCTCGCTGCAGCAGCAATTTCCCCGGAGTGCCGTCACGCTGACGCCGTTTGTTGTGCGCGCCGTGATCGCCGATGGCGTGCCAAATGAGAATTCGATCACGCCGATCACACTTGGTAATTTGCACCGTGCGTTTTTTGACAACCTGACAACCTTCCGGGTGGTCTACAATCAGCAGCACCTGGTGTTTGCATTCCGCGGCTTCTGGTGGCGCCTGACCGACATCAGCATAACAAGCCTGCCGGCCCATGCGCGGCAGTCGGAACCGGATGCCGGCGCGGTCATGTCGACGAATGTGCTGGCGCGCGCGGCGCCGGGTTGCACCACGCCGGTTGCGCGCGTGGTCGCTCCGCCGGCCACGGCGCCCGCGCCGGTCGCAGCCGCACCGCCGCAGGCAGAACTGGCGGCGCCGGCACTGACGCGCGAGACAGCCACGCGCATTCGCGCACGCATGGCCGCGGCCGAACAGAAAATCCGCGCGTTCTCGCGCCAACATGCGCGTGAACTGGCCCAGATATACCCGGGCAGTCTCGAAGTGGTGCGCAATCGGCGGCGGCTCGCAGACTACGCGCAGCGCTTGCGGGATGACTACCGCGCCAAGATCGCGCACGAATTCGGTGTGGGTGAGGTGGATGTCGAATTGGCGCTGCTGGCGGGCGCGACCAACACGCCGTCCGCGCGGCCCTGACCGCCAGGAATACCGGTGGCAGAATCGTCGCAGTTATGCTATACTGCCCGCGTAACATCAAGGACCGCAACCACAACTATGGCACGTAAACTTCTAGTGACGGCGGCGCTGCCGTATTCGAACGGACCGATCCATATCGGACACTTGGCCGGCGCCTACTTGCCGGCCGATATTTATGTGCGTCATCTCCGCCAGCTCGGCCATGATGTCGTCTTCATCTGCGGCGCAGATGAGCACGGCGTGGCGATTACCATCGCGGCGATGCAGCAGGGCATCACGCCCCAGCAATTGGTCGACAACTATTACGCGCTCAATCGCGACAGTTTTGCCGGCTTGGGCATTGTGTTTGACAATTATTCGCGCACCTCGCTGGCGATCCACCACAAGACCTCGCAGGAAGTTTTCCTGACGCTGCACAAGAAGAAGAAACTGGCCGTGCGCGAGACCACCCAATTATTCTGCCCGCAGGATGCCATGTTCCTGTCGGACCGCTATGTGCGCGGCACGTGCCCCGTCTGCGGCAGTCCGGATGCCAAGGGCGACCAGTGCGAAAAATGCGGCTCGTCGCTCGATCCCTTGACGCTCAAAAGCCCGCTCTGCGCCATGTGCGGCAGCACCCCGATCATCAAGCCCACCAAACATTGGTATCTGCCGCTGGGCGCCTATCAGCCGCAACTGGAAGCCTGGTTGGCCGAGAAGAAGGACTGGAAAGATAATGTCCGCAATTACTGCAATGGCTGGTTCAAGGAAGGGTTGCGCGAGCGGGCGATCACGCGCGACTTGACCTGGGGCGTGCCGGTGCCCTTGCCGGAAGCCAAAGGCAAAGTGCTGTATGTCTGGTTCGAGGCGCCGATCGGCTACATCTCCGCGACCAAGGAATGGGCCGCCCAGATTGGTGAGGCCGACCGTTGGCGTGAGTATTGGTGCAATCCGAATTGCGAGCTGGTGCATTTCATCGGCAAGGACAACATTGTCTTCCATGCCATTTTCTGGCCGGCGATGTTGATGGACATGAAGGGCTATACCTTGCCGACCCAGATTCCGGCCAATGAGTTTCTGAATCTCGAAGGCCGCAAATTGTCGACCAGTCAGAATTTTGCCGTCTGGCTGCCGGACTATCTGCAACGCTTCCCGCCGGATGTGCTGCGCTACACCCTGGCCGCCAATTTGCCGGAAACGAAAGACACCGATTTTTCGTGGAAACAATTTCAATCGTGCAACAATGATGAATTGGCCGACATTCTTGGCAACCTGGTCAATCGCACCTTAACGTTCGTGCAACGCTATTGTGATGGCTGCATTCCGCCGGCCGGCACCTTCAATGCCGCCGACAACGCCATGCTGGCCGACATTGAAACTGCCGGTGAAGAGATCACCGGATTGATCAACACGTTCAAGATTCGCGCGGCGACCGCGCGCATGCTGGAACTGGCCCGCGCCGCCAATCGCTATTTTGACGCCAGCCAGCCGTGGGCTACGCGTACCAGCGATGTCACGCGCTGCAAAACCTCCTTGCATGTCTGCTGCCAAGTGTTGCGCTCCTTGGCGGTGTTCATGCATCCATTCATGCCGTTCACCGCGGCGGCCTTGTGGAAGATGCTCGGCGGCGAGGGCCAAGCGACGGATGTGCGCTGGGTCAAAGCCTATCAGCCGGGCAATATTGCCGGGATCAAGCTCGGCGAGCTTTCCATTCTGTTCCGCAAATTGGAGGACGCCGATATCCAGCCGGAGGTTGATGCGTTGGCGGCAGCCATCGCGCGGATTGAACAGCAAGAGCGGGCTCAGACGCAGCCGGCGGTACCCGCCACGCCCGCCCCCGCGCCGCCCACTACTCCAGCACTCCGTCACTCCACCACTTCTGCATCCGCCACACTAGTTGATGGCAAGCAGATCGGCATGGATGAGTTCAGCCGCGTCGAACTGCGCGTCGCCGAAATTGTGGCGGCAGAAGCGGTGCCCAAGGCAACCAAGTTGCTGAAACTCACCGTGTCCTTGGGCACCGAACAGCGCACCGTCGTGGCCGGCATTGCGCCACACTACACGCCGGAGCAGTTGCTGGGCAAGAAAGTTGTGCTGGTCGCGAATCTGGCGCCGGCAATGTTGCGCGGGGTACAATCGCAAGGCATGTTGCTGGCCGCCAGTGACGGCGAAACCTTGGCCCTGGTGACGCTTGACCGCGACCTGCCGACCGGTAGCATCGTGCGCTGAATTCTTCTTCGGGTGGCACGCTGCCACCGCGTCTGGTGTGTGTATGTTTCTTCGGGTCCGGTGTGCGTATGTTTCTTCGGGAGGGACGCGGGCCACCGCGTCCGCTGTGCTTGAATTCTCGGTCGCCGGGGCCGGCGACCATCCCGCAGAGGTGTACCTCTGTTTCTTCGGGAGGGACGCGGGCCTCCGCGTCCGCTGTGCTCGAATTCTCGGTCACCGTGGCCGGTGACCCTCCCGCAGAATTGTGCGCATGCTTCTTCGGGAGGGACGCGGGCCTCCGCGTCCGCTGTGCTCGAATTCTCGGTCACCGTGGCCGGTGACCCTCCCGCGGAGGGTTCGCGCCGAGGTTTGCGCATGCCTCTTCGGGAGGGACGCGGGCCTCCGCGTCCGGTGTGTATATGTTTTTTCGGGTTCGGTGTGCGTACGGTCGCCGTGGCTTACAGCAAATCGTTTGTCACACCTTGAAACGGCCAATCTTGTGCATTTTTTACAAGGCCTTTTCTCACCGGATTTTCAGCAACATACTGACTCTTTTGTTCATAATCTTCAATTCGCCGCAATTGCGTGTCCCAAAAACTGCGTTCCCACAAGCCACCATGCATGTGTGCGGCTATGCTAACCAAGCGTTTCCAGAATCTAATCCACTGTGTTAGTGGTTCGGACTCATAGGTAGGTGCACAGAACAAATGAACATGATCCGGCATAATCACATAGCGCCCCACGCGCCAGCGCGGGGCTGATCGCCAGGCCTGCAGCATTGCCTCATGCATGTGTTGATTCGCCAGAATTTCTTTGCGATTCTTGGTGCAGACGGTCACAAAAAGAATAATCGGTTGATTGAACCGCTCAATGTTGGGCAAATGAACGGGCTGGGTCCTTTGCAGTTGCATTTGGAACATCCGTTGGCCAAAATACTGCTTCGGGAGGGACGCTGGCCACAGCGTCCGGTGTGTGTTTGCTTGAATTCTCGATCGCCGCGGCTGGCGACCCTCCCGCGGAGGGTTCGCGCCGAGGTTTATGCATGTCTCTTCGGGAGGGACGCTGGCCACAGCGTCCGCTGTGCGTTCGCTCGAATTCTCGGTCGCCGGGGCCGGCGACCCTCCCGCAGAGGGTTCGCGCCGAGGTTTGCGCATGCCTCTTCGGGAAGGACGCTGGCCACAGCGTCCGCTGTGCGTTCGCTCGAATTCTCGGTCACCGGGGCCGGCGACCCTCCCGCGGAGGGTTCGCGCCGAGGTTTATGCATGTCTCTTCGGGAGGGACGCTGGCCACAGCGTCCGCTGTGCGTTCGCTCGAATTCTCGGTCGCCGGGGCCGGCGACTCTCCCGCGGAAGGTTCGCGTCGGCGCCAGCGATGCTCTGCTTACTGCTTCGGCCTGTAACTCCGGGCGAAGCCGGCTGTGCCTTTGACATTGCGCTTGTACTTGATCGGCACCGTTGCATGCCCCACATAATCATTGTCGCCAATCGTCAGCACGACTTCAACCGGGAAATTCGAGATCAGCGCCATGATCGTGTCGTCCAGATAGAAACTGCTGCCGATCCCGTCATCAAAGCGCGCCCGCGCCGTGCCCGTCAGCAGTCGTTTCTTGATATTGGCGTTGAGGACCGCCGCGACCACCGGCACATCATCGCGGGAGCCTTCCACGATGCGCGCATCGCCGTATTTTGATTTCCAGGTCAGACCCCTGTTGAACAGCAGGGCAGTGGTACTGTCCAGCGCGATTTCATAGTCGGCAAACCAGATGCTGATCTCGGTCTTGCTGTCAAAGCGCTGGAACCCGGTCGGCAATGCGGTGGTAAAGCGCACCATGACATTGTCAAGATCATATTTGTCGTAATTCCAATTGACGTTGAAACTGGCAGCGGGCACGAGCTGCACATCCAGGGTGTCAATGTTCAACTCGAGCGAGAGGGTGTCCTGCTGCTGGGCGGCATCTTCGACCGTGACATCAAATACATAGGTTGCCTCGATGTTCGCCAGATTGGCGACAAAGCCGGCGATCAGGCCGTTGGTGCTGGTCAACGTCAGACCGGCGGGCACGTTGCCGTCATCCATGCGCCAGTGCAAGGGCGGGTTGCCGCCCAAAGCCTGCATCTGAAAGCTATAGGCGTGGTTGATTTTGCCATACGGCAGAATGTCGGTGACAATCGCAAGCTCATTTGAATTGAGAATCCGGACCACGAAGCTGTGCACCACATTGCTGCCCAGTTTGTCCACCACCCGCGCGGTCAGGGGCCACGCGCCAAAGGTAGTGGGTGTCCCTTTGATCTCGCCCTTGGTCGGGTTGAGCGCCAAACCGGGCGGCAGCGCGCCGGATGAGATCATCCATGTTATCGGCTGGCGCCCGCCACTGACTTCGATTTTTTGCTCATAGGGCTCGCCTTGCACGCCATCGCCGAGTGTTTCCGTGTCTATGCTTAATCTCTTTTCCGGCGCGGCCACCGCCAGCGTGAAGAGCCGCGCCACACTGTCGCTCGTCGCATCGTGCGCGGCAACCATGAATGTAAAGGTGCCGACCGAGCTTGGCGCGCCCACCACCGAACCGCTGTTCGTGCCGAACGACATGCCGGGCGGCAGACTGCCGCTGACGATCTGCCAGTGATACGGCCTGGCGCCGCCGGTCAGCTCGATCTGCTCACTATAGGGCATGTCCAAGGCCGCCGGCGGCAGAATGTCGGTGACAAAACGAAAACCGCTGTCGGCCGGCGCGATGTGGACTGAAAATGATCCATCCATGCGGCTGCCTTCCTGATCGCTGACATGGCAGACAAAGGGAAACGTGCCGGTCTCGCTCGGAAAGCCGCCCAGCAAGCCCGTTTCTGGCATCAAGGCAATGCCCGCCGGCGGCGCGCCGGTGACTACCGACCAGGTGTACGGCATGACCCCGCCGCGCACTTTGATCAGGGTTTTGTATTGTTCGCCATACGTGCCGCCCGGTAGCATGGCCGTGTCAAATGCCAGCGCTTCCGGCGCCGGCTGAATCAGCAGGCGGTAGAATTGCTGCGCCAATTGCGCATCACCGGACGTGAGGCCAATGGCACACCAGAACGTGCCGGTTTCCGTCGGCGTGCCGGAAAGTATGCCTTGCGGCGCAAGAGTGATGCCCGCCGGCACTGTACCGCTGACCAGGAACCAGTTATAGGGCGACATGCCACCGCTGCGCTGCAGTTCAAGATTGTAGGCGCGACTGATGCGGCCGGCCGGCAAATAGGCCGTCTCAATCTTGAGCATCCGGGAGTACGCGAAGCGCAGCAAATAGTGCTGATAGGCGGTTGCGCCGAAGCCGCCCAGATCGCGCACGCGGACCGTGAGCGGAAATGCGCCGGGCGACAGGGTTTGCCCGAGCATGCCACCAGTCTGGGTGTGAAAGACCATGCCGGACGGCAGCGCGCCTTCCACAATCGCAAAGACATATGGCGGGGTGCCGCCCTGCACGTTGAATTGATAATTGTACGGGACACCGGGCGAGCCGACCGGCAGATCGGCCGCAATCAAGGCCAGCGCACTGGTCGCCCCGGCAATCTGCCAGTGGTACATGCGACTGGCGCTCTTGTCGCCATCGCTGACATCCACCGTGAAGGTACCCACGTCGGTGGTCGTCGGCGTGCCATACAGCACACCGCTGTTCTCATCCAGCGCGATGCCATCCGGCAAGGCATCCAGCGTGTCCCATGTCAACGGTGACAGCAGGCCAACCACGCGCAACGCCGCCATCACCGGCTGCCCGACCCGCGCGGGTGCAAGCTCGGCCGGCAGGATGACGGGCGCATTCGCATCCACCTCGAACACATGCAGCGTAAAGTCGCGGGCAGTCGTGTCACCATCAGCGTCCGCGACGGCCATCGTGAAGGTTGTCGCACCGGTGGCCACCGGCATGCCCGCCAACCAGCCCGTGTTGCTGCTCACCGTGATGCCGTCCGGCAACACGCCATCAGTCAGCTCCCATGTGTAAGGTGCGCGCCCGCCGTGCACCAGGACCGGTTGCTGATACGGTTGAGCGCGAAAGGCCGGCGGCAGATTGGCCGTTTGGATAAACACGCTGCCGTCATCGTCGTCAACCACCAACGCAAATTGACTCGTGACACTCTGCGCGGGCAGCCCCGTGTCACTGACAATGATGGCGAAAATGGTGGCGCTGGCTTCGTCGGGAATGCCGCTCAAGACCCCACTATCGGAATCTAGCTCAAGCCACAGCGGCGCACTATTGCCGACCAACTCCTCCCACGCGTAGGGCGTGACGCCGCCAGTGGCAAGCAGATTCAGGGTGTAGGGCACGTTCACCCGCGCTGGTGGCGCGGCCGTCGTCAACACCGCGAGCGGCTCAGCCATAAGCGGCAATGCCGCCAACAGCGGCACACAAATAAGATAGCGTAACATAATCATATAATAGTATAGCGCAATCGCGCGCACACTGCAACATGTCAATCGTCAAGAGTCACCAGCCTGCCTTCAGGCTGAGTTGGTCAGTCCCGTTCCGCCGCAGGCGTGGAGCGTGGATACACCACGCGCTCCGCGCGCGACATGCAGTTGCAGCATTTCCTCTCACAAAGTCACCAAGGCACCAAGAAGAAGCAATCGCTGCACAGTAGCTTCGTTGCACCCAAACTCCAAATTCGTTTGCTCCAAACGAATTTATGCGCACAATCGATCCCACCTGCAGCCAGGATCATTTGCAGACGACGCTATGTGTCGTTTGTCGCCGGGGTTGGCAGGCAGCGTGGGAGGCGCCTCTGTGCGGCGATCTGCTGCCCGGCCGATTGGCAGTCCCGCCACCGGCGTGGGTCGCCAACCGCTCATGTTTGGCGAATGAACTGGTCGAAACCGGCGGCGCGCGTGCTGCCGTCGGGAATACACACGCCGGTCAATTGCTCGTAGCAGTAGAAGTACTCGGTCGTGTTGCCGGCGGTCGCTGTTTGAGCTGGCCTGGGAGCTGCTTGGAGTCCCGCCATCGGCGGGATCAACTGTCAATGCATGCCCCTACTCCGGCCTGTGCCCCATGCGGACTATCCTAACTTTAAACTTCGCGCCAAGCACCCAGCAAAGGATTGACAGAATGCAAAGAGCGTTGCAGCATCCTCCACCGCAATTCCAATGTCGCCTGATCTCGGCCTGCTTCGCACCATCCGCGTGCATCGGCGTGCATCCTAGTTTCTTTGCGTGCCTGCCCCCAGTCTGTCCCCCGCCCACGAAAGAGCTATCATTGTATTGCTGGCCAAGAACACTGGCGGTAATACAATAGATAAATTATGTATATGGCTACAACTATTGAAATGATGGCAAATGAGGGTCGAAACGCCTTTTTCCAGAATGATAGATACAGTGATAGAATACTCAACACAGTGTTTACAGCGGATACTGCAAGCACGACAGTCACAAGGGTTCTGCCTTCCTGGGGAAGGTGTTGAAATTTACCTCCTGCGCAGATATGCACACAGAGAAACACTCCCCATAGTGAAAGCACCACGAATACCGGTGGCAGAACCAAAGAGAAAAACCTGATAATCTTGTCAATACCTTTTTTCATAGGTGCTCCATGAACTCGTTGACGAAATTCGTGCCGACGATCTTGACCAGTTTGTTTTGCACGTTGTAGTAATAGCAATTCGTGACATTTTTGTCAATGCTGGTGGACAAGTTTCCGGCCAGATCATACCAGTAACGCGACGAGGCCGATTGCGACCCGCGCACTTCCGCGATATTTCTCTGGGTATGCCGCTGGCCGCAGAGCCCATACCACACGCGGAAGCCGTTCTGCGGCTACCCACCGAGGCACTGATGGCCGACTATGATTACTGATGTAGCGCTCGCCGGCGACGTTCCGCCTTCCGCCTGAACCCTGAACCCCGAACCCTATCTGCCTTCGCCGTCAGTCCTTCTGCTTGCGCTCGGCGGCGTACATCTCGGTCAACATTTTGACTTGGGCACTGAGCGCGTCTTCATAGCGCCGCTGCTGTTTCAACAGCACATCCCGTTGTTCGGCGGTGAGCATCGGCTCGGCCCGTTGCTGCACAACGGCATGGAACGCACACAATTGGCTCGTGAATTTTTCGATGTTTGCGGGTGTCAGTTGCTCCGGGCCGGCATATTCCATGTCAATATAGTCTGCGGCGCGCTCGAGCTTCAGACGTTCCTCGTTCATCAGCGTGACCACTGCTTTCTGCTGTGTTTTGGTCAGCAACGGCATGCCGGCCACGGCCAATTCACTGTTCAGTTCGGCCACCGCTAAACGTTCCCGCTCGGTGTCGCGGTAGAGCAGATAGGTGGCATAGGTGTTGTTGCCGACAATGCTTTTGATGCTCTCGTCCAAAGTGGCCCGGGCACGTTCGATGCCGGCGCGGGCATCTTTGCGCTGGGCGGACGTTAGGTCGGTCCGCAGGAATTCGCGATTGGGCCCGTACTCGAGCACGAAGCGTTGGACCAGCAAGGTGCGCACCTGTTGCTCGTCTTTGTCGGCCAGCATGGCGTCGGCCAGAAAACTGCCGTAGATCGGTTGTACCCGCTCGTTTTCGATGTTTTTGCGCATGCGCTGCTGGGCGTCATCCGAATCCATGAGCTTGGCAAGACTGTCGATGTATTGTTTCATGGCGTGAGCGGATGCCTGAACGGCCGGGGCTGGGGTCACCGCGCCCGGCGCGGGCAGCGCCACCAGCAAATTCGTCATGTGCGGGAGGGTCATGACCAGATGCTGTGCGGCGGCGAGCTGCGTCTGCAAGGTCGCGATATCGGCTTGATACGCGGCGCACTGCGCGTCCACACGCGCCATGTTGGCGTCAACTATTGCCTGTAATGCAGCGCAGCGCGCGCGCAACTGTTGATGGACATACATGCCGCACAGCGCGGCCAGTACGGCAAGCGCAAGCGCCACAATCAAGATGCGGTTCAGCATGGTCTTCATCCCTGGAGGTGACACGGCGCACACCACGATGCACCGCTGCGACAATGATAGCAGCTTGTGCGGCGCGCGTCAATGCTGCGGCAGGTTTTTAGTTTGCAGTTTTCAGTTTGCAGTGGCTGCGGCAAACTGAAAACTGAAAACTGCAAACTGATTGGTCATGTCGCACACAATTGCTGCAGCAGGGCCAGCGCACGGACTTCGCGTTCACGCGCATAGTCGAGCGCCAGCACTTGCTTGCGGCGGTCGTGCATGGTCCACGGGCGGGCGGCGCTGATCTGCGCGTCCGGCCGCACGATCTGCCGATCCACTAGTGGCTGCACAGCGTCCGCCACGTTGGTGTACTGATCGGCCAGCGCCAGCGCCAGGTGCGCCACGTCCGGCAGACGCGCGGCAATCCAGCGGCAAAATGTGGCGGCGCTGCGGCGCGCGTCCACCAAAGCACAGCACAACCAGTAATTGCCGTCGTTGCGTTCATGCGCGCGCCAATCATTCGCCAGCGGATTATGATGTTCCGGATTGACCAGCGTCGCGCGCCAGTAGTCATAAGCATCCAGGCCAAGATGGAACGAGGCCGCACGCGGGGTGGTCATGACTTCGCTGGCAAGGGCAAAGGCCTGCTGAATGTGTTCGGCTTCCGGGCGCGGCGGGTCGACGGCGGTGATCAGGTGATAGCACCAGACCAATTTCTGCAGCACTTCCTGGGAATGGCCGCGCACGGAGTAATCCAGGGCGACGAGATGTTCATCGGTAATGGCGCCGATAAGCAGGCCATGCAACGCGCGGCCGTCCATGCCCAAGCCGATCGTCGGCCAGCCGCGTTGCAGATTCGCCAGGATGCGGGTGCGCACTTCCCGCATGCGCTGTTCTTCGCCGCAAACCCAGACGCGCTCGGTCTGCACGCCAAAGGCGCGGCATAAGTGGCCGGTCAAATCAAAACCGCACATGACATCGGTCGAGTTCATGCGCCAGCCATTGCAGTGAATTTGCAGGCGAAAGGCCGCGCCGCTGACGGCCATCAGGTACCAATACGGCGGCACGCGGCCCAGCGCCAGGAGCAGGCGGCGAAACGCGGCGACAAAGGAATGCTCCTCGCCCGCGCCGTGTTGCAGGCGTGGCAGATGACTGAAATCAGGATAGGTGGCGGCGGTGGTTGATGGCATACGCTGCTCGTGCTACAGTGTAGCAAAAGCGCGCGCGGCATGCACGATACGGCAACAAAGAGGCATCCCGGCGGAGCCGGGTTTAAGGTTAAAAGTTCAAGGCCGAAAGGCCGGAAGGCAGACGGTGGATTGCGGACATTAGTATGAGCGGTGGCGGCGCAGAGGTAAGGTGATCAGATGTCCCCCGGCTGGCGTCCGCGCTGTGCTGCACCAGCATCTATGCCGCCCTACACTGCGCCGCGCCATGGCCGCCGCGATCCTGCTGATCATGTTTGCCGATCGTATCTTCCACTACTTGTACTGGCATCATCTCCGCCCTGATGTTCGTGCCACCTCTATCACACTGGATATCACCCACCAGCTTCGCGCTGATCTCAATTACGAGCCCGACGACCAGCCCGACACATCTTGAGCGTGGTCGCGCCGCGGATTCTTCTGCTGTCTCTGCTGCTCCTTTTCCAGCCGCAGGTGCAGCGTAGCACGTCTGCTCCTTGCGGTGAGAGCCCCGTACTGTCATGTTCGCGCCTCTTTCCTTGCAGCCCACCCTTGTTGCGGAATGGCTGCGAACGTAAGGTCCGCCCTTGACAAGTGGCCAGTGCTGGTGTACAATAAATATGTTTGGATGGATCACAAACCGGTGCGTCCACGTCCGCGCGAGGTATGCTACTCGCAATAACTCCAGAAACTGGAGGACAATGCCGTGAAACCACATGTGTTCGCAACAGTTGGTGTTCTGTCACTATGCCTCGCACACTCCTACCCCGCCATGGCGGCCACGACACGATATGTTGCACTGGACGGCGGCAACACGCCGCCGTACACAAGCTGGGCCACCGCCGCGCACGTGATTCAGGACGCGGTGGATGCCGCGGTCGCTGGTGACACTGTGTTGGTCAGCAATGGCGTGTATGCCACCGGGCTGCGCGTGACACCGGGCTGTCCGCTGAGCAATCGTGTCGTCATCGCCACGGACATCCTTCTGCAGAGCTTGAACGGGCCACAGAACACCTGTATTCTCGGTGCGCAAAGCCCGGGCGGCGGTAACGGCGTCGGAGCGGTGCGGTGCGTCTACATGCTGGCTGGTGTGCTTGACGGTTTCACGATTTCCAACGGTCATACGATGGCCACGGTGGGCGTGGCCGACGCCCTGCAGGAAAGAATCGGCGGCGGGGTGTGTCTCACCAACGGCTGCATGGTCACGAACTGCACGGTAGTCGGTAACAGTGCCATCGAAGGGGGCGGGCTCTTCTGCATCTTTGGCGGCACGGTGGGCAACGCAACCATCATGGGCAACAATGCGGACAGCGGCGGCGGTGTGTACAGCTATGGAGGCGGACTCATCACTGGGTGCACGATCCTGAGCAATGCTGCGAGTTTGTACGGCGGCGGCGTGTTCTGCGCAGGCATGGGTGACCGCGTGCTTGATTCAACGGTGAGCGGGAACAGTGCGTTGTACTGGGGCGGTGGGGTGTATAGCTCTGGCTTGCTGAGCAATTGCACGATCAGTGCCAACACGTCGCTGGGCAATGGCGGCGGGCTGCGTGGCATGAGTGGGATTGCAATTCACTGCACAATTGTGAGCAACCACGCCGTCAACCAGGGCGGGGGGGTTTACACCTGGTCAGCCATGACCCTGTTGCGCTGCACGATAGCTCGTAACACCGCCGACAATGCCGGCGGCGGTGTGTATGGCTACGGTGGCGTGCTGAGCGCGTGCATTGTCAGCGGTAATGTCGCCGGCAATGAGGGGGGCGGCGTCTATTGCCACGCGGTCTACCTGACGAACTGCCTGATTGCGAGCGGCAACGTTGCGAACTACGGCGGGGGTATCTATGTCGAAGGCGGCTGTGTCGCAGTTCACTGCACGGTAAGCAGCAACACTGCAAGCATCCAGGGCGGCGGGGTGTATTTCTACTATGGCGGCGGGTTCGTTAATACCATCATCTATCATAATGCGGCGGGTCAGAGCGGTGACAATTGGCACAGTACCACGAACGCTTATACGCCGTTTTTCCTCATCGGCTGCTGTACAACGCCCACGAACGGCCTGCCAATTTACTATGGCGGTATCTCGGATCCGCCGCTGTTTTGTACACCGGGCTCTGACTATCATCTGTTGGAAGGTTCGCCCTGCATTGATGCGGGATACTACATGCACTGGCCGCCGGACTTCCCGACCGACTTGGACGGCAATCCGCGTCGACAAGGCGCTGGATACGATATCGGTTGCTACGAAACCGTGCCGGAGTCGGCCACGGCCGTGGTCGTCGTGTTGCTTGCGGCGCTGTGGCGTCACCGCATGCATCGCTGACTTCGGGCAGCCGTGCCCGCAGGATGCGCAGCGTTGTCGGGCCGCCCCCGTCGAGGCCGCGGCCCAGCGCCAGAGCATGCGGCGAAACGCGGCGCGCGCGGCGCAGGAGCAGACAAGCATCAAACTTTTGACAAGGAGTAAAAGAGTAAAGGAGCAGTTTAATTTTTTTTATAAATTATCGCCCTGCGCGAGAATTTACTTCGAACGAATTTCCTGCTTTGTCCGGAGATGCATGTCCGGCCACATTCACTGCCACCGCAGCAACAGCCACAGCGGCAGCGCGGCTGCCATGATCAATGCCGGCTCGGGCACGGTCGTGTCCAGCGTGAAATCCGGCGATTCGGCCTGGCCCCAGTCGGCACACAGAGGCAGAGCACACATGAACACGGCCACCAGCATGAAGATTACTTTCGTGCGCATCGTTGTTTCTCCCTTGTTGTGTAACGCAGCTAAACTAGTGTAGCACAAACACTGGCGCAAGGCAACTGCAGACGGTGACCGCGGCACATACACATCATCTCCTTGGTTCTTTGTTGAGCACTGCAAACCGAAAACTGAAACCCATCTGTTATGCTATACTTATGCAACCAAGAAAACAGGGTGCTGTATGACACTGCCCACACGTTCCGCGACGCTCTGGCTGCTGTTGCTATTGGTGCTGATCAACGGCTATGCCGCCGTCATCTTGACGCGCTGGTTGCAGGCCCATCCGCGCGGCACGCTGACGCAGGTCGCGTTGCAGCGCGGCACCAACGCCTATGTTGAGAACAAGACCGTACTGTGCTGGTCTTTTTCTGCGCCGATGGTCGCCCAAGATCGGGTGAACAAACCCGGCAGCACAGGTCCCGTCACCTTAACGCCCGCCGTGCCAGGCACGTTCACGTGGCAGTCCCCGTCCGTGCTGTCGTTCGCGCCGGCCCAGCCGTGGCCGGCCTGCACGGAATTCCGCGCCGAGTTCGACCAGACCTTTGTCCGCGCGCACAAGCTGAACACCAGCGCCGCGACCTTCACCTCGGCGCCACTGACGCTCATTGCCGTTGACCAGGTTGATTTGTCCGCCGAACGCGAGCTGACCGTGCGCCTGACTTTTAACGCCGCGCCCAGTCCGCAACAACTGTCCTCGTTGGTGACGATCGCGTGTGACAACGAACCCGTCCGCTTTGATATTATCACGCGCTCGCCCAGCGGCGTGGTCGTGCTGAAAACCGCCGGCATCACTGCCGACGCATGCCAACTCAAAATTGCCAAAGGACTCGTGCCCGCGCAAGGCACCTTGGGTGTCCCCGCGGATATCACAAAATCACTGACGCTGCTGGTCGGGCTGCAACTGCGCAAATGCGAGCCGTCCGTGCCGGCGTTCGAGACTGCCAGCATTGATGCCTATTTCAGCACGCCGCTGGACATCGCCAGCGCCAAGCATTTTATCGACATTCAGCCGGCGCTTGATTTCAGCGTCGAGCGACTTGATTCGTGGCGTGGCGCGGGTTGCACCTTGAACGGTACCTTCGCGCCCGGCGCGCGCTACACCCTCACGTTCCGCACCGGGCTGAAATCCGCCAATGGCGAGGCCTTGAAGGCGGACGCGCAGCGCATGGTCTATATGCCGGATCGGCCGGCGGCGCTGGCGTTTCGCACGCCCGGCCATTATCTCTCGCCGGCGGGATCGCTGCTGGTGCCGTTGACCGTTGTGAATGTGCCCAAGGCGACCATCACGGCCGAGCGCGTTTACCCAAATAATCTGGTGTATTTCGCCACGCGGCAAGCCCGCACCGCCGGCAATACGTACGGCTGGTGGGACGACAGCGAGCAGGTTGGGTTGAGTGAAGTCGTCAACACGCGCGAACTGCAATGGCGCTTTGCGCCGAACGTGGTGACGCAGGAATGCATCAGTTTGCGCGGCCTGCTCGGGCCGTATCGCGCCGGCGCCTACACGCTCAGCGTGCAGGCGGACAAAGGCGGCAGCACGCGCCAGTTGGTCATCGTCACCGACATCGGGCTGGCAGTGCAACTATCGGCGCGCGACCTATTGGTGTGGGCCAACACGCTGCACAGCTTGGCGCCGGTCAGCGGCGCGGTCGTGCGCGTGTATTCCAGCGCCAACCAACAACTATTCGAGGGTATCGCCGATGCGCAGGGGCTGGCCTATTTCACCGGCGACCTGACCGCGACCAATAACACTCCGTTTCTCATCACGGCCCACGCCGGCGACGACTTGACCTATCTGCGGCTCGACGACACGCGCGTGGCCTGGCCGCAACGCACCGACGGCCTGCCTTATCTTGACGAGGGCTACGAGGCCTGCGTGCTGACGGATCGCGGCGTGTACCGGCCCGGCGAGACGGTCCATTGCCGGGCAATTGTGCGCGATCGCGCGTTGCAATGCCCGACGCCATGTCCCGTGACGCTGCGCGTGCTGGGGCCGGACGACCGCGTGGTGCGCACCCTACCGACAATGTTGAATGAGGTCGGCGCTGGCGAGTTTGCGCTCGATCTGCCACGCTATGCGCGCACCGGGCGTTATCAGTTTGAATGCCGTTACCCGCGCGGCACCCGCGTGCTGGGCACCACCACCGTGCGCGTCGAAGATTTCATGCCGCCGCAAATCAAGGTGCAGCTTGCCGCGCCGGACACGCGCATGACCACCAATTTCGTGGTCGGCATTACCGCCGATTATTTGTTTGGCCGGCCGGCCGCGGGCGCGCGCGTCTCCGCCGCCGTCACTTTCGAGGCCGCCGCATTTGTGCCGGCCCAGTGGCCGAACTACTCGTTTGCTGATGAAGACAAAACGTTTGGCGACCGTACCGAATCGCTGAGCGGTGGCACCTTGGACCAGGAGGGCATGACCCAGCTCACAATCGAGTTGCCGCGCGCCGCGCAACCGCCAGCCGCGTTGGCGGCGACGGTGCGTGCTACGGTCTTGGACGACAACGGGCGCGCCGTCTCCGCCTATCTGACGCGCGCCATGGATGTCTATCCGTTTTACCTCGGCCTGCGCCTACAGGGCGACACGGCCAGCATGCGCGCCAACACGCCGCTGGCGTTCAACGTTGCCGCCGTCTGGCCGAATGGCTCGGCGCTGTCGTCGCGCGTGCCGGTCACGGTCGAGTTGAATCGGGTCAATTGGTCATCCGTTCTGAAGCGCCGCGACGACGGCACGTATCATTATGAATCCGTGCGCGACGTGACGCGCGAAAGCACTGCGACGCTGCTGCTACGTCAAGGCGCGGGCCGCTGCGTTGTGACGCCGGCGCGCGCGGGCCAATACCTGCTGCGTGTCCGCGCCGATGAGACGCCGGTGAGCGTGGCATGCGAACTATATGTCAGCGGCGCCGACGACCGCTGGCAGGCCTGGTCGCGCGAGCAGCCCGGCACGGTCGAGCTGCAAAGCGACAAGCCATCCTATCTGCCGGGCGAGACGGCCCAGATTGTCATCAAGGCGCCGTTTGCCGGTCGCGCCCTGCTGACGGTCATTTCCGACCGCGTGCTGGAACGGCACGTG
Source organism: uncultured bacterium (assembly GCA_964397565.1). Classification (GTDB taxonomy): domain Bacteria; phylum Auribacterota; class UBA3054; order UBA3054; family JAPLST01; genus JAPLST01. The sequence goes on from CAYNJC010000001.1 coordinate 100,959, forward strand.
CTGGAACTGCGCGGCAACACGGCGGAATATCGCATCCCCTTGAACGCGGCATACGCGCCGAATGTCTATTGCGCCGTGGACGTCATCCGCGCGGTCCAGCCCGACGATGCCCTGACCATTCACCGCGCCGTCGGCGTCATTCCGCTGCGCGTGCGCCAACCCAATGCGCGGGCGCAGATGACGCTCAGCGCGCCGCCGGTGGTGCGCCCGATGAATTGGGTAACGGTGGCCGTCGAAGTGGCCAGCGTTTCGAACCAGCCGTGCGAGATCGCGCTCGCGGCGGTGGACCAGGCGATCTGCATGCTGACCGCGTTCACGCCGCCCGATCCACTGGCTTATTTCGAGCAGCAGCGCGCCTTGGCTGTCTCGTGCTTTGATATTTATAGTTTGCTGATGCCGGAGATCCGCGCGCGTCAGCTCGGCGCACAATCCGCGCCGGGCGGCGACGGCTTCACCGACAAGGCCCTGCAAAACCGCCTGAGTCCGGTGGATGCACGGCGCTTCACGCCGGTGGCCTTGTGGCGCGGCAACATCCGCACGGATGCGCGCGGCCAGGCCCTGGTCCCATTGCTGTTGCCGGAATTCGCCGGCACCTTGCAGTTGATGGCGACCGCCGCCGGCCGCACGCAATTGGGCGCTACCAACATGACCATCCTGGTCAAGCGCCCGCTGGTCGTGCGCAGCAGCTTGCCGCGCTGTCTCGCGCCGGGCGATCGCTGCCGTATGCCGTTGCGCGTTTTCAATGAAAGCGGCACGAATCAAATGGTGACCCTGCGCCTGAACACCGACGGCCCGCTGGCTGTCTCCCCGGCCGTCTTCGCCACCAATCTCGCTGCCGCCGCGCAATGGGTGGTGCACGCCGACCTGACCACCCTGGCATCCGTCGGCGTCGCGCGCGTGACCCTCAATGTCGAGAGCGCCAGTGATACCTATGCGGAAACAACGGAACTGCCGGTGCGCCCGCCCGCGCCATTGCAAACGCGCGTCGACACACTCGGCGTTTTGAGCGGGCAGACCGCCGTCGTGGCGCTGCCGGGCGAGTGGCTGGCTGGCACGGCGCGCAATACGGTGCTGTGTTCGACCTTGCCCAGCGTGACGTTGCGCGGCGCGCTGGAATACCTGCTCAAGTATCCTTATGGCTGTATCGAACAGACGGTTTCGTCGGCGATGCCGTTGTTGTATCTCGCCGATTTGGCCGCCGAACTGCAGCCCGGCAGCATGACGCGTGCGGACGTCACTCATTTTGTGGACGCGGCCATTCTGCGCGCGCTCTCGATGCAGCAGTACAACGGCAGTTTTTCGTATTGGCCGTCAAGTAGTGACGTGTACACCTGGGGCTCGGTCTATGCCCTGCATTTTCTGGTTGAAGCACAACGCGCCGGTTTTGCCGTGCCGGAGGAGTGCCTCAACAATGGCTTGACCTGGCTCGAACAATTGCTGGCGACGGCGGCGCTGACCCGCGATGCAACCAATGCCGAAGCCTGGCACAACGACGCTTGCACGCGCGCGTATGCCTGCTATGTGCTGGCCCTGGGCGGGCGCGCGCCGCATGGCTGGATCGCACGCTTGCGCGAGCAGCGCGAGATGCTCGACACGCCCACCATCATCAACCTTGCCGGCGCGCTGACGGCCGCCGGCATGCGCCGCGATGCGCTCGACCTGATGCAGCAACTCGGCACGCCGGCAACCACCACACTCGCGCGACAGGACGACGGATGTCTCAATAGCGACGTGCGCACGCTGGCAGTGCAATTGGCGCTATGGCTGGATCTCGATCCAACGCATGCGCAAGTGCCCGTGCTGGTGCAACGCATCAATGGTCTGCGCGTCAACGGCGCCTGGTACACAACGCAGGAAAACGCCATGGCGCTGATGGCACTCGGCAAATATGCCCGTTATCAGCATGGCCACGCCGCGCGCGTCACCGCTACCATCTCATGGAATGACGGCGCCGAAACCCACGCGCTGGTTGGCACAAACATCTGGGCTTTCACGCCGCGATTCAGCCTTGCGCCAATGGTGACGCTTTCGAATGCCGGCCCCGGCACGCTGTACTGCACCTGGGAGTCCAGCGGCGTGCCGCGCGCGGGCGTGGTGCCGGACGTTGACCGGCAACTGCGCATCCGCCGCATCCTGCACAACCGCAGCGGCGCGGTGCTTGCGACCAATGTGCTGGCGCAAGGCGAACTGTATGTTGTCGAATTGCTACTCGACCCCTGCGGCGTCACGCGCAACAATGTGGTCATCACCGACATTCTGCCGGCCGGCCTTGAAATTGAAAATCCGGACTTGGCCACCGCCGAGTTGATCCCCTGGATTACCCGCCGCGCCACGCTGCACACGCGCCATGTCGAAGTGCGCGATGATCGCGTGCTGGCGTTTGTCGACCGCGTCGCCGGTTCAAATTCGTTTTATTACAGTGTCCGCGCCGTGACGCCCGGTACTTTTGTCCAGCCGCCCGCCAGCGCGGAATGCATGTATGACCCGAACGTGGCCAGCGTGCACGGCGGCGGCAGCATGACGATCGCGCCATAGGCAAGCGGAATGGAAGAATGGATGGATGGGGCGGCAACGGCGATGATCACTGCCACATCGTGCCATGACAAACACAGGACCGTGCATGCACTGCGTTCGTAGATTTGGCGTGGGCACGTTGCACATGCGCAGGATGTGGCGCACCGGCGTGGTGCTTTTGATCGCGGGATGCGCAATGGCAGGCACGCTGTGGTGGCGGGCCTGCGCGACATTTCCCGCGCGCGCCATCGCGCAGTGGCCCATCTCACCGCAGGTGCTCGATGTGCACGGCAGCGTGCTCCGCCAAGGCTTGGCGGCCAATGACACGCGTTGCTATCCGGTTGCGTTGAGCAACATGGGTGCGTGGACCGCGCGCGCGTTGTTGGCTGCCGAGGACCGCCGCTTTTTTGCGCATCATGGCGTGGACGGGTGGGCACTGGCACGCGCCGCGATCTTGAATGCCCGGCTCGGCCGCGTCGCCTCGGGCGGCTCGACCTTGTCCATGCAGGTCATGCGCATGGCCGTGCCGCGCCGCCGCACCATCCGCGCCAAACTGATTGAAGCACTGCACGCCATCGTCCTGGAAACCCGCTGCACCAAAAATGCAATTGTCGAACTGCACTTGAATCGCGCCTCGTTTGGCGGTAATCTTGTTGGCATTGAAGCCGCCAGCCGCCACTATTTCGGCAAAGCTGCACAGGATTTGTCACTGGGCGAATCGGCCCTGTTGATCGGCCTGCTGCAAGCGCCATCGCGCCTGCGGCCGGATCGGCATCTGGCCCGCGCCCTGGCACGCCGCGAATATGTCTTCACGCGCATGCGCGTGGTGGGCATGATCAGTGCCGCCGAGCGCACCGCCGCAGCGCAGCAACCGCTGAACATTCATCCAACGCCGCGTGTCCCGCTTGCCCCGCACTTCTGCAACTTCATGCTGGTGCGTCAGGCGGCGGCAGCGCGCAGCGGCGTGCTGCGCACAACTTTGAATGCCCGCCTGCAGCAATTGGTCGGCGCCACTGTCGCGACGCACACCAGCGTGATGGCACACGCCGGCGTGTTCGGTTGCGCGGTAGTCGTGCTCGACGTGCGCACAGGCGCACTCGCGGCCATGCTCGGCGCGCCACGTTATGCCGATGCCGCCCATGCCGGTCAAGTCAACTGTGCGCTCGCGCCGCGCTCGCCCGGCTCGGCGTTGAAACCATTTGTCTATGCCCTGGCCTTCGAACAAGGCTTGCTGACCCCCGCGACCACCTTGCTGGATGTGCCAATGCAATTTGGTGCGTATGAACCCGAGAATTTCACCAAAGATTTTCACGGCCCGGTCAGTGTTCAAGAGGCCTTGTCCTTGTCCTTAAATATTCCCGCCGTGCACGTCGCGCAGCAACTCGGTCCCACTCGCGTGATCAATTGGCTGCAAACATGCGGCCTCAGCACCTTGACGCGGCCGGCGGCAACCTATGGTTTGGGGACCGTCTTGGGCGCCTGCGAAGTGACCTTGCTCGATCTGGCGAATGCGTATGCCTGCCTGGCCCGTGGCGGCCTGTACCTGCCGGTGCGCCTGAACGCCGACGAGCCGTCCAGCACGGGCACGCGCCTGCTCTCGCCGGAAGCGTGCTGGCTGGTCAGCGCCATCCTCGGCGATAGTCAGCGCGCAAACATCGACGGGCTGGCTATTCCCGGCACACATATGCCGCGCATCGCCTGGAAAACCGGCACGTCATCCGGCCTGCGCGACGCATGGACGGTGGCTTACAATCCTGACTGGGTCGTGGCCGTCTGGTGCGGCAATGCCGACGGGGCCGCCGCCCATTCCTTGATTGGTTATCAACGCGCCGCGCCGATTGCCTTCGACATTTTTCAGCAATTGTACGCTGGTGCGGCGGACGCCGCGCCATGGTTTATGCAACCGGCCGGCATTACGTCGCGCCTGGTCTGCGCGCACAGCGGCTTGCCGGCCTGCCCGACTTGTCCACGCACCAGCACGTCCTGGTGCATTGCCGGCATCAGCGATCCGCGCCCGTGTGCCGCGCACAGCAGCGCCGCTGTGCCTGCCGCACCACTCCGCATTCTCTCGCCGGCACGCGACATCACCTATCATCTGCACAACGACCGCGCGCCGGGTGACAACACCCTCGTCTTGCGCGCCGACGCAACCGGGCCACACGATCTGCACTGGTTCGTGGATGACACTTGGCTGGGCGTCAGCGCGCCAAATGTCCCGCTGCACTGGGCATTGCAGCGCGGCCCGCATGTGATTGCCTGCGCCGACACGCGCGGCCACACCGACGCGCTGCGCATCACGGTTGAGTGAAGGCTGAATCCTGACAGTGCGTCGGTGATCAGAAACGACCCAACACTTTAGACTATAACCGCTCTGCCGCAGCGCCTGAACCTGGATGAATATCCAATATCGAACAAGGAATTACCAAGGATGAAGGAATAGAAAAGAATGCGGAACCGTGAATGATTTTATTAATTTGTTCGCCGCGAACAAATTATTGGTCATGCCTTGTTCGTCATTCGTCATTCTCACCGCCCCCGCACACACCGAAAACCACGGCTGTAGTGCGTGGAGCCCGGTGCGCTGCTGAGGCGATACGCCGCGCGGCATTTGTCCGCGCCGTCGTTCCATGTGCCGCCACGCATCACGCGAGACATGCCGCTCTCGGGCCCCAGTGGATCGCTGCCCGGCGAACTGTCGTAATACGAACTCGAATACCTGTCCCAACACCATTCCCACACATTCCCCGCCATATCGTACAACCCATACCCATTTGGCGCGAAATATCCAGCCGGGCTGGTGTACGGCGTGCCGCCCGACGTGAACATCGGAATATAGCCGTTCGGACCTACGTCGTAGGGATTCGTTGTATCACCATAGTAATTCGCCCTCGTGTGCGCGATATTCAAGTCATACCATGGAAAGCGCCGCCCGCTCAGCCCGCCGCGCGCCGCTTTTTCCCATTCCGCCTCGGTCGGCAAGCGATAGCCATGCGCATCCCATTTCACCGCGGCGTTCCATACATTACTTTGACCGGTTTTATAGATGATTGTTTGGGCCGCATCCAGATAATAGCACGGCGTCAGGCCCTGCATCTGGCTGCGCGCATTGCACCATTTCACGCAATCATACCAAGACACCAATTGGACCGGATGCGTCGCCGCTTTGCCGGAACCTGCATTGTCAAACACATAGCCGTGCGCAAGCGCCCACGTGCGCACTTCATGCCACTTTTGCGACGTCACTTCATGCTTGTCCATCCAAAACGCGCTGACATAGACGTCGTGCAACGGCAGTTCATCACTACCGCCTTCGCTGAGTGTGTCGCCCATCTGGAACGTCCCGCCGGCGATGTACGCGTCGCCGCCGTCGGTGACGGACACAACCACGCCAGCAGGGATGCTGACCCAGGATTTGATTTTGAGCGTATTGCGGCTCGCATCATTTTTCTTTTCGCTATATTTGATTCTGATCGTGCCCTTCACTTCATATTTCCATGTCGTTCCTTTCCGGGTCATGACACACGGTCCACGCCACCAGCCGCCGGTCCACAGGCCAATGCTCCAGCTATTGCTGAAATACGCGGACAGCGGCGGATCAACGTTCTTCCAGTTCATCGTTGTGCCGTAGCCCGGCTGCACCTGCTTCGTGTCGGCGCGCACCGTGCACAAGGACAACAGCGCGACAAAGATCAGCATGGCGAATGGTGTTGGTTTCATGCGCACCTCATGGCAAACGGTTAAAAACATGCCGGGCAACGATGCTCGTCATTTCGTCTCGTGGTGGTCTGGTATCGCCGTAGTTGCTCAATACGAACAATTCATTATAGCACGAGCGCGGCCGGGTGGCAAATGCGCAATGTACGCGGGAGCGACTTCAGCTACGTATGCAGGTAGGGCGGTCAGGCCCTGACCGCCGTTGTGGTCATGGCCGCAGCGGCAGCATCGCCGCACGGAGGCGCCAATGGCAGGAGGGCGCAACGCCGACGGCACGGCAATGCCCAACCTTATATCCGTTTGCCGCGCACGGATTTCCTCCACATTAGAAGTCAACAGGGTGTCTTAAAGCCCCCGCACACACCGAAAACCAAAGTTGTTGAACGTGATGTCCGGGGCGCTGTTGCCGCGATCCGCGACGCGACAGAGGTTCGCATAGCCGTACCAATCGCCGCCGCGCAGCACGCGAGACGTGCCACTCTCGGGCCCCAGTGGATCGCTGCCCGGCGAACTATCGTAATACAAATTTAAATACCGGTCCCAGCACCATTCATACGCATTGCCAGCCATGTCATGCAGCCCGTACCCGTTCGGCGCGAAATACCCGACCGGGCTGGTGTAGGGCATGCCGCCCGGCGTGAACAAGGGATTATAGCCATTCGGGCCTGCGTCGTATGAAATTGCTGTATCACCAAAGTAATTCGCCCGCGAACGCGCGATGCTGTTCGCATCGCTCCATGGGAAGCGCTTGCCGACGGCGCCGCCGCGCGCCGCCTTTTCCCATTCCGCCTCGGTCGGCAAACGATAGCCATGGGCATCCCATTTCACCGCGTTATTCGCCACCGCAACCATCCCGTTCTTATACACCGTGCTTTGGGACGCATCCGTGTAGTAGCACGGCGTCAGGCCCTGCATCTGGCTGCGCGCATTGCACCACTTCACGCAATCGTACCAGCTCACTTGCTGGACCGGATGCGTTGCCGTTTTGCCGGCGCCGGGATTGTCAAACGTGTAGCCGTTGGCAAGCGCCCATGTGCGCACGGTATGCCACTGCTGTGACGTCACCTCATGCTTGTCCATGTAAAACGCGCTGACGTAGACGCTATGCAACGGCAGTTCATCTGCATCGCCTTCGCTGAATGTGTCGCCCATCTGGAACGTCCCGCCGGCGATGTACGCGTCGCTGCCATCGGTGACTGACACGGCAACACCAACAGGGATGCTGACCCCGGATTTGATCTTGAGCGTGTTGCGGCGGGCATCTTTTTTGTTCTCGGTGTATTTGATGGTCACCATTCCTTTTTCTGCGTATTTCCACGCCGCTCCTTTGCGGGTCATGACATACGGCCCGCGCCACCAGCCGCCAGTCCACAAGCCGATGCTCCAACTATTGCTGAAATAAGAAGACAGCGGTGGGTCAACGTTTTTCCAGTTAATCGTGGTGCCATTGCCCGGCTGCACCTGCTTCGTTTCAGCGCGCACGGTGCATAAGGACAGCATTGCGACAAGAACTATGGTGGTGAGCAGGATTGGTCTCATACATGCCTGATGGCAAACGGTTAAAGATCCGACGAAAAACCGATCTTGTCATTCTCGCTCTTGGGCGGATTGCGCAGTCCGCCGCACTTCTCGTATTTGCTTCATATGAATAATTCATTATAGCACGAAAGTGGGCCGATGGCAAGTGCGTAATTCTGCAACCATTTGCGAAATATTGCTGCAATCATCTATCGCTGCACGCGCCCATCACGGCGCTTGCAGATTGACAATCAACGATTGAAGAAGGACGCAGTGCCAGAACCTGAACCCGGATGAATATCCAATATCGAACACTCAATGTCCAATAATTTGTTTCGCTGCGAAAGAAATTAACGAAGAAATCGCAGCACCGGCAATTGGCCAAGCGCAGCAACCGACGCCCTGAACCCTTGTTCAGCCATCGCCCGGCTGACCTCAGCGCCGCACGCAGCGGAAGCCGGCATCGTTGACGGCGGCGCTGGGGTCGACGTAGCCCCGGTACGCAGCGCGGCAGTTGACGGCGCTGCCGTGCCAGCTACCGCCGCGCAACATGCGGGAGACGCCAGTCGCAGGCCCCGGCGGATCACTCGCCGCTGCACTCGTGTAATAGGTGCTGCCATACCTGTCCCAGCACCATTCCCACACATCGCCGGCCATGTCATACAAGCCGTAGCCGTTCGCCGCAAAATACCCGCCCGGGCTGGTGTAGGGCTCGCCGCCCAGCATAAACAAGGGATTGTTGCCGTTCGGACCCAAGTCATATGGATACGTGACGGTATCACCCACATAATTCGCCCGCGCCCGCGCGATGGTTTGCACATCACTCCAGGGAAAGCGGTTCATGTCGGCGCCGCCGCGCGCCGCTTTTTCCCATTCCGCCTCGGTCGGCAAGCGATAGCCATTGGCATCCCATTTCACCTCGTAATTCTCCACATCACAAATGCCGTTTTTGTACACTGTGGCGTGAAACCAGTCGGTGTAGTAGCACGGCGTCAGGCCTTGCATCTGGCTGCGCGCATTGCACCACTTGACACAATCATACCAACTGACCGTTTGCACCGGATGCGTTGCCGCCTTGCCGGCGCCGGGATGGTCAAATGCATAGCCGTGGGCCAGCGCCCAAGTGTACACTTCGTCCCACTGCGCCTTGGTTACTTCATGGTTATCCATGTAGAATGCGCTGATGTAGACCACATGAAGCGGCCTTTCATTGAGATCGTTTTCTTGCAAGGCGTCGCCCATCATGAACGTCCCTTCGGCGATCTGCGTGTCGCCGCCGTCGGTGACGGACACGACCACCCCCACCGGAATGCTGACCCGGTACTTGATCTTGAGCGTATTGCGGCCGGGATCATTTCTCTTTTCGGTATATTTTATGTGCACCACGCCTGGCTCATCATGGCGCCACGCCGTTCCTGTGCGGGTCATGACATACGGCCCGCGCCACCAGCCGTCGTTCCACAGGCCGATGCGCAATCCGCTTGCGAATTTCGCGCCCAGTGACGGCACCACGTTTTTCCAAGTGATGGTCGTCCCATTGTCCGGTTGCACTTGGGTCGTTTCAGCGCGCACGATGAACAAGGTCAGCAGCGCGGCAAAGAATATCGTGGCGAACAGGGTTGGTTTCATACATGCCTGATGGCAGACGGTTAAAGATCCGACGAAAAACCGATCTCGTCATTCTCGTTCTTGGGCGGATTGCGTAGTCCACCGCACTTTTCGTATTTGCTTAATACAACAATTTATTATAGCACGAAAGTGGGCCGGTGGCAAGTGCGCGATTTCTGCTTTCTGCAATTGCTGGCCGAATAATGCTACAATCATTTATCTATGCACACGCCGCTTACCCAGCCCCGTTTCCTGCCAATGACCCGCGCCGAATGTGATACACTTGGCTGGTCGCCGCTGGATGTCATCATCGTCACCGGCGACGCCTACATTGATCATCCCGCCTTCGGCGCGGCACTGATCGGCCGCGCGCTGGTCGCCCAGGGCTTTCGCGTCGGCATCATTGCCCAGCCGGACTGGCGCCAGAATGCTGATTTCCAGCAGCTCGGCGCGCCGCGCCTGTTCTTTGGCGTCACCGCCGGGAATCTTGATTCGATCGTCGCCCATTACACGCCTCAGCGCAAAATCCGCACGGAGGACGCCTATTCACCCGATGGCGTCGCGGGTCGCCGGCCGGATCGCGCCTGCCTCGTTTACGCTCAGTGTCTGCAGCGCGCCTTCCCGCAGCGCATCCCGATTGTCCTCGGCGGCATTGAGGCCAGCATGCGCCGCATCCCCCACTACGATTACTATGCCGACACCATCCGTAACTCGATTTTCTTCGACGCCAAGGCGGATCTGTTGGTTTATGGCATGGGCGAGCACGCGGTCACGGAAATTGCACGGCAGCTCGCCGGCGGCACGCCGATTGCCCAGTTGACGCGCATCGCCGGCACCGTCACCGCCGTGCGCACGCTGGACGACACGCCGCACGTGCTGTTGCCGCCGCTCGACGAAGCCCGCACGCCCGACGGGTTCTTCCGCATGACCGAACTGTTTCAGCATCACTTCAACGTCACACCGCTCTACCAGGCCTTTGCCGGCCGCTACTTGAAACACAATCCACCCGCGCCCGCGCTCGAAACGCCGGTGCTCGACGCGCTCTACGATCTGCCCTTCGCCCGCGCGCCGCACCCAGTCTATCGCGGCACGCGCATCCCGGCCTTTGAGCAAATCAAAGATTCAATCACGGCCCATCGCGGCTGCTTTGGCGGCTGTGCCTTTTGTGCGCTGGGCTTTCATCAAGGCAAGACGATCCAGTCGCGCAGCGCGGCTTCGGTTGTCCGCGAAATCACGCGTGTGGCGCAGCAACCCGGCTTTCGCGGCATGATCACCGACGTCGGCGGCCCGACCGCCAACATGTACGGCATGCGCTGCCGGCGCGGCATCAGCGCCACCTGTCCCTGTGCCTCGTGCGTTTTTCCGCGCATCTGCCCGCAGCTCGACGCGTCGCATGCGGCAGTGCGCGCGCTGCTGCGGCAATGCCGCGCGGTGCCGGGCGTCAAGCAGGTCGCGGTCGCCTCGGGTGTGCGCTTCGACCTGGCCACGCTCGACCCGGAATATGTCCGCGAGCTGGCCTTGTATTACACCGGCGGGCGCCTGAAAGTCGCGCCCGAGCACGTCTGCGAACAAACATTGCAGTTGATGCACAAACCACCAATTCTGGCGTTTGAACAGTTCGCCGCCCTGTTTCACGCCCAACGCGCCGATGCCCAAATTGTCCCCTATCTCATCGTCGGCCATCCCGGCACGACCTTGCGTGACGCCGTCGAATTGGCGCTGTATCTCAAGCGCCATGATCTGCAGGTCGAGCAATTGCAGGAGTTCACGCCGACGCCGATGACGCTCAGCACGTGCATGTACGTCACTGGCCGCGCCTTTCCGGCCGGCACGCCGATTCATGTGCCCAAAGGCCGCGAGATCCGTCTGCAAAAAGCGCTGGCGCAGTGGTTCATGCCCGAGAACTATAAATATGTGATTGAGGCGTTGCGCGCAGCAAACATGCCACAGGCAGCACATGAACTGCGCGACGCAGTGCAGCAGTTTTCGCCACGAAGTCACGACGGCAGAGCGAGTGATCAGTGATCAGTGACCAGTGACCAGTGCGCCGGTGGTCGGCTGCTTGGAGTCCCGCCATCGGCGCGGATCCCGCCAGCGGCGTGGATCCCGCCATCGGCGGGATGCGCCGCTGCGTAGCCGCGGAACGGCGTTCCGCGCATGACAGGAAAGTGGGAGCGACCTCCGTGTCGCGAATTCTGCCGCAGCGCATAAATAGACACGAAGAAGCGGCGAGCAGGGTTTAGGTTGCCGTGCAGCACCTTTAATTATTTCACTGCAATAGAATTCCAATATACAGAAAAACAGAACACAGATAGAAAAACCGGTTGAGTTCAATCGACACTTTATGTCGTTTGTAACAATTCCCGCTGAGTTACTAATGAATGCGCGTTCTACGTTGCAGCATCCTTGTAGCCACCCGCGGCGAGGGCGGCTTCTGCAGCCGCGGTCATCCGCGCCGTTGACGGGATCCGCGCCGTTGGCGGGACTAGCCAGGCCAGCTCCAAGCAGGCGCCCGCGGCCACAATTGGCATGACACCAAGTAAGCGCATTCATTAGTAGCAGAACCTGCCAATCGCTTTTCCCTCGTTCTTGACAATGAAGCATGACACACGCGCCTGCATTGTGGCGTGCCATAAGCCGCCATTCTGTCTGCAATTTTGTGTATACTGTATGCAACACGGAACGAGGAGAGCTGATTATGTCTACTAGTAATTTGGTACGCGTTGCCATTGTCACCGGCGCGACGTCTGGTATTGGTGAAGCCACCGCGCGGAAATTCTGCGCTGCGGGCTTCGGCGTGATCGGCAACGGGCGCAATGCGGCCAAGCTGGCCGCGCTGGAAAAAGAAATCGGGTCTGCCTTTCGCGGCGTTGCCGGCGATGCCGCCGATGGCACGGTGCTGGATCAACTCTTTGCCACCGCATGCGCGCAGTTTGGCCGGCCGGCCGATATCGTGATCGCCAACGCAGGTCGCGGCTTGGGCGGCTCGGTCAAAGATGCCGATCTGGCGCAATTTGATGACGTGCTCAAAATCAATGTGACTGGCACGCTGGCTTTGCTGCAGAAAGCCGCGCACCACCTGGTGGCGGCGCAGCAACACGGCTTTCCGAAAGCCGCGGCGGATATTGTCATCATCGGCTCGGTTGTGGGCCGCCACATCTCACCGTTTAGCGCCGTCTATGGCGCCACCAAATTTGCCGTGCACGCGCTGGCCGAAGGACTGCGCCGCGACGTGGGGCCGAAAGGCGTTCGGGTTTCGTTGGTCGAGCCGGGCATTGTCGTCAGCGGGTTCCAGGCAGCCGCGGGCTACAGCAACGCATTGACCCAACAATTTCATGACAAATTCGGCCCGCTGCTGACCGGTGACGACGTTGCCAACGCCATCTACTTCGTTGTCACGCAGCCGGCGCATGTGCACATCAGCGACCTCGTGGTCCGGCCCACCCGCCAGGACTATCCTTGACGGAAAGCGCCATTGACTTTGCCGCAGCAAAAGCGTAAACTGCTACCGTTGCTCGGGGGCTGGGCCCGTCGGGTCGCGCTGATCCCGTGCATGACCGGTAAATCGCGGGCACGCGCGCGGGCACGTGCCCGAATCATAACCATCACGATCACGAAGACACACTCATGAAAAAATATGCCCAAGTGCACAAGATCGCCTTCTTGGGGAATTACGTGCCCCGCCAGTGCGGCATCGCCACGTTCACGGCGGACATGTGCCGGGCGACGGCCGCGCAGCATCCGGATGTGGCGTGCGTGGCGGTTCCGGTGACGGATCGCGAAGAGGGCTACGACTACCCCGCCGAAGTATGCTTCGAGATTGCCGAACAAGATTTGTCGTCCTATCGGCGCGCGGCCGACTTCCTCAATATCAGCAACGTGGATGTCGTCAGTTTGCAGCATGAGTTCGGCATCTACGGCGGTCCGTCCGGTGCCTATATTCTGGCCCTGATGCGCAATCTGCGCATGCCGGTGGTCACCACCCTGCACACCGTGCTGGAAAATCCGACTGCCGAACAGCGCCGGGTCATGGAGGATCTGATCCGCTATTCGACCCGCGTGGTCGTGATGACTCACAAGGGCCTTGCGCTGCTGCGCAGCGTGTATGGGGCGCAAGAAAGCAAGGTGGACATTATTCCGCACGGCATCCCGGACATGCCGTTTGTCGACCCCGATTTTTACAAGGACGAGCTCGGCGTCGCCGGCAAATCGGTCTTGCTGACCTTCGGCTTGCTGTCGGTCAACAAGGGCATCGAATACGCGATCGAGGCGCTGCCCGACATCGTCCGCGAGTTCCCCGAAACGGTCTACATCATTCTCGGCGCAACGCACCCGAAAGTCCTGCGCGAGCAGGGCGATGCCTACCGCCTGAACCTCGAACGGCTTGCCCGCAAAAACAATGTGCAGAAAAACGTGATTTTCTATCACCGCTTCGTCGAGCTCGAAGAACTCAAGGCGTTCATCGGCGCCGCGGACATCTATCTGACACCTTATCTGTTCGAGGCGCAAATCGTCTCGGGCACACTGGCCTATGCGTTCGGCACCGGCAAGGCGGTGGTTTCCACCCCGTACTGGCATGCCGCCGAGCTGCTGGATGAGGGCCGCGGCGTGTTGACCCCTTTTCGCGATTCCGCCGCCATTGCACAGGCGGTGAAGGGGCTGCTGCGCGACGACGCCCGCCGCCTCACCATGCGCAAAGACGCCTACAAGCTTGGCCGGGACATGATCTGGAGCAACGTGGTCCAGCGCTACCGCGACTCGTTCGAGCAGGCGCGCCTGGAGCGCGGCAAGCATATCCGCAAGTGGTTCGGCATCCGCACTTTGGACGAGCAGCCGGAGAACCTCCCTGGATGGAAACTGGAGCATCTCTTCCAGATGACCGACGCGACCGGCATCCTGCAGCATGCCTTGTTCAACGTCCCCAATTGCGACCACGGTTACTGCGTGGACGACAACGCCCGCGCGCTGATCTTGACCATGTTGCTCGATGAACTGGGGCAGGACTCGCCGCGCTTGCGCCACACCACGACCACCTACGCCGCCTTCCTGCAGCATGCCTGGAACCCGCAGCTCCAGCGCTTTCGCAATTTCATGAGCTTCAACCGCCACTGGCTCGAGGAGCAGGGCTCCGAGGACAGCCACGGCCGTGTCGTCTGGGCGCTGGGTGTCTGCGTCGCCCGCTCCCGCTCGGCGGCGCTGCGCTCCTTCGCCGCCCGCCTTTTCAGCATGGCCCTGCCGCCTGTCGCGGAGATGAGTTCGCCCCGTGCCTGGGCGTTTGCCCTGCTGGGTATCCACGAATACGCCCAGCGGCTGAGCGGCGACCGGGCCGCGACCGAGCTGCGTGATCTGCTGGCGACCCGGCTCTACGCTGTGTTCACCGCCGTGGCGTCCGAAGATTGGCAATGGTTCGAGCAGCGGCTCGCCTACGCCAACGCCCGACTGCCGCAAGTTCTGATGCTCACCGGCGCCGACGCCGGGCGCCCGGAATGGCTCGACGCCGGGCGCAACTCTCTGGCGTGGCTGATGCGGCTGCAAACCACTAAAGAGGATTATTTCCGCCCCATCGCCGCGGTGGGCAGGGGCCGCGGCGAGACCGCCCCGGCGCTGTTCGACCAGCAGCCGATCGAAGCTCTCTCATCCGTCTCGGCTTGCCTGACCGCATTTCGCAGCACAGGCGACTCGGCCTGGTTCGAGCGTGCCCGCATGGCGTTCGACTGGTTCCTGGGCCGCAACGATCTCGGCATGGATCTGTACGATCCGGCGACGGGCGGCTGCCGCGACGGTTTGCATGTGGATCGCATGAACGAAAACCAAGGCGCGGAATCCACGCTGGCCTATATGCTGGCCCGGGCCGAAATCCAAGCGGTGGGCGCCGAAATGGCCTCGTTCGTCGCGCCCGAAGACCCCCCGCAGGAGACCGCATGAACGCACCCTTCACCGCTCCCGCCGTCCACGTCAAGCGCACGGGGCTCAAACTGCTGCCGGATAACGCGCGCGTGCTGCTGCGGCCGTTCGCCCCGCGTTCCGATCGGCAGGCGGCCGGCATCATCGCCCGCGTGGCCGCCCTGCCAGAAGCGGAAGTGGCCGCCTTGCTGGACGAAGTCTGCGCCAGCTTCTCGACCCGCCACCGCGACCTGCGCGCCGCCTTTCGGCGCCGGTTCGACCAAGTGGCCCATCTGCGCCTGACGGATCAGCCGATCTCGGAGGCGCGCCGCCTGCTGATCGGCGCTTACTTCACGCACGAATACTCGTATGAGGCCGCCGCGCTGTTCAACCCCGCGATCGTGCCGCATCCCGAGGCGCCGCAGGCGTCGTCCGGCACGTTGCGCTGCGTCCTCAGTCTGCGCGCGACGGGCGAGGGGCATATCTCTTCCATTGCCTTCCGCACCGGCGTGATCGGGCCTGGCGCCACGTTGACACTCGACCCGCCCCTGCCGTTTTCTGATCCCGCGCCGCCATTGACGACCACCACCTATGAGAAGCACCTTTTCGCCCGCAAACTGAACGAGCTGGGGCTGGACAGCGAAGTGACCCGGCAGGCGCTGGCGCGTGTGGGCGAAGCGTTTACGCTGGCCCAGCTGGAGGGCGCGCTCCGTAACAATTTTCGCAATGCGGGCCGCCGGATGGAAGACGATTTCGCCGCCCGCGGCATGCTCTTGTTAGCGCACTCGAATTACGAAATTGTGTTCGACCCCGCTTGCCCGCTGGCCGGGCGCGTCATTTTCCCGAATTCACCCACCGAAGTCAACGGCATCGAAGATGCGCGCTTTGTCCGCTTCACGGAGCAGGACGGTTCGACAAAGTATTATGCCACCTACACTGCCTATGACGGCAGAATCATCCTGCCTCAGTTGCTGGAAACGGAGGACTTTCGCTCCTTTCGGTTCATCACCCTGAACGGGCCGGCCGTGCAGAACAAGGGCATGGCCTTGTTCCCGCGCCCGATTCGCGGCCTGTATGCGATGCTGTCGCGCCAAGACGGCGAAAACCTTTATCTGATGTATTCCGATCACCCCCATTTCTGGTATGAGCCGCGCCTGATCGTCCGCCCAACGTTCCCCTGGGAGTTCATTCAGGTGGGTAATTGTGGCTCGCCGATCGAAACGGAAAAGGGCTGGCTGGTGCTGAGTCACGGCGTCGGGCCGATGCGGCGGTATTGCATTGGCGCCTTTCTGCTCGACCTCGATGACCCGAGCCGCGTCATCGGCCGCATGTCCCGGCCACTGCTCGAACCCGCACCGGACGAGCGCGAGGGCTATGTGCCCAACGTGGTCTATACGTGCGGCGGGCTGGTTCACGAGGACCACCTGATCCTGCCGTACGGCATCGCGGATTACGGTGTCGCTTTCGCCACGATTCCGCTCACAGAGATTTTCCGGGCGATGACACGGCCGGGGCTCTGAACGCGCGCCGGGGTGTCCGGGGTATGTCCCGGACACGCGGGCGCTACGCCTTCAGGCGCGCCACAATCCCGCGATGCAGAGCATCTTGCCGGCCAACAGCACCGCCCCACATTTTTTCGTTGCGAAGGAAGTTGCATGGGCAAGCAACGCAGAGCACAGCTGGCCAGACCTGCGGTGTGCAATCGACATTTTATGTCGTTTGTACTAATGAGAGCGCTTTCTCCTTTGCAGCATCCTTGTAGCCGCCCGCGGTGAGGGCGGCTTCTGCAGCTGCGGTCCGCGCCCGCGGCCACAATGGGTCTGGCACCACGTAAGCGCATGCATTCGCATGAGCCCCAGCGGGCTTGGCCCGGTGACTGAAGAAGATGCCCGCTATCGCTCACCTCTTCTTCACCCACGCCATAAGGGCGTGGGGTCGGCGCCGGCGCCGACCTTGACGTCCTGAAATGTTTCCACTACAATACTACCGTAATGCACGACGTACCTGCGTACTACATCATAAGTTGACGTTGGACTGAGAGGAGACATGTCAGACACGCGTGACCCGAAGTATGCAAGTTACATGGGGCTTGGTCCCACGCGCATAGCCCATTGGGAGCATTGGTCGAATCCGGATGCGGAGACCTACCTGACGGGCATTGACTATTATGCGCATCCCCGCCTCTGCCGTCTGAAATTGAAGGAGCGGTATCCGCAACTCGATCTGCCGGTTCCCGAGAACGACGATCCCAAGCTGAGACCGGAGCAGCAGCGCGAAAAAAGCAAAGGACGGTGGGGCGACGCCTACCGTGACCACTGGCAACAGGAAGAGGCCGGCCGGCGCTTCCCGTCCGAGGAAGAGCTGCTGCGCTTCAGCCCCTTGGCACAGGGTGACTTTAGCGGTTGGCATGTGGCGCAGGACGAGGACTTCCGCAGCGAGGCGGTAATCTACGAGCGCTATCGCAAGAACTACCCGGCCGCATGGGGCGATCACGCCCCGGCTGGCTCGTCCGCATCGGTTTTTTTCTATAACACCATGTTCATGTGGCCTCTGCTCGTCTTTGGGTACGAGCGTTTTCTTTCAATCTGCCTGGTGCCTGAGTTCGACCGCATCATGGACGAATTCGCCGAGATCAACCGGCGCGTGTTTCGTGCGTTCGCAAGACTCCCGGTTAACTTTGTGATCTGCCACGATGACATTGTCCTGGCAACCGGCCCCGTGTGCAGTCCGGCCTGGATGCACAAGCACATCTTTCCCCGCTACGAGGAGTTCTGGAGTATCCTCCGCAAGGCGGGCAAAGAAGTCCTCTTCATGGCAGATGGGTGCATGGATGCGTTCGTTGACGACGTCATGGCCTGCGGCGCGCGCGGTGTCATCAGCGAACCGTTTACCGACTACAAGGCCATCGCCCGGCGGCATCAGAACTGCTTCATCGCCGGCGAAGGCGACACCAGGATTTTGACGCGCAACAATCCGGATGAGATCCGTGCCATGGTGCAGTCCATGGTTGCAACAGGCCGCATGTCAGGCGGCTACATGATGTGCATCGGCAATCACATCCCGTTCAACGTGCCCGGCGAGGCCGTCAAACGCTACCTGGACTTCTCCGTTGAGCTCGGCCACCGGTAGTGTGTGCGGTATCTGGCCCAACCATTGCCTTTTTTTCCCGCGAAAGAACGCAGCGATCGCAAAAGCATCTGCACATCACTCGTTTACTCAACCATACATTCGTTCGTTGCGAACGAATTTACTCACGAGGTCGCCTCTATCTAACGGCCTTCTTCTCGATCTTGGCCCAGGTGTCTTTCAGCGACACGGTTCGGTTGAGCACCAGCGCGCCCGGCTTCGATTCCTCGCTGTCCACGCAGAAATAGCCCAAGCGCTCGAACTGGAAGCGCGTGCCCGGCGCGGCCTGCGCCACGCTCGGTTCCACTTTGCAGCCCGACAGCAGCTCCAACGAGTGCGGGTTCAGATATGTCAGGAAATCCGCGCCGTCCTCTTCCACATTCGGATTCTCCTTGGCGAACAACTTGTCATAAAGGCGCACGCTGGCGTTCAGCGCATGCGGCGCCGACACCCAGTGGATCGTGCTCTTCACTTTGCGGTTGTCGGGTGACTGCCCGCCGCGCGTCGCCGGATCGTACGTGCAATGCACCTCGACCACCGCGCCCTGGGCGTCTTTGACCACCTGCGTGCATTTGATGTAATAGGCGTAGCGCAGGCGCACTTCATTGCCCGGATACAGCCGGTAATATTTCGGCGGCGGCGTCTCGCGAAAATCGTCCTGCTCAATGTACAGCACTTTCGAGAACGGCACGCGGCGCACGCCCGCCGTCTCGTCCTCGGGATTGTTGACCGCCTCAAGCTCTTCAACCTGCCCGTCCGGGTAATTATCAATCACCACTTTCAGCGGATTGAGCACGCCCAGCACGCGCGGCGCATGCTTGTTCAAATCCTCGCGGACACAGTGCTCCAGCAGCGAGAAATCCACGACGCTGTCGGTCTTGGCCACGCCAATTTTCTCGCAAAACGCGCGGATCGCGTCGGCCGTGTAGCCGCGCCGGCGCATACCCGACAGGGTCGGCATGCGTGGGTCGTTCCAGCCGCTGACATGCCCTTCCTGCACCAGGCGCAGCAGCTTGCGCTTGCTCAGCACCGTGTGGGTTATATTCAGTCGCGCAAATTCCATCTGGCGCGACGGGTAGATCCCAAGCTCGTTGATGAACCACTCATACAGCGGCCGGTGAATCTCGTATTCAAGCGAGCAGAGCGAGTGGGTGATCTTTTCGATCGAATCGCTTTGGCCATGGGCATAATCATACATCGGATAAATGCACCACTGTGTGCCGGTGCGGTGATGCGGCGTGTTGAGAATGCGGTACATGACCGGATCGCGCATGAGAAAATTCGGCGAGTCCAGGTCAATCTTTGCGCGCAATGTGCGCGAGCCCTCGGGAAATTCGCCCGCGCGCATGCGCCGGAACAAATCCAGATTTTCGTCCACCGAACGCGCGCGATACGCCGTCACCGTCCCGCCTTCCGTCAGATTACCGCGGTGCTCGCGCACTTCGTCGGCGCTCAAATCGCAGACATAGGCCTTGCCTTTCTTGATCAACTGCTCGGCAAACAGGTAGAGCTGCTCGAAATAGTCCGAGGCATAGAACAGCCGATCATCCCAGTCAAAGCCGAGCCAGTGAATATCCTCCTGGATGGCGTCAACGTACTCAACCTCTTCCTTGACCGGATTGGTGTCGTCGAAGCGCAGGTTGCAGGTGCCGCCATAGCGCGCCGCCATGCCAAAATCAATGCAGAGGGCCTTGGCGTGGCCAATATGCAGATAGCCGTTCGGCTCGGGCGGAAAGCGCGTCGCAATCCGGCCGGCAAAGCGCCCGCTGGCAATATCTTCTTCAATCGCCTGACGGATAAAATCCGGCGCGCGATGGGGTGTCTCCACTGCGGCTGTCTCGGCCTCGGTGCTCATGCGTTTCAATTTCCTTGCGGTGATTATCAGTGTGGCTATTGTATCAATTTGTGCTATGCGCCGTAAAACGCTATTATACATCGGCCACGGAACTTCGTGGCACCCAAGGTGCCGACCACTTGCATTAACGTGCCACCCGGAGACCTGCCATGACCTGCACGATTGCCGCGCTGGCCAAAATGATTGATCACTCGCTGTTACACCCGACCATGACGGACGCCGAAGTGCGCGCGGGCTGTCTGCTGGCGCGCGACCATGGTGTGGCGACGGTCTGCGTCAAGCCCTACACGATCGAATTGGCGCATGCCGTGCTGGATGGCAGCGGTGTAGGCATCTGCGCCGTCGTCGGCTTTCCGCACGGCAACAGCACGATCGCGTTGAAAGTGGCTGAAGCGCGCGATGCCGTCGCGCGTGGCGCCGACGAAATTGACGTCGTTATCACTATCGGCAAAGTGCTCAGCGGCGACTGGGCCTATGTCACGGATGAAGTCGCCGCGCTCAATGCGGCGGTCACCGCCGGCGGCGCCCTTCTCAAAGTAATCTTTGAAAACGATTACCTGCAGGACATGCACATCATCACGCTGTGCGAGTTGTGTGCGCGTCATCATGTCGCGTTTGTCAAGACCTCGACCGGCTACGGCTTCGTGCGCCAGCCCAACGGCATGTACACCTATGCCGGCGCGACCGATCATCACCTGCAATTGATGCGCGCGCACTGCCCGCCCGGCGTGCAGATCAAGGCGGCCGGCGGCGTGCGCAGCCTGGATGACTTGTTGCGCGTGCGCGCCCTGGGGGTGACACGCGTCGGCGCAACCGCCACCGCCGTCATGCTCAAGGAAGCAGCCGCGCGTGCAGTCAATGGCGTGCTGGCCGTGCCGCCCGCCGTAACGCACCGCGGCACGTCCGGCGACTACTGACAGGCCGGGTTCACGGTTCACCCACCATTAGGCCGGCGTAGCCAACGGTCATTTGTGCGATGTCACGCACCGTGAATTCGTTGATCTGCGGAATCTCCGCGACTGGCGCCCAATAGCGCATCCACGGATACGGCTTCGGTTCGCTCACCTGCCAGAGCAGTCGCGCATGCGTGCCATCCGTGTCCGCCGCCAGTCGGCGCGGCCCGAAAATGGGCAGGCCAGGCACCATCCCGCGCCCGCCCTGCAGCGAGGGCGCATGCGTCATCTTTTCCGGCGGATTCTCGCCCGCGCCGGTGATCCAGCTCTTCCCCAGCGCATTCAAGCCCAGCTGCACATGCGCCGCCAGGCGGGCCACGTCACGATAGCGCGGCGCACCCGTCAGCAGGTAGGCGCGCAGGCAGGCCGCCACTGCAAATCCAGCGCTGATGCCCAGCCCTTGCGCGCGTCCGTCCGTAAAGCAGGGATAGGCGTGGCGCTGCAATGCGCACAGATCATCGTCCGCAATCGTCACAAAATGTTGTTTGCAGGCCGCCTGCGCCGCGGCATCCACAAGGTTGCTCGGCGCCACGGCATAGCTCCACGATGTGCGCAGCGCGCCAGTCAGAAAATCGCGATGATAGACTGCATCGCCGCTGGCCAGGTATAATTCTGCGGCGGCCGCGCTGCGGGCCTCGGCTGGCGCTTCATGTCGCACACCATAGGCATAGGCCAGCCGCGCGCGCTCGATCAGCATTGCCCGGCGAGCGCTCTCAACATGCGGAGCCAGCACGCGTGCTGCCTGCGCCAAGCCCGCCGCCGCATACATTGTGTATTTGGGATATTTCTGCATCACGTAAAGTTGCTGGTGATCATCCTGCGGCAGGCCAAAGCCATACTGCGCGGTGTCCACCCGATAATACAGCCCGCCGTCATTGGTGTCCTGCATGCGTAAGAACCATTGCAGACCCCAGGCCGCCTCGTCGAGGATATCCGGTATGCCGTTGCCGCTCTCCGGTATGTTCAATTGGCCATCATAGAAATTGCTGGGCGCCAGCGCGTACGCATCCAGCAGATACATCACGGTGAAAATATGCCAGCCGGCGCGGTCATAATCGCCCGCATCATGCCAGCCGCCGCGGCAATCCATGCGCACTTCCGGCCGCGCGACCCGCGCCGGCAAGTCCTTCATGACCGCGTCCATGCTGTCGTGGAAATTGACCAGCAGCGCCAGGCCGGTGTGGCAGATGCCATGCGCATACGCCGTGTAGGGCGGCCCAATAGCCGTGCCACAGCGTTGATGATACAGGCCGCGCAGCAGCGCGACCAGCACAGCCTCATGCGCCCGCGGCGCGATCTGAAACACCGGCGAGCGCCCGACTTCGTCCACCACGACATAGTAACTGCCCGTCGCGCGCCAGAACGAAAAATCCGCCGCATACACCGCCGCGCCACTTTCCACGTCATTGCTGGCAAGGCACTGCAACACACCGCGCACCACATTGCTGCCATCCGGCAGGCGCACCAATGCAAACAATCCGGTTTTCAGCGCCAGTGCGCCACCCGTCCCCAGCCAATCGCCGACCAGTGCAATCTTGACGGTGTCGTCGGGCGCGTAGCCGATGCTGTCCACTTGCACGCAGCGCGTCGCCGCAGTCTGCCATGCCGGCAGCGTGGCCAGGAGCACGCCGTTGGTCGCCTGCACTGCGACGGCACACTCGCCGGGTGCCGGCGCAGCCAGATGCAGGTACAGAATGTGGCGGTAGATCGGTTGATACGGCCAGCCGCGCGGCAGCACGCCGGCCAGGCGTGTCTCGCAGGTGACCTGTGTTGGCGTCACGGTTACGGCGCCCAGCAGCACGCGGAAATTCCGCGGATTAGTCCAGCCGGCATCTTCGCGCTGCTGCGGCGAGACCAGCGCGATGCACGCGGCCGAAACCCAGCTTCCCGTGCAGCGCTGAGCCGCGACTGGCCGCGCACACACCAGCAGCGCGCTCAAAATGATAAAGCGTTTTATCGTTACGCGGGTAAGCAGCCATCTGTTCATGCGACTAGTATACTGCTTTGGGCAGGGCACCGCAAGCGCCGTCGCCTGCATGCCGCCCGCCGTTCTCCGCCAGCCCAGTTCCGGCGACTCAAAATAAAGCGGGAGCGGCTTCAGGCCGCGATGCTGCCCAATTGCCAGCTGAACTGGCTCCCACTTTGTCTGGCAGTCAATATCTGATTTCAGCGAGCAAACACTGGATGTGCTGCCCGGTGACGTGCTGAGTCGCCGGAACTGGGCGCCGGCATTATTTTGACAGTATCGCCCGGAGTTGCTATAATAAAACGTTTTATCACTGGCTTCATCACGCACCATAACTATGAAACTCCTTTTTGCCCGTCATGCGGAAATGCAGGGTGACCCGTATGCCTGTCCCCCACCGCCCGTCCACGGCTGTTTGTCCGCGCGCGGCACCGCCCAGGCGCTGCGTGCGCAACACGCCCTGGCCAGCACCCGCATTGATGCCGCCTTGGTCTCGCCGTATGGACGCGCCGTGGAAACCGCCCAAACCATTCTGCACGGGCGCGCGCTCACCCCGCACATTTGCGACTTCCTGCGCGAATGGTTGCCGAACGACGCGCTGCGCCATCTGCCCGCCGAACAGCACGCCGAGATCCTGCGCCGCCATACGAACACCTATGTCGAGGAGCAATGGAAAACAGAGTTGGGCGAGGGCTGCTTTGATATGTACGCACGCATCTGCCCGCCGTTTCTGGACGCGTTGCGCGCCCACGGCATGCACCGGCGGATGGGCGGCTTTGTGCTTGAGCCACCGGCACTCGACACGCACATGCTAGTGGTGGCGCACGGCGGCACCCTGAATGTCTTGCTCTGCTTTCTGCTGGGCCTGCCGCCCTTTCCCCTCGGCCAATTCGCCTTTGAATTGACCGGTCTCGCCACCCTTGTTTTTGTCGAGCGCATGGGCATTTTTTATCCGCAATTGGTGATCCCCGCCGCCGCCGATGCCGCGCCGGCGCCACCGGCAGGCGCATGAGCACGTCACGCCCCTTTGTTGATCTGGCGCGCTATCCGCAAGTCAGCTTGCAGGCAGACGCGGCATGGTCCGCGCCGCTGCTGGGCGGCGTTGGCTGCAACGTGTTTTTGGGCCGGCGCGCCAGTTATCCGGCGTGGTCCGATCAAGCCGCGTGGTCCGCCATTTTCGCACATCTGCGCGACCTGCGCGTCGGCATGCTGCGCGTCGGCTTTCTGCCGCACGGCGCCGGTGATATTGCCGGCGATGCCGAGAGTTTCAGTCCGTGGGACGACGCCCGCCAGTGTTACGATCCGCACCATGATTTCTTCGCGATCCTGAAAGCCCTCGATACCCTGGCCCAAGAACTGGGCGCGCCGATCATGCTCGATCCGTGGTGGGTGCCGCGCTCCCTGCAAGTGCCCGGCCCGCCCGATCAGCCCGGCTGGCGCGGCGCACCAGCCGATGCCCGGGATTATGCCGCGCGCTTCATTGTGCCGCTCGTCCGGCATGTGCAGGACGTCCTGCACTGCCGCGCCATTACCTGCCTTGGCTTGCTTAACGAACCGATTTGGAATGCCCAGGATCGCAATCCGGCCAACTTCGGCGTGCCCGCCGGCGCGGACCAGTTGCGCGCCTTGTGCGCCATGTATGCCACCGTCCGCGCCGCGCTCGACCAGCAGGGCTATACGGCGCTGGCGCTGGTCGGGCCTTCGGCCCTGTGCGCCTATCAATTCCCCATGGCCGACTTCCTGGCCAGCGACGCCAATCCGCTGCCATCGCTCGGCGTGCTGGATCATCATTATTATATGTATCATAATGATCATTTCGCGCCGCCCAACGAGGGATTTTTCAGCACGCACGAGACGATTAATGGCAACGTGCAACGCTGGTGCGATTTCGCCCGGCGCGTCAACAAACCGTTTATCATTAGTGAAATGGGCAGTTTCGCCTATGGCCGTCTGTTCTGGGGCGAGCGCGATCTGGAAGGCCCGGCCTCGCACACGGCCGCCATCTCCGATGCGCAGTTCATCGTACGCGGCCTGGCCCATGGCGTTCAAGCCTTTCTGCGCTGGGCCTTGCGCGTGCGCCGCCAGCACGACGGGCGCTGGAGCATTATTGACTGGCACGCCGGCCATATTGCACCGACGCCCAACACCTATCCGATGTACCGCGAGCTGATGCGGGCGGTGCGGCCTGGTTGCCAGGTGCAGCGCGTCACCTGCGGCCACAGCGCCGGCCGGCCGTGCTCGGTGCATGCCATTGCCACGCGCTGCGGCGCTGATCTGCACCTGTTGATGGTCAATGACGAACCCGGCAAGAATCACGACATCATCCTCGGACCGGGGCCGTGGTCGGGCCTGCGCCTGCGCCGGATTGTGGTCGACGAAACGCGCAAAGGCGTCGAAGGTGAGCCGATCACCTGCCCGGCCGATCCGGCCACCGGGGTTGAGTTTGTCCTGTCGCCGTACAGTCTCACCCACCTGACCACGCGTGCCGACTGACATCCGCGGAGCCGCATGCACTATCAGCATTATGACCGGTCCGACCAGGGCTGGTGGAGCGGCGACGGGCATCAGCACATCAGTGCCAATGGCAATAATCCGACCAGCCTGCACACGGAAATTGTGGACGTCTGTCGCGCGCGGCACCTGCATTGGTTGTGCCTGTGCCAGCCATGGTGCCTGTCACCCGCACAACTGGAACTGCGCGGGCCGCTCGCCTTTGAAGCGTGGCAGACAGACATCGTGAAGGTTTGGCTCGGTGGCGAACTGCCCAAGACCCGCTATGGACACACATGGTGGTTGAACCTCTCCGGCGTGCCTTTGCCGCTGACGCAGTTGTCCGATCCCACGATTGAGGCGTGGTATGCGGCCAATCCGGCGCACGCCACGCTGCCGGCGTATCAAGGCCTTTCCCCGTGGGCATGCATAGTTTCGTGGGCGCGGGCCGGCGCGCTGCCGGTCTTCGCGCATCCCACCAGTTGGTGGACAGCCACGTCGAATGATCGTTTTGTCTGCAATCTCGCCACGCTGCTGCCACTCTATGCCTTGGCCGGCATCGGCCCGCTGGCCATGGTGGTGATGGGCTATGACGCCGATCAGATTTTCTATCAACAGCTTTGGTTTCATCTGCTGAATGCCGGCTATCGCGTCGCCGCCATGGCCGAAACCGACGGGACACTGCACACCGGCCGCGCGCGCTTCTGCCTGGGCGCCTTGCGCAGTTATGTCTGGCTTGATCCGGCCACGCCGCTGTCGCCCGGCGCCGTGCGCGATGCCGTCGCCCGCGGTCGCACGCTGGTCAGCAGCGGCCCGTTCATTGACGCCACGCTCAGCCATGTCGCGGGCTACAATGGTCCGGGCGTCGTCGCCCCCGCCGATGGCGCCCGGCGCATCCTGCGCATTAGCGCCCATGCCGCGCCCGGCAGCGCGCAACGCATCACCCACATTCTTGTGTATCGCAACGGCCAGGTGCTGTTTCACCAACCGTGTACCAGCGCGCCCCAGCCAACCCAGAGCACGGAGCTGGTGCTGAACGAAACCGAGAACAGCTGGTATGTGGTGAAAGTGTACGGCATGCCCGGGCCGGCCCCGGCCGCCACGTTCGATATCGCCGCGCATGCACATGACTGCCTGGCGACCGGCGCCACTGACTATGTCGGTGACAACCAGGTGGCGCTCACCAGTCCGTTTTATTTTCGCAAAGAGGTGACCCGACCGGATCCGGCGCCCATGCCCGTGCCATGGCCGGACGCGGATCTGCAGCTCGATGCGCTGCTGCGGCCGTGCTACAGCGGCGCATGGCGGGCGCGCTGGCCCAATGCCCAACCCGGGCAGGCGCCCTGGGCTGCATTTGGCTTTGAGAAATTGCGCGACGCGCTGGCGCAGGCAGCGGAATAATGGTCGGGGTGACTGGATTCGAACCAGCGACCGCTAGACCCCCAGTCTAGTGCGCTACCAGGCTGCGCTACACCCCGATCGTGGATGTTCATTGTACTATATGTGCCGGGCAAATGCAATCGCAGGTCAGGGTTGATCGTTCAGCGTTCAGCGTTCATAGTCGCAAGGGCGGACCTGTTGCTGCATGCTCACTACCGATCACTGATCACTGACCACCGACGCACCGACTGCTGCCCTTGACCCCCCGCGTGCTTTTCGTTATAGTTCTCGTGGCGACATGCGCCGGTAGCTCAGCTGGATAGAGCAACGGATTTCTAATCCGTAGGCCGGGAGTTCAAATCTCCCCCGGCGCGCCACTTCAATCGCCACGCATGGTCTGCGTCAAACGACAAACAATGTCGTTTGACGCGCGCGGATGAGTTTGCTATACTATTTTCTCCTCGTTTGGCGGGGTAGCTCAGCTGGTAGAGCAGCGGACTCATAAGCCGCTGGTCGTCGGTTCAAATCCGATCCCCGCTACCATTTCTCCTTGATTTTCTGCTGCAGTAATTTCTTTCGCAACGAAATAAATTATGGTTTGGAACTGCGCCGTGTCGCAGTTCCATTGGCAGCGGCACACCAACGCGGCGTATGCCGGGCCAGTTTTTCACAGAGAGTGCCATTACTTGTGCCCGCGCGCATCGCTGGTCTGGCACCCTTGGCACCGCAGCACCTTGCAATAATGCACTCACCATGCTAAACTACTCGCAGCGTAATTCAAACTGGTGCCCGGTAAACTGGTGGCGATGCCGAATTTCCTCAGCGTACTTGTAACCATTTGCCATGAGACCAACCATGAAAACAACAACAATCATCGCCGTCGTTGTGTCCCTCGCGCTGGGCGCAAGCACGTGCTTCGCCGCCGTGACAGTCACAAATGTTACCGCCACCGCGTCCGCCGAAGCCGTTGTGACGATTAACTATGATTTGGCCAGCCCCAGTGCGCTGAGCAATGTTGTGGCGGTCAGCATCTCGACGAATTCCGGCGCGGCGTTTTTCAGCACCTGCACGAATTTCAGCGGCGCGGTGGGCAACAATGTGGCGACGGGCACGACGAAGCAGATTCTCTGGGCTGCCCAAGAAGACACGTTGCCCATCGGCATTTATTCCAACACGCGGGTGCGGGTGTGGGCGTCGGACAGCATGGCGCTGATCCCGGCCGGCGCGTTCCAGATGGGAACAAACTTCACCGACGACCCGGAGGATGCACAACCGAATCATACCGTGACCAACAGCGCATTTTACATGGACAAATATGAAGTGACGTCGCAGCACTGGCAGGATGTGTACATCTGGGCCACGAACAACGGCTACGCGTTTACAGATCCCGGCGCCGGCAAAGCGCCGAATCACCCGGTGCATACTATCAGTTGGTACGATTGTGTCAAGTGGTGCAATGCGCGCAGCCAGAAGGAAGGCCTGACGCCGTGCTATTATCTGGATGCCGCTCAAACCGTCATCTATAAGACTGATACCAGTAATGCATGGAACGATGCGGTGAAATGGACGGCGAACGGGTATCGGTTGCCGACTGAGGCGGAATGGGAGAAGGCCGCCCGCGGCGGCGCCGTCGGCATGCGGTTCCCGTGGGCCGATGCGAACACGATCACAAACTCGCGCGCGAATTACAACGGCAACACAGCGTATGCCTACGACCTTGGCCCGGCCGGGTACAATCCGCTGTTCGCGCCAACGCCCTACACCAGTCCGGTGGGGTATTTCGCGCCGAACGGGTATGGATTGTACGACATGGCGGGGAACGTCTGGGAATGGTGCTGGGACTGGTATGGCAGCACCTACTATTCGAGTTCGCCGGCGAGTGATCCGTGCGGGCCTGCTTCTGGCACGTATCGCGTGGTGCGCGGCGGCTATTGGGGCAGCTACGCGGGCGACTGTCGCGTCGCGCTGCGTAGCTACGGCTCACCGGGCAGCTCGCTCTACTACGTTGGGTTCCGGTGTGTGCGGGGGCTTTAATGCACCCTTTTCACTTTTATCTTCGGGGCATGGGGGCGCAGCACCCATTGCCGAAAATTTCGATCCACGCCGATGGCGGGACAGCTTTTCACAGAAAACGCCGTTGCTTGCGCCCGCGCGCATGGCTGGTCTGGTGCCCTTGGCAGCGCAGCCGCTTGCAGGACTGCGTTCTCTTTTCTTCTAATCCAGAACGCCACGCCGGGATCGTCAGTGCAGGTTTGTCGACCTGTACAAACGCCATTGGCGGCTCAAAATATTCGGCTTCAAGAGCCCGTTGCAATTCATGAAAGAATATGCCACAATGATTGCAGCGTCGTTGAACAATCGGCTTCGGGAAACCGGTGGCGGTGCAATCAAAGGAAACGCAATGTCTTCAGCGATTGTGCTTGAACGAAGGTCAGGCCGGCTGGTTCGCCGCCTGAAAATCGAAATCAGCCAGCGGCATAGTTGTGGCGAATGCTTATCTGCGCTATGCCTATCAACCTTGTCAGCAGTACTTATACGCAGCGTTAGTCCACTTGTCAATATTAAAAGGATCTCTATTGCAGACCAAATGGACGATGCAGTGCATGTTTGATATGATAGATCCGGCTTCGAAGTCCGGCACTGCGTACAATGTAGAATGACAAGTTCGACCCTACGCAAATGAAAGGACTAATTATACTTGTCTCGGTAGCACTAGTACTCAACCTGGTCTTTTGGTTGATTGACTCTCCCTACTTCGGCCCCGTTGGAGCGCCAAACATGTTTGTCCTTTTAACCGCGCTCCTGATAATCTATCCTCCAGTATTGTGTCTCTCGCTGTTCACCGATATTCGCCCATTTGTGCCGGTGTCCGGAGGAGAATCTGTCCTTGTGGTGATTTGGAACACATTCTTTTGGAGCATTGCCGTGATTGTGGCCTTAAAGTTGATACGAACTATCCGAACGTTCAAGCAATCAAGGAAAATGAAGTCGAACCAGTCCTCTTAGGCAACGGCTGCGCCGTGCCTAGAGGACGACCTTCCGCGGCTACGCACCGACGCATCCCGCCGCTGGCGGGATCGCCGCCGTTGGCGGGACTGGCCAAGCCAGCTCTCTTTCTGCCCTGAAACCTGAAACCTGAAACCTGAAACCACGTTCTGCCCGCACGGCGGCATTCAGAGCATGGTCGGCAAAGGCCCCGGCGACTGCCGGTCGAGCGTGCCGGACGCGAGCAATGCGTCCAATTCCGCCAGCAGACGCGCCTTGTCGGCCGGGAAACGGCCGTGCAGCGGCACGATGTTCGAGGAATGATCGGCACGGAAGACGGTGTGGTCAAGCAGCAGACCCGCCAGCAGGTCGCGCACTTCGCGCACCGCCGCGTCCTCGGTCAGCATCTGGTGTGCGGCCAGCATGTCATCGTGCAACGGCGTGCCGGCGATCGGAATGTAGCGCAGGGCGGACAACAAGCGCGGTTGCATCCGATTGAGCGCCGCCGCCGTCGCGCGCACATGCTGCGCACTACCGTCACGCCCGCCCAGCCCGATCAAGACCATGACCGACATACGCAAGCCGGCGACCTGCGCGCGCTGACTGGCGCTGACCATTTCGGCGGCGGTCTCGCGCTTGTGCACTTTGCGCAAGAGCTCGTCGCTGCCGCTTTCCAAGCCCAGGTAGAGCGTGTGCAGTTTGCGTTCGCGCAAAGTACGCAGCGCGTCGTCACTTCTGTCCATGATGGACTGGCCATTGGCATAGACACTGACGCGCGCCAGGCGCGGGAACGCGGCATTGAGTTCATCGAGCACCGCCCGCAGCAGATCGAAGGGCAGGGCCATGACATCGCCATCGGCCAGGAAGACGCGCGCGGCATCGGGCTGGCGCCGGGCTTCACGGCGGATGGCGCGCAGGCATTCATTCAGCGGCAGGGCGCGGTAACGAATGCCTTTGTACATGGCGCAAAACGTGCAGGCATTCCACGGACAGCCGTCGGCGATCCGAATGATGACGCTGTCGGCTTCGGCCGGCGGGCGGAAGAGGATGTGCGGGCGGAACAACAATTTACAATTTACAATTTACGTTCATCGTTCATCGTTCATCGTTCGTCGGTTTTTCGGGCGGCGGGACGCGGCCGTAGAGCGTGGCCAAGTCGTGCAGGCGCGCGGCGATGAACGGCGTCAGCGCCTCTGGTCGGAAGCGCCATTGCCAGTTGCCTTCCGGATTGCCGGGATAGTTCATACGCGCAGCATTGCCGAGATTGAGGACATCCTGCAACGGCACAATGGCCGTGTCGGCGACGCTGGCCAGCACGGCGCGAATCATGTCCCAGGCAATATCGTCGCCGCTGACGCCGAAATAGCGGCGGACATGGTCGCGCGTTTTTTCGTTGACGCGCGCGTACCATCCGCGCGTCGTGTCGTTGTCATGGCTGCCAGTGTAGGCGACGCAATTGGCCGGATAGTTGTGCGGCAGGAATTCATTAGTGGCGTCGTCATCACCAAAACCAAACTGCAAGATTTTCATGCCGGGGAAGCCGAATTGCACGCGCAGGGCCTCGACGTCGGGCGTGATCAGCCCCAAGTTCTCGGCGATAATCGGCAGCGTGCCGAGCGTGGCGCGGACCTGTTCGAACAATTCGGCGCCGGGCGAGGCGACCCATTCGCCGTGTTCGGCGGTGGGGTTGCCGGCGGGCACATGCCAGGCGGCGGCGAAACCGCGGAAGTGGTCGATCCGCACGATGTCGAAGATCTGCAGCAAGGCGCGAAAGCGGGTGATCCACCAGGCGAACTGCTCGGCGCGGCAGGCGTCCCAATTGTAGAGCGGATTGCCCCACAATTGGCCGGTCACGCTGAAATAATCGGGCGGCACGCCGGCGACAAAGGTCATCATGCCCTTGTCGTCGAGCTTGAACAAGTGTGGATTCGCCCAGACGTCGGCACTGTCATAGGCGACAAAGATCGGCATGTCGCCGATGATCTGCACGCCGTGGTCGTGGGCATAAGCGCGCAATGCCTGCCACTGCATGAAGAATTGCCATTGGACGAAGGCGTGGTAGCGGACGCGCGCCGCAAGGTCGGGTGGCGCGGCATCGTAGAGCTTGTGTTTGCCGGCGCTCCAGGTGTTCCAGATGCGATCGCCGTGAAATTCCTTCAGCGCCATGAAGCGCGTGAAATCATCCAGCCAATCGGCGTACTTACGGGTGAAGGCCGCGAGCTTCTTGTGCTGGGCGTGCGTGCCATTGCGAACAAACGCAGCGAAGGCGGCGGCCAGCATGGCGCGGTGGAAATCAATGACCGGGCCGTAGTCGGCCCGATCGCGCGAGAACACCGGCGCGGCGGCGAGAACGGCGTGGTCGAGCCAGCCTTGTTCCGCTAACGCATCCAGACTGATCAGATAGGGATTGCCGGCAAAGGCCGAGAAACACTGGTAGGGCGAATCGCCGAAGCCGGTTGGGCCGAGCGGCATGACCTGCCAGACGCGTTGACTGGCGGCCTCCAGAAAATCAACGAACTGAAACGCGCCGGGGCCAAGATCGCCAAGGCCGTACGGCCCGGGCAACGAGGTCGGGTGCAGGAGAATGCCGGCGACGCGGGTGGCGCGGGTGGTGGTCATCGCAGGAAGTCCAAATGGTTAGGAACATATTATACAGAATTGGTGGGGTTTGGAGGAAAAACCTTCGCAACGAAAGTTTTTTAGTGCAGCACTGATCAGCGTTCAGCGTTCAGCGTTCAGCGTTCAGCGATAACGTTTACTTTTTTCTTTGTGGCCCAGCATTTCGGCATGTCCTGCGCGGCGCGCGTGGCGTATCCGCGCTCCACGCCTGCGGCGGGGCGGGACTAACCAAATCCAGAACACTATTCGACAGGATCAACATGATTTGACAGGATTGCGGTAAAGTAGCGCGCGGCGCGATACTTACTAAAGCGGCCAATGGCCGCAGGCACTGTCAAGGTGTACTCACAGCGAGGTATCATGTACAATCATGTAAATCCTGTCAAGAAACGAGCAGCATTTGCCGCGCGGCGGCGGGCGGTGGCGTGAGGAAATCCGTTTGCGGTAAATTCTTTTGCGGCGAAACACTTCATAACGCAGCCCTCCATTCCTCCATTTCTCCATCCTCCATTCCCCCGTTCACGGCACGGCATCCCACGGTATCCCGCGCGGAGCGCGGGGCGCATCCACGCTCCACGCCTGCGGCGGGGCGGGACTAACCAAGTCCAGAACAATAGTTGACAGGATCAACATGATTTGACATGATTGCGGTAAAGTATCGCGTGGCGCGATATTTACTAAAGCGGCCAATGGCCGCAGGCACTGTCAAGGTGTACTCACAGCGAGGTATCATGTACAATCATGTAAATCCTGTCAAGAAACGAGCAGCATTTGCCGCGCGGCGGCGGGCGGTGGCGTGAGGAAATCCGTTTGCGGTAAATTCTTTTGCGGCGAAACACTTCATAACGCAGCCCTACAGGCCTCCATTCCTCCATTCCCCCCATCATGGCACGGCATCCCACGGCATCCCACGCGGAGCACGTGGCGCATCCATGCTCCACGCCTGCGGCGGGGCGGGACCAACCAAGTCCAGAACAATAGTTGACAGGATCAACATGATTTGACAGGATTGCGGTAAAGTAGCGCGCGGCGCGATACTTACTAAAGCGGCCAATGGCCGCAGGCACTGTCAAGGTGTACTCACAGCGAGGTATCATGTACAATCATGTAAATCCTGTCAAGAAACGAGCAGCATTTGCCGCGCGGCGGCGTGGCCGCGGCTTGCGTTTTCTCTTTTCCATTCCTCCATTCCTCCATTCCTCCGATCATGGCACGGCATCCCACGGCATCCCACGCGGGAAGAGTGGGAGGAGAAAGCGGACCGCAGGATTGGCGTGTGAGCGGCTCTGGCATCCAACAAAGTGCAAAAACGAAAAAAGCAATCCGGCGTTTTGCGTGAACATTCGCAAATTCGTGCCACTTCTTCCCACATTATAACTTATTGTATTGCAAGTTGTTAAAAAATCACTCTATTTAATGATGGCTCAAAACTTGCATAAAAAGGCATAGGGGCTTGACAAGTGGGAAAAAGTGGGATATAATAGGCGCAACGATCTTTTTTGCGGTAGTTCGGTTAATGGTTTCTGTAAAGGATGCTGCTCGAGGTTTGCGATGTTTTCAGGAGAGTTCCATCACAAGATTGATGCCAAGGGGCGGGTGTCGGTCCCGGCCCAGTTCCGCACGCATGGTGACGGCAAGTATTATGTGACATACGGGCCGGATGGCTGTTTGTTCGTGTATGACGAGCAAGGCTTCAAGGCGCGCGAGGCGGAATTGAACAAGCTCGACGAATACAACCCGACTGTGCGTTCATTGAAGCGTGTTTTCTTTTCCGGGCCGCCGTTGCAAGACTGCGATGCTGTTGGGCGGATCAAGATTCCCGCCCAGTTTGCCAGCTATGCCGCGATTGAGAAGGACGTGGTGATGAACGGCATGGCCCACTATTTTGAGATTTGGAGTCGTGCGCGTTGGGAACAGCAACGCCAGCAGGATATCAGCAAGTACTTCGAAAATTACCGTGAGATGACCACCCGCCATGACCACTAACACAGAACACGCCAGCGCCACGACGACGTGGCAGCACGAGCCGGTACTGTTGCAGGAAGTGATGATGTTGTTGGCGCTGCGGCCGGACGACACCTGCATTGACATGACTGTCGGACTCGGCGGTCACACGGCGGCACTAGCCGCGGCGACTGCGCCGGAAGGGCGGGTGCTGGGTCTCGACCGTGACGCGGCGGCGCTGGCATTGGCGACGAAACGTTTGGCTGGGTATGGCGGGCGGGTGCGTTTGGTGCAGGCGCCCTTTTCACGCGTGACCAAGGTGGCGGCCCAAGAGAAAGTGCATGACGTGGCCGGCATTCTGATGGATCTGGGCGTGTCATCCATGCAATTCGACGATCACGCGCGCGGCTTCAGTTGCACGCAGGACGGGCCGCTGGACATGCGCATGGACGCCCATCAGGCATTGACGGCGGCGGACATTGTCAACGGCTGGGATGTGGACGCGTTGACGAATGTGCTGCGCGACTTGGGCGGCGAGCCGATGGCGGGACCGATTGCGCGGGCCTGTGTGCGGCGGCGCGCGAAAGCACTATTCACCCAGACGTATGAACTGGCGCGGGTGGTGTCGGGCGTGTACTATGCGCGCGGCTGGCGGCGCTCGAAGGTGCATCCGGCAACGCGCGTGTTTCAGGCATTGCGCATGGCAGTCAATGACGAGGCCGGCGAGCTGCACGCGGGTTTGGCGAGTGCGTGGATGCTGTTAAAGGATGGCGGGCGGATCGCCGTGATCAGTTTTCATTCGGGCGACGACAAGGTGGTCAAAGAGTATTTCAAAGAGCAGTGCCAGCGCGGGGCGGGCACGTTGCTGCAACGCAAGCCGCTGACGGCCGGGGCGGTGGAGTGCGCGCGTAATCCGCGGGCACGCAGCGCGAAACTGCGGGTCTGCCAACGCGAAGGAGAAGTATGAACCTTGAACGTCGCTATCGCCGGCGTGTCGTCGCGCCCGCGGCGCCGCCGCGCGCACGCTTTGCGTTCACGCTGCTGTTGACCTTTGCGGCGCTGGTCGCGGTCGGCTTCACGTATTATTTTGCGCGCGCGCAGCGCAGCACCGCGATGACCAACGCGCTGTACCACACGGTCGAGTTGCGCAAGGACGTTGAGCGGGCGACCAAAGCCAACGACCAATTGTGCTGCAAGCTGGCCGAATTGCAGCGGCCGGAATATATCCTGACCACGTTGCGGGAGCGCGGCGTGCACTTGACCGTGGCGCCGATCGAGCGGATTGTGTATGTCAAATTGCCGCGCAGCCCGGCCGGCCGCGCAGCCGCCACGCCGGCGCCGGCGCCAACGCCACCCGCGCGCAAGCCGCTCGGAACTTTGTTAGTCAGCACGCGCACCCATGAGGAGCAGTGAACACGGTTGCGTTCCATGGACGTACGCAGTGGGTGTTTGCGGCACTGGCGCTGGCGCTGGTGTTGCTGTTGGGCCGGCTGTTCGACCTGCAATGGTTGCGGTCGGAGATGTACCAGCAGCGCGCGCGGGCACAGCAAGTAAGTCGGCCACGGCTGGTGGCGCGACGCGGCCAGATTCTGGATCGCAACGGCAATGTTTTTGCCATGTCGACGACGCGGCCGGTGGTGTGGGCCGATCCGTCGCTGGTGCGCGATGTCGCCGCGACCGTTGCGGCGTTGCAGCCCGTTTTGGGCGCGTTGCCCGCGAAGGTGCTGCGCCAACTGGGCGACCCGCGCCGGAAATTTGTCTGGGTCGACAAGCAGCTCAGTGACGCGCAGGCGAGCCAGGTGCGGATTCTGCAGAAGAAAGGCGTTGTGCGGGGCGTGTTCGTGGATGAGCTGCCCCAGCGCGTGTATCCCAAAGGCGAACTGCTGGGTAATGTGATCGGCTTGTGCAATGAACAAGGTGACGGCGCGGAAGGCATCGAGTTGCAGGCCAATGCGCTGTTGCGCGGAACGGACGGCTACTTGATGGCGCAGCGCGACAATCGCCGGCGCCTGTTTCTCGATCCACGCTGGGTGGGCAGTGACAAGATTCTCGAACCGATCAACGGCCACACGATTTATCTGACGATTGACGAGTATCTGCAGCACATCACCGAGCAGGAGTTGATCAAGGCCGTCACTGCGTATCAGCCGCAGCGCGCGTTGGCGATCGTGATGGAGCCGGCGACCGGCCAGATTCTGGCCCTGGCGCAATGGCCGTTTTTCAATCCGAATGTGCGCAGCAATTATGTGCCGGGCATTCTCAAGAGTTTTGCGGTCACTGAGATTTTCGAGCCGGGCTCGACCATGAAAGCGGTGGCGGGCGCCATTGCGCTGCACGAAGGACGGATCACACTTGACACACCGATCTATTGCGAGAACGGGGCTTGGGAACACTGTCCCGGCTTCGTGTTGCATGACGATCATCCGCTCGGTGAGATTTCGTTTCGCGACGTGATCCGCTACTCCAGCAACATTGGGATCGCGAAGGCGGTGCGCGATGTGCCGCCGGCACACTATTACACCTATTTATTACGGTTTGGTTTTGGGCGGCGGACGGGCATCGCGCTGTTTCCCTCGGAATCGCCGGGGATGCTGCAGCCGCCGCGCGCATGGTCGCGTTTATCCATGGTATCATTGCCGATGGGGCATGAGATTGGGGTGACGGCGTTGCAGTTGTTAAGCGCGATGGCGACGATTGCGAATGGCGGGACGCGCGTGCAACCGACGATTGTCAAGAAGATCGTCACGGCGCGCGGCGAATTGGCGCCGGAAGCGCGTCGGTTCAACTATTTCGAGCCGGTGGTGGTTGAGCACAACATTCTCTCGACCGGCGCGGTCGCGCAAATTGTCGAGGCCTTGATCGGCGTAACGGGCGACGACGGCACGGGCGCGCTGGCGGAGATGCCGGGCTACACGGTGGCCGGCAAGACCGGTACAGCCCAAAAGGCGACGCGCGGCGGCTACAGTCGCGACTGCGTTTCGTCGTTTGTGGGATTTGTCCCGGCACGCAAGCCGGCGCTCTGCGCGCTGGTCGTGTTGGACGCGCCGCAGAAAACGCGTTACGGCGGGCTGGTTGCGGCGCCGGTGTTTCGCAGCATTTGCATGGAAGCGCTGGCTTATCTCAAAGTGGCTAAAGACAAGCCGGAACCGGTTCTGACCCAGATTGCCCAAGCACCGGCGGAACCATGCAACTGACCGATTTATTGAACGGCTTGACGTGGGAGCACGTCAGCGGCACGCTGGAACGGGACGTGTGCGGCATCACCTTGGACAGCCGGATGGTGAAGCCGGGCATGTTGTTTGTGGCCTTGCGCGGTGAGGTGGCGGATGGCCATAAATTTGTGGCAGACGCCGTCGAACGCGGCGCGTCGGCCATTGCCGTGACGGCGCGGGGCTCGGCCTTTGCACCGGAGATCACGGTGGTGCGTCTAAACGCCTGCCCGGCCACCTTGGCGCATCTGGCGCAGCGCATGTACGGCCAGCCGGCCTGTGCCCTGGTCGGCATCACCGGCACGAACGGCAAGACGACCAGCACGTATTTGGTGCGCCATTTTCTGACGCAGCACGGGCTGCCGACCGGGATTGTCGGCACGATCGTCTACGAGTTCGGTGCCCGCCGCATTCCGGCCGCGCGCACGACGCCGGACATATTTCAGTTGTACGGCACGCTGGCACAGATGGCCTGCAGCGGCGCGCGCGCCATCGTCATGGAGGTTTCCAGCCACGCGCTCGAGCAGGAGCGGCTGGGGCAACTCACGTTTGACGTGGCGGCGTTCACCAATCTGACGCAGGATCATCTCGACTATCACGGCACGTTGGACGCCTATTTTGCGGCCAAGGCAACTTTGTTTGACCGGCTCGCGCCGGTGCCCCGGCAGGCCGGCGCCTTTACGAGTGTGATCGGCATTGATGACGCCTGGGGCCAGCGTTTGGCAGCCATGGTCGCGCAGCGCGGCCACACCGTCGCGACCTGCAGCGCGGCCGGCGCAGCGGACGCAACCTTTGCGGCGCGCAACGTCAGTGTCACGGCGCGCGGCAGCTTGTTCGATTTGATCGTGCGCGGCGAACAGTGCGGACAGGTGCAGATGAATTTGCTGGGCCGTCACAATGTTGCCAATTGCCTGCTGGCGATGGCGATTGCGCATGCGTTTGGCGTCGGCATTCCCGCGCTGATCGCCGCGGCGGCAACGTTGCCAGCCACGCCCGGGCGGCTCGAGTTCATCCCCAACGAGCTGGGCATTACCGTCATTGTTGATTACGCCCACAGTGATGACGCGCTGCGCAATGTGTTGCAGTGTGTGCGCGAAGTCACGCCGGGCGCGCTCTGGGTGGTGTTTGGGTGCGGCGGTGATCGCGATCGCGGCAAGCGTCCAAAAATGGGGGCCGTTGCCGAACAACTGGCCGATCACGTGATCATTACCAGTGACAATCCGCGCGGCGAAGAGCCGGCCGCGATTGTCCGTGAGATTCAGGCCGGCATGCAGGCCGACCGCGCAACCGTCCTGCTTGAGCGGCGCGCGGCGATTGCGCACGCCTGCCGCGCGGCGCAGCCCGGCGACGTCGTGGTGGTGGCCGGCAAAGGCCATGAAACGTATCAGGAAGTGAAGCGCGTGTTTCACGCCTTTGACGATCGCGTGGTGGCGCGCGAAATCGTGGCCGAACTGGAGCAGGCGCGTGTTCACTGACCACGATATTTGCCGCGCCACCGGCGCGCAACGCAGCGGCGCACCGGTCAGCGTCACCGGCGTCAGCACGGACAGCCGCACGGTGACGCGCGGGCAGTTGTATGTCGCCTTGCGCGGCGCGCATTTTGACGGGCACACGTTTGTCGCGGAAGCAGCCGCGCGCGGGGCGGCGGCGGTGTTGGTGGCACGCAGCACGGCATGCGCGCTGCCGCACTACCTCGTGCCGGACACGCTGGCGGGCTATCAGGCGTTAAGCCGCCTGCATCGCGAACGCTTTTCCTTGCCCGTCGCGGCCATCACCGGCACCAACGGCAAGACCACGGTGAAGGAGATGACCGCGCGCATCCTGGCAGCGCGTGCGCCGGTGCTGGCCAGCGCACAGAATTTCAACAACCACATTGGTGTGCCGATGACCGTGCTGCGGCTGACGCCGACGCATCGCTACGCCGTCATCGAAATGGGCATGAATCACGCCGGCGAGCTACGCACCCTGACGCACGTGGCGCAACCGACGGTCGCCGTGATCACCAATGCGGGGCGCGGCCATCTTGAGTTTTTCGCCGATCCCGCCGCCGTCGTCGCGGCCAAGCTTGAAGTACTCGAGGGCTTGTGCGCCCAGGGCGTGGCCATCCTGCCGTATGACAGTCCGTGGTACGTCCGGATGTACACCGCCGCCCGTGCGTATGCGGCGCGGATTGTGAGCGTCGGCACCCGGCCGGGCGCGGATGTGCGGGTGGCGGTTGAGCGGCTGACGCTGGACGCGACAGACTGCTGGGTGAGCATCGGTGCCGAACGCGTGGCCGTGCGGCTGCGCGTGCCGGGCGCGCACAACGCCGGCAATGCCGCCTTTGCCTGCGCCACCGCCCGCGCCCTCGAGCCGCAGTTGTCCTTGCCGGACATGGCCGAGGCCCTGCGCGATTTTGCGCCGCTGGCGTTGCGCTGCCAGTGCGAGACTATTGGCGGCGTGACGATCATC
This sequence comes from uncultured bacterium, assembly GCA_964397565.1. Classification (GTDB taxonomy): domain Bacteria; phylum Auribacterota; class UBA3054; order UBA3054; family JAPLST01; genus JAPLST01. The sequence goes on from CAYNJC010000001.1 coordinate 141,174, forward strand.
GCCGATTGCTACAATGCGAATCCGGAATCGATGCAAGCCGCCTTGACCTTGCTGCGCGATGCCGAGGTGCCGGGACGACGCATCGCCGTGTTGGGCGACATGTGCGAGTTGGGCACCGCCAGTGCGGACGCGCATCGCGAGTTGGGCGAGGCCAGCGCACACCATCGCCTGAATTTGTTGATCACCACTGGCGTGGGCGGCCATCTGATCGCCGCCGCGGCTCTTGCCGCGGGCATGAATAACGGCAGTGTCCAGGCCTGCGCCACGGCTGCGGATGCCGCCGCCGTCGCGCGCGCGTACGTGCAACCCGGCGACTGCATGTTGATCAAGGGCTCGCGCGCAATGCAGCTTGAGACCGTACTCGACGCGCTGCGCACAACCGGGTCGCAGCCATGACAACCTTTCGTGCATACATATCATTACAGGACGTGATGGAGCACAGGCGCGCCATTCCCGCCTCCCTCCACACCGAAACCAAACACAAACCGCAGGCGCACCTGTCCCATCGCGCAGATGGTCCCTTGCAACGAGGGACCATCATTCCTGTAATGATTTTCTTTTCCCCACGTCACCTGTGGAGCATGCCATGATGTATTTTCTGTATGTTCATTTGGTGGGCGTGCTGAAAGCGACCAATGTGCTGCGCTACATCACCGTCCGTGCGGGTGGCGCAGCCGTGACCGCGTTTGTGATCAGCATTCTGGTTGGGCCACACTTGATTCGCTGGTTGTATCGGCTGAAAGTCGGCCAGGAGATTCGCAAGGATGAATGCCCGCCGCTGCACTTGATTCACAAGAACAAGCAGGGCACGCCCACGATCGGCGGCTTGCTGATTATCACTACCGTTACTTGTGCCACGCTGCTGTGGGCGCGCTGGGACAATTTGTATGTCTGGCTGACCCTGGGCGTGTTCATCTGCCTCGGCGCGCTGGGTTTTGCCGATGACTATCTGAAGGTTCGCCGCAAACGCTCGCTGGGCTTGAATGCGCGCACCAAAGTATTCGTCCAATCATTGGTGGCACTGGCCGTCGCGGCCGTGCTGATTGGCATCGGTGAAACGACGCCGTTGTATGTGCCGCTGTACAAGTACGCCGTGATCCAAAATCTGGGACTGTGGTATGTGTTGCTGGCAATGCTGGTGATCGTCGGCTCATCAAATGCCGTCAATCTGACTGACGGCCTGGATGGGCTGGCGATCGGGACGGTGACGATTTGCGCACTGGCCTACACCGTCTTGGCGTATGTCGCCGGGCATGCCGCAATCGCCAAGTATTTGTTCATCTTACACACGCCGCAGGCGGCCGAGCTGACCGTGTTTTGCGCCGCCCTGGTCGGCGCCGGCCTCGGCTTTCTGTGGTACAATGCGCATCCCGCAATGGTCTTCATGGGTGACACCGGCAGCTTGGCGTTGGGCGGCGCAATTGGGGTGGTGGCACTGCTGATCCGCAAGGAAGTGCTGTTGCTGGTCATCGGCGCGGTCTTCGCCCTTGAAGCGGTTTCGGTGATTTTGCAAGTGGCCTCGTTCCGCTTGCGCGACGGCAAGCGTATTTTCAGAATGGCGCCGATTCATCATCACTTTGAAATGCGCGGCTGGCCGGAGACCCGCGTCACCATTCGCTTTTGGATTTTGGCCCTGATCTGCGCCCTTATTGGCATTGCCAGCTTGAAACTGCAGTGAGGCCATGAACTGATGATGACCACCGCTTGACAAAACCATGAACATCACCGTGATAGGGTTGGCGCGCAGTGGCTATGCGGCCGCGCAACTGGCGCAGCGGCTGGGCTACCATGTGCGTGTCTCGGACGGCTGCACCGGCGCGCATGTCAGCGCGGCCACGCGGCGCACGCTCGAAGAGCACGCCCAGGCGCTGCGCGCGCGCGGCATCTGGGTCGAGCTGGGCGCCCACACGCCCGCCTGTCTCGACGGCGCGACGTTGGTCGTCACCAGCCCCGGGGTGCCCGACAGCGCGCCGCCGCTAGAATGGGCGCGCCAGCGCAATTTGCCGATCATCAGTGAAATTGAATTCGCCGTGCGCCACACCACGGCGCGCATCGTCGCCATCACCGGCACCAATGGCAAGACCACGACCACCTCGCTGATCGGCCATATTCTCAGCACCGCCGGCATGCCGGTCGTAGTGGCGGGCAATATCGGCCAAGCCTTGTCCGGCGTGGTTGAAGAGGCGACGGCCCAGCATACCGTGGTGCTCGAAATCAGCTCATTTCAACTTGAAGCGGTGCAGACCTTCCGGCCGCATATCGCCGTCTGGCTGAATCTGACGCCCGATCATCTTGACCGCTACAAAACGATGCAGGCCTATGGCACGGCCAAGTCGCGCATTTTTCGCCGGATGACACATGACGACTGGGCCGTGCTCTGGCTGCATGACCGCGAGCTGGTCCTGCCGTATCTGAACGGCAATGACGTCCGCCGGGTCTGGCTGGACGAGCGCGGCCAATGGCGGCCCTCGCGCGCCGAGCCCTGCGGCGCCACGCTCGCCCACGGCGACTTGGTCACGCATGTCAACGGCATGACCCAGACGCACGGGCGCATGGACGCCCTCCATCTGCATGGCGCGCACAATGCCGTCAATGTCCTGGCGGCCTGCGCCGTCGCGCGCATTTTGCATGTGCCGGCGCATGCCTTGGACGAGGCCCTGCGTTCGTTTCGCGGGCTGCCGCACCGGCTCGAACATGTCGCCGCGCGCAACGGCATCACCTTTGTGAACGACTCCAAGGCGACCAATGTGGACGCGCTGATTAAAGCGCTTGACGCGCTGCCGGCGCCGATCACGCTCTTGGCCGGCGGCTACGACAAGGACAGTGATTTCACGCCGGTGCTGCCCTGGCTGCGCGCCAAAGTGCCGCGCGCCGTTTTGTTCGGCGCGGCGCGCGAAAAGCTCGCGCACGTGTTTGCCGGGGCCACCACGCTGGTCAGCGCCGACACCATGCAGGAGGCCGTGACCAAAGCCGTGCAGGGCGTGCCCAGCGGCACCACCGTCTTGCTGGCACCCGGCTGTGCCTCGTATGACTGGTACAACGATTTTGAGGAACGCGGCGCCGACTTCCGCCGCTGTGTCCATCATTGCCTGGAGTCTCTTTGCTAACCGTACGTGAGGTGTATTCAATGAAAACATTGCATTCGTATCTACTCTTCTCATTTCTGGCACTGTGCGCGCTGCTGTGCAGTAGCTGTGCCAAAGACACGACCCGCAGCGATATCGCCCTGGAAATGACCGAAGAGGACAGTGTCGAGGCCATTATTGACCAGGATCTGCTGACCGCCGGCTCCACCGCCATTGATGTCAGCGAAACCGCCGGCAAGACCACCTCGGATGTCTCGGTCGCCTATGTGGACGAGGTCGATTTGCAAAAGCCCGTCCTGGTCGAGACCGATGAATCTCTGCGCGGCGACGCCGCGCGCGGGACCGGCACCACTCCCGGCACGGATGCCACCATGATGCCGCCGCTGACCGAGGGCGCCATCACCGGCGCCGATCTGCCCGACGCCGCCGGCAGCGGCGCCATCGCCGGCAGCGCCTCGCCGGATGCAGACTTGGCGCGGCTGGCCGAAGAGGCCCGCAGTCCAGCCTTGCCCGCGACCGGCATGTCGCTCGAATCGCCGCAGCGATATGCCCCGGGCAGCGCGAGCGAACCCATTGCGGTGCGCCCGCCCGGCAGCGGGTATGCGGCCTCCTATTACCGCACCGATCAGTTGCCGGCCAGCTATCCGCGCCACACGGTGCAGCGCGGTGATTCGCTCTGGTCCGTCAGCAAGAAATATGGCTGCTCAATCAGTGAGCTGGCCGCGGCCAACGGCATCAGCCGCGGTTCGATTCTCAGTGTTGGCCAATCGCTGCTCATTCCGGTCAGCAAATCTCCGGCGCAGCCGGCCGCCAGCACGACTGACACAACCACACCCGGGGCCGCGCCGACAACCGCGTTGCAGCCCGCCACCACCACGACGGAGCAGCCCGCCACGCCTGACGGCACGGCCACGCCCGCGCCGCGGGCCGGCGCGTATGAGACCGAATATTACACGGTTCAGCAAGGCGATTCGTATTGGAAGATTGCGCGCCAGTATGGCGTCACCAGCACCGAACTGATGTCCCTCAACGACACCAGCGATTCGCGCTTGAAGATTGGCCAGAAAGTTCTCGTGCCCAAGAAACAATGACCACCGCGCGTATCCAGGGGCGTTGGCTGCCCGAACTGTTTGTCGCCATCGTGCTGGTGCTCGTGGCCTACGGCGCGCTGATCACCTACACCACCAGCGTCTACTACGCACAAGATGTGTTTGGCAACCGCCTGTACTTCTTGCAGCGCGAGCTGCTGTGGGTCGCGTTGGGCGTGCTGGCAGCACTCGTGGCCTTTTGCGTGCACTACCAAGTGGTGCAGAAGCTGAGTACCTTTTTGTTTCTGGCGACCATCGCGCTGCTGGTACTGGTCCTGCTGCCCGGCGTCGGCCGGTCGGTGAACAACGCCGCGCGCTGGCTGCCATTCGCCGGTTTCACGCTGCAACCGTCGGAAGTGGCCAAATATACACTGATCATTTTTGTGGCCAAATGGCTGAGTGTGCGGCGCCGGCACGTCCATCGCTTTTTCCGCAATACCGTGCTCCTGCTGGCGCTGGTCGCCGTGCCCCTGGGTCTTATTTTGAAAGAGCCGGATCTTGGCACCCCGGTGGTGATCGGCGCAACCGTGCTGATCATGCTGTTTGTCGGCGGCGTGCCGTGGCGCCACTTGCTGTGGATCGGCCTGAGCGCGATTCCGCCGCTGGTGGCACTGGTCTGGCTGGTCCCCTATCGCATGCAACGGCTGATCGTGTTTCTCAATCCGGATGCTGATCCATTGAACACCGGCTTCCAGATTCGGCAGTCATTGATCGCGATCGGTTCGGGAAAAATCAATGGTTTGGGCCTGGGCATGTCCGTCCAAAAAATGCATTTTCTGCCGGAAGCACACACTGATTTCGCCTTCGCCATCATCGGCGAGGAACTCGGCTTTGTCGGCGCAGCCATGACGATCTTGCTGTTCTTGCTGTTTTTCTACACGATGTACCGCTTGACCCTGCACATTCAAGATTTGTTCGGGCACTTGGTGGCGGTCGGCATTATGAGCATACTGGCACTGCAAACGATCATCAACATCGGGGTCGTGACCGGCTGCCTGCCGACCAAAGGCTTGGCCCTGCCGTTCATCAGCTACGGCGGTTCAAGTTTGGTTATCACCTTGGCGGCGTGCGGGCTGCTGCTGAACATTGCGCATAACCAACGCAACTTGCGCGTGGACACGGGGGCCACACGTGGCTATGACGAGACCATCGTGTAATGCCACGGTCACGCGCTGCTTGATTGCCGGCGGCGGCACGGGCGGGCACATCACACCGGCGCTGGCCTTGTGCGAGACCTTGCAGGGCCGCGATCCGCGGGCGCAGGTCTGGTATTGTGGGCGGCCGGGTTCGCTGGAACACGAGCTGGTGCGCGCGCATGGCATCAGTTACAAATTCGTCTGCGCGGCGCCACCGGCATGCGGTCTCTGGTCGGCATTGCGCTGCGCGGTCATGATGCTGATCGGCTTCGTGCAAAGTGTTGTGCTGATCATCAAGTGCGCGCCGCAAGTGATCATTGGATTTGGCGGTTACACGGCCGTGCCGCCCTTGCTGGCCGGCCTTTTGTTACGGCGCCAGGTCGTCGTGCATGAAGCCAATGTGTTGCCCGGCAAAGCCGTGCGCTTGTTGGTGCGGGCCGGCGCGCAATTGGCCTACGGCCTCGCGCCGCGCGACCATGAACCGGCCCTGACGAAAGCCTGGCAACGCCTGCGCACACGCGCGACTTTCACCGGCAACCCTTTGCGGCAGGCCTTTCTGGAGGCGACCGCCGCCCACGGCCGCGCGCTCACCGGTTTCGCGCCCGACGCCGTCGTCCTGATGACCTTGGGCGGCAGTCAAGGCTCACGCATGCTGAATACCTGCGTGCCGGATATGGTGCGGCGGCTGCTGCCCGTGCTGCCGCATCTCCACGTGATACACATTACCGGCCTCGCCGATGCCGATCAGGTGCGCAAGGCCTATCAGACCTTGCACGTGCCGCAGTTTGTCGTCAGTTACAGCACCGCCATCGGCGCCTTGTTTCGCAGCGCCACGCTGGTGATCGCGCGGGCCGGCGCACTGACGGTCAGCGAGTTGTGCGTCTGCGGTGTGCCGGCCATTCTGGTCCCCTTTCCGCACGCCGCCGACAATCACCAGGAACACAATGCCCGCGTCCTCAGTGACGCCGGCGGCGCAATCTTGTTGCGCGAAGCCGGGCTGACACCCGCGCGCTTGGCGGAAACGGCCGGCGCATTGCTGGCCGCGCCGGCACGCCGCGCGGCCATGCGCGCCGCGCTCCAATCTCTGGCGGTGCCGGATGCCGCCCAACGGTTAGCCACGCTCCTTGAAACATGTCACGCGACCTCGTAACTGTTGATCTGCACGCCCTGCCGCAGCCCTGCGCCGGCCGCCGCTATTTCCTGTGCGGCCTCGGTGGCGCGGGCATGAATCCGCTGGCGCACGTGCTCGCCGCGCGGGGTGTCGCCGTCGCCGGCAGCGACGCCTGCGCCCAGAAATCAACCGCGATGCTGAGTGCGGCCGGCATTTCCTGCGCGCTCGGCCATGCGGCCGATCAGGTGCGCGGCGCGGATGTCTTTGTCTACAGCAGCGCCATCGCCGATGACAATCCCGAATTTCAGTATGCGCGCGACCATAACATTCCCTGTCTGCATCGCGCCCACGTCCTGGCCCAATTGGTCAACCACGCGCACGGCATCACCGTCGCCGGCACCCACGGCAAGACCACCACGACCGCGTTGATCGCGCTGATTCTCACCGAGGCCGGGCTTGATCCCACCGCTGTCGTCGGCGGCTTTGTGCCCGCGTTCAATGGCTACCACCGCCTTGGTCATGCTGATTGGTTCGTCGTCGAGACCGATGAAAGTGACGGCTCATTTCAATTGTTCGATTCGACGCTGGCCGTGTTGCTGAATATTGATGCCGACCATTTGGACTACTATCCCGACCTCGCAGCGATTGAAGCCGCGTGCGCCCGCTATGTTGCGCGCATCAAGCCCGGCGGCACCTTGGTCTACAACGCCGATGACGCGCACGCAACCGCTGTGGCCGCACGCGCGCCGCTGCATGTTGCCCGCCTGGCCTGCAGTTGCACCAGTCCGGCGTCCTTTCGCGCGCAGGTCGTGGCGCTGCAGCCATGGTCTTCAGAATTTTCGGTCAGCGAGGCAGGCGCAACCTATCCCGTCACCGTGGGCGTGCCCGGCCAGCACAATGTCAGCAATGCGTTGCAGGCGCTTGCCGCCGCGCGCAGCAGCGGCGCATCCGTTGCGGCAGTCCAGCGCGCCTGCGCCGCGTTTCACGGCGTCGAGCGCCGCTTTCAAATGCTGGGCACGTGCCAGGGCGCGACCATTGTGGATGACTATGCCCACCATCCGCGCGAGATCGAGGCGACCTTGCGCGCCGCCCGCGCACTCGGCCAGCCGCTGCTGGTGGTGTTCCAGCCGCATCGTTTCTCACGCACCCAAAAACTGCTGGATGAGTTTGTGTGTGTCCTCGGCGGCCTTGACCGGCTGATCTTGACCGATATTTTTGGCGCCAGCGAAACGCCCGGCACCGTCACCGGCGGCACTCTCTATGACCGCGTCCGGGCTGTCGCGCCGCACACCCAGTATGTCGCCGATATCGCCGCCGTGCCGGACGCCGTGCAGCGCGCGTGTCGGCCCGGCGACCTGGTCTTGTTCCTGGGCGCCGGCACCATTTCCGCCGCCGCGCATCAGCTCATTGCATCACCCGCCGCTGTGCACTAGGAGGACCCAGCCCATGGCCGTTGTACAACGTTTGGATATCAACCGCAGTGTGGCGCGCCGCCCGCGCGTGGTGAAGGCGCGCATTGCGCGGTTCTTCATCGGCCTCGCCGCAGTCCTGGTGCTGGGCTTGGTTGTGGCGGCCCTGGTCTGCGCCGGGCGCCTGGCCTTGACGCGCTTTCTGCATCATCCCGATTTTGTCATTCGCCACGTCTACGTTGTCTGTCATGGCGTGCGCACCGTGCCCGACCGTGAAATCGTGGCGCGTGCGCGCATCGTCTCGAACATGAACATTTATGCGACCTCGCTCGAACCAATGGCCCAGCGCCTGCGTCTACATCCCGATATTGCCGCCGTCGAAATCACCAAGCGCCATCCGGACGCCCTGGTCATCTCCTTCACCGAACGCGAGCCGGTGGCGCTGCTCAAGCAGGCCGGCGGCGGGCCCGACATTCCGGTTGACCGCGACGGTGTGATGCTCTCGGCGCGCAAGCTGCGTTACGCATCGCAGGTGCCGTGCTTGGAAGGCTTGACCGTGGTCAACTACCGGCCGGGCGTCGCGCTCGCGGATCTGCGCGTGCCAGTCGCCATGCGCTTTGTGGACACGCTCCGGCGCATGCAGCAGCAGATTTTTCTGGAGATCACCAGCATTCAGTTCGCCAACGCCAAGCACGTCACCTTAAAGTCCAAATACGTTGATGAAATCCGGCTGGGCGCCGAGTACTCGATCAACAACGTCGTGCGCCTGCTGAAAACCGTCGAAGTCCTGCGCGCCCAGCATCGCAATGCGCGCTGCATCGACCTGCGTTTCGCGGATGTTGTCGTCACCCCGTATTCCCTCTGATGAGGCGGCACGATGGCACGTGGTGAACTAATCGTGACTGCGCTGGACATCGGCACAACCCAGGTGCGCGCGGTGATCGCCCGCTGTCATCCGGAGCGCGGGCTGCACATCATCGGTGCGGCCGCCAAACCCGTCGAGGGCCTGCGCAAGAGTACTATCCAGGATGCCGGCGCCGTGGCCAACGTCATTCGCAGCACGATTGAAGACGCCGAGCAGGATGCCCATACCGAAGTCAAAGTCGTGCAGGTCGGCATTAGCGGCGGCCATCTGCACAGTCTCAACAGTGTCGCCGTCGTCAATCTCATCGAGGACGACACGATCGAGGAACGCCATATTCAAGAGGTGCTCGACAAAGCGCGCAGTAATGCCGGCGAAAAGGGCCGTGAAATTCTGCACACGATTCCGCTGGAGTACCGCCTCGATGGCCACGCCGGCATTCTCAATCCGCTGGGCATGCAGGCTGCGCGCGTCGAGTGCAATGTCCACCTCATCAGCGCCGACCGCACCATGATGGAAAACCACGCCCGGGTGGTCAATGATGCCGGCTTCAATGTCAGCGAGTTGTGTTTCACCGGCCTGGCCGACGGCCATTGCGCCTTGAGCGAGCAGGACAAAAAAGATGGTGTCCTGCTCGTTGATCTGGGCGGCGGCTCGACCGCCTATGTCGTCTACTGCAATAATACGGTGCATCACTCGAGCGTCTTTGCCGTCGGCGGCGAACATATCACCAACGATCTCGCCCTCGGCCTCAACCTGACCATGCCGCAGGCCGAGGAGCTGAAGTGCACCTATGCGCGCCTGCTGCGCTTTACCGGCGCGACCGAAGACCCGCATGCCATTCGCATCCCCACCAGCGATAAGAAAAACCGCACGGTCTTGCGCCAGGATGTTGATCTGATTATTGACTCGCGCATCGAGGAATTGCTGCAGTTCGTGCATGATGACATTCAACAGCGGCAACTGCGCCCGCTGTTGACGCGCGGCGTCGTCTTTGTCGGCGGCGGCACGCAGTTGCACCACTTCACTGAACGCGCCGAGAAACTCTTTGCGATGCCCGTCCGCGTCGCGGTGCCGCGCATTCTCGCGCCCAATGACGCGCATGCCGCCACGGATTTTTGGTCGGATCGGCATGAATTCCTGCACGATACCACGTTCACCACCGCGCTCGGCCTGGTGCGGCATGCCTTCATCTCGCACTTGCATGCCCATGCCAAACGGCCCGGTCTCTTTTCTCGCCTTTTTTCACTTTCGTAAGGATGGGGGTAGACAGTCATGCACAATGGCGCAATTCATATTCAAGTCGTCGGCGTGGGCGGCGGCGGCGGCAATGCGGTGCATCACATCGCCCAGCGCACGCAGAACGGCGTTGATTTTGTCTGCATCAACACGGATGCGCAGGCGCTCGCCACCATGCAGGTCACCCGCACGTTGCAGATCGGCGAGAAACTCACCCACGGCTATGGCTCGGGCGCGCGCCCGGAAATCGGACGCCAAGCGGCCGAAGAAGATTACCAACGCCTGTGCGAAATGCTGGCCACCACCGACCTGGTCTTCATTGCCGCCGGGCTGGGCGGCGGCACGGGCACCGGCGCCGCGCCCGTCATCGCCAAGGCCGCCAAGGAAATGGGCGCGCTCACCATCGCCGTCGTGACCAAGCCGTTCCAATTCGAAGGCGCGCACCGGGCCGAAATTGCCAACACGGGCCTGCTCGAATTGCGCCAGTCCGTCGATGCCGTCATGTGCATTCCGAACGATCGCATCACGCGCTTGATTGGCGATCAGACCCCCATTGGCGATGCCTTTCGCCTCACCGACGACGTGCTCCATCACGCCGTCACGGCGATGAGCGACCTGATTGCGCGCGTCGGTATCATCAATATTGACTACGGCGATATTGCCACCGTCATGCGCGAACAAGGCGACGCCATGGTCGGCTTCGGCGAGGCCAGCGGCGAGATGCCCGCCTGCAAAGCAGTGCGCTATGCCATGGCGTCGCCCCTGCTGGAACGCACGGATGTCGTCGGCGCCAAACGCGTCTTGCTGGCTATCAGCGGCGGGCGCGACTTGACCATGAAGGATGTGCAGGAGGCCGTCCAGTCGGTCCACAACGAAATCCGCGCTGAAGCGCATGTCATCTTCGGCGTCAATATCCTTGAGGAGTTGCACGAAACGGTGCGCGTGACCTTGATCGCCACCGGCTTGGCCGACCAGAAAAAAGCGGAACCGGTCAAACCGCGCATGGTCACCTCGGGCATCACCACCCAATCGTCATTTGATTTCTTTCCCGCTGACAGCGGCCGCTTTGCGAATATGCAGCCGACCTTGATTAACAACGTCAATTATGACCGCCCCACCTTTATGCGCTGGGGCCGCAAACTCTTATCTGACGCGGCATAGTGCGGCGCCCCGGGCCGCTGAGTGAGTAAACTCCCGTGCCAGCAGCTGACGGTCCACCCTCCCGGGCCGTCAGTTTTTTTATCTGCTGCTTGCACTTCCGGAATGAACATGCCCAATCGTCTTCCTCGCCAGCTTGGCGCTGTTTCTTACGCGCGTCGCCACGGTTACGTTCACGTGATACCTCGCGGGCTCGCGCAAGTCACGCGGTACTGTGGCCGCGGGCGTTGACTGCGGCCGATCCTGCCGCCCGCAGCGCGGCGGCTGCAATAGATATCGCCCTCTGCGCGGCCGGCTATGCGGCTTGTCCCCGCCCGCGGCAAATGCTACAATGATACACACAATAAGGACATGCATGGTTGCCGCCGCCGATCCAATGACCACCCCGCAGCAAGCCGCGCGCGAACGCGTGACGGTCGTGATTCCCGCACGCAATGAAGCGCAGAATTTGGCGGCCGTGTTGCCGCGCGTCGTCGAGGTGTGCACCGATATCCTGGTCGTTGACGGCGCATCGCATGACGACACTGCGGCCGTGGCGCGGCAGCACGGCGCGCGCGTCATCAGCGATGGCGGCCGCGGCAAAGGCCTGGCGCTGCGCGCCGCGCTGCCGCATATCACGCGCGAGATCACCGTCTTCATGGATGCCGATGGGTCGCACGACGCGCGCATGATTCCCGCCTTGATTTCACCGATCATGCACGGCACGGCGGATCACGTCACCGGCTCGCGCCTGTTGGGCGGCTCGAGCGAGCTGCATGGCGGTTTCGACGAATTCGTGCGCCTGGCCGGCAGCGCCTTCGCCATGGCGTGCATCAATTACCGTTGCCATACGCGCCTGAGCGATTCACAGAACGGCTTTCGCGCGTTGCGCAGCGACGTGCTGCGCCAGCTCAACCTGACGGATCGCGGCACCACCATCGAGCAGGAAATGATCATCAAGACGCTGCGCGGCGGATGGCGCATGGCGGAAGTGCCCACCCACGAGTTTCGCCGCTTGCACGGCACGTCGTGCATTCGCGTCAGCCGCGCTTGGTTCTGGTATTTGCATTCCTTGTTCAAACATCTCTTCTTCAGTCGCGCCGTAAGACGTGACGGCTCCAGCAGCATATGACCACGCCACATTCTGCAAATCCCCCTTTTATAAAGCGGGTTGGGCGGGAGTACTGTTGCTGCCGTCCCCCTTTTCCCGCCAACGGCGGGAGGGGCGGGCGCAGCAGCGCCGGGGGTCGCAGCCATCCCCCTTTGGAAAAGGGGGTTGGGGGATTTCTTGCATCGCGGCTGCGGCACCACACGCCCAATCTGCATCTTCGCCCCACCAGCAGGCGCAGTGGGATTTTCCAAGCCCTGGATACTTAGTGTTTTTTTTCACGCAAAACCCGGAAGAGCCTTGCTTAAGAGGCGCGGGGGATTCCGCTGTTGCTGCCGCCGCCTTTTTCTGTAAAATCCCTCCCCCCGCCAAGCCGGGGTACTTCCTTTAGCAAAGGGAGATTGCAGCACCCCTCGGCCCTGCCTACAATGTAGAATAACAAGTTCGGTGACATCGAATACCAGGCGCCCATCCGTTTGCGCTGAGAGTATTATAATGCTAAAATGTCTGTGTGAAGAAGAAGGTTTACATCGAAACGACCGTGGTGAGTTATCTGACAGCGCGGCCAAGCGCTGATCCAGTGATTGCCGGGCATCAAGAAGCCACACGGGCATTCTGGAGCCGACGCAACGAGTTCGGCTTGTTCATTTCCGATCTGGTTCTCCAAGAGGCCGGGCGAGGGGATCCGGACGTGGCTAAGGCTCGCCTTGATGTCTTGGTGTCCCTGCCGATGCTGGACATCAACGATGAAGTGCAGGTGCTGGCCAAGTCACTGATCAAGGCGAAAGCCGTGCCACGCGAATCCCAGGAAGATGCACTGCACATTGCCGTGGCCACAATCAACGGACTCGACTGCATTGTAACGTGGAACTTTGCGCATATTAATAATCCGTTCACGCGGATGAGAATTCGCCACGCGCTTGAGGCCGCAGGCCATGTGGCGCCCGAAATGTGTTCACCAGATGAATTGCTGGGAGGCCAGTCATGAAAGACCCGATTGTGGAAGAGGTGCGCCGCCATCGCCGCGAACATGCGCAGCGTTTCAATAACAACCTGGATGCGATTTGCGAGGATCTGCGCAGACACCAGGCGTCTTCTGGCCATCCAATAGTACGCTTGAAACCACGAAGGATTGCGCCGAACAAACGCATGCAGCGGATCACGCATGGCGTGACCGCTGATGCGTGACGTTCCGCGCATGGCTGGAGCTGCTTCCGCGCCGCGCATCAGCTTCTGCAAGGTGGGAGCGATTGTCATGTCGCGATTTGTTGGCGCAAGAACTGCATTCGCCGGATGGTATCTCCACCGCATGGCGGGATGCAGCAGTATCTGCAACTGCAAACTGAAAGCTGAAAACCGAACACTGAAACCTGAAACCTTCTCCAGCATGGCCGCCTGAGATGCATGTGCTGCTGATCAATCCGCCCGCTGCTGCGGCGCATGTGCGCGAAGGGCGCTGCACGCAAGCCACGCACCTGTGGGGCACGGCCTGGCCACCGCTGACCCTGGCTTACTGCGCCGCCGTGCTGCATGACGCCGGCCATACCGCATGCCTGCTCGACGGCGCGGTGCAGCGGCTGACCGATGACGTGGTGCGCCGCGCGGCTGCGGCGGCACAGGTCGCGGTTGTTGCCGTCGGCAATGACACCGGCGTCGGCGATTGCGCGTTCGCAGCCATGCTGAAATCCATCAATCCGGCCCTGACCGTCATCCTGATTGGCACGTACGCGGCCGCCTGCGTGACGCAGATTTTCGCAGACTATACCGGTATCGCCGCGATTGTCGTCGGCGAGCCGGAATACAGTCTGCGCGACTGCGTCGCGGCGTGCGCAGTGGGTGCTCCCCTGCCGGGCATCCCCGGCGTGATGACGCCCGCTGCCAGTCTCATCACGCGACCTTTTATTGAACCGCTTGACGCCTTGCCGTTCCCGCGCTGGGAGTGCATTGACACGCAGCGCTACCGCCTTCCCCTGCTGCGCCGGCGTTTGTTGCTGGTCGCGCCGATGCGCGGCTGCCCCTATCCCTGCACGTTTTGCACAACCCAACAATATTACGGTACGCGCGTGCGCACCCGCAGCGTCGCATCGGTGATTGCGGAACTGGAACGCAATGTGCGCGATTTTGGCGTGCGCGATTTCCTGTTCTGGGCCGAGACACTGACGGGCAATCGGCCGTTCGTCATGGCCCTGTGCGAAGAGCTGCAACGCCGCGCGCTGCGCATGCGCTGGTCGGCCGCCAGCCGCGTGGACACGGTTGATGCCGAGATGCTGCGCGCCATGCGCGCCGCCGGCTGCCGCATGCTGTCGTTCGGCATCGAGTCGCTCTCGCAGGACGTGCTGGATCAATGCGGCAAACGCATGTGCGTCGAAGAGATCGCACCGGCGATTCACATGGCGCGCGCCGCTGGCTTGTGGACGGTCGGGCACTTTATTATCGGCCTGCCGGGCGACACGCCCGAGCGCGCGCGCGCAACGGTGACGGGCGCTACCCGCCTGCCGCTTGACTTTGCGCAGTTCTATGCCGCCGCCGCGTTCGCCGGCAGTCGCCTGCAGCAAGCGCTCGGCCCGGTCGCTCGCGCCGGTGCATCCCAAGCTGACTTTCAACATCTGCCTGAAGAACTGCGAGGTATTGCCCGCGGCGCAGCGCGCCATTTCTACGGCACACCCCGCCGCTTGCTTTACTGGTCACAGCATCTGTGGCTTTGATGTTTCATGAGCATTAGCGCGCCATATATTCTGGGTATTTGGGATGGCCACGACGCTGGTGCGGCAGTGCTCCACGATGGGCGCATTCTCGCGGCGGTCAATGAAGAACGCCTGACACGGCGCAAACTTGAGATCGGTTTTCCGCGGCAGTCCGTGGCGTGCTGCCTTGACGTGGCCGGTGTGCGCGCAGACGACATTGCCGGTGTTGCGCTGTCGACCTGGGATGTCGCCAAAACACTTACCCGCTTCGCGCCGGTATTGCGCAACCAGTATTATGCGCTGCGCCGCCGGCGCATGCCGCCAACCATGTTCTCGCGCCTCAAGAAGTACAGCAAATACTTGCTGACACTGGTGCCAGGCGGTGCGGCGACGCGCGCGCTGGGTGCCTGCCTCGTGCGGCGCGACTTGCGCGCCTGTGGCGTGGCCGCGCCGTTGCACTGGCTCGCGCACCACGAGGCGCACGCCGCCGCCGCCGCGCTCTGCTCCGGTTTCGTTGAGGCGACGGTGCTGACACTCGACGGCATTGGCGACAGCATCTCCGGTTCGGTCAGCGTCTGGCGCGCGCCACGTCTCGAGCACATAGCAAACATGCGCGGGCGCGACTCGCTCGGCATTTTCTTCGAGCACGTCACGAATTTGATGAACATGCGCGAGCTTGAGGACGAGGGCAAAGTCATGGCCTTGGCGAATTACGCCCTGCCGGTGCCGGATGCGCACAATCCAATGCTGACATGGTTCTCGTGCGACGATCTGACGGTGCGCTGCCGTTTTGGGCCGCTGCGCCTGCATCATGCGCTCGCCCAGCTTTTGTACCAAGTGCCGTCGGAGCAATTCGCCTTCATGGCCCAGCGCACGCTCGAAGTGTTCGTCACGCGCCTGGTGCGCAACGCCGTGGCGCACACGGGCATTCCCGCTGTCTGCCTCGCCGGCGGTGTGGCCTCGAATGTCAAAGTGAACATGCTGGTGCGCGAACTCGACTGCGTGCGCGACGTGTTCGTGTTTCCGCACATGGGCGACGGCGGTCTGGCGGTCGGCGCCGCGCTGGCGCTAGGAAATCGCCTGTATCAATGGCCCGGCGCCGCGCTTGACGATGTGTTTCTGGGACCGGAATGTGCCGACGGCAAAATGGCAGAGGCTCTTGCGGCGGCCCACTGCGAGTATGCGCGCATGGAAGCGCCGTGGGAAATCGCCGCGGACGCATTGGCGCACGGCGAGACGGTCTTGTGGTTTGACGGCCGGATGGAATTCGGCCCGCGCGCACTCGGCCATCGCAGCATTCTCACGCGCGCCGACGACCCGGCCTTGCGCGACCGGCTCAATTTGCAGTTAAAGCAGCGCGTCTGGTATCAGCCCTTCTGCCCGTCCATTCTGGCTGCGGATGCACCGCGCTTGCTGGAAAACTACCGCGGCCCCAATCGCTTCATGACCGAAGCCTATCGCACAACCACCGAAGGTCGTCACGTGCTGGTCGCGGCAATCAGCATTGACGGCACTTGCCGGCCGCAGATTGTTGACGTGCGCGACGGCGCGTATGCCAAGCTGCTGCAGGCCGTCCGCGCGCGGATCGGCGTCGGCGCGGTCTTGAACACCAGCATGAACATTCACGGTGATCCAATGGTCAACACGCCGGCCGAGGCCGTTGATGTTTTTTTGCGCTCCGGCGCGGACATGCTGGTGCTGGGCCCGTTCGTCGCCCGCGCCAGGCACCTAAGAAATGATGAATGATGAATGATGAATGATGAGTGTCAGGCATGAAGCATGCAAAACTTGATATGTTTATTGTTCTGCATTAATACTAATGAGTGCACTTTCTACATTGCAGCATTCTTGTAGCAGCCCGCGGTGAGGGCGGGGGCTGGTCTGCCGTGGTCAACGCCCACGGCTACAATTACTGCAGATCGCGGCGTTGCTTCTGAAACTGCCTGAATCTGAACCACCAATACAAGTGCCAGATGCCCAAGCCAGAACATGATGGCAAAGAAACCGTGCAGAATCAGCGACCATGGTTGTGTAAACCATATCAACACCGGCGCCAGCACACAGAACACAATGCCGTTTGACGCCAAGTAGGTCACCGGTGAATTTTGTTGGTCCGCGATGCCCTCGCGATAGCTTTGCCACGCCGCCGCAAAGCGCCAGGCAAAGAAGAAATAAAGCGGCAGGCCCAGTACAATCAATATAATTGTATCCACTTACCCATCCTGACTAGTTACTAATGAGAGCGCTTTCTACTTTGCATCGTCCTTGTAGCCGCTCGCGGTGAGGGCGGCTTCTGCAGCCGCGGTCAGCGCCCGCGGCCACAACTGGCATGACAACAAGCACGTGCTTTCATTAGTAAGCCGGCGCAGCCACGACTCACTCCTCGATCTCCATGTCCTGAAACGAGAGCGGGTCGTCGATGGGCTCGACATGCGTGGTGACCGTGACGCCGGCGAGCGCTTTGCGAATGTCCGCCGCGATCTTTTCCGCCAGATGATGACCGCGGTGGGTCGTCCAGCGGCCGGGCACCAGGATGTGGACCGAGACAAAGCGGCGGCCGGCGGCCTGGCGCGTCCGCAGCGCATGATGGCGGATGCCGTGCTCCTGGTTATAGCGTTCGAGAATCTGCACGATGCGGTGCTCTTCCTGCGGCGGCAAGGCGGTGTCCATAAAGCCCAAGGCTGAACGCTGTATGAGCCGAAATCCGGTCCAGGTAATATTGACGGCGACGGCGAGGGCGAGCAGCGGGTCCAACAGCTGCCAGCCGGTCAGCGCCACGATGCCGATGCCGCCGATGACGCCGGCCGACGTCCAGACATCGGTCATGAGATGGCGCGCATCGGCTTCGAGTGTGATCGAGTCGTGGCGCTTGCCGACGCGCAGCAGCACCCACGCCACGCCCAAATTGATCAATGCCGCCACGGCTGAGACCACCAGCCCGGCGCCCACTTGTTCGAGTGGCTGCGGCGCGAGGATGCGCTGCACCGCCGCCAGCGCAATGCTCACGGCCGCCAGCAGAATCAGGACGCCTTCGGCGCCGCTGGCAAAGTACTCGGCCTTGCTATGGCCGTAGTGATGCTCGCGGTCGGGTGGCCGGGCGGCAATGATGAGCATGGTCAAGGCAATGGTCGCACCCAGCAAATTCACCAGCGACTCGACCGCGTCGGACAAGAGGCCAATTGAATTGGTCAGCAGATAGGCGCCGCTCTTGAGTGCGATGGTAACAATAGCCGCGGCAATCGAGAGCCACGCATAGCGTGTGAGTGAAGAACGGTTCATGGGTGCAGCAAATTGCTCGTTATAGCGCCAAAATTACGTGAATGAGAGAGAATAGCAGAATTGACATGCCGTGTCAATGCCCCTCTAATTCCCCTCTCTGATTTTTTCGTGGCGAAACCCAGATCCGCTGGTGCGTATGCTTTGTTGCCGCACATGCCGATAGACACGGACACGAGGCATTGACTTTCGCGCGCGGCGGGTGGGTGCAGCGATGCCCCAAGGGGGTAAGCGCGCGCTGCCAACGCAGCGCTGGTCTCGGCATGCACCGCTGGATCTGAACCAAAGAATTAGTTTGACAAGGTTTTGCGAGGTGCCTATAATACATACACTATGAATGACGGTGCAATAAACGACGGGACATCGAACGCATGAAACGAACCACATGGCTGGTGGTCTCCGGCATGATCACGTGCGGCATCGCCGCCGGCGCGGCAGTGCTCGTGTGCCTGCGTGCGAGCGCGGTGCCCAACGACACATTGCGCGCCATCTTGATGCGCTGGATGCCGGTCACGTTGGACGTCATCTTTGTCCTGCTGGTGTGCGCCGGGATTGTTTGCGCCCGTGATCTCTGGCGGGCGTGGCGCGCGCTACCACGCGCCACCCGCACATGGCTGTTGCTGCTCGCACTCGCCGCCGGCTTGCTCAGCGCCTTCGTCGCGCCGCGCACCAATCGGCTGTATTTCGATGAACACATTTATCAGAACATTGCGCAGACGATGGCGCTGGCGGGCCGCGCCGCCTTTTGCAATGAAGGCCAGTTTATTTATGATGAATATCACCCGCACCGTCTGGAGTACAACAAACAGCCCTACGGCTACCCGCATTTGCTGAGCGTGGTGTATCGCGCAGCAGGTGTGCGCGAAGCGTGGGCGCAGGTGCTGAACAATGTCTGCGCCATGGTTGCGGTGCTGCTCTGCTTCGGCTTGGCCCGCCAATTGACGGGCAGTGCGCGCGCCGGCCTTCTGGCCGCAGCCTGCCTGTTGATTCTGCCGGAGCAATTGCTCTGGTGCAACACCGCCGCCACCGAGCCGAGCACGGCGTGCGTGGCCGGCTTGGCCATGCTGGCCGGCTTGTGGTATTGCGCCCGGCCAAACGCGGCGCGCCTTGTGTTTGCGGTGCTCTGCCTGGCGTATGCCATGTACTTTCGCCCGGAAGCCGTGTTGTTGGCGCCGCTCTTCTTTCTGCTAATCCTGGTGGTCGCGCCACGGCAGTTTGCCCAGCCGGCGCTGTGGTTTGCCGCCGCCGCGCTGGTCATCTTGATCACGCCGCAGCTGCTGCACATCCTCGCCGTGCGGCATGAGCCGTGGGGCAGCACCGGCGCAAAATTCACGCCCGCCGTCGTCTGGCATAATGTGAGCACCAACGGCTGGTTCTATTTGGTCAACGTGCGTTTCCCGTTGTTCGTCACCATGGGCGCAGCCCTCAGTGTGTTGACGCTGTGGCGGCGGCCGGCGACGCTGGTGGTGCTGGCCTGGGCGCTGGTAATGTGGGGCGTGTTTCTGGCGTTTTATGCCGGCAGTTATGCGTATGGTGTTGACGTGCGCTTTGCGCTGCTATCCTTCATCCCGTTGGTCGTCTTGGCGGGCGTCGGTTTTGACTGGTTGTGCGGCCTGCGGCCGTGGCCGTGGTTGACGGCCTGCGTCGTAGCCCTGCTCGTGCTGAATGGCATCCAGTTGCTGCCGCGCGTGCGGCGCGTCTCACAGGAGTCATGGGCGGCACGGTTTGATGTGCGCTACGCGCGCGAGTTTGCGCGGCTGGTGCCGCCGCATGCCTTGATCCTGACCCACAACCCGAATATGTTTCTGCTGTGGGGCCACAGCGCCGCGCAGGTGTCGCTCTTCAGCGAGCAGCGTCAGTATTTTGCGAATGTGCTGCTGCCGCGCTATCCGGGCGGCATCTATTTGCACTGGGGTTTTTGGTGCAACACGCCCGACCGGCAGCAGCAGTTATTCGGTGAGATGCTGACCAATTACATCGGCTGGGCCTGGGTGGCCGAGCGGCACGAGCAAGACTATGTCTATGCGCTGTTGCGGCTGACCAACCTGCCGCCGCTGGCGGCCGCAACGCCGGTGCCGCCGACGCCGCGCCGCGTGCGCATCCACGAAGTCGAGCTGCGGCACCGCGACTTCCCGCCCACGGACCAGCGTTGAATTCCAGAGAATCGTGAAAAAGTTGCATCACTCATTGTTATATGCTATACTTGGGTAACTGATGCGGTACTCAGCAATGAGCACACGTTAATTTACCGAGGGTTCCGCCATGGCTACGCGCATAGTTCAAATTGCATGTTCCTTAATGGTGCTGTGTGCATGGTCTGTGTGCGGCGTCACCAACGCGGCTGACCGAACCGAGCGGGTCGCGCAACCAGCACTCCTGATGACCCCGACTTTGGTGGTGCAGCCGCGCAGCGCGGTCGAGCCCTATATTCGTCAGGTGGGCAGTGTTAAGATTGCGTGCAAGCGTTTGACCGCCCAGAGCGGGTGGAAAGCCGGCGACAAACTGGCGCTGGAAGTATTCCCGTCGGTCATCTACACCGTCACGGTCGAGCAGGTCAGCGTTGATATGAACAACACGCTCTCGCTGATCGGCAAAGTACAGGGCGAGGAATTCAGTTCGTTTGTGCTTGCCGCCGACGGCGGCAATGTCATTGTGCGCTTTCAGGATTATGCCACGGCCGCACTGTTCACCATCGTTCGCAACGCGAGCGATGCCGTCGGCACCGTCACCGAAATGGATATGAGCAAGATGCCGGCGGTGACCGATCTGCCGGCGCGCATTGTCGCGCCGCCGAACCCATCACAACAGTGACCTTGAGGAATTGACATGAACACCTTGGTATCATGGGCGCGTCTGCGCCGCCGTGTGATAGTGACTGTGTGCGCCATGCTGGCGGCCGCAGCCGTTGCGCAGGCCGCCACCGTCAAAGTCTTGATCGTGTATGACACGACCGGCAAAACCTACGCGCAAAGCAACGGCGGGGTCAACACCTTTTCGGCCTCGATCATTTCATTGCTGACGCAGGCCGCCAACAACAATAGCGGCGCCAATTTGACGTTTCAGCTTGCCTATGCGGGCGAGACCTCGTATACCTACAATGGCAATTTCAGCACGGCGTTGAGCGACTTGAGTTCCGGCAACGGCGGGTTGAGCGTCGTGCCCGGCTGGCGCAACACGTATGCCGCCGATCTGGTCACCATGATTGTGGACATCGGCTCGTCATCGGGCGTCATTGGCCTAGGTAACCTGCTGATCACCGTCGGCGGCAATGCCAATGCCGCGTTTACGGTCTGCAATGCGCGCAATGTCAACACACACGTCGTCACCCATGAAATCGGCCACAATTTCGGGTGTGGTCATAGCAAGTCACAGAGCACCCAACCGGGGCCCAATTCGTATCTCAATTCGTATTCCGCCGGCTGGTATTTCACCGGCAACAACGGCACGAAGTATCACACGATCATGGCCTACAACTATGAACAGGGTGTGTTCTATCAGCCGTGCAATATGTTTTCCACGCCGCTCAAAACGTACCAAGGCGTTACCGCCGGCAGCGCCGCGGACGGCGACAACACCCGCAACCTTGGGTATACCATGGGCTGGGTCGCGGCCTACCGCGGGAGCACACCGACCACGACTCCCACCACCGCGCCGACCACCGCGCCCACCACCGCGCCCACCACCTCGCCGACCACGTCACCCACCACCTCGCCAACAACGTCACCCACCACCTCGCCAACAACGTCACCCACCACCTCGCCAACAACCAGCGCCGGTAGTTGGGTGCGGCTGTATCGCACGGGCCTCTGCAAAACACGCGTGAAGACACAATGCGAGAACGGCCGCTTCGACATGAGCTGGGCCACTATTTGTGCCTGGTACGCAGCCGGTTATCGCTATTTCATTGCCTACGACGCCACGACCGGCTGGTATATCTACGCGCCGCTGACCATGCGCAAGGCCTCGTGTTCGAGCAAGTTGGGCGTGATCCCGACCGGCAAGAAGCGGCCGGTCATCGTTTTCAAAGTGCGCGTCAACAAGAAGTCAAAATACATGGTCTGGAAGAACCGCGGCTGGGCGACCAATACCGACTTCACTCGTTCGCAGTACTATCTCGCTAAGTAAGACCGGCCTCTTCTAACACCGGCGCTACAAGAAAGCGCCACGAACTCCTTTTGCGTGTTGGTGGTATTGTGGCTGCGCCCGGCGGCGGCGGCGTTGGCACGCGCGGCACCGAACCATACTTGAACAACGGCATCATGACGGGCTTCAACATTATTCTCTGCGCGGCAATCGGTGGTCCGCAGGGCAACCTTGCGAGTTCGCGTTTATAAGGCACCGCAAGGCCACATGAACGCAAGGGTGGCGCGGTGCGAAACGTGCGTGGACGTATGTGTTCTGTTACACTCATAGCCGTATACTTTCGCGCCCTGTTCTCGGCGCTCGGCTAATTTTGTCTTACATTAGTGGCGACGATGACCATGGTAAGCAACGAGGATCATTCATGAATCTGCGCGGTCTAGTTCTGGTTGTGATCTGTCTTGGCATCGCAAATGCCGCGGCTGCGCACGAAATTCTCTGGGGTGATTTGCATGCCCACAGCACCTATTCCTACGACGCCGTGCAGTACGAGCACTGCACCCTCATCCCGGCACAAGCACTGAGCACCTGCCTCGCACGCGTGGATTTTGTGGCGCTCACCGACCATGCCGAAAACGGCGCACCCGGCTATTGCACCGGCGAGAAATGGACAAATACTATGCTGCAGGAAATTGCGTTTCAGGCGGCGTATAGTAATGTGATTGTCTTCCCTGCCTTCGAATACACCAAGACCGCGCCGCCGTACCCCGACGGCAACGGGCACAAGTGTATCATCTGCCGCGATTGCGGGCACGTGCCGCCGCGCGGTTACGGCCAGGATGTGTATGTCAGCCCCGTGGATCTGTGGACCTATCTGGATGGCACGGCCGCGTCTGGTAATTATTTCTCGATTCCGCACCACACCGCCAAAGGCAGCGACATTGATTATCCCGGCATCGACATGTCCACCGACTGGAATCCAGGCTATGTCCGCGCCGACATTCAACAATTGGTGGAGATTTATTCGCGCCACGGCAATTCAGAAATGAGCGGTTGCGAAGAACCGGTCAATGATTTTCAACCCGAACGTTCGGTGGCCGGCGCGCTGGACCGTTGGTTATTACCGGCCCACAATCCGGCGTACAAACTTGGTATTCTCGGCTCGACTGACACTCACAATGGCAGGCCGGGCGACACCATTGAAACGACCAATAATGTGCAGCCGCGCCTTGGGCCGTACACGGGTGGCCTGACGGCGGTGCTGGCCACCAATCGCAGCCGCAGCGCCATTTGGCAGGCCCTGCAGGCCAGACATTGCTACGCCACGAGCGGCGCACGCATCATCCTGGCGTTCAGCGCCACCCTCGGCGACCAAACCGGCAGCATGGGTGACACGCTGTATCACGAAGCCGACCTGAATCCCGGCAATGCCGCTACGGTCGCCTTGCAGGTCAGTGCCATTGCGGAGCACCCGACGCAGCGCATCGCCCGCGTGCAATTGTTCAAACAGCGCACCTGTATTCTCGATCTGGCCACCAACGCGGTGGGAAGCCTGACTCTTGCCACCATCGATCTCCTGACCAATAATTATGGGTACTACCGCGTGAAAGTATGGCAACAGGCCACCACCATCACCACCAATTGTCCTTTCGAGCGCGCCTGGTCATCGCCGATCTGGATCGAGCCCGGCATGGTGCCCGAGCCGTTCTGCGTCGGCATGGCGGCGGGCGGGCTGATGCTCCTGTACCGGCGCGCGCAGGGCACAGCACAAAAAGCGCCATAACGATCAAGTGTTTGTGTCGGTATCCTGCCATCGTTGCTGTCTGTATTCGACATTTTATGGCGTTTTTGGTACTGTTGGCGCATGTGATGAAGTAGATGTTATCTGGAGAGACAACCTACAACACATAGCAAGCCAAGGAGGGCGCCCGTGAAAATCAAAATCAATGCCAACCGTTGTGCCGTCAAGCATTCCGCAATTGCGTTTGGTGCACGTCGTTTTCGTGGCGTGCTGGCCTGGATGCTACTGGCCGGCAGCACCTGCGCGGGTGCGACAACCTACTACGTCAGCAACGCCACCGGTAATGACGCCAGCAATGGTTTGTCGTGGGCCACGGCCAAGAAGACGATTCAGCCCGCAATTAACCTGTGCGGCGCCGGCGACACGGTGCTGGTCAGTAACGGCGTGTTCATATTGAACGCGTCGTTGTCCGTGCCGAGCCGCGTGCGCTTGACCAGCCTCGCCGGTCCGGCCGGTACCATTGTCAACGGCAACGCTCCCGCCGTGACCAATCGCTGTTTGCGCGTGCCCGGCAGTTATGCAGGCGCGCTGATCGAGGGCTTCACCTTCACCAACGGCAGCACCGACAACGAAAGTGGTGGGGGGATCTTTCTCGAAGGCGTCGCGACGGTGAGCAATTGCTTGATCCGCGGCAACAGCGCCGTCAACGGCGCCGGCATTGCCTGCTCTTCCACCAGCGTGATTATGCATTGCGTCATCACGGCCAACCGTGCCAGCAGCGCTGGCGGCGGCATCTACCTGTACCGCGCCGGCACAGTGCGTAATTGCCTGGTTGCCGGCAACAGCGCCTCTGCCAGCGCGATCTTTTGCGAAAATGGCGGCTATGTGCGCGACTGCGTGATCAGCAATAACACGGCCTCGAACTATGCCGGCGTGCGCATGCGCTACACCGGCGGCTTGATCGAAGCGTGCACCATCATCAGCAACACGGCCGCGGGCCCCGGCGGTGGTCTGGGCATTGATGCCGGCAGCACGGCCTTGTGCTGCGTCGTGACGCTCAACGCCACCACGGCTCCCAATGCTGATTTCGGCGGCGTCCATTGCGAAGGATTGCTCCGCTCCAGTCTGATCACGCGCAATCGCGCGTACGACTGGGCGGGCGGGCTGTACGTCGGCCCGGCCGGCGTGGCTGAGAACTGCACCATCAGCAGCAACACAGCGGGCGCCGCGTACGGCGGCGCACTCTACGCCGGCGTCCTGCGCAATGCGATTGTCTATGGCAACAGCGCACCCGTCATACCCAACACCGCGTCCAGCGGCAGCAACATGCTGTGCCAGTTCACCTGCACGCTGCCGCTGCAACCGGGCGACGGCAACATCACCAACGACGCTGGTTTTGTCAACCGTGCGCTAGGCGACTACCATCTCAACACGGACTCGCCCTGCATCAACACGGGCACCAACCTTGCGTGGATGGCTGCTGCCAGCGACCTTGACGGCAATCCGCGCAGCATCGGCGGGTTTGTCGATATGGGCTGCTATGAAACGCTGCCGGAACCGGCATGCGCGCTGCTGCTGTTGCTCGGCCTCGTCGGCCTCGTCCGACTTGTCTGACCTGTCCGACTTGTCCGACCTGCGCATGTCATGCGCCTTCTTTGGTGCTGCGGGCAATGACCACGCGGCTGATGCGTTTGCGCGTTGCGCGCGTCACCGTCAGCGTCAGGGTCTGATACGTGAACGACTCCCCCACCACCGGAATGCGCCCGGCCAGCTTCAGCAGCAAACCGGCCACCGTGTCGTAGCCGTCCTTGTCAAACGCGATGCCGAAGCGTTCGCTGACTTGATCCACATCCAGGCGCCCATCGCACTCAAGCGCGCCATGATGTTCACTCATGCGCGGCTTGGTCTCGTCGCGATCCGTCGCCAAGACCCCGACGATTTCCTCGATCAGGTCGCGCATGGTAATCATGCCGGTCACCCCGCCATATTCGTCAACCACCAGCACCAACGGCACGCGTTGCGCCTGCAACTCATGCAGCATCTGGCCCACCGGCTTGATCTCCGGCATAAACGGCACCGAGCGATCAACATACGCGGCCACCGTGGTGTGCAGGTGCTCTTCACCATCCAGTTGCCGCGCTGCATCCAGCAGATCAAGAACATGCAGCACCCCGACAATATTGTCGAGCCGGCCTTCGTAGACCGGGAACTGCGTGTGCGGCTGTTGCTCCGCCAGTGTCAGCGCG
This sequence comes from uncultured bacterium, assembly GCA_964397565.1. Lineage (GTDB taxonomy): Bacteria > Auribacterota > UBA3054 > UBA3054 > JAPLST01 > JAPLST01. The sequence goes on from CAYNJC010000001.1 coordinate 167,377, forward strand.
TCACGCACGCTGGTCGTCAACGGCAGGCAGACCAATTCGACCAGCGGCATCATGGCCGACGCCAGTGTGCGCTCATTCAGTTCGAAGACGCGCCGGATCATGGTGTGTTCGGGCTTGCCGATCACCCCTTGTTCGGCACTCAAATCGGCCAATGTGCGCACTTCTTCACGAGTGACGGAAATGGTTTGCGGCCGTTCCTTGATGCCCGCCAGGCGCAGGGCCGCGCGTGAAAGAAACGCCGCCGAACTGACCAACGGCGCCATCAGTCTCTGGGCAAACGCAAGTGGCAGGGCCGCACGCAACGTGAAGCGCAGGGCATTGCCGCGTCCCAGTGATTTCGGCAGCAGCTCCGCGCACACCAATATTATCGGCGTCATGATGATGGTCGTGATAATGCTGTCCCAGCGATCGGGCGCCCACGCCGCGACGACCACGGACGCCATGCTGGTTGCCGTCACATACATGAGGTTCGTGCCGACCAGGGTGGTTGCCAGCAGGCGTGCCGGGTCATCCAACAAACGCTGGGCCGCACGCGCGCGCGGCTCGCCGTGCTGGGCGCGACTGTGCAACAGCGGCTTTGGCGCCGAGACAAAGGCCGTTTCCGAGCCGGAAAAGAAGCCGCCCAGCAGCACGCACAGCAGCACGCACAGGATCAAGACCCAGATCATGCGGCGTGCTCCGGCGTGCGCGTATGAAGCAAGACCAGGTCAAGCCGATGACCGGTCATTTGCACGACCGTGAAATCAACCAGCGCATCATGGATGATCTGGCCCTGATGGGGTACCACACCGGCGACCCGCGTGACATACCCGGCAATCGTGTCATCCTCTTCATCACCTAACTGAAAGCCGCATTCCCAATTTAGTTGTTCGAGACGATAACAGCCCGAGACCAGAATATCGCCATTCGGGCGCGTTTGCAGAAAGGTGCGGCGCGGCGTGCAGCCGACCATGCCGCCCAGCAAGGAATCGAAGATATTGTCGCGCGTAATCATGCCGGCGGTCCCGCCATATTCATCCAGCACAATCGCCAGGTGTTCGCCGCGCGCGCGCAAATCCGTGAGCAGTGCGGCAATGACGCGGGTTTCCGGCGCCAGGAGTGGTGCGGTCATCAACGCCCGCGCCGGCGCCGGCTGGATGTCCGGCAGCGTCGTCCAGATGTCCCGCAGCGTCATATCCGGGCGCACGTGCGCGCGCCAGACCGGCAACACTTTTAGATTCAGAATTGCCCAGACATGATCAATCGTGCCCTGATAGACCGGCACCCGCGGATGGTGTGTCCGCCGCGCGAGCGCAATCGCGTGTGCAAGCGTGGCGGTCTCCGCCAGCGCCACAATTTCAGGGCGCGGAATCATGATCGCGCGCGCGACCGTGGAGTGAAACGTCGCAATCGCATGAATGATCTCGGCGTCATTGGCATTGATGCCGCCCGTTACTTTGCCGGTGCGCAGCGTCGCGTGGAATTCCTCGCGGGTCAGCAGTGCGTCGCTCTGCACATGCCCTTGGCGCAGCAGCAACAGCAAGGCGTTGGTTGTCAGCCGCAGGATCACGCGTGCCGGCGTGAAGATGATGGCAAAGAACGCCAGCGGCAGCGCAAAGAGTTTGGCGACTTCAACGGGGCGCAGGATGGCAAACGTTTTCGGCGTCACTTCGCCGAACACCAACAGCAGCGGGGTCGTGATTAGCACGGCCATACCCAGCGCCCCGGCGCCAAAATTGCGCGTGACAAAATCCGCAATAATACTCGAGATCGCCGTGTTGACCAGCAAATTGCCCAGCAAAATGGTAATCAGCAATCGGCGCGGCAGGTTCAGCAGATTGGCAATGACACGGCCAATCAGGCCGCCATGGTCGCGACATTGCCGCACCCGCGCGCGGCTCAAGGAAAACAAGGCGGTTTCCGACCCGGAGAAGAATGCCGAGCAGCCCAGCAGCATCGCCAAGACCACCAGCGCTCCCAACGTTGCTCCCATGGGGCTGCCGGCTTAGGCCCAGCGTCCGCGATACTGCGCCGGCGTGCGCAACTCGCCCCGCCGCACCCGCGCCCGCAATTCCTGCCCGTACTGCAGGAAGCCGGGCGGTTCATCGCAAGCCACCCGCGCCAGCGGATCGGCATGACTGCCACTGTACTCCTCGGTCCATTGGCGCACCTTGCGCAACAGCTCCATCACGCGCTGGGGCTCGCGGGCCGCGCAGTCATGCCATTCGCCGGCATCTTCGGCCAGATGGTACAGGGCGGTGTCGGGAAAATCCCAGAAACCGGCATGCCAGGTGCGATTCAGTTTCCACTCATTGCAGATCAATGCGCGTTGGGCGGTGAAATGGCCATGACTGCAGACGACAAAGTCGCGCTGCGCGGTCGGCGCCTGCGCGACAATCTGCTGCAAGGCCTGCCCGGTGAAGCCGGCCGGCACACGCACGCCACATGCGCAACAAATGGTCGGCGCCAGGTCCAACGTGTAACACAGTCCGGCGCAGGTGCTGCCGGGCACACCCCAGCCCGGCGCGACAATGAGCAACGGTACCCGCACACACTGATAATGCGCCGAAATATGGCCGCCATAGCAGCCACACTCGCCAAACAACACGCCATGATCGCTGGTGACAATCAGCATGGTGCGCGCCAGCATATCGGCCGTGCGCAACGCCGCAACGATTTCCGCCACGGCATCATCGAGAACGCGAATGCGCGCATCATAGTCATGCACCAGTTTCCAGACCGCCTCGCGCGTGGGCGCGTGATGCACCCGCGCCGAAAAGGCCGCGTGCAATTCAGCATGATCCGCAAATGTTGCCTCATCGGGCGCAGCCGGCCCAACATGACCGGCGAGGTGCTGGCTATATTCGGCCTCGCGCCCCGTTAAGGGCATGTCTGCGCGCTGGTATAAATTGTTGTACGACAGGTACAGGAAAAACTCATGCGCGGCATGCGCCGTCAGCCACGGGCGCGCAAGTAGATTGACGTCCGCCGCCGTCACCTCGCTGGGCTCTTTCTCGCACCACGGGTCCAGCACCTCGCGCCAGCCATGATAGAACCAGCGCGCCGGTTGCCGGCCCAACGGCGAAATCGCGGCGGTATGAATGCCCTGCGCGGACAGATACTCCGCCAGCATCGGTCGCGGCGCGGTCAGGCCTTGCGCGCTAATCGGCGTGTGGCCGGCAATGGCATCCTGAGCCGCGCCGTCGGTCACCACGCCGGTTTCCAAGCCAAAACGCCCGCTGAACAAGGCTGCCCGGGCCGCGGCCGTGGCCGCGTCCGAGCTGAACGCCGCACGGCAGCGCACGCCGCGGGCCGCCAACGCATCAATCGCCGGCGATGTCGGGCGGGTGTAGCCATAGCAGCCCAGATGATCGGCGCGCAGCGCGCCTATGTCAAACACCACGACGTTCATGCTGTGTATTATACACTATTGCCATCTAATGCAGAACATTCTTTCACTGCGAAAGAAATTGACATTCAACATTCAACATCGAACATCGAACATTGAACATTGAACATCGAAGGTCGAAGTATCTGCGCATACTAATGAGAGCGCTTTCTACGTTGCAGCGTCCTTGTAGCCGCCCGCGGTGAGGGCGGCTTCTGCAGCCGCGGTCATCCGCGCCGTTGGCGGGATCCCCGCCTTTGACGGGACTAGGCTGGTGCCTTAGCTAGCCAGGCCAGCTCCAAGCAGCCCTGAACCCTGCTTAGCTAATCTCGCCGCTCATATAGGCGCGCGTGCGCTGGTCTTTTTGCCGCGCAAAAAGTTCCGCGGCTGGTCCGTGTTCAACGAGTTCGCCCATGTACATAAACAGCACGTAATCGGCCAGGCGGCGTGCTTGTCGCAGAATATGGGTTACAATCAATATCGAAAACCGTTGTTTGAGCAGCACCAGTTGTTGTTCAATGAGGCGCGTTGAAATGGGGTCCAGCGCCGAGGTCGGCTCATCCGCCAAAATAGCTTCTGGACCAACCGCAAGCGCGCGCGCCAACGCCAGCCGCTGTAATTGACCAATCGACAGGCGATGCGCCGGTTCGTTCAAGCGCGTCTGCACTTCGTTCCATAATCCCGCCAGCGCAAGGCAGCGTTGCACTAGTTGGTCCAGCGCCGCGTTGCGCGTCACGGGCTTGGTGTCCACCGTGCCATCCAACGTTTCCAGAACCCGGGTCAAGTCCGCGATGGTCATGCGATGCATCCGCGGGCCATACGCCACATTGTCATAAATCGAAAACGGGAGCGCTGTTGGGCGTTGCGAGAGGAAGCCGACTTTGGTGCGCAAGGCGAGCAGATCAGCGGTTGGCGCGTAAATATCGTTGCCGTCAATGCAGACCGCGCCGCTGACCCGCGCGCCATCGTTCAAGTCAATAAAGCGATTGATGCTGCGCAGCAAGGTTGTCTTACCACAGCCGGAGGGACCGATGATCGCCGTGATCTGCCGGTCCGGCAAGTTCACCGTGACGTTGTGGAGCGCGGTGTGCTGCTGGTAGGCAACGGAGACGTTTTCCAGTGCAATGTGCGGCATAGATCAACGCAGGACCACGCGCGAAAAACGATGGGAGGCAATGCGCGCCAATGCGCTGGTCACTAATACCAGGGTCAACAAAATGAGCGCGGCGGCATAGGCGCGCTGCTGCACCGCCGGCAAGGGTGTCTGCAGTTGAAAGAAAATCGCCAGCGGGAGCGACGCGACCGGATCCATCAATGAGCGCGGCATATGGTCCGTATAGCCGGCGGTAAATAAGATGGAAGCAGCATCCCCAATCGCGCGCCCAAACGCCAGCATGACGGCGGTGGCGCAGCCCGGCAAGCATTGCCGGAACACCACCCGCGTCATGGTTTCGAAGCGGGTTGCGCCAAGCGCGAGCGAGGCCTCCTTCAATTCAGACGGGACCAGTGCAAAGACACCGTTCAACGCGCGGACGATAATGGGGATAACCAGCACCGTGAGGGTCAGGATCCCGCCCAGTAATGACGCGCCAATGCCCAGCAGCGCCATGATGGAAAATGCCACCGCGCCGTACACAATGGAAGGGATGCCCCAGAGCATGTCAAAACACAAGGTGATGCAGCGCAGCGCGGTTGGCGAAAAATACTCGCGTTGCATGGCCAGGGCGATCGGAATGCCGATGAACAGCGCCAGCACCGTCGCGCCGCTGGCGAGCAGTAACGACCCGACAATGGCGTTGGCAATCCCGCCGGCACCACCCAGATAAAATCCCCCGTGCGGGATGTCCGTCAGCATGCGCCAGCTGATTGCCGGCAGGCCATTCCAGACCACCATGCCCACCAGCGAAAAGAGCGCGAGCAGCACACAGAGCAGCGCGCCGCGCATGAGCGTTAACCAGACCATCTCAGTGTAGGCACGCGCACGTTTCATGCTGCCGCGCGCTCAAAATGGTACAGAATGGCATACGCACCGCAGCTAATCAGCGCGACCACAATCAGCAAGAGCAGGGCGGCGCACATCAAGGCCGCGTCATACGCGGGAATAGACATCATTTCGCCATAGTTGTTGGCGATCAAAGAAGGCAGCGTGTAGACCGGCGCGAACAGTGAATTGGGAATCCGGGCGACATTACCGGCCACCATCATGACGGCCATGGTTTCGCCCAACGCGCGCGAAATGCCCAGTAATGAGGCAGCGACAAGGCCGGCGCGCGCGCGGCGCACCAGCACGTGCGCGGTGGTTTCCCAACGGGTCGCCCCGAGCGCGAGTGATGCTTCGCGGATATCCACCGGCACTGCGCGCAGCACATCCAGGCTGACCGCCGTAATCGTCGGAATGATCATTAAGGCAAGCACGATTGCGGCGGAGAGCAGGCAATACCCGGAGCGCGCGCTGCCTTGCAGCGCCGCCATGGCACGAATCAACGGCACGATGCACAAGATGCCCCAGATGCCGAACACGACCGAGGGGATTGAAGCCAGGATATCAAACACGGGCACGAGCATGGCCCGCATGCGCGCGTGCGCAAATTCAGACAAATACAATGCGCATAAAATGCTGAGCGGCACGGCCATAATCGCGGCCAGCGCGGTGACACTGAGGGTGCCGACAATATACGCGGCAAAGCCGAATTGCTGGCGCGCGGGGAACCATGCGGTTGAAAAGAGCGTTTCGGTAATAGACGCGAAGTGCCACAACGGCCATGCCCGCACGGCCAGCACCAGCGCGAGCACCACTGCCAGACTCGCGCCGCTGCAGGTGATGGCGCGCAAGGCCAGCGCCGCGCGCCGGTCTCGTTGCTGGCGAATATTCATGGCACCAACTGCAAGGCGTGTGCGATTTGATTGCTGCTGACGCAAATATACCCGGCACTGTCAACCTGGCTTTGGCCAACCGTCAACGCCCAGCGCACAAAATGAGCCGCGGTGCCTTGAAAAGAATCCTTGGCGACGAGATACAGATCACGCGCCGGGGGCGACGGATACTTTCCCGTGCGAATCGCCTGCATCGCCGCGGTGCGGGTTGCGACCGCTTCACCGGCATCGGCCCGACCATTCGCATTTGCGTCCAGCGGCACAACCACAATGCCGGCCACCGCCGCATCCGTTGCCGGATCAAACCCGAAATTCAGATTGCAGTAGCCAATCCCGTTAATGTCCGTCCGCACCGCCTGCACCACACCCGGATCGCCATACACGCCGTCACCCTTCAGATTTTCTTGGCGCGCGCCCAGATAGGCCGCCCAGGTTTCAGGCGCACCAGCCGCGTCGGAGCGGGTGTACACATGCAGCGGCGCCGTACTGTTGGTCTGCGCCAGCGCGCCCCAGGTGGTCAGCGCTGTGGTCAGCCAGATACTGGTGAGGACGGGCCGTGGCAATCCGGTTTCCAGCAAGTGGCGCGCGAGCGGGTTGGCGGCATTGATGATGCACACCACGGCATCTTTCGCCACCGGCACAAACACACAGCCGTTATTGGTTTCGGCGGGCGTGATTTCACGCGACACCATGCCGAGATCAACCAGCCTAGCCAATGCGTCGGCAATGCCTTTGCCGGCGCCGCCCGCGGACACATCCACGCGGACTGCGGGGAATTCTTTTTGATACGCTTCCGCCCATGTCACCACCAGCGGATATAAGGCCCATGCGCCCGAAATGGCAATCCGGCCTGACGGTGCGGTTGAAGACGATTGCGGGCGCGGGCGGCAGGCGGTCACCAGCACGAGCCCACCGGCGAGCAGAAAAAGAAAAAACGGAACGCGCGAAAATACTTTATTCATAGCATGGCATTTGGTTACGTTAAGCATCCTACTAATCAGTGCCAATGATAGCCAAAGAACGCCTGCTTTGTCAAGTTATCCACTCCCGGTTTGCTTATTACACACTATTGACCCATAATGGAGAAACTTCTTTCGTTGCGAAAGATTTTGATGTTGTAGTCGCGGCCCTGGCCGTGGCCGCTGCCGCGGGAGAGTGCTGGCTTGGTTAGCTAAGGCACCAGCCAGTCCCGTCCCGCCACAGGCGTGGAGCGCGGATGGGAGCCGCCTCGGCGCGGCGAATGCTGCCGCTGCAATCCGGCGACGCCAAGGCGTCACCTGCAGCAGAGCGGCTACGGCAAACCGACACCGCGTGTCGCCGGAACCGGTGGTTCGCGGGCGCACGGCAAGATAGTTGCAGGATTGTGAGATAGAACGGCCTGACCCAAGGACTTGCTTGCGTTTTGCGGTGGAACAATAGTGCTCTACACCTGCCACTGAAGCGCGTGGCGTGCGATGTGCCTGGCGTCTGAAGACCCCCACGGACCCGCCGCTGGCGGGACCGTGGGTGAATCAGAGTAATGGCAGGCACCGCCGGCGCGCCTGCCAATCTCTCCTTCCATCCCGCCGTTGGCGGGACCGGTGGGGAGGCAAACCTGTGCAGGAACTTTCTTCTGTCCTGCACCTTCTTTGTTGGGCACCGCTGCGACACTGCAACTTTTACGCCGTGCGCCCGTGGTTCGCGGTCGGCTTGACACTATCCTTGTACTTCTGTATACTATATGCAGATATTCAAGGATAGCAATGAAGATGATTGCGCGCGATAACTACCTGCGACTGTTGCGGCGCACCCTGGCGGACAATCCGGTGTGCGCCGTGCTTGGGCCGCGTCAATGCGGCAAGACAACCTTGGCACGCCAGCTTGCCGCGCACGCCGGCACGGCGCATATCTTCGATTTGGAGACGGCGCAGGGGCGCGCGCGGCTGACCGAGCCGGAATTGGCATTGGCCTCGTTGCGGGGGCTGATTGTCATTGACGAAATCCAGCGCATGCCCGCATTGTTCACGGTGCTGCGCCCGTTGGCGGACCGCCCGCACAACCGTGCCAGATTCCTTGTGCTGGGCAGCGCCGCGCCCACCCTGGTCCGTGGCGTGTCCGAAAGCCTGGCTGGGCGAATTGGCTTTGTTGACTTGAACGGATTCACGCTGGAGGAAGTGGGCGCGGCGCAGTGGAACACGCTCTGGCTGCGGGGTGGATTTCCGCGCGCATACTTAGCGCGCAGCGCGGCCGCCAGCATGACATGGCGTGAAGATTTCATGCGCACGATTCTGGAACGTGATCTACCGCAACTGGGGATTCGCATTCCGGCGGAGACCCTGCGCCGCTTTTGGCTGATGCTGGCCCATTATCATGGCCAGACCTGGAATGGCGCGGAATTAGCCCGCGCGTTGGGCGTATCGGAACACACCGTGCGCCACTACCTGGATGTGCTGGCCGGCGCCTATCTCGTGCGCGTGCTGCCGCCATGGTTCGAGAATCTTGCCAAACGGCAGTCGAAATCACCGAAGTTATTTGTGCGCGACAGCGGTCTGCTGCATGCGCTGCTGGGCATCCACACGCGCGCGGAGCTCGAAGGACATCCGAAATTGGGCGCGTCATGGGAAGGCTTCGCGCTGGAGCAGGTCCTGGCGGTGACCGGCCAACAGGACGCCTACTCGTGGCGTACGCATGCCGGCGCGGAACTGGACCTGCTGCTGCTGCGCCGCGGCAAGCGCTATGGCATCGAGTTCAAATGGTCGTCCGCGCCGGTCATGACCAAGTCACTGCATGTTGCCCTGCATGACTTGCAACTGACGCGCGCATGGATCGTGCATCCCGGCGAGCTGCAGTTCCCGGTCCACGCGCAGGTGGAGGCGTTGCCGTTGCGGCTCGTGTCACAGACGCTGCGCAAGCTGACGACGTAGTTGGTCAAGCACCCTGACGGCCTCGATCGCCAAGCATCACTGGTCGTCTTCTTCGTGTAACCCTTCACAACGAGCCCAGTTTGGCCAGGGCATACAGCAGCCCACGACAGGCCAGCCGCTTTACCATGCAGAACTTCTTCAGCAGCGCTGGTTCAGTTCTCTGCCAAAGAGTTCTTCCAGCAGCGCAATGATCGCGTGACGATTTGTATTTCTGAAGCTCTCAGAAAACGCAAAGCCGCAGCACACCCCCACCGGCTTGTCGTTGCTCAGCGCTGTGATGCGGCTTCTGAGTTCGTCGATCGAGGGCCGCGGTTGCTGCGCGGCCGCAGGCGCATCGCCTGTGACGTTTGCGTCAGACTGTGTGCGCGGGGCATCAGCTAGAACATGCGCTTTGAAGTCGCTGATGTGATCTGCCACTACGGCCAAGTCCAGTATCGTAGCATCACGGGAGGCACTCAATACTTCGTTTGAAGGCGTGCGCGAAGGTTGAACTGCCGGTGTCACACTCGCTTTATGCTGTGCGGAAGTGGCCTGTGCTTCATTGGGCCCTGGTGTTTTTTTCGCCGCATGTCGCAAGCATTAGCATAGCCAGCAGTAGAACAACGATGTCTGTCTTCATTGTAAACACCTCACACAATCCGCTTTGATCAGTGCGCTTTTCTCTCTATCGTTTCCTGCAGTTCCATCACTACTCGCCTATCTGCCTCATTCTGCCCAGCGCTCCGCAGCGCTTCGCCGAGAATTTCCCTCGCCTTCTGCAGGTTCCCATCCTTGTAGTAAACGCGCGCCAAGTCAACGGCACTCGCCGGTGAGTATCCTCGCTGTAGTTGCAGTGCGTAGTAATGAATTGCGGTTTTGTAATCCTTCAGCGCCTCTGACGCATCGGCAATCCCAACAACCGCTGGCGTGTAGTATGGGTGTGCGGGGTTGAACGCCAATAATTGCCGTGCCCGCTGAAGTGTCTCGCCATAGTGGGATAGTCGCTTGGTGATGAGGACGAGGCGAAAAAGGCTGTCACTCTTGACAGGATCTGACGTGACGTGTTCGAGAAGATTGCTCAAAACGTAGTAAGCCAGTACGCTGTTGCCGTGCTGCTCCGCCAAAACCGCCAATCCGTACACCTGGGCGTCATCGAGTTTCATGGCTGCCATGTCCTCGGCTATCCTTCTTGATGCACGTTCGTCATTCTGCAAGTTCTGTGAAAACAAATCACTCAGCGACTGCGTACCCATAGCACTCAGCTCTTCCTGAAACTTCTCGACCCGCACATTAACATCAGCTAATCCGGCAGTTTCGGCTGAGTTCGCCACGCGGTTCTCGGCTTGGTCGCGATTGACACTGTTTGTCTTTGCGTGATGAGAATCCCGCCTGTAAGTGCCTTGTTGAACAACTCGGTCTCCCTTGCTTTCTCTGCTGGATGGCGAAGGCGCGGATTGCATTTTACATCCACTCAGTGCTGCCAGCATAAACAGGAAGTACAGGAGCATTTTGTTGCGCATGTCACACCTAATCCTTATTACATAGTGTCAACGCTTTTAGGAGCCATGGGTGTTGGTCCACGGCAAGTTTTCACAAAACCCCTGAACCCCGCACCCGAATACAGCATCTAGGCCCGGCCGCCTCACGCCTCCGGCCGCAGCAGCGGGAAGAGGATCACATCGCGCAGATTGTGCGTGTCGGTCAGCAAGGCGACGACACGGTCAATGCCCATGCCCCAGCCGGAAATCGGCGGCATGCCGTACTCCATGCACAACAAGAAGTCCTCGTCCACCTGCATGGCTTCGGCATCGCCGGCGGCGCGCGCCGCCGCTTGCTGGGCAAAGCGCTCGGCTTGCTCGACCGGGTCAACCAGCTCGGAATACGCATTGACAATCTCCCAGCCGTTGACCACCAATTGGAAGCGATCCACGACATTGGGATTGGTGTCGTTGCAGCGCGCCAAGGGCGACAGCTCGATCGGATGCTGCGTTACAAACACCGGGTTGATCAATTTCGGCCGCGAGACTTTTTTGTAGAGCAGGTCAATCAAGGTGGCGCGCCCGGCGCCCCTGAGCACACTTGCGTCGTCAAAGGAAATGGCCTTGGCGGCCATCGCCGCCAACAGCGTGTCGCGCGTCGGGCAGGCTTCGATATCGATCGCCGCATCCCGCAGAATTAGTTCGCGGAACGAGACCCGCGGCCAGGCGCCGTCAAATGAAATCTGCGTGCCGGCATAGCTGACGTCGCAGGATCCCTTCAACTCGTGCACGATGTGCTTCAACAAGCGCTCGGTGAAGGCCATGTTGTCTTCATAGTTCCAGTAGGCGCAGTAATACTCGAGCAAGGTGAAGTCCGGCAGGTGCGACGGGTCAATGCCCTCGTTGCGGAATGAGCGCGCGAATTCATAGACTTTGTCGAAGCCGCCGGCGATCGCGCGCTTTAGATATGTCTCGGGCGCGATGCGCAGATAGACTTCGATGTCGAGCGCGTGGTACTGCGTGACAAACGGCGTGGCCATCGCGCCGCTGGCCTTGTTGGTCAAGACCGGTGTGTCAATTTCGACGAAGCCGTGCCCGTCGAGATAGGCGCGGATGGCGCGGATGATTGTGGTGCGGTCGCGGAAGCGGGCCATCGTCTCGGGCGTGGTGATCATCTCGAGATAGCGGCGGCGCATGCGCAATTCCGGGTCATGCAAGCCGTGGAATTTCTCGGGCAAGTTGCGCAGCGCTTTCGAGAGAAAGGTCCAGCTCTGCACATCAATTGTCTTTTCGCCGGTCTTAGTCGTGAAGACGCGGCCTTCGATGCCAATGAAATCGCCGACATCCACACAGTGCTCGAACTCCTTGAAGCGTTCGCCAAGGGCGTTGCGCTGCAGGGCGAACTGCATCTTGCCGCTGCAGTCGGCGAGATGGCCAAACGCCAGCTTGCCGAACCAGCGCAAGGCAATCACGCGGCCGGCAATCCGCACGGCAGGCGTGTCATCGGCCAACTGCGCGGCTTCGTGCGGCGTATGCGTGCGCTCGTAGCGCTCGGCGTAGGGCTGCATGCCCAAGGCGCGGATGCGCTCGCGCTTGGCGCGCCGGCAGACTAGTTCGTCCGTCATCGGTTGTTGATCATCCACAATTATCCTCCGTGGTATAAAAGCGACGGGATGCCGCGGTCACTTAAGCCAGATGCCTTTGGCCTGGAACAGGCCCCAGGGCTGCTTCGTGCCGCGCAGCTGCAAAACAACATTGGTCGTGCCATCGTGCGGCCCCAGCTGGATGCTCAGCGGCACATTGGTGCCCAGCGCGATCTGCGCCAGAAAATTCGACAAGACCGGCTGCGGCTCCGGGAATTTGCGCGGCAAGGTCAGATTGAAGACCAGCCAGTCGCCGCGCGGATTGCCGTTGATCTGCAGATAGCCGTTCAGGTATTTCGACTTGGGCAGACGATAGCGCGCATTCCACGCGCCGCTTCGCTTCCACAGCGATTCATTGGTCAGCGCAAACAAGTACCTGTCCAGTTGCACAAAGCCACCGCCCAGGCCGTTGGTCAAGCCGGCCAGCTCACCGTGCGTCACATCACTGGTCTTGAGGTACAGTGCGCGCGCCTTGGCGCGCACCGTGCGAAGGCGGAAACTAATTGCGCGCCGCGTGAAGGACTTCGCCGCCGTCCCGCTGGCGCCCAGGAACGAGCGCGCCGTGATCGTCACCGTGTTCTTGCCAATATTCAAGGGCACATCCGCATACCACGCAGCCGTGCCGTTGGCCACGCCCGCGGCGCTCAGCTTCGGCCCTAGCACGCGCCAGGTCACATTCGAAATGCCCGATGACGCCAGCGCCGTGCCGGCGACCCGGATAAGCGCGTCGGTCACAATCGCCACGTCCGTGCCGGGATGCGAGGTGACGACCACCTCCGGTTGATCGCTGTAATAGATTTTCATCCAGGCGGTGTTGCTGTAGGCCAAGGCCGACAGCGCCGTCACCCCGATGGACAATTTGCCGGTGCTGATCAGCGGCACCAGCGCGCTCCAGGCCAGCGTGCCACTGGCCACCCCGTCGGCAACCTGGCCGGGGACACTCACCCGCCACGTGACGGTCGAAATGCCGGCCGCGCTCGCGGCCGTGCCCGCGATGCTGATCTGATTGGTCACGGTCGTGATGGTCACGACGGCGGCATGCGACGTGATGGCCACGTCCGGCGCGTTGAGCACATTGTCGTGAAAGCCAAAATGGATGGGAATGCGGCTGATCCAATACGCCCAATTGTGCCCGCCGGGCGGGCGATAATACCACAGGGTTTGCCACAGTACGCGCCCGCGCTTCAGCAACGCATCGCGCAGGATATCATTCTTGCCGGCCAGATTGTAGAGCGGGATGCTGAAGAAGTCATAGACATCCTCATTGCCGCAGTCGATCAGCAAGGGAAACGCGCGCGCCGCAGTCGCGTCGGCAATGTCTGTCCGGCTCAGCACCGGCCCGCCCAGGTCGCCCAAATATTCAGGAATGTTTGGCTCAACAAATGCGCCGCTCATCGACGAGACGCTGCGATAGCTGGTGTGATCATACGCCTGGCCGATGCCCGCCACGTACAACGCGCCATAGCCGCCCATGCTGAAACCGCCAATGCCGCGCGCCGCGGTCACATACCAGTTCGACTCGATCTGACGCGTCAGGTCAATACTGATGTAGCGCCGCCAATAGGTACCGTAATACCACGAGAGATCGCCTTCGGGAAACACCACCAACAGGTGCCGGCGATTCGCCGCGTTGGTAATGGTTTGAAATGCATTCTGCCGCCACGAATAATCATGATCGCCGCGCCCGTGCAGCATATACAGCACCGGCATGCGGTTGGAGGGGCCGTAACTGTCGGGCAGCACAATTTCATACGGCATCATTTGCCCGAGCGTGACACTCCAGAAATTGGTGGCAATCCACTGCGCCGCCGAGAGCGGCAGGCACCCCGCGACCACGACACTAATCCCCCAGGCCCCCACCGCGGACCAACGCCGGCGCAGGTCGCACACGCCACGCGCTGCACCGATGGCGTCCGCCATTTAGTGCAGCGGCATGGGGTTGCAGAGATTGTCGGCCGAGGCCGCCACTCGTCCGCAATTGAAGCAAATGCTTTGCGGCGCATGCGCCAACTTCTTGATCTGGTCAAAAAGCTTTTCGCTGGCCAGCACGCACAAGTGGCCCTTGTGCGCATCCGGCTCGCACTTGCGGGTATGATTACAGCCACAGGTCATGCTGCTCCTTATTCGTTCTTCGTGATAATCTGCATGACCTCGTCGGCGCGGTGCGCTTTGAGAATCTGCTCGCGCACCTCGCTCTTGCCCAGCAGCCGCGAGATGCGCGCCATCGTGTGCAAATATTCGTTGTTGTCGCCATCGGCCGGCGCCACAATCAACAGCAGGATGCTGACCGGCACATGATCAATCGAACCGTACTCAATCGGCTTGGCCGGCCGCGCCAGCAAGGCCAGAATGTTCGAGACTTGCGACGACTTTGAGTGCGGAAAGCCGATCCCGCGCCCGATCCCGGTGTTGCCCAAGTCCTCACGCTCTTTGACCTCTTTCTCGAGCATCGCCGCGTCGTTCACGCCGCCCAGCTCCGCCAGGGTCTTGATCAACTTGGTCAGCAGCGCATTCTTGTCGCGCTCTTTAATGTCCAACACAATCCGTTCAGGGCTCAATAAGGCAGAAAGTTTCATAAATGGTTGTCTGGTGAGTAATGCATTCCCCACTCCCAATAGTTACTTGACGACCAGCACGGCGCATGGCGCGTGCTCGATTAATTGATCCGCAATGTGCATCCGGACGGTATCCGAGCGCGACCGCTGCGCCAAACCGACGATGACCAGTTCGGCCTGATAGGCCGTTGCCAGCCGCGGCAAGATCTCTTCCGGATAGCCCTGCTCCTGCATGATCACGATGTGCGCGCCGGCATTTTTCGCCTCTTCCTCGGCCGCGTACAAATAGCGCCAGCCGTTTTCCTCGCACTCGATCTCGACATCCGCCAGCGTGCACGTGCCATGGCGCGCCAGTTGCGCGACCACATGCTTGTTGACGACGTGCACCGCAATGATCGTCGCCCCCGTCGTCGTGCTCAGGAAAATAGCCGAACGCAGCGCACGCTGGGACTCCAGCGTCGCATCCATGTGCAGAACTATTTTGTGCAGTGCAAGCATGGTTCACAATGTCTGTCCCTAGTATAGCAAATCCCCGCCAAAATTGGTACTCGCCCTTGCTGGCTATCTCAAATCTCAAATTTGAAATCTCAAATCACAAATCACCTCACAGGCCGCACAGGTGCAGATACCAGCGCGTCAGCGCGCCACCCCAGAAATACGCGCCCAGCGCCGCCACCGCAATGTAGGGCCCGTACGGAATCTCGAAGCGCCAGTGCGCGCGCCGTTGCGCCAGCTTCATCGCGATCCCGCCCACACTGCCCAGCAGCGCCGACAGGAATATCGTCAACAACATTTGCGGCCAGTTCATGAACATCGCCAGCATCAGCATCAGATGCACATCTCCAAGCCCGAGCGCCTCGCGCTTGAACCACAGCGCCCCCAGCCAGCGCACC
The DNA here is from genome assembly GCA_964397565.1 of uncultured bacterium. Classification (GTDB taxonomy): domain Bacteria; phylum Auribacterota; class UBA3054; order UBA3054; family JAPLST01; genus JAPLST01. The sequence goes on from CAYNJC010000001.1 coordinate 183,069, forward strand.
AGCATAAGCAATCCACCGCCGACACTGAGCGCAATGCCGCACGCCGCCATGGTCTGCATCCGCGTTGCCGCATCGCGCATCGCCGGATACGCCAGCGACAGGGCAAAGCCGGCCAGAAAGCCGGTCGCCGTGATTTCCATCGGAATGATCAGGTAGACCGCGTCAATCGCCGTCATCGCCAGCAGGGTGCTGAACAACACGCAATCGCTCAACCACGGCACCACGGCCGCACGCGTCACGTGCCACGGCGGATATGTCCCCATGTTCAAATACGGCACCACGTCGCCACAGCGATAATAGAACGTCACCGCAAAAAACAGCGCGGTCAACAATTCCACCACGGCATACCGGGCACTGAAGCGCGCGCCGCACGCGCGACAGCGCCCGCGCAACACCAGATAGCTGATGATGGGCAGGTTGTCATACGCCGCGATCGGCGCGGCACACGCCATGCAATGCGACCCCCGCCGCCATAATGACTCCTCGCGCGGCAGGCGCACGATCACGACATTCAAAAACGAGCCGATGCACGCGCCCAACACAAACGCAAAAGCTAACAGGATCAGCGTCATCGGTCACGCTCCGCGCGGGGTAACCAGCCACGGCGGCGTAGCCGGCAGATACTTGTTGAACTGTGCCACCAGGGCGTCCTGGTATGCGCCGGCATACGTGCCGTCCAGAAATTTGCGCAACCCCTCATCCACCAAGCGCGCCCAGGCAGCTTCCTCGTGGCCCGGATTGATCGGGTAAAACAGGGCGTCATTCGCGCGCGCCGCCGCGTAATCGCCCGGCGCATCACCGATCATCAAGACGTGCGCCGCGGCATACGTGCCGTTCGTCGCCCGCGCCAAATGCTCTTGCTTGGTGCCGCTTTCCTGGCCGGCGATCCACGCCATATAGCTGGTCATATCGTGCTCGGCCCATTCTTTTGCGAGGGCCGCCTCGGGCGTCGCCGACACGACCATGCAATCGGCTTTGCCGCGCACCTGTTCGAGTGCGTCACACACGCCGGGAAACGGCGCACAGCCGCGCACCATCGCGTCGACTGCCGCGTTCACCGCTTCGCTCCAGCGCAACACCCACGCCAATTCCGCGTCGCCCGTTGCCGCCGCCGCTCTCTGCAGCGCCGGGTTGCCCAGCTTCGTTTCCTGCGTGATCCACGCCGCCAGCTTGGGCAGGGTCGGCACGCGCGTGCCACGCCGTTGCACTTCCGGCCGCTGGCGCAACCAGTCCAGGCACAGCAGCAGTTCCGGAAACCGGTTTGTCCCGCGCCATTGCGAGTACAAATTGCCAAACTCCCACGTTTCACGCGCGTATTTCGACACGCTCTGCAATTCAAACACATTGATGAAGCACGGGCAAAAGCATTCCTTGTGCTTCAGTTCCATCGTATCGAAGGCGCAGCCGTCCGAGTCAATCCCAATGAAAAAGTCGTGGTGCGGGGTGAAGGCTTGCAATCGCTCACTCGACATGGTTGCTCATCATCCGGGGTTACGTACTGTGCGCCCTTCACTATAATTGTTTAGCCAGCGCCTGTCAAGCCGCCTGCGGCACGCGCAGCTCCGCCACCAGTGAACATGCCCAGCCCTCCCGCCGTGCGTGCTGCGCATAGCCGCCGCACGGCGTGCGGCGCATGGTGCCACCGGGGCAACGCGGAACGCCGTATTGTAAAGCGGTCAGTCCCTCTGCCCGTAGCCGCCACACGGCGTGCGGCGTGCAGCACATCACGCGGAACGCCGTTCCGCGGCTACAACAGAGACGACGCAGCCCGGATCCGGCAACGTCACGACGCGAACAGCATTTGCGGCACGGAGGCCGCTCCCACTCTACAGCAAAGCCGCAACAAACGCGGATAGCGCGGCGGGATCACCGCCGCTGGCGGGACTAAGAAGCGCCGCTGCCAAACGCCAGGTTGTGTCGTCTGCAAACGGCACAACCTGGCGTCAGCAGCGGCCGTGTGTCCGGTAATGCCAGAAACCCTCGACCAGCGTTTGCAGATTCTTCCACGGCACGCCCGGCGCGATGGAACTGCTGCAGCCGAGGAACAAGCCGCGCTGCGGCCCGCGTTCGACCAGCCAGCGCATCTCCTGGCGCACATCATCGGGCGTGCCATACGGCAAGGTTTGCGTGACTGACACGCCGGCAATGATGAGCAGGTCGTCGCCGTCATGCGCGTGCATGCGGCAGATGGCGTTGTAGTCCATGCTGCATTCGTACTGGAAGCCCTGAAAGCCCTTGATGCCTGCCGCAAGCAGGCGCGGCACCATCTGCATCAGATTGCCGTCGCAGTGCCAGATCATGCGGATGTTGGCGCGCACCAGCGGTTCGAGACAACGGGCGAAATGCGGAAACCAGATGCGCTCGAGACTCTTGATGTCCACCAGCGTGCCGCGGCTGTCGGCCATGTCGTGATCGAGCCGCAGGTAGGGCGGCAGCCCGCCTTCGATCACGGCACGCGCCACGGCTTGGTTCACCCGCACTGCATAATCGGCCTGCAGGGCGAAATGCTGTTCCATCAGCTCGGGATAGAGCGCGTAGGCCATGAAATAGTTGGCGTAGCCGTACTGCCCATAGCCCAGTGTCGGAAATGCTGCCAGACAATAGGGCGCCTTGAGCAGGTCCTGGCCGAGCACGTCCTGCACCTGGCGCTCGTGGGCGATGATGGCGCGCACATGCTCATCTTCGTCGAAGGTGTCAATCCGCGTGCGCAGGGCGGGAAACGCGCGGCGTTCGAGGTGCGCGACGACATCCTCGGGCTGATCGATTGCCATGCCGTCAACAACCACGGCTTCGGCGCCGGTTGTTGCACCGCGCACGGTGTCGCGTTCATACCCGTGCGCGCCGATCGTCAGTGGATTCTCGGGCATCCATTGGTCAACCATGCAGCAGCCGCTGTTGACCAGCATGCGCCGATAGGTGTCAACCGGCTGGCGGCGATACGTGCCTGCCGGCACACGGGCGAGCCGGTCAATCATGCCCCATTCCATCGGATTGATCAGCCAGATGCCGATGCCGTCGGACGCGCGACCCATGATGGTGTCGCGCGCAAGGTGCTGTGGGCCACTCAATGGCTGCATGACTGCTTGCTCAGCGGCGCGGCACCCCAGTCGGGCACGGCGCGGCGCATATGTTTGCCGGCGTTCAAGGTGATGCCACGTGTGCTTTGTGTTGAGCCAGCGCGGTCCGCACGGCCTGCCAGCGCGCGGCCATGCCGTCACAAAACAGGAACGGCTCGTAGCCCAGATCGAGATACACCTTGATGGCCGGCAGGCGGAAATCGTCGGTCTTCAGATAAATGCGACGGAAGCCGGCGTGGAGCATGCGCGCCGTCGCGGCGGCGCTGACGATGGCGCCGAGCTTCTTGCCCTTGTGCGCGGCGTCGCCCGCCACCCAGCCGAGTTCGGCGCCGTACGGATGCAGGTCAGTCGGGTTGTGCGTGGCCATCGCGGTCGCCACGAGCGCCTTGGTCGCGCGATGCTCGATGACCAAGAATCCATCGGGCAGGATGAACCGCAGCGTGTCCTTGACGCGCGTGCGCGGCCAGTCCGTGAAACCCGCGTTGATCATCAGCGCCATGTATTTCTCGTGGTCCGCCTCGGCATAGTGCCGCAGCACGTAGCCATCCGGCACGGGCAGCTGCGGCGGCGGCTTGCGTTTCGATTCCGGCCAGAGCATTTGCAGTTGCGGTTGCGACTCACCCTTGGCCCAAGCGCGCGAATCGGGCACCTCGAGCCAGCGGCTGCCATCGCGCACGGATTGCTGACTGACAAGCCCAGGCAGCGTCATGTCCATCGCCTCGTGAATGCCGATTGGGCAGGGTGCCGCGCCAGTGATGGCGTGCATGAAGTCAAGGACTTCGAAATAATCGCCACCGCCGTGACCAGCCTTGAGCGCTGCGGGCGGCGGATTGCGCCAGAGTGCCGGCAGGTATTTCTCAACGAAACGGTCCGTGCTCATAAGCCCGTCGAGATCATGCCAGCGCATGTCCTCGCTGAGGGCGCGCAGCCAGAGCTTGGGACGATCGGCCGGACCGCCGCGACCTGATTCGTAACAGCCGTCTGTGCCTTGTAGCGTGTAATTGGTCATGGCGTGCGGGCGGTTGGAGAGCAGGTCAACGCGGATTTTGATCAAGGCCTTCTTCGCCGTCTGGCACAGCATGACCGGCGTCGTTTGGGCGTAGGCGTCGCCGCGCGGATCCTTGTAGCGCTGGCCGGCGTCGGCGCAGCACACGTGCGTCACGCGGTCGCCCGGCATCCATTGCAGGAGCGGGCCGAGACTGTGCGTGCAATACGTCACGCCCGCAATGCCCGTCTGCCACTGCCGGCGCCACGGGGTGACTTCGTTCAGTTCTTTCACTTCGTGCAGATACTCGCCTTCGGCATAATACACGTCGCCAAACAAGCCCTGCCGCACCAGTTCGCGAATGAGCACATTACTCTTGCTGTAGGTGTAATTCTCGGCCAGCATGTACACGCCCTTTGACGCGGCGCAGGCGGCGACAAGCTGGCGGCATTCATCCAGCGAAACACCCGCGGGCACTTCGCTCAGCACATGCACGCCACGTTCGAGCGCGGCAATCGATTGCGGCACGTGCAGCGGCATGGGCGTGCCGATGATCACGGCATCAAGGCGCGCCTTGTTGAGCATGGTTTCGTAGTCAGTGAATTTCTCTGCTGCGCCGAGTGTGGCGGCAGCCTGTTCGAGGCCGTCGGCATTCGTGTCGCAGGCGGCCGCGATCTTGAGTCCCACGGCATCGCAGCCGAGTTTGAAACTGGCGCCGCGGGCACAGGCGCCGACGATGCCGACTTTGAGCGCGTCGCGTGGTGGTGTGGTCATTCAATATCTCCTGTCGTGTTCAGCCGAATATTATCTGCAATTTCGCTGCCGCCGTCAACGGCTTTCTGTTGCTGTTCGCGGGCCTTCGTGATATAATCACCGGCATGACCAAGCTCCTGATCATGGCAGGCGTGGTGCTGGGCGGCGGTGTGGGCTGGTGGCTCGGTGCGCATGTTGGCCTCATGACCGCCTTTCTGCTGAGCGGCGTCGGCAACGTTGTCGGCATCTGGGTTGGCTGGCGCGTGGCGCAGATGCTCTCAGAGTGACCAGCCGCCGGCCTCCGCCATGCAACAACATAGCCTCATTTTCATCTTTTTTGACCAGCACTACGGGCAGGCGCTGGGCTGCCGCAATTCGCATTTTTTGCCGCACCACTGAGATGCCTTTGCCGCGGATGCCGCGCGTGCTGCTCGTAGCCGCCGCACGGCGTGCGGCGCATGGTGGCACAGGGGCCGCGCCGCATCTGCGTTGCAGAGTCGCCGGAATCAGGGAAATGTCGTCGCCTTGCACTACCATACATACGTATGCTATACTAAGGCATGGACGACACGATCGCACCAGCGCCACGCACGATTTTGCACGTGGATATGAACGCCTTCTTCGCCTCGGTCGAGCAGGCCAGTAATCCGGCCTTGCGCGGCAAACCGATCGCCGTCATCGGCGCCAAGGATCGCACCGTCGTGTTGACCGCTTCCTATCCCGCCAAGGCCTGCGGCGTCAAAACTGGCGCGACGATGTACGAGGCCCGCCGGCGCTGCCCGCTCGTCCAGTTCGTGGTCGGCAATCCGCACAAGTACATGGACACCGCGCGGCGCATCGCCGTGATTTTGCACCAGTACACGCCGCTGGTCGAAGTTTGCTCGATTGACGAGGCGTTTCTCGACGTCAGCGGCTCGCTGTATTTGTTCGGCAGCGCCACGCGCATCGCGCACGCCATCAAAGCTGCCATGCGCGCCGCGTTCAACATCACCTGTTCGATTGGCATTGCGCCCAACAAATTGCTGGCGAAAGTGGCTGCCAATCTGCAAAAGCCGGACGGCTTGGTCATCGTCCACCCGGATGACGTGCCCGCCTTTGTGCAGGATTTGCCGCTGGAAGAGATTTGCGGCATCGGCCCGCAGTTGACGGCGTTCTTTCAGCAGCGCGGCATTCACACCTGCGGTCAGTTGCAGCCGGTGCCGCGCGCATATCTTGAGCACCAGTTCGGCGTGCTGGGTGCCTGGCTGCACGATGCGGCATGCGGGCATGATACGACGCCGGTCATTCCCGCGGGCGAAGAACCGGCGCCCAAATCAGTCGGCCACTCGATGACCCTCGCACACAATGTCACCGGCCGCGCCGACGTCGATCTGTATTTGCAACAATTGGCCGACATGGTCGGCCGGCGCCTGCGCGCGGCCGGGCTGTGTGGCACAACCGTGGCGGTCTCGCTTCGCTGGGCCTCCTTCACCAGCGTGACCAAGCGCCAGACCGTCGCCGAGCCGCTGCGGCTGGGCGCAGACATTTTTCGCGCCGCTCAACGGATCTGGGCGACGATCCCGCTGCGCGAGCCGGTGCGGCTGGTCGGCGTGTCTGTCTCAAATGTGCGGCCGCACTATGAGCAATTGCCGCTGTTTGCCGCCGAGCGCAAAGCAAGGCAACTGACCATCGCGCAGGATATGGTCAATGACAAGTACGGTGAATACACGCTGTATCCGGCGGCGGTCTTGCAGCGCTGCCGGCGCGAGCGCACGATCGCGCCGTCGTGGCGCCCAGACGGCGTGCGCCAGGCGATCCGCTGATATGCTTTGGCCGCGCAAGAATTATTTACCATGATCGAAATCCCGTAAGTGTACCATCCGCGCCAGGCACCGATGCGAATATCCAATAACCAACACGGAATGTCCAAGGATGAAGGAAAGACCACAGAAGCCGAATCGCCTTCCTTGAATATTGGACATTCCTTGTTTGATATTGGATATTTAACTGAATTTCTTACCTTGAAACTTCGCGCCAGGCACCGCCCGGACATCGTCTGCAAAAAAAAGCCGGGCGGTCAGCCGCCCGGCGTGATGACCTAGTGCGCGCGCCTCAGGGCGCCTTGTTCAGGATCACGCGATCAATGAACTGATCCACCGGTTTCGGCGGCGGTTCGTTCAACTCGGCATTGGTGGTCTCCAGCAAATCGCGCTCGCGCGCCAGCACACTGGTCTTGGGCGTCACCTTGTGCGGGGTCAGCAGCACAATGATTTCCGAGGTCGTCTTAACGTCTATCTCATGCCGGAAGATATAGCCGACCAACGGCATCGAGCCCAGCAGCGGCACGCGCTCGTCCTGTTTGGTCACCATATCCTTGCGCAATCCGGACAAGGAAAACAGCTCGCCGTCCTGCAAGACCACATTGGCCGTCGTCGAACGCGTGTTGATGATCGGATCATTTGCGCTGGTCCAGCCCACCATGCTGTTGACCGAAGCATCAATCGACAGCGTGATCGTCTGCTCGCCGATGGTCGGGGTAATCGTCAAGGCCACGCCCACGTCGGCTTGTTTGTTCAAGGGCGCGTCGGGCGTCGAATAGGCTTTGAACGAAACTTTGTCCAATGACGCAATCGTCGCGCGCTGGCCGTTCATCGCCACCACCGTCGGGCGCGACAGAATCTTTGCCTTGCCTTGGCGCATCAAATAATTGATCATGTTCGCCATCGCCTTCGGCCGCATGCCCTGCACCGAAATGCTCTGCGCGGCATACTGCGCCCATTCGCCCGGATTCATGTTCAAATCGGCACGATCACGCGATTGCGCAAAATCAAGCTGCATGTCAACCGCCTCGGGCAGGCCTTCTTTCCAGGCTTCGAGCGCCATGCCAAAGTTGAAATCGTCATCCATCTGGACTTCGACAATGTTGGCGTCAATCCGCACCATCTCCGGCGGCACGTCGAATTCCTCAATGTACTTCACCGTCGCATTGTAGTAGCTGGGCGAATCCATATAGTACACCTTGTTGACTGTGTCATCCGGATACGAAGTGCCATCCTTGCTCATCAGCGCATCATTGACCAGCCCGCCCAAATCAGATGCCAGCCGGTTGCGGAGCTTGTACACGCCGACCGCGGTGCCGTCTTCGTAAAACTGCGTGCCGTCATGATCCAGCGCGTCGATGACCTGCGCGAGATACTCAAATTGAAAGATGGGGGCCGTGATGACAATGAACTCTTCGCCACTCTTAGTGTTGACCGACACATCCACTCTGCCGTTCTCTTTTTCGACGGTGGTGCGCAAATAGGACGCTAACTCGGCCGAGATGCCCTGGGTTCTCAATTTGAAGGCCTTGACAATGAAGTCGGTGTCGTCTTCCGTGCCGATGACGCGCACGGCCGTGCTGGCCGACGCCGGCGCCGACGGGATCGCGTGATAATACAGGTCGCCATCCTTGTACGGCTGCACCGCACCGGGCGTGGGCACACCAGCCGGCGCGGACGTCGGCTGGCCGACGGCGGCAGGTGACGGTCCCACCGGCGCCGGCACTTTGGCCTCGACCTTCACTTCGGTCTTCATCGTGGGCATCTGCGCCAAGGCCAAGGTCGCGCTCGCTACAAGAATGAGTAGTGCGCTCCTGCTGTGCTGGTTCATCCGGGGCTCCGTGGTCATCAGGTTATCAAGGCAGAAACTGGGTGTATAACTATAAGATAATCCCCGTGAAAAATGCAACTGCCCGCTTTTACACCTTGGTGCGAAACTGGCGATAGCTGACGCCGAACTTGCGCACCCGCAAGCCCATCAAGCGCTCACTCACGCCCAGCGCGCGCGCCGCCTTGGCCATGTTGCCGCGCGCCGACTTCAGCGCGTCGACAATCAGTTCGCGCTCGACCGCCGCCACGGTCGCGTCGAGTGAGCCATGAAAGGTCGTGTTGCTGGCTTCCGCCGTTTGCAGGGTGGGCGGCAGATGATGGGCATGAATCACATCATCGTCGGTCAGCAGCACGGCGCGCTCGATGCAATTCTCGAGTTCGCGCACATTGCCCGGCCAATGATAGACCATCAGCATGTCGATCGCCGGGGTGGAAATGCGGCGCACATTCTTGTGATTAAGCTTCGAATATTTCTCGACGAAATGATCGGCCAGCAACAGGATGTCGGTGCGGCGGTCGCGCAAGGGCGGCAGGAAGATGGGGAAGACGTTCAAGCGATAGTAGAGATCCTGGCGGAACTGGCCGCGCTCGTTCAGCTCTTCAAGATTGCGGTTGGTCGCCGTCACAATGCGGACATTGACTTTGATCGTGCTGGTGCCGCCCAGGCGTTCGAATTCGCGCTCTTGCAGGACGCGCAGGAGTTTGATCTGGGTCGCCGCGGAAAAGTCGCCGATTTCATCCAGGAAAATCGTGCCGCCGTGGGCCAACTCGAAGCGGCCTTTGCGCGCGGCCAGCGCGCCGGTGAACGCGCCGCGCTCGTGCCCGAAGAGTTCGCTCTCGATCAGGGTTTCCGGCAAGGCCGCGCAATTCACTTTGACACACGGCATGCCGGCCCGCAGGCTGTTGTAATGCACCGCACGCGCAACCAGCTCCTTGCCGGTGCCCGACTCGCCGCGGATCAGCACGGTCGCATCGCTGCGGGCCACTTGCGCGATCAAATCGAAGACCGTCTGCATCGCGTGTGAATTGCCGATGATGTTGGACGGGCGAAAGCGTTCCTTCAACTCCTGCTGCAGCCGGCGATTTTCATCCAACAGACGTTCCTGCTCCTCCTGCACGGCCTGGCGCAGGCGCACGGCTTGGGCGATCATCGAACTGATGATCGTCAGCAATTGCGCATCGTGGTGCAAGACGCGACTGTCGCGGCACGGGCGCTCGATGCTGAGCGCACCAATGACTTCCTGGCCCAGTTTGATCGGCACGCAGATGAAGGCCGAATCCTGTTTGTACTGATCCGTGCGCGCGCCGGTGCGGTCCAGAAAACGCGGCTCGGCCGAGATGCGCGGAATAATGGCCGGCGCGCCGCTGGCAACCACTTGGCCGGTGATGCCTTCGCCCAGGCGATAGCGCGCTTTCTGGCGCTGACTTTCCGAGAGGCCGTAGCTTTCTGCAATCGAGATTTCGCGCGTGTTGCGATTCAGCAGCAGCAGCATCACGCGCCGCGCACCAATGTGGGTCGCGATCGTGCGCGGCAGCGGCGTCACGACCGTGCGCAGATCCAAGCTTTGATCCAGCACCCGGCTGACCTCCAGCAGCAGTTCGAGGTCGTGCGGATTGCGCGGCAGCACAGCGCTCAATTCTGACGAGGCCGTCATGGTGAGAAACGCGCCGCCACCACATCCCAGTTGACGTTCTCAAAGACGGCATCCAGGTAGGCTGCGCGATCAAGCTGGTAGTCCGTCAGGTACGCATGCTCAAACACGTCCACGATCAACAGCGGCACACCGCCGGCAATGTGGTTGGCCTCATGCTCATTGATCCACATGTTCAGTAAACGCCCGCCGACCGGATCGTAGTACAAAATCACCCAGCCGATTCCGCGCATCTTGCCGGTGCCGACGAAATCGCGTTTCCATGAGTCGTAACTGCCGAAATCCGCACAGAGTTGCGCATACAGCGCGGTGTTGGTCGCCACCATGCCCGCACCGCCCAGATTGTCGAAATAGTATTCGTGCAGGCGCATGCCGTTGAACTCCCAACCCAGGCGCCGCTTCAGTTCGGCATACGGCGGCGTCGTTTCCTGGGCGCCGGCCAGCAGCGTGCGCAAGCTGCTTTGCAGCAGGTTGACATTGTTGACATAGCCCAGATACAGCTTGAAATGATTCGACAGCAGCGTACCGCTGAAGCCCGGCATGCCCAACAGATTGCTGTAGTCGCGCGCGGCATACGGCGCGGGAATGCGCAATTCCAGTTTCACCGGCGCGGGTGCCACACCCGCCGCCGCCGCCGGTGCAACCAAGATCGCCGCCGGTGCTTGCGGCGCGGCCGGCGCGGGCGGTTGGGCATTGAGCAGCATTAGCCACAGACAGCCAACTAGACCGACGGTCATCATGCGCGACATAGCAACTCCTTTATCAGCAGGTTAAAGCGTGCGGGCGATCCGTTCCAGTTCGCGTTCCGCATCACCAATCAATTCCTTGATCATCATCCGGACCGGCATGATTTCATCCACCAGTCCGACCGTTTGGCCGGCCATGAGCGAGCCGTGCTCGACATCACCATCAATGACCGCATGGCGCAGCGCGCCGATCCAGAAGCGTTCGACTTCCAGCTGGGCCGTCTCGCGATCAATCTCGCCGGCATCCAGTTGCTGCAGCAGTTCCAGTTGCAGCTTGCCGAACGCGAGCGTGCCTTTGTTTTTCAACGCGCGCACGGGTATCACCGGCAGGCGCGAATCGAACTGCGGCGCGGCGACCGCATCGCGCGCCTGCGCCCGGCGAAATTCTTCCTTGAAATTCGGATGCGCCACGCATTCGTCGGTCATGACAAACCGCGTGCCCAACTGCACGCCCGACGCGCCCATCAGCAGCAAATGCGCCATCATTTTCCCGGTCGCCACGCCGCCGGCGATGAAGACCGGCACGCGCGCGCTGAAGTGAAATAAAATCTGTTGCCACAGAATCGGCCCGACTACCGGCCCGACGTGCCCGCCGGCTTCCATCCCTTCCAGGATCAGGCCGTCGACGCCATAGCGCACCATGCGCTTGGCCAGCGCGTCGGTCGAGGCAAACGCCAGGACTTGTGCGCCGGATGCCTTGGCTTTTTCGATCTCCTGTTCGCGCGGCATGCTGCCGGCAAAGACAATCACCGGCAGCTTCGCCTGCACCGCCCGCTCGAGGTGCGCCAGGTAATTGGGCGCCACCGTGATCAGATTCACCGCAAACGGCTTGTCGGTCAGCGTGCGCGTGTGCGCAATCTGACGTGCGAGTTCCTCGGGCGGCATGTTGCCGCAGGCCAGGCTGGCAAAGGCACCCGCATTGCACACCGCCGACACCAGCCGCGGCTCGCTCACCCACGTCATGGCACCGCACATGATCGGGTACTGCACCCCGAGCAGCGCCTTGCCGCGTTGCCAGAATTTATTAAGATGCCCTGTTGCAACATCAATCATGCGTGCCGGTTCCTTTGTTGCGGGTGTCATAGTATACGCGATTATGAGCGAAAGTTCAAGAGCGTCTGTGCAGCACCGGAACCAGGCTACTGTGCGTCCGGCGTCGGCTGGGACAGCGGCGTCGGCATGTCCTTGACGGGAAACTCAGCCGACCATTGCAGGCGCAGATCAGCCAGGGCGCGCGCAGCATGCATCGTGCGCAGCGCCGCGCCAAGATAGGTATACGCCCGCCGCCGCTCTTGCGGCGTGTGCACCCCGCCCAGCGCACGCCACAGCAGATTCGTCACGCGGTCTGTGCCGCGTCCGCCGCCCGTGCTAAAGAGTAGCACGCCCATGTCGAGCGCTAGCGCGGCGCTGTCGGGATTGTACTGCAGGCCCTGTTCGAGAAATGACACCGCCGCAGGCGCATTGCCCACCCGCGCGAGCCAGTAGCTGCCCACCGACCAGTTCTGAATGTTGTGCGGATCCGCCTTGGCCGTCAGCCAGAATAGCGGCAGCAGTTGCGCTTCATCGCGGTGCGTCAGGTGCACGTCCGGCGCGTCGTGCGCCGCATCGTGCTCACGCCCGCAGGCCTCGTCGGCATGGTGATCATGACGGAACATTTCATACGGGTTATACGGGCGGAACACGTTGTAGCGTTCTTGCTGGTCATTCTCATCAATGCCGCGATGCAAATACAAATCGCCTTGCATCCAGGCGGCATCGCCAATGACAACGCGCACGACCGTGATGAGCTGATCCCACACAGTTTCCGGCGCGCACGCACCGTACGGTTGCTTCTGTAGTCCCATGAGTCCTATAAGACTTACGAGTCCTATAAGTCCTATTGTCTTCACACGTCGCATCGGCGAAATAGGCCGCACGCCGCCAGCAGCAGCAGCGCCGTCCAGCCTACCCCATACGTGATGGTCGGCACCAGCATGAACCACGAGACCGCCGGCCATTGGTGCACCACCGGCATCGTCAGGTTGAAATAATTCAGATGGGGTGTGGCAAAGAACGCACACCACGCCGGCGCGCGCACGATCCACGGCGTGCCGGCCAGCGCCGGCTGCAGCACCGGCTGGATCAGTTGCCCGAGAAAGTAGTACAGGATGCAGACCACGGCGGTCATCGCCGGCGTGGTCAGCAACGACAAGACCAGCGCCAGGGCATTGAACAGCAGCACTTGGATCAGCAACAAGATCACGGCGTGCAACAGCGCCGGCGGGCAGACGACCTGCCGCCACCACAGCGACAACAGAAAAATGGCGGTGAATAACACAAAGGCAATGACACTGGTCACGGCCACGCCCAGGAACGTGCCGATGATCACCTGCCAGCGCGCCACCGGCCGCGCCAGGATGAGATGCAAGGTGTGATCCTGGCGCTGCTGCGGCAGCACCCAGCAGGTCGTCAGCGTGGCCACCACGACCGTGACCAGCGGCAGCACCAGCATCATGATGTGAAAGAAAAACTGCTGGTAGTGCGCACTGCCGAAAAACTCCATTGCGCAACAGATACCGGCACTGGCCAGCACGGCCAGCAACAGCACCGGCAGATGGCGGCGGCGGCGCGCGCTGCGCACCGTCTCATGCGCGATCAGATACAGATTCGTGAGCGTGTTCATCTTGGCAAATGGTCGTGACAAACAAGGCTTCGAGCGCGGCGGCGCGCGAACGGTGTGCAGTGGAAGCTGCCAGCAGCACCGGCAGCGCACCCTGCAAGAGAATGCGGCCGCGGTGCAAAATGGCAATGGCATCGCAGGTGGCCTCGACTTCCGACAACTCATGCGAGCTGAAGAAGATCGTCAAGCCTTGAGTGCACAAGTGCGTGATCAGTTCGCGGATCTCGCGCCGCCCAAGCGGGTCGAGCCCGGAGGCCGGCTCATCCAGAATCAGGCACGCGGGCTGGTGCACAATCGCCTGGGCCAGACCCACGCGTTGGCGCATGCCTTTCGAAAAGTACTTCAGCGCGCGATCCGCATCCGCCCGCAAGCCGACCGTGCGCAAGGCGTCGGCGGCCGCGCTTGTCGCTGTGCCGCGTGCCAGTCCGCTCAGGCGCGCGTAAAACATGACCGCCTCGCGCGCCGTCAGATACTCAGGATAGGTTGTGGTTTCCGGCAGATAGCCCAGGAGGCGGCGCGTCTCCGGCTCCTGCGTCGAACGCCCAAACAGCAAGGCCGCGCCTGTCGTCGGCCGGATGAAGGACAACAGGATTTTCAGGGCCGTGGTTTTGCCCGCGCCGTTCGGGCCAAGAAAGCCGAACACTTGGCCGCGCGGCACCGCGAACGAAATGCCATGCAACGCGCGATAGACCCGCCGCCCGCCCAGCCCGCTGTGGTAGTCTTTCACCACGTCAATACATTGAATCGCCGGATCGGACATGGTTCACCAGCCGCTGATTTTTGCCACGGTCGGTACCAAGGGTTGCACCAGCGTTTTGAGCGCCTGAGCATACTGCCGGATTTCCCATTGCGCGCCGGCGTGGTCGCGCAACGACAGGAAATGCAGCAGATTCCCCAAATCCACCGTCGCCCAAAACGTCGTCATCAAATTCTGGGACAAGACCCCGCGGGCCTGCTCGCGACAGACGCCCATCTGCAGCAGCGTTTCATACGCGTCGCGCGAGGCGCGATTAGCCTGCGCAATCATGCGCATGGCATCGGCCTGCGTCGCCCCCGCCAAAACATCAACGGATGCCTGGCGGTTGTTTTCGCTCTGCCCGCGAATATGGCGCGGCTCATAAAAATCAAGGTCAACTTCCGTGTAACGCCGGCTGATCTCATTGTAGGACCACGTCCGGTGGCGCTGCCATTGACTGCGCACAAACAACGGGCAATGCACGATGAAGGTGAAAACCACATGCTCGAACGGGCTGGTGTGGCGTTCGTCGACCAGATATTTCAGGAGCACTTCGTCGCGTTCCGTCATGCGCGTCGTGAATTTGCCGAAGGAGACGCGCGCGGCATTCACAATCGTCGTCTCGTCGCCCATCACCTGCACCAAGCCGACCCAGCCTTGCCCGTCCAGCACGCGCACATGCTTGTCTGGCGGAATATTCACGCTGTGCGTCACGCTGGTTGCCTCACCCATCCTGTCGTTCTGCGGTGCCATGCATCCTTATTTTGTTGCGGTACCACCCACTACAACCGCGCAGCCGTCAATGCTGATCGGCACACGGCTGAACTCCTGCAGATACTGCAATACCTGTGCGATCGTCACCTTGCTGAGCGTCAGCGTCACTTTTTTGTCAGCCCACGCCGCCGGCTGGATCAAGACCAGGTTGATCGCATTGCCTTGCACCACGCACTGCACGGCATCCAGCAGGGGTTGCTCCTTAAATGCAACATCAATCCGCTGCTGCAGCTTCGCGCGCAACACATTGGTGGGTGGCCGCGCCGGCATCGGTTGGTACGGCGCACTGAAGATCGCGCCAAAGGGACGCGGCTCGTAGGTCATGTTGACACTGCGCGCTACAAACCGCAGCACCTCACCCAACGGCACCTTCTTCAGTTCCAATGTGATCGGCGGATGATTCGTGCCGGCCGCGCGCACCAGCACATTCACCTGATTCTCGCTGCGATACAACGCCAGCACGGTCGCCAAGTCGGCCTCTGCAAACGAGGCGTCCACCAGCGTGCCGAGCGCCGGGGCATCCGCCCCGCGCCCGCTGACACACATCAACGCGCATACTGTCAGTGTGCTGCATACATTGCTGTTCATCCATGCCTCGTGGGTCGCTTGTTCCATATCATATACAACACGACGCCAAGTTGCAAGCCCAGCGGCTCGGGCACGCCAATTTGCAGAAATTGCTCGCCCGGCACCAAGTCATAGCGCTTGCTCGCTGCGGAGCCACTGGCGGCATAGCTGTTGGTTGCGCCGTGAATTGGCGCCAGTGATTGATTCGCCGACCATTTGCCGTCACTGCTGCTGACCACGACTTGCACCCGGCAACATTCACCCGTCAGGTCCAGCGCAGCGCGCGTGATGGCCAACTCCAAGCCGGTGGCATACGTGCCCGTCACCGCCAGACTCGTGCCGGCCGCGCTTTGATTATACAGCGCCAATTGCGCAAAGGCGTTGCTGATGGCGCCATAGCTCGTGTCCATGGTTTGGAGCTTGCCCCAGTAGCTGTACGTGTTCGCGTTCAAGCGTGAGAAATCAACCCGGGCTTCGGCCGGATTGCCGCTGTCCGTGTGGATGTTCAGCGCAAAATCCGGTGTGAACTCCGCGTCGAACACCATGCCGGTCATGTTCACGATCCGCGCCGCAACCCCGTTCAGTGCCGGCGTCAGGCGATTTGTGCCGACACCGGGAATGCTGTCAAAGAAGACAACCAGGCCGTTGCCGTTTTTCTCGATGCTGCCGCTCACGCCCAGCAGCAGACGATCCGTCTCCAAGGTCGCGCGCGCCGCCAGCAGCGCATTCCACGCGCCCCAGTCCGTGACGGTGTCTTGAAAGGTGGCCGCCTCCGCGTCTGCGAAATCATCTGGAATATTCTGGCCATCAATCCAACCACTTGAACTGGTGTGAATCGCATTGCTCTGCACGGCCTGCGCGTTGCCGTTCAGCCCGGCAATCGTCATGGTCACGGTGAACAGGCCGTCATTGGTATAGCGATGAAGCGGGTTGACCTCGGTGCTGCAGCTGCCATCGCCGAAGTTCCAGAGCCAGTTCGTCACCAGTCCGCTGCTCATGTCTGTGAAGCGCACCGCCAGGCCGCGATTGCCATTGGTCGGCGTGGCGCTGAAGGCCGCCGTCGGTGCGGCCGGCAGTGCCCGGCCAAAAACCATGAACGAATACGGCGCAATCGTCAGACTGCCTTTGTGGGTCAGCCCGTCCATGCCGGGCGTGCCGGCCTCCACTTGCAGCGAGCCGCCATTACCATAGCCGGCATCATAGCAGCGCCGGTCCGAATTGACCAGGCAATACCACGTGCCCGCACCCGGCAGTCCAATTTGATAATCCGTCAGGGTCGTATTCGCGGCATTCACCACCACGATCACGTCATCGCCGGCGCTGCTGCTGCGCGCGCGCCGGTACGCCATCAGTTTCACGCCGCCGGCGTTGTTGACATGATAGACGCTGACATACGCGCCCGTCAGCCCCGTGCTGATTCCAAATGCGTCGCGCCGCAGATGCACCACATCGCGGTACAGGCGCAACATGCCGCCGTAGGTGTTGGCTTTGGTCCAATCCAGCGGATCGGTATCGCTGAAGAACCCGTCTTCAAGAAATTCCTGGCCCTGAAACAGCATCGGTATGCCCGGCGCGGTCAGCACCAGCGCGGCCGCCAGCGTCGAGCGTTTTTTCGCAAAATACGAATTGCCGTTCGGCGGATCAATTTCGACGTTCAAACGCGACTGGCCGTTGGCCGCGTCATCATGCGAATCGGAATATTTCACCGTCGCGAAGGCGCGGCCGTGTTCGATGGATTGCACGGCGTTCTGCAAAACCGTCATGTCACGCGACGCATCCGCGCTGATTTTCATCTGGTTGCGCACGTTGTCGACGAAGTAGTTGTTCCACTGCGCGTCAAAGCCGAGCGTGTAGGCGCCGCCGCTCTTGTCGGTCACGCCGGTGTAGTCGTTCAAATCCTCCGCAACCAGCACCGCGTCGGGCGCAACCACGTCGGCCGCCGTGTTGATCGTCCGGCAGAGCGCGTAGCCCTCGGGGATGTCACTGCTGTAATTGACTTTGCGCATGTTGATGGTCGAATCCATGCGAATCCCGTCGCAGTTCATTTCCGTCAGCCAGAAGACGATGTTCTGGGTCAAGTAATTCGTCACCTCGGCGCGCGCATAATTCGGCCGATTCTTGCCCCATTGCGTATACCAGCGCTCGGCCGGGCTGCCGGTCCAATCAAAATAGAAAATACCGCCGTGCTCACCCGTCTGGCCGTCAATCGGACAGACATGCGAGCCCATCGTCCAGCCAT
The DNA here is from genome assembly GCA_964397565.1 of uncultured bacterium. Classification (GTDB taxonomy): domain Bacteria; phylum Auribacterota; class UBA3054; order UBA3054; family JAPLST01; genus JAPLST01. Next base: position 200,886 of record CAYNJC010000001.1, read on the forward strand.
CCCACTTCCACAAGATCTCGCCCTCAACGTGATTGTAGACCACATCAATATACACCGCGATGCCGTGTTGATGCAGTACATCCACCATCTGCTTGAACGCCGTCACGCCGCCATAGGCCGACTCTGGCGCGTAAATGCCGACCGGATTGTAGCCCCATGAGCGGCTGCCGCTGAATTCTGCTGGCGGCATCAATTCAACCGCGTTGATCCCCACGCGTTGCAGGTACGCCGCTTTCTGCGCCACGCCGGCAAATGTCCCGCCGTTGAACGTGCCGACATGCAACTCATACAACACCGTCTCGCTCTCGTGCGGGCGCACAAACGATGTCCACGCATAGTCGGCCGTGGTCACCACCGCATTGCCGTCCGGATACGCCACCGCGCGCGTCCAGGGGTCGGCTTTCCACAGCGTGCCATTGACGACAAATTTATACAGCGCGCCGACCGGAGTGCTACTGCGAAAGATGGACCAGTAATTCGACGTGGCATCATCCGGCGCCAGCCGATCCGCGCTGCTGCTCCAACTATTGAAGGTGCCGGCCAGACTGACGCTGGTCGCGTGCGGCGCCCAAACCCGAAACGACACCCCCGTCGGCGTGACCAGCGCGCCGTAATGCCCGACCATGGGGCTCGGCGCGACGGCGCGTGCGAGCGGCACGAGCAGCAGCAGACAGCCCACAACAACGCAGTGACGAACAAGCATCTTCTTCATAATGATAGTATACCACATTTCCGCGCCGGTAACAGCACGGCTGATTTTTGCGCGCAACAGTTACGGTGTGCGGCGCCCAACGCCAACGCGGCATCTCATCGTAGAGTTGCTAGACCAGCTGTTCGATCTGCTGGTCGGTTGCGGAAATGGGGCGCGCAAGAGTATTGTTCTCAAAGCACATTTTGTTTCATAGGAGGCAGTTGCAGCAGAACGTGCCGTTCAAGCCGGCTGCTCGCCATGACTCGGCTCCTTCTTTGCATAGTCCGATTCGCGTGATGCCCCGGTGCCGCAACCGGGCTACAATGTGCGCGAACATTGCATGCCGCCGTTCTGGCGGATAGCGCAGCTTGCCATGGTCTTTGACCAGCCCACGCTCTATCTTCAATAGTGGCGAATCCGGGAACCGCAGTCGGATATGATTGCCTAGCATGCACGCCGGGCGATATTCTCCGATAGTCACCACAGATGGCTTGACAGTATCGGCAATGTCGTCCACGAGTTGCGCGTAGTCTCGTTCCCAGGTCGAGTAGTAGAAAACCGGGTCGATCCTGAGACGGATTTCATAGCCCGCATCCTGAACTCGTCGTGCGGCCAGGAGTCGGTCGCCCACTGGGGGCGCACGATGCTCAAGATGCTTGGCAACTTTGTCCGTGTTGACGCTGAACGACACTGCAACACGTCCTTGCCCATCCAGCTCAAGCAGGTTGTCAACACATGCGCTTTTTGTAAGGAACAAGAGGCTGGTGCGTGCCGTGTTCTCCGTGACAAACGGTATGATGACTTTGCTGAACGCAGTCACGTCGTCAATGGCCAGGGGATCGCCCAGCTCGCCAAGGTTGAGCATGCGTAGCCGTGGCGGGATGTCCGCCTTGTCAAACACGGCAATCTCGCGGAACAACCGCTCATAGTTTGCGTAGTGGATGGAAAACGGACGCGTGCGGAATGTCAGGTACAGATAGCAGTATTCGCACCAGTAGTTGCAGTTGTTGTAGGCGGACAGCTTATAGAATTTGGCGCACCGGCCAAGTGGATGCTCGAACTGCGAGATGAAGGGTGACGTCCGATTGCGCAGCACAAGGATGTCGCGTTCCTGCTCGAGCTTCACGACTGATGACTCTCCATTAGGCGCGGGCAGTGCATCCACCCAATGCAGCTTCACATCAGCGTTGTCAGCAATTGTCTCGGCACGCGCAGCCTCGACGCCGCGCAACGCCCATATTTCCTTGACGAGCGCATGCGACGCGGTGCGCGTGGCGTACACAACTCTATGGCGCAAAAGCAAGAGCTCCTGTGAAGACGCGCTCATTTGTGGCTACAGGTTGCATTTCCCAGGGGAATATGCTACAATTAATCAATCCGCTTGAGCGGAGGTGGATCGCCCGTAGGGGCGAGCGTAGGGGGGTCTCGCATGAGGCCTCTTTATTTTTCGGGGTACAAAACATAGCCGTAGCAACTGCGTTTATTTTGTGGTCTAGTCGCGGCCCTTATTGTGTTGCCAAGTCGGCAGATTTCAACAAAGAGTTGAGCAATCACGAACTATTACAATTGACTTTATTTGTCGTTTGACGTGGTCCAGCATTTCAGATCCGGAAAAACCGCACCGCCATTTGTTATGTCATTGCTCCTGAACATCTCTGACCGCCCTGTGCTATAACTCAAACCGAAATAGCTCAAGGTATGATCTCTATTCGAAAGCGCATATGCGGCACATCTGCCATCATGTTGAAGACACCAATATTATAGACCCAAGTAATTCCCGGGCCTCGAACAGGTTGTTCAGCCCCGGAGAGTTCAACGGCATCCAATGATGTAAGCAAAGGGGCTTGAGCAAGAAAGTGTTTTGGAGTCAAGATGATTCTCACTGGCATCAAGTTTGTTGTACGCTCAACGTGAACTCTGTCGATGTAGTTCAAGCCACCCAAGTCAGCAAGTATTTTGTCCTCAGCATCAAATACGACACTAGGTCTAACCCGGCTGGCAAGTTCACATAGAACATTTGGATCCTTCAATTTCTGTGTAACCCTCCAATCTATGTACTTGCTCGCGCCAAATAACGCTCCCAATAGAATCGAAATGGTAGTCACGGCATTGACCATTCGCTTGATACTGTTCCAGATATCTCTTAGGATTGTTTTCACTTTGCCCCTTATTCCATATTAGTTTGCGCTGTCGTCACAAGCGCAATATCTTCTTCGGACAAATTGTAGAGTTCATACACCAGTTTGTCAATCAGGCGGTCGGTCGCGGCGATCTGGCCCTCCAAGGCCTCCTTCTCGTGCGGCGTCTTGGCGGAGCGCAACTGGTGTTGGAGACTCATCATTCTTTCTACAGATTTGACCACCACATGATGCATTGATGAATCATCACTCGCAGAGAAATCTATCCTCCGAAACGGCAACGACTCTATTTCGTTTGTAGCCACATTGTTGTTTGAGCTCGTTAACTTGAATCTCCATTGAATCAACCGCGAGTTTAGTATTGCAAGGATATACTCAAGTCCATATCGCGAATCTTGTGAAACGACGATGGAATTGGTGGAATCAGCAAAGTATGTTGGGGGATCAACAATACTGGCCACAACGCGTAATCGCTCGTCAAGCCCGGTGATGCGTTGCGTGGCTATCCTTCGATAACAGACAAAACGTTTTGGTTTGTTGCATGAAAGGTAGGCGTTCTCCTTGAACCATTCGCGAACCCCTTGTTTAAGAGTGGTCCTAATATTGTATCTGCCAACCTCTGCACCCTTCAGCAGTCTGGCGTTGCCAGGATCGCTTGTTATGAACTCCCGATATATGGTTTGATTTATCTCTCCGCGCGATACTGTGAACTCCGACAACTCACCAAAACGCGACACATTGTGCTGGTTGTGTGTTTTCTTGCAGAGTTCCCATTCCCGCTCGCTCACCAGAGGAATTGGTGTTGTTACGGGATCCAGCTTTGCGGCGTCTGCCATTTCAATAATTGCAGAACGCGGCTTGTCATTGAAAGAGTTCCAGGGATAAACATGAATAGACACTGATGCATCTGAACGCATCGTTGCCATTGTGCGAGTTGCGGTAAAAACCGTTGTAGATAGTTTTGCATTCCGGAAGACCCTTCTTGATGCGTTGTCCTTCTGTGGGAAACATTCCAAAACTAGATCCGTTGTATTTAATATCAAGTGTTTCCGTGTTGGTGCACATGACGCGTCAGCTAACAAGGCCAAGGGAACAATCAAACCAGTTCTGCCATGCTCCTTAACAAGTTCAATGCATTTGACGACAAAAAACCTAAAGAGATTGCCTTTTCCACCCAAGGCTGCGCACAGTTTTGGGATGCATTTAGCATACATTGCCAGAGCTTCGTGAGGCCAAGATGCATTGCCACGTTCTTTCTCCATAACATCATAGGGTGGATTGCCGATGACTGCGTCGAAGCCTTGGCCGGAATCCTTTTGGCCAAGTATCTGCGGGAACGCTGCGTTCCAGTCGAAGACATTGATGCGCATGCGGTCGTCGTCGGACAACGCGGGCAGATTAGGTTGCTGGTAGAAGTCTGGGCCGATTAGCGAGTTGCCGCATTTGATATTACTGCCCAAATCGGGTAGCGCCCTTTCGTGGAACAGGTCGAACACTTGCTGCACGCTCTGCTCGGATTCGCCTTCAAGGACTTTCAGCAAAAGCGAGAGCTTGGTCACCTCCACGGCCTGCTGGTCTATGTCCACGCCGTAGATGCTGTTGAGAAGAATCCGCTTGCGCTCGGCGATGGTCAGCTTCCAGCCGCCTTTGACTTGGACCAGCGCCGGTTTGCTTCCTTTCGCCCATTTCACTGGCTCGTTGGCTGTGTACCAGTTCAGATGCCAATCGAGCAGGAACTGGTATGCGCCAATCAGGAACGAGCCTGAGCCGCAGGCTGGATCTAGCACATGGATGGTTGCCACTTCACGCGGCGTCTTGCCCTCGACCAGCCTGCCCACAGTCTGTTTCACAATGTAATCCACGATGTACGTGGGCGTGTAGTAGACGCCGCCGGCCTTCTTGACTTCGGGCTTGTCCTCGACCTTGGCCCGGTGGCCATCGGTCAGACGGATGACCTTGCCGAGGAACTGTTCGTAGACTTGGCCGAGAATGTCGGACGATATGACGCTGAAGGCATAGGGGCTGTCTGGATAGTAAACCGCCTTGAGCATGGCGCGGAGGACATCATCATCAACTTCGAGCGAATGCGTGAGCTCGTCGGGTTGTTCGATGCGGCCTTTCTCTTTCTTGAAACAGAACAGGCCGGAATTGTAACGCGCATCGGCCTTGACAAACAATTCGCACAAGCGCGGGTAGAGTCGGTTACCGTTTGTGAGCGCGAGCATGCGGCCATAGTCCTCAATGCCGCGGTCTTCGCAGATGCGCAGGAAGACGATGCGGTCAATGATGCGCTGCACGGCAAAATTGAGTTCGCGGGTCGAGAGGCCGGCATTGCGCAGGGCAAGCGAACGGGCAAGTTCGCTGCGCCATGACTCAATCGTTGCGAGGAAGTCGTCATCAACGTCGGCCGTGCCGCGCTTGGCTTTGTTCGTCTCGGCGAACTTGTCGAACGAGCCTTTGAGCACGGCGTCACGCGAGAAAATCGAGGCGATCCAGTCAAACCTCTCGGGATACTCATCACAGGTGCAGTAGAAGACGCGGGCAGTCGAGGCGGGATCGGTCTTGACCGGTTTGATGCGGCAATCGTAGACGGCGAACTCCTCGAAGTCGCTCAGAATGCTGAGCGGCAGCTTGGCGGACCAGGCGTAGCGCCGAAGCTGGTAGGCAGCACTGATCTCGTCCTTGATTGAGACGCTGGGTTTCTTGGCTTCGAGGAAGAACTTGCGCGTGCCGCCGATGCGGAAGCAGTAGTCGGGCGCCTTGACGGCACCGGCGATGCGGATGGCGTCCTCGTGAATGACATCCTTGTACGGTTCGGCATAGCCCGCAGAGTTGTCCATGTCCCAGCCAAGCGACTTGAAGAACGGGTCAAGGAACTCGCGCCGGAGCTGCGTCTCGTTGTACTGGCCAGCAGCGTACGTCTCGCGGTGCTGGTTGAACCGCGCAAGAAGCTCGAGGACAGGAGGCGATGCGCTCATGGCGATATTATAGCGAAGATGGAGCAGACTGTCCATCAGCCGTGCGAGGGTGTTCCGCCCTGGTTGCGTTCGCGACTACGGAATGCTACACTTACCGTATGCACTACACTAAACGTTGTTGGTTGGTATTCATTCTGTGCGCGGGCACCTGCCCGGCCGCGCCGTATGGTTTGGATGTCTATCGCCATATCGAGTTGTTGCCGCAGGTAACCCCGCTGGTCTTTGCGCATGGTTTTTCGAGTTACGAGCGCAACGGCGCCAATTACGATCGCGGTTTTTTTCTCTACAAGAGCGGCAGCGAATACGTGATGGCGGACATCCGCGGCGCCGGTGTGCTCGCGCGGCTGTGGACGACCGGGCAGAACGGCGCGCTGCGCCTGCGCGTGTATCTAGATGGGCCGCGCGTGGTTGACAAGACCTTTTCGGATTTCTTTGATGGTGTCGGCGCGCCGTATCTGGCGCCGTTGGTCGTCAATGACGAAGTCTCCAGCGGCGGCTTTGTCTCGTACCTGCCGATCACGTTTTCCAACAGTTGCCGCGTGACCAGCACCGACGCCAGCTTGTACTACAACATCAATCTGCTAACCTATAATGACGGCACGGCCATTCCGCGCTGGCAGACCAATGAATCATCCGCCGACGTGCGCAGCATCTGGAACAACGCCGGCGCCCCCGTAGGAATTTACACCAACACGAGTTTTGCCACTAATACATTTACCCTGGCACCCTACACGGCAGTTGCCTTGGCGAACATCACCGGCGCGTACGTGCTGCATGGCATACGGCTGCGCAATCCGCTGTTGACCTACGACGGGCCGCGCCGCGCCACGGACAATGGCCGGGCGTTCATTGCCACCAACGGTTTCTCACAATTCATCATGGCGATTGCATCCAACAACACCGGTGTGCAGTTGACGCGCCGGTTGGATGCCGGCATCGGCGATCAACGCGCCCGCGTGGTAATTGACGGCGGCGTCGTGGGCGAATGGTACACGCCCGGCGCGCAATCAGGGTTCCTCGACAGTGATTTTCCGATTCCGGCGGCGGTGACGGAGGGCAAGGCCGCCATTACCGCGCGGATCGAGTTTGTCAGCAGCGGCTTTGATTGGAATGAGTTCTACTATTGGGCGTATTCGCTGACCGGCGCCGTTGCCACGCTGACCGACGAACTCGACGTCGGCACGCCCGCCAGTGAGGCTGCGCATGCCTATGTGATCAATAATCAGTCGTGGCAGGGCACGCGCACGTACGAGTACACCATCACGAATATGCCGCGCCATCTTGACTGGAGCACCGGCGTGTGGCTGTGCGCTGACTGGGACGATACCATCACCAATGCGGTGCGCGCGCCGGTCGGGCTGTTTTTCTGCACACCGTTCGGCGTGCAGGACGTGCACACACTGCTGGTCGGTTGCCTGACCAACACGATGGAATCCTACTGCTATGCGCCGATGCCGTTTGCCAGTCATGGCCTTGTCTGGCTGACCAATACCAGCGCGCAGACCTTCAGCAATCTGTGGTGCGAAACGCGCTGGAGTGACCTGCCCGACAATCCAGGCGCACTGGGCTGGTTTCATGCAACCTATCACAGTGCCGAGATGGTCAGTGACCCGGGCGATTATGTGTTTCTCGACGTGCAGGGCTGCGGCGCGCTGATCGGCGTGTCGCATTGGATGCGCGGGCCGACGTTCCGCGGCTATCTTGAAGGCGATGAACGCATCTATGTTGACGGCGCGCGGGCACCGCGGGTGCAGGGCACCGGCACCGAGGATTACTACAATGGCGGCTGGTACTTCAACGGCGGCTGTTTTGCCGTGCCCAGTCATGGCAATTCACATCATGTGGCACTTGCAGATGAAGACTGGACATCTTGTTACCGCTGGCATCTCGCCGATCGCATTCCCTTCCGCAGCGCGTTGCGTGCCACTATGGAGCATGGCTGGGAGAATAATATTGACGTGACCTACGCCAGCGTCGCATTCTGGTACGGCCGGCCGCAGTCATTGCTGACCCACGTGGATGCGTTCGACATCGGCGATCCGGCATCCGAAGCCGCCCATGCGTTTGTCACCAATGGCGCAGCCGACCTTTACACTCTGGACGCCGCCTATGATGGTGAGGATGATCTGACGCGCATCATTGATGCCGGCCGGCTGACCCGCGCGCAGTATTCCTTTCAGGTCGCCGTGGATCCTCTCGCCGATGCCCTGCTGTTGCGCCGCCGTAATGATTTCGCGTACACCAATCAATCCGCCCTGGTGGATGTCAACGGCGCGGCAGTCGGCCTTTGGTATCAAGCCGGCTGGAACAACAGTACCAATCATGCCGATCAGAATGTCACCAATCGCTGGCGCGATGATGAATTTGTCGTGTCGCGCGAGTTTTTTGCCGGCGCGACCGCCGTGGTCATCACCGTCAGCGCCGCCAACGGCACGGTCTGGACCGCATTTCGCTATGATGTGTTTGCCGTGCAGCCACTCGTTGTGCCCGAGCCGGTTGCGGGCCTGCTGCTCGCTCTGCTGGCCCTGCGCATGCGTCCGCGCCGGTAGCGCAGTGTCTCATACTAATGAGAGCGCTTTCTACTTTGCATCGTCCTTGTAGCCGCCCGCGGTGAGGGCGGCTTCTGCAGCCGCGGTCATCCGCGCCGTTGGCGGGATCCGCGCCGTTGGCGGGATCCACGCCGTTGGCGGGATCCACGCCGTTGGCGGGATTCACGCCGCTGGCGGGACTAGGCTGGTGCCTTAGCTAGCCAAGCCAGCTCCAAGCAGGCGCCCGCGGCTACAATTGGCATGACACCAAGTAAGCGCATTCATTAGTAAGTTCCTTTACATATCATCTGAAGACCCCGCAGCCTTGCGCCGTGGGTGAATAACATTAAGAGAAAAGCGCCTGGCGCTGTTGTTTCCAATCTGTGCGTTCACCGATCCCGCCGCCGGCGCATGCGCGTCAACGTAGTGGCGCAAACGCTTCTGTCGTAGCGCAGTGTCGGCATCGCCGAGGGGAACGCGGCACGCCCGTGCCGCTGAAGGGATGCGGGATTTCCATATCCCGCGCAGGCGCAAGCAGCTGCGATCGGGAGATCGCAGCTACCTTCAGCCGATCTGGCTGCTTGGAGCTGCTTGGAGTCCCGCCAGCGGCGTGGATCCCGTCAACGGCGGGACGATCGGCGTTCCCTTCGCTGCGCGCAGCGGCATCACAGATTCACGCTGCACCAGCCGCTCCCACTCTATAGCCGCTGCCGCGGGCGGGAACGCGTCTGCGTTGGGAGAAACCCGCAGCTATGCGGGTGCAATCAGCTAAAGCTGACGCGCATGCGCCAACGGCGGGATCGGTGGGGCGCCGAAGACCGCACGACGCGCTAATTATGCAACAAGCCCGTGAACAGGGTTACTGTCCACGGGCTTGTCTACTTACACTAACGCTTGCGGCAGCTTATGCGGCGCGCTTCATCCGCGTCACTACCAGGCTCAGCAGGCCCAGGCCCAGCGCCAGTGAAGGCTCCGGCACCACGGGCATTGACCACAGCTTCTTGACCGAGCCACCTTGCATGACAAAGACCGTGCCGTTCAAATAGGCCATGTCGGTACCGGCACCATCATTGGCCATGTTAAAGGGCAGATCAACCGAGGCAAGGTAGGCACCACTGTCGGCGCGATACCGGTCGATCTTGGAATACTGCACCGCAACGCCGCCTTGAAGGATACGCGCCGGCATCACCCACAGTTCATTCAGACCCAGCGGTGATTTCGAGGCGGGAACGTACTCGATGGCCGGGCCCGTACGCACGTTTTGGTTGTCATTCAACTCGCCACGCGTCAACATCCACGGTGTGCAGATGGACGGTGTCACGGCTGATCCAACCGTTGCACGGCGCAGCGCATTTGACGCGCCCGTTACACCTTGGCCGTAATAGAAGATGTCACCTGCGGGATTGGCAATCGCGTCAACACCCCAATAGGACGGAGTATCCTGGCTTCTACCCACCGCATAATAGGTGAAAGTCGCCTCGTTGCTGACGAAATAGGATTGATAGTAGCGCGTGCCGCACCACTGGCCGTAAATCCAGGTGCCGGTCGCCGTCGTCTGGGGAATGATCGCCCACACGCCAGCCCAACCGCCAGCGTATTCGCCGCCAACCTTGTTGCCGATCTGCCACGCCAAGCTGGAGGTGTCAAGCCGGCAGAACTTGCGCCCATCGCTCGTGCTGCCAAAGCCGCCACCGGCATACAAATAGCCGCCGGCAACCATGCCCGCAGTGCCGTTGTCCGGGGTATTTTGATCCATACCCGTCGGCGCGGCAATGCTGGTCCATGCGCCGCCCAGCGTGGCCGGATTGGTGGCCTGCGCATACGGCAGTACATAGGACGTAAATTCGCTGTTGTCCCAGCGCGATGCAAACAGCTTGTTGTTCACCGGATCGGGCACCAGCCAACTGCGTGACGAATCGAGATTGCCCATCGCGCTCGCCATCGGCACGACATCCCAGCCGTTGGTGACGGGATCCAAGGCGATGCTCCACGTCAGAAAAATGTTCGTGGCAATTTCGCTTGCATAGCCAGCTGCTTGCAGGTACAAGAGCATACCGGCATTGATTCCTTGCACTGTCAGTGTTTCTTCATAACCCGTGTCCTGCTCGGCCAGTTTGACGGCCGTGCCGACGGTCGCGCCGGTGTAGATCGCGATGCAGGCGTCCCACTCGCCGCCACCCGTGTTGCGTGAACCCAAGGTGCTGATGGTCCATGAACAATTGGCTGGGGAGGTCCATTTAAACCAGACCGTGTTGGTGACATCGCCATACACACAGTCAGCTTCACCGACTTCCTTGGTCGCATCAATGCAGTTATAGCCGCCCGCTGTGCCGGACGCGCCGGGGAGGGTCACCGCATTGACGAAATTATCATTTGCCGGCGCGGCCGCTTTCGCCGTGAGGGCAAATACAGAGACTGCCAGAATGGCCAAACATCCGATCATCCATTGCGTTTTCATGCCGATACTCTCGTAAGGTGGTGATAAAAATGCGCGCGTTGTCCCGAACCGCATCAGGAGCGCACAATTCGTTAGTAGACAGTATAGCATATTTTAACACGTTTTGTCAAACTTCATGGATTCGCCGGTCACGGTGCATTGACGCGCCGCCCATGGGTATGGTAGAATGCGGCGATGCGACGATGGTTACAGACCCTTGCGAATCCCGGCTCACTGCGGCATGTCGTCGTGCATGTCGTCGGCACCTCGGCACTGCGCGCGCTTGCCATGCTGCTGCTGTTTGCAACCATGCATGTGCTGTACAAGAAGGTGGGCGTTGCGGGATATGGCGCCTATTCACTGGCGCAATCCTGGCTGGTCGTGCTGACCATTCCGGCGTTGCTGGGCCTTGATCAACTAGTGTTGCGCGAGAGCGCGGCGTTGCGTGCCCACGGCCAGATGGATCGCCTGTATGCCTTGTTGCATTGGGCGCGCCGCACGGTGCTCAGCAGCGCGTGCGGTGTGGCGGCTCTTGCGTTGCTGGTCGTCTGCGGCTTGTACCTGGGCGGCAGAGGTGATCGCGAAACACTGCTTGCCTGTGCACTGGGCTTCACGGCCCTGCCATGGCTGACCTTGGCGTATGTGCGGCAAGGAGCACTGCGCGGCCTGCACCACGTCACACTCGGCTTCCTCCCGGAATTGGTGGTGACGCCGCTGCTGACCCTCGCCGGCATCCTGCTGGCCGCGCTGTTCTTGCGGCAGTATTTCACCTCGGTCATCGCAATGCTCATCGCGGTCGCGGCGGTTGTGCCCGCCTATTATCTGGGCCGCTGGTTGTTGGCGCGCCATCTGCCGCCGGCCAGCCCGGCGGTGTCGCCCGAAACCCATGCGCGTGCCTGGCTGCGCTGCGCCGTGCCGCTGATGCTGGTCAGCCTGATGTATGTGATTGTCAGCCGGGCGGACAGTCTCTTGTTGGGCTTTATCAAGGGCAAGCAGGCGGTCGGATTGTACGACTCGGCGCGCAGAATCGCGGACTGCATCGGCTTCATCCTGGTGACCGTCAATGCCGCCATGGCACCCAGCATTGCACGGCTGCATGCCCAGAAAAACCACGCGCAACTGCAGCGCATGGTCACCTGGTCAGCGCGTGGCATCATGCTGGTCGCACTGCCCCTGACCTTGATTGTGATCATCTTCGGCAAAGAACTGCTGGGGCTGTTGTCGAAGGACGTGCAACCGGCCGCACCTGTGCTGGTCGTGCTCTGCCTGGGGCAATTGATCAATACCGCCACGGGTTCCGTCGGCATGCTCTTAACCACGACCGGCCACGAACGCGACGCGGTGGTGGGCATCGGCGTGGGCGCGGCGGTCACGATCTGCGCCAATCTTCTGCTGATTCCGTGGTTCGGCCCGCTCGGCGCCGCCTGGGCGTTTGTGCTCAGCATGCTCACGTGGAACGGCCTGCTGGCCTGGTTCGTGTACCACCGGCTCAACCTGCATTCAACCTGTCTGGGCAAACCCTTTTGGAAACGCGCATGAACACTCCGGCCACTGCACGCACGCAACCAGTCATTATCCTCGGCATGCACCGCTCCGGCACGAGCATGATTACGGATGTGCTCGAGGCCTGCGGCCTGTTCTGCGGCTGGCGCAAAGATCCCAATCACGAAGCCTGGTTTTTCCTGACGATCAATGACTGGCTGATCCAGCAATGTGGCGGCAGTTGGGAATCTCCGGCCGCCGTGCAGGCGATGTTGCACAATGTCGCCTTGCGCGAATTGTTGCGCGACTATATCGCCTATTTGCTGCGCACGCTGCGGGTTGTGTCGTATCTCGGCCCGCGCCGCTTCCTGCGCCATGGCACACCCATGCGCCTGAACGAGCCCTGGGGCTGGAAAGATCCGCGCAATACGTTCACCCTGCCGCTCTGGCTCGATATCTTTCCCCGCGCGCGCATCATTCACCTGCAACGCCATGGCGTGGATGTCGTCCAAAGTTTGATGACCCGCCAGCGCGACACGGTCGCCATTGGCGCGCGCTTGTTCGCGCAGCGCAAGCTGCTCTATTGGTTCGGCCTGCGTCAGCCGAGTTTTGCGCTGCACGTGCGCTGCACCTCGCCGGAAGGCTGCTTCGCAACCTGGGAAGAGTATTCCCGCGAAGCCCAGCGCCACGTTGCCGCGCTCGGCCCGCGGGCCCTCAGCGTGCGCTTCGAGGACGTCGTGCAGTCGCCGCGCGAGCAGCTCACGCGCGTGCTTGAGTTTTGCGGCGTGCCGGCCCAACCGGCGTTGATCGAACGCGCCTGCGCCGGCATCAATCCAACCCGTGCTCGCGCGTATGAGAAGGATCCGGCCTTGTGCGCCTTTGCCGCGCGCATGGCCGCGCGCCTGCGCGCCTTTGGATATTGATACGATGCTGGTCGCCCTCCCCACCGCCCGCATCGTTGTCATTGTCCTAAACTGGAATGGCACCGCAGTCTTGCCCGCCTGTCTCCATGCGCTGCGCGCGCAAACCGGCGTTGAGTTTGCCGCACTCATTGTCGACAACGGCTCGGATGACGGTTCGCGCGAAATGGCCCAGCACGCCTATCCGGACATGCACCTGTTGGCCTTGCCGCACAATCTGGGCTTTGCCGCCGGCAACAATGCCGGTATCGAACTTGTCTGGCGCGAGAATCCCGCAGTCGAGTTTATTGCCCTGCTCAACAACGACACCTGCGCCCAACCTTCATGGCTGGCCGCATTGTTGACCGCGTTGACCGACCGGCCGGATGCCGGCATGGCCGCCAGCAAGATTTTGCAGTGGGACGGACAGTTGCCACCGGCCACCATCGACACGGCCGGCGACCTGTTCTATACTTACGGTCTGGCGGGCAAGCGCGGCACCGGCGCGCCGGCCCATGCGTATACCACGCCCGATGATGTCTTTGGCGCCTGCCCCGCCGCCGCGTTGTATCGTGTCACGTTGCTGCGCCAGATAGGTCTGTTTGACCCGCTGTTTTTTGCCTACAACGAAGATGTCGATCTGGCCTTCCGCGCGCAGCTCATGGGCTGGCACTGCGCGTATGTGCCGTCCGCCGTGGTCTGGCATCGGGTCTCGTTCAGCGCGCAACGTTTATCCGACCGCAGCGTGCTGTGGACCAAGCGCAACACGCTCTGGGTGCTGGTCAAGAACATGCCCGCGCTGCTCCTGCTGTGGTATGCGCCGCGGATCGTGCTGCATTTTGTTTTGAGCGACCTGGCGTGGATCCTGCGCGGGCGCGGGGCGCCGGTACTGCGCGGGCGCGGCCAGGCACTCTGCGGCCTGCGCGCGATGCTGCGCCAACGCGCCCGCATTCAGGCCACCCGCCTGCTCTCGTGCCGCGAGCTGCGCACGCGTTTCAGCAGGCCCTCATCCGACTATCTGCGCCAGCGCACGGTACTGCGCTAGTGGTGTCTCTAACACTTCTTTGTATTGCGGCACCATCAGCGAGCTGACCCGCAACGGAATGAGAAGAACGAGATATCGCGGCCTGATTTGTTGACAGTGCGCGCGCGTTGTGCTATACTCAAAGTGACAACCAACTAGCTGAGGAACCCGATGAAAAGGCAGCTTGCGATTGCACTGGTATGTCTGTACGCATCGTCTCTTTTTAGTGATGGCACCACCTGGATGAGCCAATATGCCGCGTGGCACGCACAGGCGTGCACGGCCCTGCAGGCGCGCATCCAGCACACGCTTGCGCCCATGCCGGCGCCGCCGGCGCCACGTGCCGCACGCCTGCTGCCGCCTCCCAACGACAACTTTGCCGACCGCATCGCCCTCGTCGGCGCCAGCGGCACGGTGGCCGGCGATACCACCACCGCCACCATGGAGGCCGGCGAGCCGTGGCATGCCCCCTACTTCGGCACCAATTCAATCTGGTGGTCGTGGACCGCGCCGTCTGACGGCGTCTTTGGCTTCGACACGGCCGGGTCCTGCATCAACGCAGTATTGGCGATCTATACCGGCGCCAACTTGGCTGCGTTGACGTGCTGGGCGCAATCGCCCACGCGCTCCTTCAGTGCGAGCGTGGCCGCCACTGCCGGCACCACCTATCAGATTGCCGTCTGTGGCGCCAATTCCGCCGAGCAGGGTCCCATGCAGGTGCACTACTATCCCCAGGTCATGAGCGGCTTCTTTGTCTACCTAGTCAGCACCAACGAGTACAACACCCCCATCGCCGCGCAGGACGGCAGTGTCTGTTTTGCGCCCGGAAAGACCTACGTCGCTTACAATGTTCGAACCAACAGTATGGGCTTGTTCACCGTAGCAGTTCTCACCTATACGGTATACACGCAGGGTGTTACGATTCGCACCAAAGCCGGTACGCCGCTGTTGGACAACGCCCCCTTGCCGGGCATCAGCAATCCCTACATGGTGCATGATTACAATGGCCGCTTCCTGCTGGCGTATGAGTTCAGCAGTGGGCGCCTGGTGCTGTTCAAGGTTTCGCGGCGCGGGCTCCGGAACGTGGCCGAGCAGACGATCCCCGGTCCGGAAGTTATGATGTCCGAGTTTGCCGCCAAAGACATTCGCCTTGTGTCTATGGAGATGAACTTGTTTGCCGCCTTCCCACGCATGAGCGTGACCGCATTCAACAAGCAACTGCGCCGCCAACTCTGGTCGCTGCCGGCTGGCAACGGCACCGTCGACAACGTCACTTCGCCGAAGGAGATCCTGTGCCGCCGCATTGATGGCTCGTACAGTGTTGTCGCCATTGTGTATAAGAAAGGTGTGGCCTTATACACTCAGCCGATTCCGCTGCCGCCATCGCCTGCGGTTGGCCTTGTGAAAACCGAAGTGAACGACCGCGCCGGCCTGCTGTTCTGGACCGCGCAGAATAACGCCGCGTACGCCACCAACGAGCCGGTCTCCTACGTCGATAAGAAAGGGCACGTCGTCATCGATGCGCAGAATTTCCCCGGCATTGACGCCTATTGGGGCTATGGCGCGAGCGACGGCAAGCTCCTCTACCTGTCGCGGCCCGACGGCCTCAATACCGCCGTCATCGCCTACAAAATCGGCAATCAGTTCATCGAAGCAGGGCGCCAATCGTTCGCCTCGTTTGATGACGTCTTGCTGACCGACGGCATGGCCACCATCGCGTTGCGTGATGCCAATCCGCCGCCGCCCCTGAACGGCGTGGTGCAATACGACAAGAACCTGCGCCGCGAGAAATGGAACAACCCGTTGACCCGCGGCGATTGGCTCGACTATCTTGGGCGCGGCGTCTTTGACCGCATGGCGTTTGAGCCGGCCGGCGCAACGACCAACATCACCGTCAATATTTTCAACCGCAGCGGCACGCTGGCCGATCACACCTTTGTGTATTAAGCGCGCCCGCCGCCGGCACCGACACCATGCAACACCTTGACCCACAACGCTTGCAGAGAGGAACCCGATGAAAACGCAGGTTGTGATTGCGCTAGTATGTCTATACGCATCGTCTCTTTTCAGTGATGTCACCACTTGGATGAGCCAAGGTGCCGCGTGGCACGCACAGGCGTGCACGGCCCTGCAGGCACGCGTCCAGCACACGCGCGCGCCCCTGCCGGCGCCGCCGGCGCCGCATGCCGCACGTCTGGCCCCGTGGCCCAACGACAATTTCGCTAATCGCATTGCGCTCTTCGGCGCCAGCGGCACGGCCTTCGGCAATACCCACGATGGAACACTTGAACCGGGCGAGCCGTGGCATGGCCCCGCCTTCGGCACCAATTCACTGTGGTGGTCGTGGACCGCGCCGTCTGACGGTGTCTTCGGCTTCGATACGGCCTGGTCCCTTGTCGACGCAGTAATGGCGATCTATTCCGGCAACACCTTGGCTGGGTTGACGCGCGTGGGGCAAGCGTCGCTGGGCATGCTCAGTGCCAGCGTGCATGCTACCGCCGGCGTCACCTATCAGATTGCTGTGTGTGGCGCCAGTTCCGCTCAACAGGGCGGCGTCCAAGTGAACTATTATCCCCAGACCACCAGCGACCCGTTTGTCCTCCAAAGCGGCACTAACGAGCTCTGCACCCCCATCGCCGCGCAGGACGGCAGTGTCTGCTTTGCGCCGGGAAAGATGTATATGATCGTGACCGTCCGCACCAACTTCGCCGGGCAGATTACTGAAAGCCAGTTCGGCATGACGAGGTCCACCTTGGGGGTTACGATTCGCACGAAAACCGGCGCGCTGCTGCTGTACAACGCGCCCTTGCCGGGCCTCACCAATCCCTACGGGGTGGATGATTACAATGGCCGTTTCCTGCTGGCCTGTGAGTATCACACCAGGCGCCTGGTGCTGTTCAAGGTTTCGCGGCGCGGGCTCCAGCACGTGGCCGAGCAGACCATTCCCGGATCGGAAGCCGTGTTTGGCGGCTGGTTTGCCGCCAAAGACATTCGCATCGGGCTCGCGAAACTGGATCTTATTGCCATGCTCGAGAACATGGGCGTGACGGCGTTCAACAAGCAGTTGCGCCGCCAGCTCTGGACGGTGCCGATCGAGGATGGCATGCTGGCCAACAGCGACTCGCCGAAAGGGATTTTGTGCCGAAGCGCTAACGGCTTGTACACCGCCACCGCCACCATGTACAAGAAAGGCGTGGCGTTGTACACCCAGACGATTCCGCTGCCGCCGGCGCCGGAGTTAGGCGTCGTGCGCACCGCGTCGGACGACCGCGCCGGCCTGCTCTTCTGGACCGCGCAGAGCGCTTACCAAACCTATAGCACCAACGGGCCGGTCTCCTATGTCAACAAAAAAGGGCGGGTGGTCATCAACGCGCAGAATCTCCCCGGCGGCAACGCCTATTGGGGCTTTGGCGCCAGCGACGGCAAGCTCCTCTATATCATGCGGCCGGAAGGGCTCACCACCTCGGTGATTGCCTACAAACTCGGCAGTCCATTGGTCGAACGTGCACGCCAGCCCTTCGCTTCGTTGCGTGAAATCTGGCTGACCGACGGCACGGTTTCCATCCTGCTCAGGAGTGCCAATCCGCCGCCGCCCAGGAACGGGCTGTCACAATACGACAAGAACCTGCGCCGCGAAAAGTGGACTAATCCGTTGACGCGCGGCGATGAACTCGACTATCTTGGCCACGGCGTCTTCGCGCGCACGACGTATGAGCCCCCCGGCACAGTCATCGTGAATGTGTTCAACAAGCGCGGCACCATTGTCTATCAGACCTTCACCTATTGAGCACGCCCGCCGGCGGTGCCGGCACGATGCCACGCCTTGACCCGTCGTGTTGTTCACGAGCACGCATTTGTTGAGCGCCGCGGTCGACGCGCAGAGCACGCCGCCGCCTCTATTGGCGCGGTTACCAAGCGGTGGTTCGTCCTGCTGCAAATCAGTTGAACTGTCATCATGATTGACCGTGCGCGCTAGACTGAGTGGCTTGACGACGAACTGTGCGACCAATTGAGGTGGGGTGATATTATTGCTTGCCTGCTACACTCCACGTTAGCCCGAACTCCCGTTCTTGGCTCAATTTGGTGGCGATGGTGCCGCCATGTAACTTGGGTAAAGAAGTGTCAGAGACACTAGTGGGCCACGCACCACGGGCAGCAACCGGGCATCATTTTCCCACATGTCCCGCGCAGTACTGAACATCGCCCGCTTTTATCTGACCAAATCCGGTGGTGCGTGCCAAGATTAGCGCTGCGTTGACAGCGCGCGCGTGCCGCTGGCGCGCCAACGGCGCGGAGCATACCAGCCCCTTTGGGGCATCGCTGCGCCCACCCGCCCCCGCGCGGAAGTCAATGTCTCTGGTCCGTGTCTAGCGGCATCTAAGTATACGCACCGCCGGATCTGGGATCCGTGGCGCACTTGACGTACGCGTGGCTTCTGGCTATAATTTTTATGGCGACAATGCCCTATGTGCTTCATCGGCATTAAACTTGCCATTGTTACTTTGTCACCGACGAGCACGCCAACGATACATTTATGCCAAACTATGCCTATGAAGGACTGCGCACCAATGGCCAACCGGCCACGGGCACCATTGTCAGCAACACGCTCGACGAGGCCAAGCGCCAATTGCAGCAGCAGGGCATGTACATCACGCGCCTGGTGGTGGCCAACACCGAACTGGCCGATGCCGCCAAGGCCCAAACCGGGTTTCTTGATTTTGGTTTTTCGCGCAAGAATGTATCCAATCAGAAGATCGTCGATTTCCTGCGCCAGCTGGCCACCTTGGTCGAGGCGAAATTGCCGCTGGTGCGCTCGCTGACCGCGCTGATCGAGCAAGAAGACGACAAGGTCTTTCGCCCGATTCTCGAGCAAGTGCGCGAACGCGTCCAAGGCGGCGCCACCATGGCCGACGCGCTGGCTTTTCATCCGCGTTTCTTCTCGCGCTTGGCGGTCAACATGGTGCGTGCCGGCGAAACCGGCGGCGTCCTCGAACAATCGCTCAACCGCCTGGCCGATTTCTCGGAGGAAGAACAGGACATGCGCGCAACCATCAAAGGCGCGCTGGTCTATCCGATCGTCCTGACCATTATCATGGGCCTGGCCATCTCAATGCTGATGACCTTTGCCGTCCCGAAGTTCCAAGCCATTTACCAAAGCATGCACACCAATCTACCGCCGCTGACCCAGGCCCTGATCGCGGCAGCCAACCTGTTCCGCGGCTATTGGTGGCTGATGCTCATCGGCGTGGTCGCCGGTGTGATCCTGTTCAAACGCTGGAAAGAGACGGCCCGTGCGCGCATCCTCCTCGACAAAATGAAATTCCGCCTGCCATTGCTGGGTGTGCTGACCCGCAAAATCGCGATCGCGCGCTTCTCGCGCACCTTCGGCACCCTGGTCGATAGCGGCATCCCGATCCTGCTCGCGCTCAACATCGCCAAAGACACCGCCAGCAACAGCGTCATCGAGGACGCCCTCGATAGCGTCGCCAACAATGTCAAGGAAGGCGAACGGATTGCCAAGCCGCTGCGCCTCAGCGGCGTCTTTCCGCCGGTCGTGATTCACATGATTTCCGTCGGCGAAGAATCCGGCCGCCTCGGCGCCATGCTCAAACGCATCGCCGAGAATTATGACAAGCAAGCCCGCAACGCCATCAAGACCCTGATGACGGTCTTGGAACCATTGATCATTGTTACCTTGGCCGGGATTGTCACGGTGATTATCCTGGCCATGCTGCTGCCCATGTTTGACATCTCGATGCTGCAAATGTGACCCGATGAACACACCCCGCTTTAACGTGTGGCGACGCGACTATGTCGTTGCTCCCCACCGGTCCCGCCGACGGCGGGATGGAAGCAAAGATTGGGAGGATGGCCGGCGCGTTGTCCTTCACTCTCATTCACCCACGGCGCAAGGCCGTGGGGGTCTCTGCGCACCCGCGCTTCCCGCGGCGATCGCCGGCGCAACCGGCGCCCCGCAGAGGCGCCGCCGTGCTCCGCGCGGGATCGCCTTGATCATCACCATGTTCGTGCTCTTCTTTCTCACCGCCTTGGCCGTCTCCTATTCCTTTTCGATTCAAGTCGAAATGATGCTGGCGCGCAATGTGCTCAATGATGTCCAAGCCCATTACTGCGCCAAAGCCGGCATCTATCGCGCCTTGGCCGAGCTCAAGGAGCAACAGCGCAGCGGCGCCTTCGGCTATCCCAATCCGACCATCCCCGAAGACGCCGAGCTGATCGAGCGCTATCAGGAGATTTTCAACAAGGTGCCGATCGGCGAGGGCGAGTACACCGTCAAGTTTAAAGACAATTTCGGCCAGACCGGGCTTGGCCCGATGGACGAGGACAGCTTGATCAACCTCAATCGCCTGGCCCAGAAGGGCGATCGCAAAACCCTTGAACGCTTGCTCCAAGTCGGCACCGACAATAAGACCGCCATTGAAATCATCACCGATTGCCTGATTGATTATTGCGACGGCGACAACCTGCGCCAGCCCAACGGCGCCGAAGATGAAGACTATGAAGCCCTTGATCCGCCGCTCACCCTGCGCAACGGCCCGATGCGTGACATCAACGACATCTACAATATCATCAATGTCCTGCACTCGAAATATGCCGGCGAGGTCGACGATACCTTCTGGTTTGGCGAGGACCTGAACGAGAATGGCGTGCTGGATCCCAATGAAGATGACGGCAATCGCACGTTGCCGCTTGACGATGGCGACGGCGTGCTCGATCGCGGCATTAGCCAGTTCGTCACGGTCGATTCCGATTCCGACTCGGTTAATCCCAACACCGCCGCCCCGGAAGTCCTTCAAATCATGATGCCCGAGCAATATGAAGAATTGCTGCAGCAGCGCACCCTCCAGCGGGTCGCCGGCAATTCGAGTACGTTTCGGATCCGCTCGTACGGCAAAGTCAATGGCTATGTGCATGTCATCGAGTGGGTCGTGCGCCTGGGTGGCCGCGACGGCTATCCCTCCATTCTGCGGATGTACAGCCTTTAAGGCATGATGCCAATGGTCAATGGTCAATGGCTGCTTGGAGTCCCGCCAACGGCGGGATCAATGGTCAATGAAGCCGGATGCGGGCTTGCTCTGCCGCTGCTGTCCCCCTTTTCAAAAGGGGGTTGGGGGATTTTCCAATTGGTCATTGGTTATTGGTCATCGGTCACCTATCATTTTTCTCATCAAAAGCCAACTGCGCCGCGCCGCGCATCGGGGGATGTCGCGCCATTGCTGCAATCCCCCTCTGCTAAAGGGGGTGGTGCGCCGTCTCCGGTGCGCCGGGGGATTTTTTCTGCCAGCACCGATGTACCGGCCACCGGCGCAGCGATTACTGCATGTCGTTGCGAGTGGCATCTGCGCCGCCCCCGCGGCTACACCTTGATCGAGCTGCTCGTCGTCATCACCATCATGGGCATTATCGCCGGCGTCGCTATTCCCAAAGTGATCGGCAGCCTGTATTCCGGCAAACAACGCAGCGAGGCCTTCCAACTCGTGACCGCCATTCGCTATGCCCAAGGCATGGCCGCCTTGCAGCGCGCGCCCTATCGCCTTCATTTCGATCTTGATAACCAGTCCTATTACCTCTCGCGTGATCAAAGTCGCAGCGATGAGTTCGATCTGAATGCCGACACGCTCGGCAGCATGGGCAGCCTGACGCCGCCGATGGCGGAGGAAGCCGCCGGTGACGGTGACGAGGATGGCAACAACGACGCCGGCTTCTCCGCCGCCGGCCGTGTCGCGTTGTTCGAACACGACAGCCACCAGTTGCCCACCGGTGTCAGTATCGAGCGCATCATTGATGGCTGGGACGAGGAGTTCGTCAGCGGCACCCATGAGCTGATCCTTGACCCAAAGGGCACCAGCAGCGGCGCGCGCATTTACCTCGTGGCCGAACGCCGCAACAGCCCGCGTTATGTCATTCGGGTCGGCGCCAACGGCCTCTGCCGCCTGACGCGCGACACCCAACGCCGGACGAAGTGAACCATGCAACGCGGGCGTGGTTTTACCTTGATTGAAGTGATGGTGTCCGTGGTCGTCCTGGCCATCGGCGTCTCGACCGTGATGTATCTGATCGGCCGCTCCACCGCCTCGATCAGTACCGCCCGCGGCGCGACGATTCAGGCGTATCTGGCGCGCGATATCATGGTCGAAATCGAAGAAAAATACTGGCACAAGAAAGATGAAGACGTCAAGAAGAGCGGCGACTTCGGCGACGAATTCCCCGAGTACCGCTATGAAGTCGAAATCACCGACAACATTGATGAAAAGGCGCCCGGCCTGGTGCAAGTGGACGTGACGGTTTTCTGGAAACGCCCCGGCAACGAACGCCGCTTTACGCTCTCCACCTACCTGCTCGACTTCACCCGCTGATGCCTTGAATCTAACATCCGCGCCCGGCACCGCACACATGAGTTAGTTACTAATGAATGCGCTTTCTACTTTGCAGCGTCCTTGTAGCCGCCCGCGGTG
>CAYNJC010000002.1:0-33366 GCA_964397565.1 uncultured bacterium
GCGGATGTCTGATGTAGCCGCGGGCGTTGACCGCGGCAGAAAGGAGACCGGCCTCACCGCGGCCGGCTACAATGCAGATGTAGCCGCGGGCGGTGCCGCCCTCGGCGCGGGCGGCTACAATGCGATATGGGAACTTCATGGATTCGCCGGCGGGTATGGCAATCAACGCGACAAAATGTTATACTCGCTCGCCGAGCCAAGACCCGTATGAAACGACCACCACATTTGACGCCGCGTGAACGCTTTATCGCCGCGCTTGAACGCCGGCCGCTGACCGGCCGCGTGCCGCATTTTGAACTTGTGTTCTATCTGACGATGGAGGCCTTCGGTCGCGTGCATCCCTTGCACCGACGCTTCGACCAGTGGGACCAGATGACCGAAACCGAGCGCGCACTGCACCGGCGCGACATAGCTGATCTGTACATCGCCACGGCGCGCAAATACGAGCATTCGGCAATCTTTTACCATGGCTTCACCGGCGCTGGGGCGGACAAGCTGTTTGATGACAATCTGCGCATCCTGGACGAGATCCGCCGGCTGTCCGGCATGGACTACTTTCTGATGATGCACGGCGACTCAACCTATGGCCTACCCGCGGGCGACCAGATGATGAAGTTCATCGGCGATATCGCCGACCATCCCAAAGCCGTGAAGGAGCGCGCCAAGCGCGGAGTCGCAAGCATGCTGGCGCGCGGCGAAAAATACCGCCAGCATGGCGTGCTGGACGGGTTCGCGCTGTGTTCCGATTATTGCTTCAACACCGGCCCGTTCCTCTCGCCCGCCATGTTTGACGATTTCGTCGCTCCCTATCTGAAGACCTTGATCGCAGGCTACCGCGCCATGGGCTTCTACACGATCAAGCACACCGACGGCAACATCATGCCGATCCTCGACGCGCTGCTGGCGGCCAAGCCGCACGCGCTGCATAGTCTCGATCCGCAGGGCGGCGTGGACATGGCCGTGATGAAGCGCGTGGCGGGGAAACAAGTTTGCCTGATCGGCAATGTGAACTGCGGATTGATGGACACGGGCACGGATGCGCAAGTGAGCGCTTCCGCGCGTTATGCGCTCAAGCACGGCATGCCCGGCGGCGGCTACATTTTCTCGACCAGCAACTGCGTCTACACCGGCATGGACCTGACGCGCTACGAACTGATCCTGGATGTCTGGCGCAAAGAAGGCAACTACCCGAAGAGGAGCCGCACATGCTCTGCATCTTGATGCTATTGTCTCACTCTGTATGAATCATAACGAGCATCAACCAGTCTGGCCGGCGCACATGTGTCGGCGCGACCACATCACCGCGGCGCTCCTGGCCGGCGGCATGTTGCTGGTTTATCTGGCGACGGCCTATCCGGGTGTGGGCGGTCGCGCGTGTCCGGGCGATGCCGCAAAATTTCAGTACATTCCACGCGTGCTGGGCGTGCCGCATGCGCCCGGCTTCCCATTGTTTGTGCTGCTCGGCCACGGCTGGTCGGCATTGCTGGGCGGAGAAGCGCCGGCGTTGGCCATGAATATTTTCTCCGCGCTGTGGATGGCCGGCGCACTGGCGTTGCTGTACTATGGTTTGCGCGCATTGGGCGTGCGCCGGTCGGCGGCGGTGCTGATGACGATCGCCTATGCCGTCAGCGAACAGGTCTGGCTGTGCGCCACGGAAGCCGGGCCGCAGGCGTTGAACATTTTTCTGCTGATGCTGGCGCTGTGCGCGCTGGCGCAGTGGTTCGCAACTGCGCGTGCGGATTGGCTGCTGGTCGTCATTGTGGCCGCGGGCATCGGCGCGGGACACGCCACCGTGCTATTGTGGCTTGCGCCGATTCTTTTGGGCGCAACCTTGCTGCGGCGACCGCACGCATGGTTGCGTCTGCGACCGTGGTTGACGTTGGCGGGCGTCATCGCCGTCACTGTGTTGCTGTACATCTGGCTGTGGCAACGCGCGCGGGCAGGCGGCCCGTTTTGCGAATATCTGACGCCGCACGCGACCTGGCGCGATGTCGTGCGCATGGCACTCGGTGCGCAGTTCTGGCCGAATTACTGGCAGGCCGGCATCGGCCAGATTGTGCGGCAGCGCGTGCCGTTTGTGCTGCATGCCACGCTGAGTGAGTTGCATGTGTGTGGCGCGATGCTTGCGCTGGTGGGCGTGGCGGCGCTGTGGCGGCGCGCGTGGCGCATGGCGGCAGTGGTACTGGCGCTGGCGTTGGTAGGTAGCGCATTTGCCTTGCATCAATATCAGATTGATCCGGCCGGTGCGCATTGGATTGCCTATCTCAGCGCGGCGTGGTGCGCGGGTGTGGGACTGGATGTGCTGCTCGGTTTGGCGGGCCGGCGGCAGGCTGTGGTCATCGTGCTCTTTTGCGTTTGCGTTGGCGTGTCAGTGGCCGCAACGGTCAGCCGCTGGTCCTGGCACCACAACCAGTATGACATTGAGGAACTGCTCTATGCCGTGCCGAACAAGGCCGACATACTGGTGCTGGATGAGTACACGTGGAACGAAGTGTTCAAGTATTACCGCGCGACGCATCCGTATTTGCGGCAACGCGTGGTGCGCGCCGTCACGAGTGTGCCAGCGCCGAGAACCACGCCGTTGTTGTATTTTGACGACGACATTGCGCGCCAGTTGCGCGCGACGGGCATGGCCGGCATGCTGCTGTGGTCGAACGACTGGCAGACATTATATGTGATGTACGATAACGTGCAGGTGGAGTAACAACCATGAAATCGCACGCACGCATGCTGCGGCGCATACTGATCCCGCTGGCGCTGGTCGCGCTGGTCTGGGTGGCGTATGCGAATTCGTTATCCTGCGCCTGGCAGTTTGACGACAATCGCTCGATCCTCCAGTTTGACTATGCGACTGCCACGCTGGGCGAGGTCGTCCGTTTTGCGCCGCAACGCGCCCTGGGCTTCTTGACGTTTTGGGCCAATTATCAATTGGTCGGGTACCATGTCGCGTGGTGGCACGTCGTTAACATCACCTTGCACTGCGTCAACACCCTCCTTGTCTATTGGCTGACGCTGCTGATTTTCACCCGCGCCAGCCGTGCGACCGACACGGCGACGCGCACCGCGTGTGCCACATTGGCGGGCGCCTGTGTGGCCGGCCTGTTCGCCGTGCATCCAATCCAAACACAGGCTGTGACGTATGTCGTGCAACGGCTTGAGTTGCTGGGCGCGCTATGCCTGTTGCTGGCGGTCTTGGGCGCCATCAAGGCGCTTGCCAGTACTGGCCGGGCCGCACACGTTGCCTGGGGCGTACTGGCACTGGTGGCGCTGGGCGCCGGCGCATTCAGCAAGGAGATCATTGTCGCCGCGCCGGTGATTGTCGCGGCCTACGTCATTTTATTGCAACTCCGCACGGCGCGCGCACGTTGGTACGCCGCGGCGGTCTGCGCGGCAGGCGCAGGCATCTGCGTGCTCGCGCTCTTGCTGCAGTTCAAGGCGCTGCGCTTCACCCCCTGGCCGCAGCTTTCAATGGCGCCCTTTGCAGTCTTGTGGGAGACGACGTCGCCGCTGGCGCATTATGCCACTCAACCGCGCATGCTGCTGATGTATCTGCGCGTGTGTTTGTTCCCGTGGCAGCAGCGCGTCGAGTATGACATCCTGCCCAGCGCGGGCTTTGGCGAAATCGGCGTGCTGGGCGCACTGGCGCTGCAAATGCTAGTGGTCGGTGTCGGCGTGGCCTTGTGGCGGCGGATGCCCGCCGTGCTGTTTGGCCTGGTCTGGTTTTATGCCGTGCTGGCGCCCTCGGCCATCATGCCCAACGATTTCTTTGAACATCGCGTGTATGCCGCGCTGCCGGGCGTGCTTATCGCGCTGCTTGTGCCGCTGTGCGAAGAACTGACGGCGCAGACCGCCGCCGTGCGGCGCACGTTGACCATGGCGGTCGGCGGCGCGCTGGCACTGCTGCTCCTCAGTTTTGTCTCGTTGACGCATCTGCGCAACGAGGTCTGGCAAACACCGCTGTCGCTGTGGCAGGACGCGGCGTTGAAGTCGCCCGGCAGTTGGCGCGCCAATGTCAATTTTGGTCGCGAATTGCTGGCGGTGGACCACTTGCCCGAGGCACGCGCATATCTGGAACGCGCCTATCAGTTGAACTCGAATAATTTTCTGGTGGCCTTGAATCTGGGCGCCTGGCATTACAATGCCGATGACTATTCGCGCAGTCTGGAACTGCTGCAGGCGGCCCAGCGCATGAAGCCGGATCATCCGCTGGTGCTGTTGTATCTTGGCAGTGTCCAGCTCGCCGCCGGTCTTGAACACGAGGGCAGCAACACGCTGTTGCGCGCATCCACGGCCGAGGCGATTGCCGCTCTCGCCGCGCATTACCGCGCCCAGGGCCGCAGTGCCGAGGCGCTGCCCTTGTATGAACGCATTCTGCGCACGCGCCCGCAGGACACGGCCGCACTGATGGCTATGGCCGAGACGCTGATCGCGCTGCAGCGCACCAATGAGGCTGCGCGCTTTCTGCAGCCGTTGCGGACGCTGCCGGCGCAAGGCGCCCCGTGATTTCCCTGGACGACCTGAATCCGCAGCAGCGCGAGGCGGCCCGCACCATTGAGGGCCCCGTCCTGGTCCTCTCCGGCGCCGGCACCGGCAAGACGCGCACGATCACCTATCGCATCGCGCACATGCTCCACAAGGGCATTGCCTGTGACAACATTCTGGCGGTGACGTTCACCAACAAGGCCGCGCGTGAAATGCGCCAGCGGGTGCGTACCTTGGTCGGCAAGCGCGCGCAGCAGATGCAAGTCTCGACCTTTCACAGTTTGGGCGCGCGCATGGTGCGCGAGCACGCCGCCGTGCTCGGCCTGCGCCTGCACTTCTCGATTTACGACGGCGGCGAGCAACTGGCGCTGGTCAAGAAAGCCCTGCGCGGCATCAGTGTCACGTGGAAAAAATACAAGCCGGATGATATTCTCTTCCGCCTGCACGCCGCGCGCGGCTGGCGCGACGACACCCTCACGGTCCGCGATGCCGACGGGGTTGACACCGCCGTGCTGCACAGCGTCTGGGACACGTATCGCGCCGCGTTGCGCAGCGCCAATGCAGTGGATTTCGAGGACTTGCTGTTGCTGCCGCTGCGCCTGCTGCATGCGCACAAAGATGTCTTGCGCCAGTATCGCGAACGGTTTCTCTATATTCTGGTGGACGAGTATCAGGACACCAACAGCACCCAGTTCGCGCTGTTGCACGCGCTGGCCGGCACCCACCGCAATCTCTGCGTGGTCGGCGACGACGATCAGTCCATATACGGCTGGCGCGGCGCGGAAGTGCGCAACATTTTGGATTTTGAAAAACACTATCCGCACGCAAAAGTCATCCGGCTCGAGGAGAACTATCGCTCGACCGCCACTATTCTGAACGCCGCCAATGCGGTTATCAGCAAGAATGAGGAACGCAAAGCCAAGCGCCTGTGGACGCGGCGCCGCGGCGGCACCAAGATTCGTTGCGTGGCGGCAGTTGATGAAATGGACGAGGCCGAATTGGTGGTTGCCGACCTGCTGATGCAGCAGCGCGAGCACAAGCTGCCGCCCAGCGCCTTTGCCATTCTGATGCGGATGAACACGCAGGCGCGCCCGTTCGAGGAAGTGCTGCGGCGCTACAAAGTGCCGTACGTGGTGGTCGGCGGCATGCAATTCTATGATCGCAAAGAGATCAAGGATTTTCTGGGCTACATGCGCGTGCTGGCAAATCCGCAGGATGACGAGGCCTTGTTGCGGATCATCAATGTGCCGCCGCGCGCCTTGGGTGAGACCAGCATCGCGTGGCTCGGCCGGGCCGCGGCGCAGGCCGGTGCGACCTTGGAGCCAATGCTCAGCCGGGCTGAGGAGATCAGCGAATTGCAGCCGGCCGCGCGGCATGCCATGGCGCAGCTTGGCGCGTTACTCGAAGCCCACCGGCAGGCGCTGGCGCAGCAATCGCCGGCGCAGGTTGCGCGCGCCTTGTGGGCCGCGTTGGATTATCGCCGTGAACTCGAGACCAGCAGCCGCACGCCGCAGGAAGTTGACGAGCGGATGGCCAATGTACAGGCCCTGATTGACAGTATCGCCTATTACGAGCAGAACACCAAAGAGCCGACTCTGGCGGGCTTTCTCCAGCAGATCATGTTGCTCAACAACGATGATGACGAGGAACTCAGCGCCGGCAAAGTGGCGGTGATGACGGTCCATGCCGCCAAGGGCCTCGAGTTCCCGTGCGTCTATATTGCCGGCGCGCACCAGGGTATCATGCCGCACGCAAAATCGGCGGTCACAGCTACCGGCATGGCCGAAGAGCGGCGATTGTTTTATGTTGCGGTGACGCGTGCGCGCGACCACTTGATGATCAGCTATCCGCTGGCGCGCATGCGGTTTGGCGCGCTCGAACAATGCACGCCGTCGGAATTTCTGAATGACATACCGGGCGAGCTTATCGAGTGGGACACCAACGCGCACAGTCGCACCGCGACGCAGGCAGAAACCGCCGGCTTTGTCGCTTTGTTCAAGAAACAGATGGCGGAGCAGCAGCAGACGACATAAGAAAATGGACGAAAATGGACAATATAGACAATATAGACAGAAATGGACGGGATGGACTGCGAGAGGCGCTGATTCCCAAACACGGCGGCTACCGAAAACTCAGGAGTTTCCAACTCAGCCAGCTTGTCTATGATGTCACGGTGCGTTTCTGCGACCACTACATCAACAAAAGGAGCCGCACTCACGACCAGATGGTGCAGGCTGCGCGCAGTGGCGTGCAAAATATCGCCGAGGGCAGTCAGGCCAGCGGCACATCGAAAAAGACGGAACTGAAACTAACCAACGTGGCCAGAGCAAGCTTGGAAGAACTGCGGCTGGATTTCGAGGATTTTCTGCGGCAGCGGGGCATGCAGATGTGGGCCAAGGACGACCCGCGCCGGGCTGAATTGGTGGCGCGGCGCTGCACCAGCGCCGACGAAGTGGCGGCGTGGGTCAATGAGGTGTATGAGAGGGAGCATGGACGGGATGGACAAAATGGACGAGATGGACGGGAGAAAGATTCGTTCAGCCCGTCCACTTCGTCCCTGCCGTCCCGCCGCGCTGCAATCGCCGCGAACGCGGCGCTGGTTTTAATTGGTGTGGCCACGGCCCTCTTGGACCGCCAGATTGCGGCACAGGCCCAGAAGTTCGAAACAGAGGGCGGCTTCACCGAGCGCCTGTACCGCACCCGGCAAACCCGCCGATGCAGCGCCTGATCAGCGGCTGCAATTGACAAATTCTTTGTGAATATGATACACTATTCACATTATGAAAACCATGCGCATATTGCTGATTGTCGCCGCCGCCGTTGCCTTGGTGGGCGCGGCGTGGTTGTTGCTAGCACAGCACTATCGCCGCACGAGTGTGCCGGATGCCCGCCCGCGCGTCCCGGTTGCCACCGTGCCGATCATCACCAGCAACATCGAGCTGCACGTGCCCGCAACCGGCACTGTGCAGGCTTGGTTCGATGTCGAGGTCAGCGCCCAAGTGAGCGACAACATCAGTGTGTTGTATGTGGATGAGGGCGACGTGGTGACGACCGGCCAGGCGCTGGTGCAATTGGACCTGCGCGAGATCAGTGCGATGTGCGATGCGGCGGTGGCGGCGCGCGTGTCGGCCGAGGCAGCCGTGCGGCAAATGAGTGCGACGCTGACCAATACGTTGCGGCAGTTTGGGCGCACGGAAGAACTGTTCCACGAAAAGGTGATTGGCCAGCAGGAATATGATGATGCCGAGACCGCGGTCAAACTGGCGCGCGGCCGCTATGATGTGACCATCGCCGAGTGCAACCGTCTTGCGGCGCAAGAAAAGGAATTAGTGGTGCGGCGTGAACGCTACACGGTGCGTGCGACCTTTGACGGCGTGATTGCGCAGGTGCATCTGGATTCCGGCGCGTACGTGACGCCGAGCGTTCCGGTGGTGCGCATGACGCGCATTTCGCCGGTGAAAGTGCAGGTCGAACTGCCGGAGACACAGGCGCCGGACGTGCGTGTCGGCCAGTCCGCCAATGTACGGATCTGGACGATGGCCGCGCGCGTGTTTACCGGCACGGTGGCGCGCATCTATCCGGCGCTCAACGCGCGCTGGCGCACCCAGACGGTCGAGATTGATTGTCCCAACGACGAGGGGCAGATGCGCCCGGGCATGTTTGCGCGGGCCGAGATTATCACCGGCCGCGCGCACGCCATGCTGGTGCCGGACGCGGCCGTGATGCAACTGTCCGGATCGGGCATCACGCATGTGTATACCGTTACCAACGGCCTTGCGCAGCGGATAGATGTGACGGTCATCTCGCCGCTGGGCGCGTATGTGGCGGTGCGCGGCGCGGTGCAGGCCGGGCAGCCGGTCATTGTGAAGGGCCAACTGCGCGTGCAGACCGGCACGCCGGTCACGGTCACGCGCACCGAGATGCTGCCATGAATCTGCCGCAATTTGCGGTGCGCCGGCCGGTCACCGTGACGATGATCGTGGCGGGCATGGTCATCATGGGACTGGTGGCGTATTCACTGCTGCGGGTGGACATCCTGCCGGAGATCGAACCGCCGGCGATCAGCGTGGTGACCCTGTATCCCGGGGCGACCGCGCTGGACGTTGAGAGCGAAGTGACCGAGTTGCTCGAAGATCAATTCTCGTCGCTCAACAATCTCGACACGCTCACCTCGGTCTCGAAAGACAATGTCTCGCTGATCACGCTGAAGTATGACTGGAACTCGAATCTGGACGAGGCCTCGAACGACATTCGCGACAAGATCGGGCTGAAGCGGCGCGACTTGCCCGACGACGCCGAGGAGCCGATCCTGTTCAAATTCAACTCGTCGGATTTTCCGGTGCTGATTGTCACCGTCACCGCCCGTGACAGTTACCGCGACCTGTACCGGATTGTCGACAAGCAAATTGTGGACCCGTTGCGGCGCGTGCCGGGCGTGGGTGAGGTGATGATCCGCGGCGGTTTGGTGCGCCAAATCAATGTCACGATTGACCGCGACCAGCTCGAGCAACTCAACATTCCGGTGCAGCGGGTCGAAGAAGCCTTGGCGGCCGAGAACATCAACATGCCGGCGGGCGAGCTGAAGCGCGGCTTTACCGAGCTGAAACTGCGTGTGCCGGGCCGGTTCCGCAGCGTGGATGACATTCGCACGGTCGTCTTGGGGGTGTACAACGGCGGGCTGATCACGCTCGGTGATGTGGCCACGATCGAAGACGATTTTCGCGAGCCGACCGAAATGGTCTGGGCCGACGGCGAACGCGCGGTCGTGCTGATCATTCGCAAGCAGTCGGGCCGCAACTCGGTGGATGTGTGCACCCGCGCACGGGCGGCGTTGGCGCACTATCAGACGCGCCTGCCCGACGACGTCACCATCCACACCTTGATTGACAACTCCGAGCAGATTGTCACGTCGATCCAGAACTTGCGCAGCTCGCTGCTGACCGGCGGCGTGCTGGTCGTGCTGGTCACGTGGTTTTTTCTCCTGCGCTGGCGCAGCAGTGTGATCATCGCGGTGACCATTCCGGTCTCGTTGATCAGTGTCTTCGCGATCATGTATGCCCTCGGCTTCACGCTCAACATCATTTCACTGTTGAGCCTGACGATTGCGGTCGGGATGGTGGTCGACAATGCGATCGTGGTGCTGGAAAGTATCACGCGCCATCTCGATCAGACGCACGATCCGCGCCGTGCGGCGGTCAGCGGCGCCCAAGAAGTGGAAGTCGCCATTTTTGCCTCGACCTTGACGACGATTGTCGTCTTCCTGCCGCTCTTGTTCACCAGCGGCATCGCCGGCATTTTATTCAAGCAACTGGCGGTGCTGGTGACGGCGACGCTGCTGGTCTCGTGGTTTGCCGCAATCACGTTGACGCCGATGATGGCGGCGGCGTGGCTGGCGCGTGAAACGGTCAGCGTGCAGACGCGCTGGCAGCACATAGTCGCATACGCCCTGCACAGCTACGTCGTGGTCGAGCAGGCGTATGCGCATTTATTGGCGCGGGCGCTGCAGCACCGCGTGCTGACGGTGGTGTGTGCGCTGGTGCTGTTTGCCAGCTCGCTGGCCTTGACGCCGTTTATTGGGAGCGAATTCATCCCGCAAGCCGACACCGGTGAAGTCAGCGTGACCATTGAATACGACGAAAACACGCGGCTCGAAGAAACGGCGCGGGCAGCGATGGCGTTCAACACCTATGTGGCGACCAATCTGCCGGAGAAGCGCGGCACCTATTTGGTGGCGGGCCAATCGCGCGAGGGGTTCGCCTCCGCGGCCGGCCAGCGCGAGGGCCCGAACGTGGTGCGCGGCGGCGGCAAGCTGATCAGCCGCGAACAGCGCGCGCAGTCGTCGGCTGAGATTGCCAACCGGCTGCGGCAGTTTGTGGCGACCCTGCCGGGCGTGAAGCGCATATCGGTCTCGTCGTTGAGCTTTATTCAGCGCCTGTTTTTGTCCACCGGCAGCAGCAAACCGGTGTCCGTCGAGATTCAAGGCCCGGATTTGGCGGAACTGGAACGGACGGCGGAGCGCGTCCGCGCGCTGCTGACACAGGTGCCTGGCGCGGTGGATGTCACGGTGGTCAAGCCGGACTATCGCAAGGAACTGTGGATCGAGGTGGATCGCGCGCGCGCGGCGGCGCTGGGCGTGACGATTGATGCCCTGTCGAAAAGCGTGCGCTCGTTTTTTTACGGCAACGCCGCGACTGAATACCGTGATGCCGGCGACAACTTCGACATCTTTGTGCGCCTGCCGCCACGCCAGCGTGTGCAGATTGATGACATTCTCAACAGCAGCGTGCCGTCGTCCGTGCCGGATGCGCCCTTGGTAAAACTGGCCAATGTGGCGCGCGTTGTCGAGCAGGAAGGCCCGCTCGAAGTGCAGCGCAAGAACCGCGAGCGCATCTGCCGCGTCGAAGCCGAAGTGTTGGGCCGTTCAACCGGCGAAGTGGTCGCCGACATGCGCCGCGCCTTGAACGACCTCGAGCTGCCACCCGGAGTGACGACCGCGTTCGGTGGCGATGCGGAGGAGCAAGCCAAGGCGTTCCGCACGTTGTTTGGCTTGCTGATCCTGAGCATTGTGCTGGTGTACATGGTGATGGCCGGACAATTCGAATCGTACAAAGACCCGTTTGTCATCATGTTCTCCGTGCCGTTTGCGCTCACCGGCGCGATCTGGTTCATGCTGCTGACCGGCAACCGGCTCAACATCATGTCGTTCATTGGCGTGATCTTGCTGGTGGGCGTCGTGGTCAACAACGCCATTGTCCTGGTTGATTATATTCAACAATTGCGGCAGGCCGGCAAGAACCTGACGGACGCGATCACGACTGCCGGCGCGACCCGCTTGCGCCCGGTCTTGATGACCACGATCACCACCGTGGTCGGCGCGATGCCGATGGCGTTTGGCAATGCCGAAGGCGCCGAGCAATGGCGCCCGCTCGGCGCCGTAGTGATTGGCGGTCTGTCGGTCTCGACGCTGGTGACGTTGATCCTGGTGCCGGTCGTGTATTCGCTCGTTGAGGATCTCGGCGCCCGCGGCAGACGCTCACGCAAGGCACAGGGCGCAGCCGGGTCTACTGAGACGTCGCCTTAACCTGCACTTTGGCTGTTGCCGCCGCCCAGGCGCATACCATATATCACAGCCAGGCACACGGGCGGGTCAAGAGTGCCTGGCGGGACGGCTGCATTCGACAAGCACGGTGGATTTGCGTATAATATCACTGTCCGCTCTACGACATGGAACCATCAGGACATTAGCACATTATGGACAGCAGCACCGATAGATTTCGTTTTCGGATGGTGGCGCCGGCCTATCCCGCCTTCAACATTTACACGAGCATTGCCCGGCACACCACCGCGCTTGGCCCGCTCAGCGTGGCGACGGCGGTGAGTCGCATGCAGGCGTGGGACGTCGAGGTGATAGATGAAAACAACTATCGCAAGTTTGGCCCAAAGGACAGCACGGGCCGGCCCGATCACACCATGCTCCAGACGCTCCGGCGCGCAGACGCGGTCGGCCTGTACGGCGGGCTAAGCAGCACGATCCCGCGCTTGTATGAGCTGGCCCGTTTTTATCATTCCGTGGGCGTGACGACGATCGCCGGCGGCCAGCATTTCAGCGGCGAGAATATCCAGGATGGACTTGCCAACGGGCTTGACTTCGTCGTGCTGGACGAGGGCGACGACACGATCTGCGAGCTGCTGACCGCGTTGCAGACCGGCGGCGATCCGGCGCAGATTGCCGGCCTGGCGTTTGTGCGTGATGGGCAACTGCTGACGACGCCCGCGCGACCGCCGATCATGGATTTCGAGCGCTTGCCTTTGCCGGATTTCAATTTGGTGCGCTATGCCAGGATCTCGCTGTACCCGGTCGGTTGGATTCGTGGCTGCGGCATGGATTGCGAATTTTGTGCGGTGAAAGGCAAGCCGCGGCCGTGCTCGGTCGAACGCGTCGTGCGCCAGATCGCCGTGCTGCTGGAAAAGCATGGCGCGCGCCACTTTTTTATTGTCGACGATTTGTTTGGGCACCGTCGCGACGAAACCTTGCGCTTCTGCCGGCTGCTGGCCGACTATCAACATGCGGTCTCAATCCGGTTGGACATCACCGTCCAAATCCGCCTGGATCGTGCCAAGGATACCGAGTTGCTGCAGGCCATGCGCACGGCCGGCATCAGCATGGTGTGCATCGGCTTCGAGTCGCCGATCGCCGAGGAACTGCAGGCCATGAACAAGAAAGTCAAGCCGGAAGACATGCGGGCCTTGACGCACCTGTTTCACCAAGCCGGCTTTCTGGTGCACGGCATGTTCATTTTCGGCTATCCCATGCCGGCCGGCGTGCAACTGACGATGCCGCTCAAGGAACGGATTCGGCAGTTCAGAAATTTCATTGCCACAACTCGGATTGACACCATTCAAGTCCTGTTGCCCGTGCCCTTGCCCGGCACCGAATTGACCAAACGCTTGGCGGCCCAGGACCGCATTTTCCCGCGCGCGGCGATCGGCTGGGAATATTACGACGGCAACTTCCCGCTGTTCATCCCGGATGCGCCGCTCACGCCGCAGGACATGTCTGCGGCGCTGCGCAAAATCATGGGCCGTTTCTACCGCTTCAAGTCCATGTTTGGCATCGCGCGCAATGTGCTGATATTCCCCGCCATGCTGGCCCCGTTGTGGAACCTCAACTACGCCTGGCAGCGCTGGTATCGCGCCTGGCGCAATGACCTGCTGCGCTTTGGCGGCTGGATCGTGTTGAAACGTTGGACCGCCGATTTCAAGAAAGGCACCTTCACGGAGAAACTCAGTCGCGCCGAGCAGCACCTGGCACGCGCGTCACGGCCCGGAGAAGAATGAAGCGGAGTGCCTGGCGCGTAGTTTACACGCAAGGGAAACCGTTGCTAAGCCAACCGATTTATAATGGCTCGGTTGCTTTGCGTTGCGCAGCGCAGATGGCCAGCAGTGCCAACGCGCCCAGGCCGATACCCGGCTCGGGCAGAACCGTGAACAAATTCTCCGTGAACAGGCGGCTGGCAGTACCGGCCGGGTTGTCCTGCACGACCATGCCAATGCAGTAGATTGAGGGGTTCTCCAGCAGGGACGCCGGTGGCACCCACACGCAGTTGGTTGCGCTGGCGGCGAGATTCGTCGCGATGACGGCAACGGCCGCGTGGCTGGCCGCATCGTACACCGCGAGCTGATCGATCCGCGTGAGCATGCCATTGAGGCTGGGGAAGAGTTTGGCGCCATCCCAGACGATGTTGGCCGGCTGTCCCACGGGCAGTTGATCGCCACTCGCGCGCGGCAACACCAGGGCGTCCGGCGCGACGAACGGCGCCGCCGAGAACACATAGATGTCATCGAGCCGCAGCTCGGGGCGCGAGCCGTCATCGCCGGCGATGTAGTAATACTTCCAGCGCAGTTGCACATACTGCTGGTTGCAGAGCGCCGGTGGGAGCGCGACGGGACCGAAGTGTTCTTCCCAGTCCGCCGTCGTGCTGTGCAAGAACTCAAGCGGCTGGACATCCAGGCCCAGCACGCTGGCAAACGCACCGGTGTTGCCTGTCCGCGCCTGCATGCGCAGGCCATAGACGCGGCTGTTGGTCAGGATGGTTTGCGCGGTCCAGGCGACGCGCACGGTGTTCTGGCTGACGGAGTTCAGCGCCAGCAGCGCGGTGCCAAGAAACCCGGCGCCGGGCAGGTTCTGCGCATTGGCCGTGTTGACGAACGCGATGCCGCGGCTGCCCAAGCCATTGATGCGGCTGCGGCTGGTCAGGTTGTACGGCAGGATCCAGGTGGAATCCATGGCCACCTCGAGGCCCGGGTCGAGGGTGGCGGTCTGCTCGAAAAGCATGCTGGTCGGGTAGGTGCTTGTTGGCGCGCCGGCGTCCCATGTCGTGAATGCATACGCGGTGTTGGCCAGCACATGCGGTTGCGGCACGATCTGCGCAAGGATGTTGGTGTCCAGCTCAAACTGGGCCACGAAGGTGGCATTGCTGGTGAGGGTGACGGTGAACACCGGGTCGGTGGTCGCGACGCTGTTCCAGCCGCTGAAGCGACAGCCGAAGGCAGGCTCGGCCGTGAGCTGGATGGGCACGCCCCTGAAGTAGATGCCAGTCCAAGGATAGGGCGCGGCCGGGTCATTCACGCCCGGGGTTGACTGATTGATCTCAATCGTGTTGATGCGCAGGCTGCCGCGCGAGGAATCCGAGACGTTGAGCACCACCGTCGCCACACCCGGCAGGCGGAAGAAATTCGTGATGTGCGCGCGTTGATAGCGTGGGCGGTTGAGACCAAACGTGGTCATGATCTGCATGTTGGCATTCCATGTGGCCAGCGAAGCCGGCGTGCCCCAGCGACTGAGGTGTTCCTGCATGTCGCCGCGCAGGGCGGTTTGCACGGCGCCGATATGTTGCGTCACCACCTGTTCCTTCAGGGAGGTGTTCAGCAAATCGGCAAAGCGGTTGATGAAATGCACTTTGAAGATGTCGTTGGACACGATTTTCTTGAAGAGGAAATCGCGGCTCCAGTTGATGGCGACCTGCGAGAGCATGTCGGCGGTGTAGGCCGTGCTGCTGCCAAAACCGCCGAACGCGCGGTCCATGTCGTTGATCACCCAACGCCAGCGGCCGTCGTGGCCGTAGGGCGCATTGGTCAGGGTATCATAGCCGGGCGTCCAGAGCCGCCAGTAGCTGACATTGTGTGTCACCGATTCGTTGTCGGCATAGATTTGGGCCAGCCAGTAGTCGCAGAAATTCTCGAGATCCATGCGTGCGGCAACATAGTCATAGTTCGCCTGAATGCGCAGATCGTTTGTTTTGATGAAGCCGCGCAGCGTGTAATAATTGCTGGCGTCCAGCGGCGTGCCCAGGGTAAGCTGGCCGGTGCCATCAAAGTTGTCCTCCATCATGATGACATTGGTCGGGTCAACGCCGTAGGTGCTTTCCAAGCCGCGCTCATCATTGAGTTCGCGCATGTTGTGGATGCCCCAGTATTCGCCATTCAAGAAGACGAGCGCCGGGCGATACGCCTGAATCTTGGCATGCGTATTGCCAAACAAGGCCTGCACCGCGGCATCGCGGCACATGGTGTTATAGGATGCGCCCCATTCGCTGCCAGCATTGCGCAGCATGAAGCGTTTGAAGCGCAGCATGGGTTCAGTCGTCTCGTGCTTCAGGAGCCCGGGAAACAAGGCGTAGTCAAAATGTTTCTGCGCGTCATATTCGCTGCGGGCGAAGATGGTGAGCGATTTTTCCGCGCAGTCGCGCACGAGTTCGCCGCGGATGCGCATGCCGATGTTGACGGAGAAGCCGCGCGTGCCGTTGGTCTCGAACAGCTCGATGTTGCCAAGCCGCTCCCAGTCGCGGCCGCGCTGCTCATAGTTGCCGAACAAGGTGAAGCCCCACTTCGTGAAGGGTGTTGAGTTCACCCCGACAATGTAGATGCCTTTGTGGTAATCAAAGAAATTGTCTTTGTCGGTCGCCAGCGAAATGATCGGCAGGGAGAAGCGCGTCGGCATGTCCGGCGCCACAAAATAGGTGTGCGTCATGATCGGGCTCAACTGCCGCCCGGGCTGGTAGGCCCGCCAGCGGACGACGGTGGCCTGGAAGAGATTTGAGACCGGTTTCTTCCAGAAGCCGGTGCTGGCTGGCGCGCTGCGAATGAATGCCAACGGCACATGCGGCGCACTGCCGCCGACAATGTCCTGCATGGCCGCGCTGTTGGAGATAGTCTGCGCGGTGATCGGGATTGGGGCCGTGTAACACGGTGACTGCTCGGTTGGCTCTGAACCGTCCAGGGTATAATAAACGCTGACGCCCGGCGGCGGCGCAAACGCCAGCGCGAGCGGATCGGCATAGAACCCGGCCGGATGCGACAAGGTGGGCAGGGCGCAGACGTCGCCGGTCGGCGCAATCACAAACCAGCCGTAGTTCGAGACTGCGTTCAGCGGATCGGCCGCATCGCCGATGCGCACTTTGCACTGCGTGGACCAGACGTTCGGCACAATCCACGGATACTTGCCGAGCGCCGCGGGCACGGTATCCGCAAGGCGCATCCACGCGCCGCCGCTGTTCGTTGAGTACTCGATGAAGACGGAACTGACGCCGGCGCCGGCCGACCAGGTGATGTCCTGGGTGGTGTTGGCATCCCACCAGCACTGGTAATGCGGCGTGCCGAGGACGAGTTCTTGCGCGGTTAGTTCCGGCCCGCCGACCGGAAACTGCACGCCCATGGCGGTCTGGTTCAGGCCGGCCGTCAAGGCGGGCGAGCCCGCCAGCACACGAAAGTCATTGTTGGCCGGATCAACGAAGAGCGGGTCGCTGTTGATATTGCCCACGCCCGGAAAAGTCGGCACGCCCTCGAGGTCGCTGTACGACACGGCAAAGCTCGAGTCGCTCGCAACGCTGGCGCTCGCGCCATTGTCCCACAAGATGGCGTTGACGCACGTGCCGTGGCCGCCCCCGAGCCCCGCGTTTTTCTCATACGCGGCAATGCCGGCCGTGCAGTGCACGGCGGTGACGTTCGTCAGCACGCCGATCGAACTGTCTTTGACGGCGACGCCGGTGCCGGCATGATGAATCAGCGTATTCAACACGGTGACGCCGGCCGAACCTTCGCCGATCGACACACCCTTGTCGGTAATGTCATACACCAGGCAGTCCTGCACCAGGCCGCGTGGACCATTGCCTTGGAAATCCAGTTTGCCGAAGTCAATCGCGTCGCGGTCGAGGCCGATGCCGTGGCGCAGGGTGCAGCGCCGGAGCACGGTCTGTGCCGGCGGATTGTCGAAGTCAATGGCGTCGTCCAGCCAGTATTCGAACAGGCAATCCTCGACCAGCGCCGGCGTGTTATAGAAATTCACCTGAAAATAATCCTTGAAATGGCAGCGCCGCATGGTGATCTGCGTCGCCTGGTGCGTGTAGACAATCGAGTATTCGTGGAAATACACATTCGCGACGAGGTAGTCGTGGAAATAGCTGTCCTCAATCACGCCGTTGGCGCCGTCATGCACGCGGAACTGCCCGGCCTGCACGTCCGCGAATTGCGCCGTCAGCGAGGCATTGTTGCCCAAGGCGACGAACGCGCCCCAGTTCTCGCCGTCCTGCGCGGCGCTGATGCTGACCTCGTTGCCGGCCGTGCCGAGCACACGCAGACATGCGCCGGTCGCCGCCACCACCGACACGCCTTTGTACATCAGCAGGCGCGCGCCGGCTTCAATTGTCAGCGTCAGCGGGCCGACCAGGGTCACATCGGCGGTGACCGTAATCTCGCCGCTCCAGGCGGTGCTGGCGCCGAGCGGGCCGCCGACCATCACGCCGGCCACCGGACCCACCAGCGCGGCCAGGGCAAGGATAAGCAGCGCCACGAGTGGGAACCGTGGCGCGCGCAGCGCTTCAACATTGGAGTTGTTCATCGTTACAGAGATTCAGTATGGCAAAATAAAAAAGTGCAGCGCACTTTCCGCACCGCACATCACACACTAGTATAGCATAAATAAGAAAAAAGGCGCTTTTCCGTGGCGGACGCGCGTCACTGAGCCGTGCGGCCGTATCTTACCAGTTTCAAATTGCCATCCTGAATCAAGCCGATCCCGGGAGCGTACAGCTTGTATTCTCTCGTTTGCTCCAGCGGCGAAGATTCCTCCGTCTTCAGGCACTGCTCAAATTTCCCCGCTGGTGTTTCCAGGGTCTCGGTCATGCTCACCACTTCGGCCCGGTCCATTGCCACCGTAGGCACCAATTCCTGGTAATAGCGCGCGCCCAGCAGCGGCGTGCCTGGCATGGCCAATCCGAATTTTGCGCCCTTGGCACCCGACAGCCACGAGCCTTCATGTTCGACCACCTTGCCGTCCTGGTAGACGTCCACAGTCTCGCCGAAGTAGAACACATCGGCCGTTTTCTTGGAAATGGCAAAGTAGTTGCGACTGATCTCCGTCAATTGCCTGTTCGCGGTTTCCCTCTCCTCAACCACGCGCGTCTCGACGCCATCAACCACTTTTGTTTCCTTCAAGACCGTGATCGTCAGCAGGGTTGCCCGACCATGCTCCTTCCCTTCCAACACAAGGCAATATCCAGGCTCAAGAACGAAGAATTGGTTGCTGCCCACGGACGACAAGTCGGTTTTGTTCACGCCCATGGCCGCGCAGGTCAAAAACGGCTTGTTGCTGGTGCATGCATCGGGAAGCGCGGGCGGCGCCCCGGTAACCGTCATGGCGGGCATCCCGGCCGCTGCGGCGGACACGCAGGACAGTGTCGCTAGCGTTAAGAGCGTGACCATCGTCTTCATCCTCGTTCTCCTGCTTTTGACGCTCTGCTCATCCTGCTGATTGACCAATACACAACCGACCCCACGATTACTATAAGAAAGGCAATGCTGGTCTTGACCGTTCCCAACCCCAAGCCGCCATGAGAATGGCGCTGAGAGAGGTAATCACCAAGCGACGCGCCCAATGGCCTGGTCAGTATGTAAGCAATCCAAAATGACATGACTGCATTCGCTTTGAAGAAATAGTAGCTCAGGATGACCATGACGATCAAGGCGGCAAATAGCAGTCCCGACAGTGCGTAGCCAAGATGCCAGCTTTCTGACACGAGGTCACCTGCCGCGGTACCTAATGCGAAGGTGAACAAAATCGCCGCCCAATAATACAGTTCACGCTTGAGGGTGTAGATAGTATGGATCGAAAGTGTTTTTTGACTCATGTACCAGAGACCAAATGTTGCCATAAGCACAAGACTGAATACAATGGTGGTGGTTTCTAATCTAACCCCATAATTGTCAACCAAGTTGTCCGTGATGAGTGTTCCCACAATACTAATGAGGACAACTGTAAGCCAATAGATCCAGGGAACGTATTTTCTATACATGATCTGAATCACGAGAACGACTAAGAGCAAGATGCTCGATAAATACGATGTATTGGCCAGGCCGAATTTCA
This sequence comes from uncultured bacterium, assembly GCA_964397565.1. Lineage (GTDB taxonomy): Bacteria > Auribacterota > UBA3054 > UBA3054 > JAPLST01 > JAPLST01. The sequence goes on from CAYNJC010000002.1 coordinate 19,403, forward strand.
ATTTAAAGATAAGAAAGTCAGCGCCGGTCTCCCCCACCGTGGTTGCCATGATCTTGACAATCCAGAACAGCAGGGTGACTTCAGGCACTTTGTTCAGCAGGTGTGCTGTGTTGCTGTTTGACGTCATGGATTTCATGGCTTAATGCGCGCGGGTTGCCGGTTTATGCGGGAAGATGAAAATGCACGCCACGATCAAGACAAGTAAGGTGGCCGATGCCGAATACCGGCTTAAGGCCAAGCCGCCCTGACTGATCGGCTTGTCGAGGAGGTCGCCAACGACCGCGCCGAGCGGGCGCGTCAGGATGAACGCCGCCCAGAAGAGAGCGGTGCGGGAAATGCGGGTCCAGAAATGCGCCGCGGCAATAATGGCCAACATCGTGCCAAACACGATGGCGCCGCCACCGTAGCCAATGCCGGCCGTATCGGCCGTCCAATCACCGAGCGCCGTGCCCAGGGTTTGGGAAAACATGATCGTGATCCAGTAGAACACCTCGGATTTTGGCGAACTGACGGTGTCGACCGCCACCGACCCCAGCGTGCGGTACCACACGAACAGCGACGCCATCAGCAGAGTGAACAAGAGGGCTGTTCCGCCGGCATAGCCGATGCCCAGCGAGCGATCGGCGAAATCGGCCAGCGTGGTGCCAACCGTGGTCGTCGCAATAATGGTCGTCCAATATATAACCGGGTGGAATTTCTTCGCGGAGATCTGAACGACGACCGCCACCATGAATATCAAGGCAAATATCCCGGTACCGACGAGATAGCCGAGATTCATCGACATGGACACGGCGTCACCGCCGGTCTCGCCGAGCGTGGTCGCCAAGATTTTTATGATCCAGAAGACCAGCGTTACCGCGGGCACCTTGCTCAGCATTTCTTGTTTCTCTGTGTTCATTGATTCCTTAAATATTGGCAAGCGATATCTATTATGGCATATTTCATTGGGATTAACAAGCACTTTGCAGTCGCTCTTCACGCGGTCCGCGGCCATGCTCAGCCACGCAGCAGCAACGCCAAGCCGCCAGCCACTGCCAGCAACAGCAGTAGCACACTCACGGTCCACAGCCAAGCCAGTACCGCCAAGACGCCATCTTGCTCCAAGTCTGCCATGCACACCAGCATGAGCGCCGCAGCCGGCATGGTGTTGCCGAACGGCACAAACACCAGCGGCGCCGCCAGCAGCAGGCCATTGATGATGAACAAGACACCGAAGAGACGTTGGGCGGTGATTGAACGCACGAGCGGTGCCCAGCGCGGTCGCGCAATGCGCCGGGTCAGCCGCAGCAGCCGGCCCAGGAAGGAAAACAAGCCACGCCACACGCGCCCTTGCAGTTCTTTGTGCAGCACGCGTTGCGGCAACCACAGGGTCGCGCGCCCGCGCAACATCTGGACACCCAACACGGTAAAGGCAAGGCCGGCCACAATGCTGAACGGGCCAAGCGGGATCGGTTGCAAAAACGGCAAGGCCAGCAGCATGCCGGTCAGGGCAAAGCCGGCATGGCGGACACGCCCAAGCACTTGCGCAAACGTGAGCGGCGCATCGGTCAGTCCGCGCCGGCACTCATCTAAGGCGGCCAGCACATCGGGCGGAGCAGCGGTGTTGTTAACAGCGTCTAGCATGGGAAAATGATGATGGCAGCATTGTCATGCAAAACGAATGCGCAGCGCATTCATGTTCCTTATTGAAAGTCATGGCGATTTTCCAAAAAGGAGAGTTTCATACTCTGTGCAGCAAGGGCGTTAAAGGTTCCATCTAAAACGTTCGCAGCTTGCGTTTGGTCGAACAAAGCAGATGCGGCATCCCGCCGCGTCTACTTTTCAAGAGTCGCCGGACTCTTATCCCGAATGCCTTCTCTCTGAATTACTGAAAACGTCTGATAGATCCGCATCATTTAAGATTTACTAATGAGTGCGCTTTCTACTTTGCATCGCCCTTGTAGCCGCCCGCGGCGAGGGCGGCTTCTGCAGCCGCGGTCAGCGCCCGCGGCCACAATTGGAATGCAAGCAAGTAAGCGCACTCATTAGTATGTATTATGGCTTTTCTTCAAAGAATATGTCGAATCCCTTATGAATCGGCTCCTGCTGTTCTTCTCTGTCAGTTTCCTCTCTGTCCGAGTCGGACATCAGAACAGTTTGGTTTGTTGTGGTGAAAGGGGCTATCCATTCGGGCGGCGCGGGACAGTCATTTGCATCCAGAAAAGCCCGCCAATCCGCGTCGTCCAAGCGGGTGGGATGGCTGAATTCGTAGTAAGACAACACGGCACCGCGGCACAGCACCTCGCGTCCCTTCCACGGATGCAGGACATAAATCAACCGGGGCCGACCAGTTGCGACATATATGTAGCCCTTGGGTTGCCGATTGCAGTAGATATCGGCAATGCAGGGTGATGGATCATCAGACACGCTGCATTCAGCGGCACGGAGCGTTTCCCCATAGATATTCATAAACCGCTTATCTTTTGTGGTAAGTTCCTTGCCTTGGAGCTGACGTGTGGCAATGGCATTAAGAACAGAACACAGATTCTCCAGATTTGACCAGTCACGTTCTGAAGAGGTAAAGAAGCCTTCCATCTCCTCTGGTTCAACTTCCTTGGGCGCCGCAGTGCCTGCGAGCTTTTCCGCCAACACTTTCAAGCGTTTCAGGCATCCTGCATGCGAATCCTTGTCTGGGAACCATACGTCCATTAAGGAGGCGTATTGCTCGGTGTTTTCCAAGAGCCTGCGTTGGTGGTCTGGGCAGATTTCGCAAAGTGTTTCATAATTATTGCTCCACGCCATTCCTTCAACGACGCGGATGGTATCGCGAACATCCTGTGCGAATATGCTGTAGTTGTATGCAAACGCGCCTGCCTGTGCGAGAGACTTGCGCATGGCGGCACACAAGCGTGCCATGTTTCCAAAGAATTCAGGAACGGCCTCTACAAAGCCGGGTGGTGCGCTATACCCATCTTCTTCCTCGGCCACCTCCGACAGCCGCAGCAGCCACGCATGCCGGAGCTGTGCCCAGCCAGCCAGCGTGCTCTGCAGGCTTTTCGCCTTCCATGCCGCATTGGTCATGAATGCGGGCGCACGCGAGTCCAGTGCGCCATTTAGTGTGGCCAGACAAGCAAGGTATTGGTTATAGAACGATCGTTCGTGAAAGAGCTCCTTTGATTCACCTATAATCTGTGCCAACATAACGCCGCTTGAAGCGCGCATGATGGATTGCCGGGCAAGTTCGGAATCGAACGCTGCTGCCACCGCAAGCCCGGAAGGCCGATAATGCGGGATGGCATTGCGCATTTTCTGGAACAACAAGGATTCCGGCGTTTGGCATGCCGAGATCATGCGGAACGAACAGGCGGTTGACGAATTGTCGGTCAGACGGATTTGGTCGTAACTCTTGAATTTGTTCGAGCTCGCCGCCGCTTGGTTTTGCAGCTTTGTCCGGAGTTGTGCAAGGACATTTTTGGTCAGCACAAGTGATCCGCCTGGCAGCATGGTCTCAGCAAACGTGCGTGCATCCAGAAGGTCCCATGTGTCCGCTTCACCAAGGAACTGGCAGAACCAGCGAAAACAGTTTTGGGCGCCACTATCATCTTTGAGCGCGGCACCTGCCAGCAAGATTGCAGCTAGTTCTTCGTCGTGAGCGATCCTAAATGGAATTGCCTGTAGCCAGCTTACGGCGCGGAAATAGCGTGCGAGCCGGGGCGAGTCGGTGTACAATCCACGTGGTTTAAAGCGCGAGTAGTCCAGCGCAACGAAGCCTTCGTCAGGTGGGCCGAGCCATGCGGGCTTCATCTCGGCAGTCGCCGCAGTGACCTTCTGCGCTTCTTGCTCAATAATCGTGGCTATCGTGGGATCGCCGGTGTCAGCAGGCTGGTCAAGTAGGCGTAAGGCTGTGCCGACCACGACGCGTGCCCTAAGCCGCGCCGCCACGATTAGCAGTGACTGGTTCGTCGCCGCAGCACCCGTTTCGAGATTTCTCCAAATGCCTGTCAGGATGCCAGGCAAAGCCAGTGTGTTCAAGTCCTCGATACGCATAATTGCGGCATCATGCAAGTCGCGATACGCATTGATAATCGAGTCCGCTGTTATGAATACGGGCAGGGGCGATTCAAGATAGGGCTCCCACAAATACTTGATCGGGTCGGCCGTGATGATGAGCTTGTCACGGCTGAGCTGCTCGATGTCGCGGGCACTGAGCTTGCGGACTTTTGCCTGCACCTGCCAGTCCTTGATGACTGCCTGTTTCTTGGGCGCGCTGCACACAATGCCTGTGCTCATAACGAGCGATAAAATCGCAATACCTGTTTTCATGAAGATATACCATCGTGCTAACAGTTCAATCTCCAGAGAGCCAGTCTGCGTGCGGGAGCCGCTTCCATGCGGCGAATGCTAATGCTCAGCGCGCGCGCCGGCGAAAACCGCCCGGCGCATGGCCGAAGCGGCGCGGCCCGCGCGACCCGCTTTGCGGCCGCGCCTGCGAGCGCGGCGCGTGTTTCGCGGGCGCGTCGAATTGTTCAGCCGGCATCGCCGGATGTGACCCGCGCGGAATCGGCGTGCGCATGATCTTCTCAATGTCGCGCACATCGCCCCACTGCTCCGGCGTCGCCAGTGTGATGGCGCGGCCCATCAGGCCGGCCCGGCCGGTCCGGCCAATGCGATGGATGTAGTTTTCCGGATCGTCCGGCAGATCAAAATTGATCACCAATTCGATGGCCGAGACATCGATGCCGCGCGCCGCAATATCGGTCGCCACCAGAATCCGAATGGCGCCGGTCTTGAAGCCTTTGAGTGCCTGGGTGCGTTGCGCCAAGGTGCGGTCCGAATGGATTTCCGCCGCCGAATGCCCGGCTTTCACCAGCATGCGCGCCACTTTGCGGGCGGCCACCCGGGTGCGAATGAAGAGCAGGACTGAGCCGCTGTATTGCTTCAGCAATTCGCCCAGCAGCGCGCCTTTCATCTCCTTCTTGACCACAAACAATTCCTGGGAGACCAATTCGGCGGCGGTGCCTTGCGGCGCCACTTCCGTGCGCACCGGCATTTGCATATATTTGGCGGCGATTTCGACAATTGAGGACGGCATGCTGGCCGAAAACAGCATGGTCTGGCGGTCCTTGGGGATCAGTTCGAGGACGTTGCGAATCTGCGGCAGAAAGCCCATGTCAAGCATCCGGTCGGCTTCATCCAGCACGATACAATTGACGTCGTGCAAGCGCACCAGCCGCTGCTGCAGGTGATCGTTCAAGCGGCCGGGCGTGGCAATAATCACGCGCGGGTCGGCGCGCACGGCCATGATTTGGCGGTGCATGGATTCGCCGCCGATCAGCACGGCTGTGCGCATTTTGAACGCCGACGTCAATTTGCTGATCATCTCATTGACTTGCAGCGCCAGCTCGCGCGTCGGCACCAGGATCAGGCCTTTGCCTTTGCGCTGCGCCAGGCGTTGCACCATCGGAATGCCGAAGGCCAGCGTCTTGCCGGTGCCCGTCTGCGCGATGCCAATGATGTCCTTGCCCTCAACGGCGACGGGAATGGCCTTGTGCTGGATAGGTGTTGGCACCGTAAATTTGAGCGTGTGCAACACGTGCAGGATGCCGGGGACAATGCCCAGCCCATGGAATGCAGTTTGGTTTTGGGGAGTATTCATTGCGCTAGTATACACTATTCGCCATGTTTCGTACAGCGCCCCGGGATCCCCAGATGCGGCGCCGCGTGCTGAAAACGGCGTTGCGTTGGGCGCACCTGATTGCCGTTGCCGCGCTACGCAGCTGCTCCTTCACTGAATATCCCGCCGCTGGCGGGCTGCGCCGATACCCATGGGGTTGCCCTGGGCTACTGTGTCGTGCCCCCTTGGGCCACCGATGCGCCCGGCACTCACCCAACCGCAGCACACCAGCGCCCGGCGTTGCTCATCGCCGGGCGGCGCAGTACGCGACGGCAATGTCCTGCCCGAGTGCGGTGACGACTTTGCTGATCGCCTGGGCATAGGCGTCATAGCTCAGATCGGTCGCGCGCACCCGGTACGTTTTATTGGATTGCGAGGCAATCACCGCGCCATTGGCGGCGTGGATCACCCAGTTCACCACCAGTTCGACCCGCCCATCCGGCCACGGCTCGCAGCGGTTGACCGTCGTATCGAGCATGGCCGTGGCTACCCGCGCGCGTTCGCCCGGGCGGACGACCTTGGTTGGGCCAAGGCAATCGCCCAAGGTGTTCGCCAACACCCGGCCCATGCCATCCGACAAGTCGCCGGCCCACTGGTCATTCGCGGCGATCTTGACGCGGTTGGCGTCGAGCCGGGTCACGATGCTGCCGCGTTGCAGGTAGTCCGGCAGCACCACCGGCGCCACTTGGAGGACGGGCAGTGACGCGGGCACACCCACCAGCGGCTGGCACGTGATCGACGCCAGCGTGTAGTTGCGCAGGGAAACCGTGGTGAAGCAGCCGCTTAGCAGCAGGGCCGGACACAGACAGAGCAGAGAAAGGCGTGCAGCATGCATAGTGTTACTCCGCGTTGGAAGTTCGTCCTTTAAGCAGCGCTTCAGGGTGGCGTTCGAGATAATCCAGCAAATTGCGCAGTTCGCGCGCCGAGGTGGCCAGGTCGCGAATCGCGGCGTTCATTTGCTCGCGCTGCGGCGAGTCGTCGGTGATCAATTGCTGAACGGTGCCGGCAGCCTGCGCGATTTGTTGCGCCGCCATGCTCATTTCTGCCAGCGCGATTTGCGCGTGCGGCGCGACGGATGTAGTCACGACCATGGTCGTGTGCGCCAAGGCAATGCCTGCCTGCGCCATGCTGCGCAACTCCGTCGCCGCGCCACTGACTTGCTCGGTCACGCCGGTCAACATCCCGCGCGCATCGTCCAGCATGCGCGGCAAGGTGACCATTGCCTGTGCCAGACCATTCGAGCCAAAGGTTGTGCTCATGCCGTCCAGGACGTCCATCAGTTTGGAGATGGCGGCTTCGTAATCGATGCTTGCGAGCGCGCGGTCCATCCGGTCAATTTCCGAGGGAATGGCGGGAATCTCGACCAAACCTTCATCGTCATCGTCGTTCAGCATATTGACGGGTGTATCGGCGCGGATGACGATCTCGATATAGCTGCTGGCCGTGATGATGCTATCCAGGCGCGTCTGGGCGCGCAGGCCATTGGCGATCATTTGCGGCATCGTTTGTTCCAACGAGGCGCTGGTCTCGCCCAAATGCAGACTGCGGGTATTGATTTCAATAATCACTGAATTATACGAGCGCCAATCCTGCGGCGTCACATGCACTTCGACGCTGCGCACTTGACCGATCGTCACGCCGCGATAGCGCACCGCCGCGCCGACGTTCAAGCCCTTCATGGCACTCTGAAAGTGAATGATGAAACTGGCCCGGTCCTGCCACAGCACGCCGCTGCCAAACACCAGCAGGGCCGTCACCAGCAGCAGCACGGCGCCCAAGACAAAGCTGCCAATAACGGTGTATTCAGTGCGTGTCGCCATGTGTGCGTCCTCCCTGTAAAAATTGACGGACCACCGCTTGTGTGCACGTGTCGCGCAACAGCGCGGGGTTGCCTTCGGCGATGATCGTATGCGTCTGGTTGTCGAGATAAATCGCCGTGGTCCCAATCGCGAAGATGCTGGCCAGATCGTGGGTGACCACCACGACGGTCGTGCCCAGACTGCGGCTGAGCGTGACAATCAGGTCATCCAGATTGCGCGCGCTGACCGGGTCGAGGCCGGCCGACGGCTCATCGCAGAACAACAGATCGGGGTCCAAGGCCAAAGCCCGCGCCAGCCCGGCCCGCTTCTGCATGCCGCCGCTCATTTCAGACGGGTACAAGCGTTCGCAGCCCGCCAGCCCCATCAATGCCAGTTTGAAGGCCACGACGTCGGCGATGGCGCGCGCGGTCAAGGTCGTGTATTGTTGCAGCGGCAGCGCCACATTTTCACCCAAGGTCATCGAACTCCACAAGCCGCCGCTTTGAAACAGCACGCCGCAGCGCCGCAATTGCCGCTCGCGCTCGGCTTCCGGGCCGGACCACATGTCCACGCCGTTCACGACGACACGCCCGTGCACCGGCGGCACCAATCCGATCATGTGACGCAGGAGCGTGCTCTTGCCACAGCCGCTGCCGCCCATGATGATAAACACTTCCCCGCGCCGCACCGCGAAGGTGAGATCGCGCATGATGACGTGGGCGCCATAGGCCATCGTCAAATCACTGACCTGAATACACGTGGCACCGGTGGTCATGCTTTAGATTCCCAAAACATTGCAGACCGCCGTGATGAGCGAAGTTGCCGCAATGATGCTGACGATCGACATGACCACGGCCGACGTCGCCGCCTGTCCGACCGCTTCCGCGCTGCGCCGGCAGCGCATGCCGCACAGACAGCCCGCCACGGCGATGAGCACGCCAAACACGGCGCTGTGCACCAAACCCACCAGCACGTCCGCGATGGACACCGCGGCTTGGGTGCGCTGGAGGTACTCCACGATGTTGAGATGCAACGCATTGACACCCACCACCATGCCGCCGCACACCCCCAGAAAATCCGCATACAAGCACAGCAGGGGCATCATCACGGCCAGGGCGACGACCCGCGGCAACACCAAAAATTCCATCGGCGGAATACCCAGGACGCGCAAGGAATCAATCTCTTCGTTGACCTGCATGGTGCCCAATTGCGCCGCAAACGCAGAGCCCGTGCGGCCCGCCAGCACAATCCCGACCATGACCGCGCCCATCACCCGGATCATGATTACCGCCACCAAGTCCGCGACATAGATTTCAACGCCGAACTGGCGCAATTGCAGAATGCCGACAAACGCAAAAATGACGCCCACCAGCACACTGACCAGCGAGACGATCGGCAGCGCATCCGCGCCACACTCGCGGATGTGCAGGATCACATCCCTGGCCCGTACGCACGCGCTGCCGCGCAGCCAGCGCACGAGGGCAACCACCGTCGCGCCGAGGAAGGCGATAATCTCCGCGAACCAGCTTGCCAGCGTCGCCGTCTCTCGGCCCAACCGCTGCAGAAAAGTGTCCGGCGCAGCGGGCGCTGATTTCTTTGCCACCGCGGCCGGGGTCGCCAGGGCCACCAGCGTTTGCACCCCGCCCGGTAGACCGACCGTGTCCACCGTCAGGTGCCGCGCAGCGCCCAACGCTGCCAGCTCCACCACCAGCATGGGCAACAGGCTGTCCCACTCGCCCAAGTCGGGGGTGCTAAAGGTGACCGTGGTCACGCCCGGCCGGGCCGCTGCATCCAACAGCGCGCGGGCGGACGGCATGGCGGACGCCCGTGTCCACGCGCCACGCAGCGCCATGCACACGGCGCCGGACGTCGCGCCCGGGGTCACCTCATAGCTGCTGGTTTGTGGATCAGGTACCGACATCCTCGTCTTCGTTCCCTTTGATAAAAGTTCCGGGCAATCGCCCCGGAAATTTCACCTCATTGCTCCTCGATCAATTCATCGAAGAACTTCACTTTGTCGGCCACGTCCGGCGAGGCGTTGTGCTTGATCGCCGCGCGTGGATGCAGGTTGCGAAAGCCGGTCAGCATGTAGGGCACATCATAGCCCCAGCGCAGATCCTGGCGCAGCGGTTCGATGTGCTCTTGGATGCACTGCAACACCGGCCGCAGACGGTAGCGCGGATTGTGCAGGAACCCGAGCAACAATTCCATCGGGCAGTTGCCCGCGCCACGCCCAAGGCCGGCCATGCTCGCGTCCAACCGGTTTGCTCCTTTGACAATCGCCTCGATCGTGTTGGCAAACGCAAGCTGCAGATTGTTGTGCGTGTGAATCCCGACTTCCTTGCCGTTCTGCCGCGCATAGCGCAAGTACTTGCCGACCAGATAGTGAATTTGCTCGCTGTACAACGCGCCGAAACTGTCCACCAAGTACAGCGCATCGGCCTCGGACTCGGCCAGCAATTCGAGCGCCTCATCCAATTCGCGTTCGCGCACGACCGAGACTGACATCAAGTTGACGCTGGTCTCGTAGCCCTTGTCGTGCGCGTCTTTCAACAGGTCCAGTGCCGCCGGGATTTGGCTGATGTAGCATGCCACCCGCACCATGTCCACCACGCTTTTTTCGCGCGGCAGAATGTCTTCGTGATAATCCGTCCGATCCACATCGGCCATCACCGAGATCTTGACCGTCCCCTTGTCCTCGCCGATGATCCGCCGGATATCGTCTTCCGTGCTGAATTTCCAGGTGCCGAACTGGTCGGTCGCAAACAGGCGCCGCGAGGCCTTGTAGCCCATTTCCATGTAGTCAATGCCGGCGTCGTTACAGGCCTGGTAGACCGCTTTGACCACGGTTTCACTGAACTGGTGGTCGTTCATCAGACCACCATCGCGAATCGTGCAATCCAGAATCTTGATGTCCGAGCGATAGCCGACCCACTTGGCGGCCGGGCCACCCGTGTCCTTGGTCTGCTCGTGTTGCTTCTCTGTTACGCGTGCCATATAAACTCCTTCGATGAATCCGCCGCCCGATCATCGTAACCAGCGGCGCCATGATAACGACACTATAGTAACGAAAAGTGTGAATTATTGCAACACGCGCGACGCCGCGGGCCGGAGCAGCAGCGTGCGCGAACGAACTTGACAACACCGGCACAGCCGGACATTTCTATTGAACGTAACCATAGGACATTTCTATTGACTTGCACCCAGGCAAATCGCAATATTGACATCCCGGCCGGCTTGTGCTATACTAGGGCCACTGTAACAAACGTACTGCGGTTAACGTTTATTTGGGAGACCAACAATGAAAGCAATCCTCAGTGTGTGCCTGGCAATGTGTATGCTGGTTGGCTGTGCGTCGGTGGAGACGACCCGCGCGTTCAATGGCTTGCGCAGCGGCGATTCTCAGATTGTCGAGCATATCAACGGCAGCACGTGGGGCGTCTATCTCTTCTCGACCATTCCGCTGTTTGTGCCGTACGACGAGGGCTTGGTTAATGCGGACACGACCGTCAACATGGTCACGCGCCAGGCCCGCAATCTTGGCTACAGCAAGGTGACGGACTTACAGTCATCGCTCACGTCGAATCCGTTGGAGATGACCCTTTACATTCTGTGGATCAACTCCTGTCAGGTGTCCGCCAACGCGTGCAAGTAGCCGTGGCGCCCGTCTCTCTTTTCATGACGCGCGCCTCTCGCTGTGACGTGAGGCGCGCGTTTGCTACCTGACCGTGTTGCATGCCCATCTACGTCTCCAAATTCGGTGGCACGTCGTTGGCAGATGCCGCCCAATTCCGCAAAGTGCGCGCGATTGTCGAGAGCAATCCGGCGCGGCGCTGCGTGGTGGTGTCGGCCCCCGGCAAGCGCAGCGCCACGGATCAGAAGATCACCGATCTGCTCCTGATCTGTTACGACCTGCTGGACAAAGGGCTGGACATGGAGGTGGTCTACACCCGGATTTGCGAGCGGTTCCGCGAGATTGTCCGCGACTTGTCCGTGCCGCTCGATATAGGCGCGATTCTGGATGACACGCGCGCACGCATGCGCAAGAATCCGTCCCGCGATTTCATCGCCTCACGCGGCGAGTACATTACCGGCAAAATCATGGCCGCCTACCTCGGCGCCGTCTATGTCGAACCGGCCGAAACCGTTTTTCTGCATGACGATCTGCGCGTCAAGGCGGCCACCTATCAGCACCTGCACACCGTGTTGGCCGAGCAGCGTCTGACGGTCATGCCCGGGTTCTACGGCATCAATGAGCGCGGGCGCGTCACCACGTTTTCACGCGGCGGCTCGGACGTCACCGGCGCGATCGCGGCCCGCGCCCTCGCCGCCGATGTCTATGAAAACTGGACCGACGTGTCCGGCTTTCTCATGGCGGATCCGCGGATCGTCGAGCAGCCGCGCCACATTGACGAGCTGACCTACAAGGAACTGCGCGAACTGTCCTACATGGGCGCGACGGTGCTGCACGACGAGGCCGTCTTTCCCGTCCGCGAAGTGGGCATTCCGATCGAAATTCGCAACACCAACGAGCCGGCCGGCCCGTTCACCCGGATTGTCGCGCAGCGCAAGCAAAGTGACCGGGTCGTCACCGGCATTGCCGGGCGCAAAGACTTTGTCCTGTTTCAAATCGAGAAAGATTTGATGAACAAAATGATCGGCTTCGGCCGGCGCGTCCTGCAAATTTTCGAGTCGTACGGCGTCAGTATTGATCATATTCCGACCGGGATTGACAACATGTCCGTCGTCGCCCGCGCCGACAATTTGCGGGACAAGACCGAAGCGATCTTGGACGAACTCAAACGCGTGCTCGAACCCGACAGCATTGAAGTGTTCCCCGACTTGGCGATCATCGCGACGGTCGGCATTGGCATGATTCACTGCGTCGGCTTTGCCGGGCGCCTGTGCGCTGCCGTGGCGCAGCACGGCATCAATCTGCGCGTGATTGACCTCGGCGCCTCGGAAGACAACATGATTATCGGGCTTGAGAACCGGCATTTTGAGACCGCCATCCGGGCCATCTATCGCGAGTTTGTCACGTAGCCAGCGCCTCCTGTCGCTGTAACGCTTCATGCCGCCCACCCCACGCCAACCCGCCCTGCTCGCGCTTGAAGACGGCACTGTCTTTCGCGGCTTGGCCTTTGGCGCGCGTGCGGAGGCCGGCGGTGAAGTGGTCTTCAACACGTCGTTGACCGGCTATCAAGAAGTCATCACCGATCCCTCGTACAAAGGGCAGATGGTCGTCATGACCAACCCCTTGATCGGCAATTATGGCGTCAACGACGCCGACCTCGAATCGCCGCGCCCGCAGCTCGAGGCGTTCATCGTCCGCGAAGTCAGCCGGGTGTACTCGAACTATCGCGCGACCGAAAGTCTCGACGCCTATCTGGCGCGCCACGGCGTGCCCGGCATCGAAGGCATCGACACGCGCATGCTCACCCGCCACCTGCGCCAGCAGGGCGCGCTGCGCGGCTTTCTTTCCTGCAGCGACACCCAGGCCGACGCGGTGGTGGACAAAGCGCGCGCGCTGCCGCCCATGGCCGGCAGCGATTTTGTCAAAGCGGTGACCTGCCCGGCCGCGTATCAATGGGACCCGGATGACACCTTGAGCGCCCCGTGGCAGGACGCTTATCGCGCCCGCCGCGCGCCCGCGCCGCTGCCCGCGCGCACACATCATATTGTTGCGTTGGATTGCGGACTCAAATGGAACATTTTGCGCTGCCTGCGGCGCTGCGGCTTTCGCGTCACGGTCGTGCCGGCCGGCACGACGGCGGCCGCGATTCTGGCCTGCAAGCCAGCCGGCGTCTTTCTTTCCAACGGGCCGGGCGATCCGGCGGCCTTGCCGTATGTGTTTGATGAAGTGCGCGCGCTGCTCGGGACCGTGCCGATCTTTGGCATTTGCCTCGGCCATCAAATGCTCGCTTTGGCCTTCGGCGGCACAACCTTCAAACTGAAATTTGGTCATCACGGCAGCAATCAACCAGTGAAAAACCTGGCGACCGGCCGGGTCGAAATCACCGCACAAAACCACGGCTTTGCGGTGGACGTTGATTCGCTCGATCCGCAGACGGTCGCCGTCACTCATTTGAATGTAAACGACCACACCGTCGAAGGCATTCGCCACCGCAGCCTGCCGGTCTTTTCCGTGCAGTACCATCCCGAAGCGGCGCCCGGTCCGCACGATTCCTATTATCTCTTCCAGCAATTCCGCACCCTGATCGAGCAGCAGTAGAAAGATCTGTGGCGACCGCCCTCTGTGAATTCTCGCATGAGGCACCCAAGCGGCAGAAAAATTCCTTGACAGGATTTACATCATCGTACATGATCCAGAACGGCTGCGCTCCTGGCAACTCAATCATGTCAAATCATGTCGATCCTGTCAAAGATCCGCCCGCAGACATTTCTTGACAGGATTTACATGATCGTACATGATCCAGAATGGCTGCGCTCCTGGCAGCTCAATCATGTCAAATCATGTCGATCCTGTCAAAGATCCGCCCGCAGACATTTCT
>CAYNJC010000002.1:33466-65460 GCA_964397565.1 uncultured bacterium
TTCTTGACAGGATTTACATGATCGTACATGATCCAGAATGGCTGCGCTCCTGGCAACTCAATTATGTCAAATCATGTCGATCCTGTCAAAGATAGTCCCGGTACTTGCGCTTAATCTCGACGCCGTCGGCCCCAAAATTGATAAGCAACCCGACCGGCTGTTTTGTCGCTTTCAAGTAATGCACCAATTGCACCTCGTGTTTCTCCACCACATGCTGCACTGATTTCAACTCGACCACAAGCCTGCCGTCAGCAAACAAGTCCGCTTCATACTCGCCAACATTGACGTCCTCGTACCAGACCGTTATCCGATACTGCTGCTCGAACGCAATGCCTGCGCGTCGCAACTCGACTGCCAGGCTGTTCTCGTACACCTTCTCCAGAAAACCGAAGCCCAGAGTGTTGTACACCTTGTAGGCGCACGCAATAACCTGCTCACTGACAGGATCATTGACACTGCTTCGATTGGCTTTCATAACGCCTCCTTATCCTATGATCATGTCAAATCATGTTGATCCTGTCGAAGATCCGCCCGCAGACATTTCTTGAAAGGATTTACATGATCGTCCATGATGCTGAATGAAGCACTACACAGGTACTGCAACAGCGGCGCCATCTGCGTTAATTTCTTTTGCAACAAACAAATTAAGGTGCAACGCGCAGCGCACAGCACCGACGTACCGATCACTGATTACCGATCACCTGTCGTTGGCTTTTCCCGCGCCGCTGGCCGCTTCTTCCTGATCGAGCTGCTTCAATCCTTCGCGCGCCGCGGCGCAGGTGGCATCCAGCGCCAGCGCCTTCTCAAATAATGTCCGCGCCGTGTCGGTGCGCCCTTGCGCGCGATACACAAATCCGAGCGTGGTCAAAATACTGGGTGAAGCCGGCCCGGATGCCAAGGCCTGCGTCGCATAGGCCTCCGCCTCCTGCGCCTGCTGCATGCGCAAGCACAACTGGGCCAGCTGCACATACACGTCCGCCGGCGTTGCACTTATCTGCGCCACTTTTTTGAGCCACGTCATGGCTTGTTCCGCGTAGCGCGCATCGACGTCCTCATCCGCCGTGGCCAGACTGAAATACAGCGCCGCGACATCCTGCTGGATCATCACATCGCGCGGCGCAGTGCGGGCCGCATCCACCAAGGCCGCAACGGCCTTGTCGGTCTGGCCCGCTTTCAACAAGGCCGTGCATTGCGTCCGGCGCGCGCTGACATAATAGGGCAGGAGCGCGACATCGCGCGCGGGGTTGATCTGCGCAATTGCCAATTCGGCGCCGCGCCGCGCCGCCGTGGTGTCGCCCGTGCGCAAGTAGCGGCGTGCCAGTTCCGTCTGGGCTTTGCACAGCCAGGCGCGGTCCTGGGTGCGCGCCGTGATCCAGCGCAAGTGCGCAATCGCGCGTGCCGTCTCCGCTGCGTCCCGGCCGCAGGTGCGCGCCAATTGGTAATGTACGTAGAGCGAATCAGGAAACAGCTCGACCGCCTGATGCATCGTGCGATTGGCCGCGCGCATCTGTCCCTGCAAATAGTAGGCACTGCCCAAGCCATACCAATACGCCAGGGTGCACGGCTCTTGCTGCACGAGCGCGGCGTAGATCGTCGTGAGCCACGCCAGTGACAGCGTGCCCGTTGGGTTGGTGCTGGCACGGTCAAGCAACGCGGTGTGAAACTCAAAATCCGGGTGGGTCGTCATGTCACGCACCAGCTTGTCTGCGGCCCGATCCAGCCGCAACTGTGCCAACCATGTGGCCCGCGCGACGGTCATCGCGCGCAGATACGCCGCGCGCAGGTCGGCGGGCGGCGCCGCCGTCGGCAAGTCCGCCGGCACGGCGTCGGCGGGATACACGGCGCACAAGCGCGCATACGCTTGATCACTCGCGCTCAGGGTGATGTTCATGGCACGCACATCATTGCTGGCCGTGGCCGCCAGAAAGGCGCGCCGCGCCGCATGATACGTGTCGAACGCCTGATCATACGCCAGGCGCACATCCTGCTCGTAGCGCACTTCAGCTTGGGCGCGCGCATCGGCGGCCGCACGCCAGGCCGTTTTCAGCTCGGCATTGTCATACACGGTTTGCGGCCGCGTTGCGGCCGCGCCGCACCGCAGCGCGACCGGTGCCAGCAGCGCCAGCGCACCCCACCTCAGCAACCGTCTAATGTCCCTCACGCACTGCCTCCGCGCGTTCCGTGATGGCCGCGTGCAGCCACTCCTGCGCGTGCTGCACCTGTGCCGCATCCGCGCCCTTGACGACCAGCGCGCAACGCCACTGCCCCGCGCTGCACGACGGATATGAGCCGATCTCGACCGCCGGAAAGCGCGCCACGGCCGCGTCCATCACATCCGCAAACTCGCTCTCCGCCAGCGCCACCGGGAATTCCAGTTCCACAAACGGCGCATGCGCCAGCCGGGCCGCGACGTGCGCAAACATGGCCTCCACCAGCTCCGGTATGCCCGGCAAGACAAACACATTTTCGACGGCAAACCCGGGCGCGCCCGTGTTCGGATTCGGAATCAATTCCGCCGCGCGCGGCAGATCCGCCATCACCAGCCGCCGCGCACTGATCCGCTCTTGATAGTACGCATGCAGGATGCGCACCGCCTCCGGGTGCGGCTCACACGGCCGCCCGAACGCCAGCGCCACCGCCGGCCGGGTCACATCATCCGCGGTCGGCCCGATCCCGCCACAGACGATGACATAATCAAAGGCCCGCCGCAGCGCGTTGACTTCCGTCGCAATCTGCGCGAGCACATCCGGAATCACCACGATGCGCTTGACCAGCACGCCAATCTTTTTCAGCGCGCAGGCCAGAAAATACGCGTTCTCGTCGCGCGTCCGCCCCGACAGAATTTCATTGCCAACGATCAGTATTGCCGCCTGCTTATTCATCATCAGGTATTATACCACACCCCCGCCTTTTGTACGTGCTGTTCGACCATTTCCCCGTAAGCGCGCCTAACCAATTAGCCACGGAAATTTATAAAGCACTGCATTGCCTATAGTTATGTTATCTGGCACACCACATGCCACTTATTGTCAACAAGACCGCCTAACCTTCGGGATTGAGATTATGACCATGCCACTCAAGAGAATGCAGCGCGTATGCCTGAAGTGCTTCCACAACTTCAATGCCCATGGCCGCTACAACCGGCTCTGCGGCCGCTGCAAACACCATCAGATCAATGGCCTTGAGATTCACCGCGTCATTTTCCCCTGGACGTGATCTAACGCGCACGCCGATCGTGCGCCTGTTCGAGTTTCTGCTCTGTCTTGACGGTGCTGCTCCTACCCGCTGCAAAGTCGCAGTGCACAAAGCGCCGTGAGTTTCCCTCCTCCTGCTCACGGCGCTTTGCTTTGCAGTTGACAAATTCCTCGCCAATCCCTACAATACTAGCGTTCTTTGATGCTCTCGTATGGCAGGGGCGGCGTGGCGAAGTGGCTAACGCGGTGGTTTGCAAAACCATTATTCATCGGTTCAAATCCGATCGCCGCCTCCACTTTTTCCTGCGCCGAAGTGGCGGAATTGGTAGACGCCTGGGATTTAAAATCCCATGGGTGGTTACACCCGTGCCGGTTCGATTCCGGCCTTCGGCATTCGTTTCGCGGTCGCCCCGCGATTAGCTGTTAGCCGAGCGCCATCACAACCTTATGTCTCTGTTTTCCCGCATCCGCCGGCGCCGCCCGCCGATCCCCGACGGCCTTTGGCTCAAGTGCCAAAGCTGTGCCGAAATTATTTATGTCAAGGCGCTCAACGAGAATTTCAAGTTGTGCCCGAAGTGCAATCATCACTACCTGCTCAGCGCGCGTGAACGGATTGAGTTGCTGTGTGACACGGATTCGTTTGAGGAGATGGATGCCGTGATGCTACCGGGCGATCCGCTCAACTTTGTGGATGCGATCCCCTATCCGGAAAAGCAGGCCAAGGCCCGTGAAAAGTCGGGCGAAAACGAAGCCTTGGTGACCGGCACCGGCACGATCGAAGCGATTCCGTTTGCGCTCGGCGTCATGGATTTCACGTATATTGGCGGCACGATGGGTTCGGTCGTCGGCGAGAAGGCCACGCGCCTGATCGAGCTGGCCCGCGAGCGCCGTCTGCCGCTGCTGATCGTCAGCGCCTCGGGCGGCGTGCGCATGCACGAATCGATCATCGGCCTGATGCAAATGGCGAAGACCAGCGGCGCACTGTTCTATTACAAGCACGCCGGCCTGCCCTTTCTCTCGCTCCTTACCAACCCGACCACGGGCGGCACGACCGCCAGTTTCGCGTCGCTCGGCGATGTCATTCTTGCCGAACCCAACGCCCTGATCGGCTTTGCCGGTCCGCGCGTGATCAAGCAGACGATTCGGCAGGATTTGCCGAAAGGCTTTCAGAGCGCCGAATTTCTGCTCGAACACGGCATGATTGACATGGTCGTGCCGCGCCCGCAATTGAAGGCGACAATCGCCGGCCTGCTGCGCTATCTGCTGCGCCTGCCGGTCGAAGCGCCGTCGGAGCCCGCGCCCGCCGCGGCACCGGCCGCCTGAGCCCGCGCATGTTTACCGGCATCGTCGAGGAAGTTGGCACCATCGCCGCGCTCACCCGCGCCTTTCCCGTTGCCCGCCTGACGATCCGCGCCGCGCGCGTCACCAGCGCCATGCAGCTCGGCGACAGCATTGCTGTTGATGGCGTCTGCCTGACCGTGGTGGCGTGTGATAGCGCCAGCTTTAGCGTTGAACTCCAGGATGAAACCGTGCAGCGCACTCGCGTTGCGCGCTACCAGCCCGGCCAGCGCGTCAATCTCGAACGCGCGCTGACCCCGCACAGTCGCATGGGCGGCCATTATGTGCAGGGCCACGTCGACGCGGTCGGGGTCGTGCATGCCTGGCATCAAGAAGGGCCCGACTGGGTCTTGCGCGTCAGCGTACCGCCGGCGCTCAACAAGTACATTGTCGAAAAGGGCTTCATCGCCATTAACGGCATCAGTGTGACCGTCACCGAGTGCCGGCGCGACGTGGCCGTGCATGTAATTCCCCACACGCGTGCGGTCACCACCCTGTCAGACACGCGCGTCGGCGACCTGGTCAATCTTGAAGTGGATGTCCTGGCCAAATACGTCGAGTCGCTCTTGAAGCGCTGATGCCACGCGCACGGTTTAACCTGTACTTGCCGCTGCTGATCCCGGCGCTGGCGTTGATGGTCATTGGCGTCCTGTTCGTCTACAGCGCATCCAGCGGCTACACCCACAGCTACTTGCCGCGCCAGTTGACCTGGGTGCTGGTCGGGCTGGGCATCGCCATCGGCGCCAGTCTGGTCCCGATGCGGCTCTGGCGGCATTGGGCGCTGCCGTTGTATCTGAGTTCGCTGGGCATGCTGGTGGTGGTGCTGCTGTTCGGCGATGTGCGCAACGGCGCGCGTTGCTGGCTTGGCGTTGGTGGTCTGGGCATTCAGCCGTCTGAATTTGCCAAACTGGGCTTGATTCTAATTGTTGCGCGCTATCTTTCGGATTTCGAGGAACACCGCCACGATCTGCGCTATTTCATGATTTCGTTCGGGCTGCTGGCTTTGCCTTTGCTGCTGATTTTGGCGCAGCCAGACTTGGGCACCGCGCTGGTGTTCCTGCCCACCGTGCTGGCCATGTTTTATGTGACGGGGACGCGCCTGCTGCTGCTCAGCTCAACCTTGGGCGCCGGGCTGCTGAGCTTTCCAGTCTTGTGGCTGACCATGTCGCCGCGCCAGAAAGACCGAATCCTGTTCACCTGGCATCCGGAACTGGATGCGCTGGGCGTCGGCTATCAGGCGGTGCAATCGAAAATCGCGATTGGCAGCGGCATGCTGCGCGGGCGCGGCTTCCTGCACAGCATCCAAAGCCGGCTGAATTTCCTGCCGGAACGTCACACCGATTTTGTCTTCTCGGTCATCGGAGAGGAATGGGGCTTCTTCGGCGGCGTACTGGTCATTGGCCTGTATGTCTGGCTGATCGCCGTCGCCTTGTCCATTTCCTACCGTGCCACCGATGTCTTCAGCCGCGCCGTCGCGGTGGGCATTGCCACCCTGTTTGCCACGCATGTCATCATGAATATCGGCATGGCCGTCGGACTGCTTCCCATCATTGGCCTGCCCTTGCCGCTCGTGTCGTATGGCGGCTCGGCCATGATCACCGCCTTGATTGCCCTGGGCCTGCTGCACAGCATACAGTGCCAAGCAGCAGCGTGAGGCGGAGCAGATGCTCACAGGGTTCAGGGTTCAGGGTTTAGAGAAAAATGGTTTTGCAAACCATTTTGTACAAAATGAATTGCGGCAATTCATTTTTATGGCAGTGGAATATACAATTGAGTATACTTAAGACACCATGACTGATTCTCTTATCCGCCATATCCCGACGCAGGACGATGCCCTCGACCTGACGCTGCGCCCGCAACGCTTGACCGACTTTATCGGCCAAGAGCCGTTGAAGGAACGCATGTTGATTGCGATTGAGGCTGCCACACAGCGCGGCGAGCCGCTCGATCATGTCATGCTGTGCGGCCCGCCCGGCCTCGGCAAAACAACGTTGGCCAATATTCTCGCCAATGAAATGGGGGTCAAGATCAAGACCACCTCCGGCCCGGTCATCGAGCGCCCCGGCGACCTGGCTGGTTTGCTGACCAACCTCGAACATGCCGATGTCATCTTCGTGGATGAAGTCCATCGCCTGAATCATGTCGTCGAAGAATACCTGTATCCGGCGCTGGAAGATTTCAAAATTGACATCATGATCGACCAGGGGCCGCAAGCACGCTCGGTCCGGCTCGATCTGAAAAAATTCACGCTGATCGGGGCGACCACGCGCGAGGGCCTGCTGAGTGCGCCGCTGCGCGAGCGTTTCGGCCTGAAATGTCGCTTGCAGTTTTATGACGTCGGCGACATGTGCCGGATCGTCGAGCGTTCCGCGCGGATCTTGAATATTACCATCGAACCTGACGGCGCCCAGGAAATTGCGAAGCGCTCACGCGGCACGCCGCGCATCGCCAATTTCCTGTTGCGGCGGGTGCGCGATTACGCCCAAGTGCGCGCCAATGGCATCGTCACCCTCGAGGTCGCCCGCAAGGGGTTGGTCATGTTGAACATTGACGAGAAAGGCTTGGACGAGATGGATCGCGCCTATCTCGAGGCGATCCTGTGCAAGTTTGGCGGCGGGCCGGTCGGCATCAAGAGCATCGCCGTCGCCTTGGGTGAAGAAGCCGAGACGATCGAAGAAGTCTACGAACCGTATTTGATCCAGCAAGGCTTTGTCAAGCGTTCGCCGGCCGGGCGCGTGGCGATGGAACGCGCCTATCAGCACTTGAACGTGCCCGGCCTGCCGCAGAAGGGCGGCGGATTATTCTAACATCTCTTTCGCAACGAAACAAAGTATGATGCCACGCTCGTCCTCTTCGTTGATTTGTTTTGCAGCAAAACAAATTATGGCACTGGTCCTTGCGCTGGCCCTGCGCACGATGGCCAATGACGCAACGCCCGTGCCCACCATGGCCGCCACGGCCGTGCCGGTTGGCGTGACGGGCTATTGGCGCACCGCCGTGGCCGGCACGGTCGTGACCCAATTCCCGATGCGCGTGGTCGGCTTGCTGCACGACTACATTTATCCCGGCCTGCCGGTGATCTTGTGCGAGGCGCTGGATCCACTGAACAAACATTCCGGGCCGGTCGGTGGCATGAGTGGCAGCCCCGTTTTTGTTGACGACAAAATTATCGGCGCGTATGCCTACGGCCCGATTTTCCAGAAAGACCAGGCCTTGTTCATGGCCACGCCCATTGATCTGATGTTGCAGCTGCAAACGCTGGGCGTGCCGCCCCTCGCTCCCCTGCCGGCCAGCGGCGCCGGCGCCAGCACGCAGACGGACCGCGAACGCTGGCAGCTCGCGCCCTTGAATGTGTGCGGCATGAGCCCCGCCGCAGTTGGCTGGCTGCAACGTCAGTTGAAGCCCTACGGCATTGCCGTCATGGATGGCATCGTCGGCGGGATTGACACGAACATCTCAACCCGCATGCAGCCGGGCAGCCCCTTGGCCGGCGTGGTCACCTACGGCGACATCTGCTCCGCCGCGGTCGGCACCCTGACCTATCGCGACGGCAGCAACATTGTCGCCTTCGGTCATCCGTTTTTCCGTTGCGGCGCGGTGGACATGCCGATGGCGGCCGCGACCATTTTGACCGTCACGCATCAAGTGGATCGTTCGTACAAGATCGCCAACGTCGGGCCGATTGTCGGCAGCATCTACCAGGATCGTTCGCCGGCGGTGGCCGGTGTGCTGGGCCGTTTTGTGCCGATGGTCGGCGTGCGCGTCCGCACCACGCATCCGGTTCTGGGTACGAATGTGTACCGCTGCCAGGCGATTCGGCACGAACGTTTCACCGGCATGGCGCTCGGCAGCATCGTCATGAGTGCGCTCGGCGCCGGCATGGAAGCCGGCGCCAATCGCACGGTGCGCAGCCGCGCCAGCTTTGTGCTGAACAGCGGCGCGCGCATTTGTATCACCAATATTGCCGCCAGTTGGAGCACCGACGGGCCGATCGGCCTGCCCATCATTGCCACGGCCGAAGCCATGATCCAGACGCCGTGGGCCCCCGCACAGCTCAATGAGGTTGACGTCGAACTGGATTTTCTGGACACGGTCGCGGATGTGACCATGACGCGCGCCTGGCTGTCGGCCGGCGAGGCCCGCCCGGGCGAGCTTGTGCAGGTGACGATCGAGTGCCAGCCGTTTCGCAGTAACATTTTTATGCAAACCGTGCCGCTGCTCGTGCCGCGCGATGCGCGACCCGGCACGTACACGCTGCACATCGCCGACGCGCACACCGCCGACGACCTCGACGGGGTCATGCTGGCCAAACCCGATTCATTGCCCGCGTTGCTGGGGCTGTTCCAGCGCCAGCGCCAAGCGGATCAGGTGTATCTCAAACTCATGGCACCCGCCGCCGGCCTCGTGCTCGGCGCGAACACGCTGGCGGCCCTGCCGCCGCGCGCGGCCGAGCGCTGGCGCGCCGAATCCGTGGCGCCCCTGACGCAGACTACCCTGGCGGAATCATCCTGCGCGCTGCCGGCCGTCATGCGCGGCGCGCTCACTCTTTCCCTGCAAATCAAATGACCCACCCCTTGTCCACCCTTGATCGCCGCCACGACATCTTTGCATCCGTTTTCAATTTTCGGTTTTCAGTTTTTGGCTGCAGAGGCAATCGGCGTGCGGCGTTCATCGTTGGTGCTGCCGCGGGTGGTATGCTTGCAGCGGCACTCTGCGGCGCTGCGCCGACCACCCAAGTGTTGACCGAAAATCGTTTTGCCGAATGGGCCAAAGGCACACCCACGCGCGTGATCATCGAACCGGATGATTTCCTGCGGCTCGGCTACGACGTGGCCCCCACCGTGCAGCCGGCCGTGGCCACGCTCGATGCCGTCGCGTTGGATGGTCAGAAAGTTTATATTGCCGCGGGCGGCACCGTGCTTGCATGCGTGCCCGGTGGCACGAATCGCATCGTGATGCGCTTCGAGACGGATAAAGTGACCGCCCTGGCACTCGCGCCGGATGGCCGCGTGTACGCCGGCGTCACGCCCAACGGCAGCGTCTTTCGTCTCGAACGCGACGGTGCCCTGACGCGCGTGGCCGATACCGGCCAGCGTTACATCTGGGCACTGCGCTTCGCCAGCGCCACAACTCTGCTCGTCGCGACCGGCCCGAAAGGCGTGCTTTGCTCGATTGACCTGGCCGCCACGCCACCTGCCAGCAGCATCCTGTTTGACAGCGATGAGGACAACATCACCGCCTTGGCCTGCGACGCCGCCGGCGTGCTGGCCGGCACAGCCCCGCGCGGCAAAGTCTATCGCATCACGGGTACGAATTCAGCCTTCACTCTGGCCGAGACAAAGACGGCCGAAGTTACTGACCTCGCCTGCGATGCCGACGGCGTAATCTGGGTGGCAACCATGACGGCTGGGCCATCTCTGCCGCCCGGTGCATCCAATGCCGCGCCGGCCAACATTGGCGCCACCCTGTTTCGCATCGCCTCGAACGGCTATTGCGAGGCGTGGTGGCAATCGCCGGAAAGCGTGCTGTGCGGCCTGACGCGCGCGGCCGATGGCAGCCTGCTCGTCGGCTCCGGCAATCGCGGGCGCGTCTTCGCCGTGCGCGCGCAAAACCGCGCCGCACTGCTGGCCAGCGTGCCCTCGAAGCAACTAGTCGCGCTCACCACCCGACCGGATGGCAGTGTCTGGGTGGCCGGCACCGAGCCGGCGTGCGTCTACACCTTTGCCGGCCAGCCCGCCAGCAGTGGCCGTTTCGAGTCGGCCGTGCTGAATGCCACGGACGCCGCGCGCTGGGGCCGGATCATCATCGAGCCCGCGCCCGCGCCGGGTGTCGCGGTCGAAACGCGCGCCGGCAACACAGAAAACCCCGATGACACGTGGAGCCCGTGGCAAGCGCTTGACGCCACCGGCCGGATCGTCAGCCCGCGCGCGGCCAATCTGCAATACGCCCTCGCCTTGCGCGCCAACGGCAGCAACACCCCGCTGGTCAAGGCAGTCCACATTTATTACGCGCCGCCCAATCGCGCGCCACAGATCGACAGCATCGTCATCAGCCCGGCTTCCATAAAATTGTTGGCTCAACCTGCGCCACTACTGCCGCTCGCCATCCCCGTGCCCGGCCTTGATCAACTCGTCCAGGCCTTTGACGCCTTGCAAGGCAAGCGTGCCCTGCCGCCCACACCGCCGCCCGCCGGTGGTTCAGCACCGCAGCCGGCGCTGCAGCTCACCCGTGCGCACGGCTATCGCACCATCGTCTGGAATGCCAAGGATGTTAATGGCGACAAACTCGACGCGCGCGTCTGGTTGTCGTCGCCGGCCCTGCCGGTCGCGTGGGCGCCGCTCGCGACCAAACACACTCGCGCCTTCGAAACCTTTGATACCCGCGAATGGCCCGACGGCATCTATCGTGCCAAAGTCTCCGTTAGCGATGCGCCCGCCAATGCCGATGACGAAGCCCTCAGCGCCGAACGTTCGAGCGACAGCTTTATAATTGACAACACGCCGCCGAGCATCACCGTCACGCGCGTCCAGCGCGATGGCGCACTCCTGCGCCTGCACTTCACGGTCAGTGACGCGCTCGCCATTATTCAGCGCGCCCACTATTCCATTGACGCGCGCACCCGCAAACCGTTGTTGCCGACCGACCGCATTTTCGACAGCCGCACGGAGGAGTTCGACGTCAGCCTGCCGCTGCCGACGAACGCAAAGGTTCTGCGCCTGATCGTCGCCGACGAGTTGAACAACGTGAGCGCAGCGACCCTGCCCATACCAGTGAATCAGTAATCAGTAATCAGTATTCAGTATTCAGTGAAGGAGCCGATGTGGCAGATTCGCAGTCCGCGCCGGTGGCGGGATCGCCGCCGATGGCGGGACTGGCAGTTGCCTTAGCTAGCCAAGCCAGCGCGGAGGCCGCTCCCACACTCTGAATAGTGGGAGCCGCTTCCATGCGGCGATGCTGTAGATGCAGATTCGCCATCCGCGCCGCTGGCGGGACCAGGCCGGCGCCTTCGCTTCTTCGTGTCTTCGCGCCTTCGTGGCAAGTAAATGCTGCCTGCCCGCCCTGATTCTCAATCTACTGGCTGCACATGAGCCGCTTCGGCTCGTTTCTAAATTGTCTCGCGGCGAGACAAATTTACGACTGGATGAACTCCGTCGCGCGCAGCCCCAGCGCCTTGCGCGCCTCTTTGTAGTTCTCACGAATCAATTCCTTGATCCCAATCGGATTGGCAATGCCACGCAGCGTCAAGGTCGGGGTCGTGTCATCCGATGACACGATCAGCACTTGGCCATAGCCCAGCACGCGCTGCAACAGCGATTGCTGCACGGCAATGTCCTTGATCCGAAACAATTCCAGTTCTTGAGTCTCCTTCGAGAACAGGCCCTTCAGCACAAACAGCCGCTGGTTCGTCAGCCGATATTGCATGGATTTCAGATCAACCCACAATTTCGCCAGCAGATACAAGCCGGCCAGCATCACCGGCGCCGCCAGCGCGATCCACCCGTTCGATCGCGCCGGTGATATCCACAGCCATAACACCGCAATACTGCCGACCAGCGTCAACGCGCTGCCGCCAATCATTTCAACCAGATGCGCCTTGCGTGCCGGCGCAAATTCGAGGATGGTCAGTTCGCGGGTTTGCGCCGGCAATGCCGGCTCGATCTGCACGTCGGCCTGTGGCGCCGCGGCCAGCGCGGGCTCGACGGCGTCCGCTTCCGCCGTTGCCGGTCTGGTCGGGATCGTCACGCGCGTACCGCACGCCGGACAGGTGAACCGCGAACCATAAAAGGTCTCGTTGCCAATAATCTTATGGCCGCACAAGGTGCAGAAAAAAGTGGCTTCAGCCATGGCCGGTTTCCTGTGTCGATTGCTTAATTATAGTATTTATAGATGCGTTCGAGAAAGCGCGCCAGCAGATAGGCGTATTTTGGATATTCGACCAAAAATGCATCGTGGCCGTAGACCGACTCGATTTCGTGATACTCGGCATCCCGGCCCGCTTTGCGCAGGGCCTCAACCAACTCGGCCGTGTCGCGCGGCATAAACAGCCAGTCTGACCGGAAAGAGATGAACAGCGCCTTGCAACGGATGCGCGCCGCGCCCTCTTCCAGGCTCGCACTATCCTCGGCGATGTCGTAATAGTCCATCGCCTTGGTCAGATAAATGTAGCTGTTGGCGTCAAAGCGTTCGACAAAGCGCTCGCCTTGATAATTGAGATAGCTTTCCACTTCGAACTGGTCGCCGAATGGTTCCTTGGCGCTGTCTTTCAGACGCCGCCCAAATTTCGCCGTCATGGATTCCGATGACAAATACGTGATGTGGGCGATCATGCGCGCCACGGCCAAGCCGTGCGTGGGCGGCTCGGTCGGGTCATAATCGCCGCCGTTCCATTGCGGATCGCGCATAATCGCCTGGCGCTCGACAAACGAAAAGGCCAGCCCCTGCGGTGACAGGCGTCCGCTCGTCGAAACCGGGATGACACTGCTGGTCCATTCAGGAAACGCCGCCGCCCACTCGAGCGCGTTCATGCCGCCCATCGAGCCGCCCGACACGCACAGCAAATGGCGGATGTCCAGTTGTTCCAGCAACATTTTTTGGGCATGCACAATATCGCGCATGATGATGATCGGGAAGCGCATGCCATAGCGCGCGCCGGTCGCCGGATTGATGCTGTTCGGCCCGCTGGTGCCCTGACAGCCGCCCAGATTGTTCGAGCACACAACGAAATATTTGTTGGTGTCAAAGGCCTTGCCGGGCCCGATCAGCGGGTCCCACCAGCCCGCCTTGTCATCGCGCTCGTCAAAAACGCCGGCGCAATGACTGTCGCCGGTCAGGGCATGCACGATCAGGATCGCATTGTCACGCGTCGGGGAAAGGGTGCCGAAGGTTTCATAGGCAATCTGGAGCGGGGCGATGCGCTCGCCCGAGACCAGGGTTAAGCCATCCGCGAACGTGGCCGTCTGGCGCCGCGCCTGGAGGCGTGCACCGGCCGCCCGCGGCGTTGCCGTGCTGGGGTCGTCCCACTCGGGACGAGTGTCATGGGAACTATCCGTCATTACTGTTTAGCACATGTTTTACGTGGAGCAAGTTGCCTAAATCGCCACGCGTCGTGTTCGCCGCGCACACGCTGTGCGCGCGAATAATGGTGGGGAGGGGAGGATTCGAACCTCCGTAGTCGTAGACGCCAGATTTACAGTCTGGTGCATTTGACCGCTCTGCCACCTCCCCACAAAAAGGGCGCGTCTATAAAAGACCTGGAGCCGAAGATCGGATTTGAACCGATGACCTGCGGTTTACAAAACCGCTGCTCTACCAGCTGAGCTACTTCGGCTTTTGCCGGGGCAGGCTGGTTGGCCGGCCGGCTCCCGCAAAAGAAATAATGCATGATTATTGTACGGATTGCCCCCGCATTTGTCAACCGCGCCAAGCCAAAGGCGGCAATTCAGAAGAAATGTCTGCATTGCCAGATCCTCGCTCCACAGGCCGCACTGGAGCGTGGGAGCGATTTCCGTGCCGCGCATCTGCAACAGCATTCGCCGAATGGCCTTGCCGCCACTTGGCCGGATAGCAACTGCCGGCTACAATCAACACATGCAACGGCCGCAGATGTCCCACTAAATGTTGACGGGGGCAAGAAAAGGGTCAGGCCAGCAAGGGGTATGCATGGTTGCTAATGCATGCGCTTACTAGGTGTCATGCCAATTGTGGCCGCGGGCGCCTGCTTGGAGTCCCGCCAACGGCGCGGATGACCGCGACTGCAAGTAGCCGCCCTCACCGCGGGCAGCTACAAGGACGCCGCAAAGTAGAAAGCGCATTCATTAGTATGTCTGCGTGGCAAAAGTTGCAGCGACGGCGGGTTGGGCTTGCCCACCCGATTGCGTTGCGCGAGCGCTCCTGCTATAATTCCTGACCATACTGGAATACTATGCCTGATGAGCTCACCATACCTGCCGCTGCCGCCGCGCCTTCCAGCGCGCCTGGCGCGCCACGCCTGCCGGCCGCGCGCCGCCACACGTGAAACGGGAAACGACTGTCCGGCGCAATACGCTGACCTTGACCGTGGCCGAATCCTTCTGGGGCTTTAACGCCGCTGCCGTCGCCCCAGCTACCGTACTGACCACGCTGCTGCGGCGCTATGGCGCGACCGCCGCGTTTCTGGGCGCGATTCCGGCCTTGGAATTCGGCGGCATCCTGTTGCCCCAGGTGATCGGCACGCTTTTCTTTCATCAGCGCCAAACGTTGAAACGGCGTATCATTATTTGGCATGTGGTGGGCATTCTGCCATGCTTGTTCATGCTGGCCGCGGTGTGTGCCGCGGCGCCAGGTATGCCGGCGGTTGTGGTGCGCTGGTTGTTGCTGTCGTTTTTCGGCTTGTTTGCGTGCAGTATTGGCGTGGTCGCCGCCGCTTGGACGGATTGGCTCGGGCATCTGTTTCCGGCGCGCATGCGCGGCCGCGCGCTCGGCATTGCCCTGTGCGCATCGTCATTGTGCGGCGCGGTCGGCGCCGTGCTCTCCGGCCGGATTCTGGCCGCCGACCAATCCCCTCGCACGTATGCCTTGTTATATGTCATGGCCGGCATTGCGGCGATTTTGTCGGTCAGTTGCATGGTGTTTCTCAAGGACGAGCCGGCGCCATTGCCCACGGCACCTGAACATGTGCCACGCGCGCTCCTGCGTCAGCTGTTGCGCAGTTTTCGCGACTGGCAATATGTGTGTCTGCTGATCGGGCGGGTGCTGATGATTGCCGGCTTGAGTTTGATGCCGTTTGTCGCCGTCTATTTCACCTCCACGGCTGGCGGTGGCTTGAGCGACGCAACGGTTGTGTCATGCGGCGCGGCGATGACGATCGGCGCCGCGCTGTGCTCACTGGCGACCGGCTGGGTCGGCGATCATATCGGCCACAAAAGCAGCATCCTGGTGAGCATAAGCGCACAATGTGCGGCAGCGCTACTGCTGACGTGCGCGCACGGCCGGCTGATCTGCCTGGTGGTGTATGCGTGCATTGGCGCGGCCAGCGCGGGCGGCTACTTGTCCAGCTTGAATCTGGTGATTGACTCCTGCCGGCATGACGCGCGGCTGGCGCACATCACGGCCGCCAACGTAGTGGTGGGCGTCGCCGCGATGGGCATTCCGTTGCTGGGCGGTTGGTATGCACAGGTCTATGGTGTGGCGGCGTTGTTTCGCGTGTGTTTGTGCGCGAGCGTTGCGGCGCTGCTGTGGTGTGCGCTGGTGCTGCGCGACCCGCGCGTGGACGCCGGGCGGCCCGCTTAGGGTTTTGCCTGCAGCGAGGCTTTGCTGCGGGTTTCTTGCAGCCCGACGCGCGGCGCGCGACGTTCGAGAATGGCGTAGGACAATTCGATCAACTCCTCGGCTTCCGCCGGTGAGCTCGAGCCAACGCAGACCATGTCGCAATCGCGGATTGTGCTCCAGGCAAAGGCCAGGCCGACCAAGGGCATCAACCGCCCGGCCGCCAGCGGCTTGATCGTGATCACCGGCTTGCGTGCCTGCCAGATCATGCGCTGCACCCAGTCCACTTCGATCTGCATTAAAAAGCCGGCCGCATTGTAAATTTGAATATAGGTTGCGACATCCAGGCCGGTGGCGTCGGCATAGCCCGGCGTTTCGGGCATGTGGGTCGAGAGGCCGGGCAGCATGCCGCGCTCGCGAATCATGGCCAGATACGGTTCGATGCCTGCCAGCGATTGGGTGCGGCGATTGACAAAGGCGTCGGTGGTGGCCTGGTGCGGCATGCAAATGGCGACGCCCAGTGCGGCGTGTTCATCGAGGATGCGCGCCGCCTCCGCGCGCCCGGCGGCGTCAGGGTTGAGCGGCAGGGTGGGGATTGCAACGGTAATCAGGGCGCGGCCGGCGCGCTGCTGGGCTTCTGCCAGCGCCCGCACCAGGATGGGCTCCGGCCGCATGCCATAGAATGTGTCAACACCGGCCTGCATAAATGCGACCAGAATATCGGCGATGCGCGCGGCGCTCATCGTCTCGTTGATGAGCTGGTCTTTGGCGGCGCTGGTGTGGGAATAGCCGAGGAACCAGTTACTGCCGATGATCAGGCGCGACACGGACAGCGATTCAATGATCGTGCGAGGAAACGACATGGTTTGAGGTGCGGTGCGGAGCTGAGCGTGCGCATGGCATCACGCCATTACCGCGCAGCATGATCGTTTTCAAAAGCTGGGATTAGTATGGGTAATGCTGACGTTGTTCACCTGCGTAAACGCGGGCGCCAGCACGGCCGTGGCCGTGCGCCGGCCATACGTGCCGGAGGTGTTCACTGCCGTGCACGTGGCGGCCAGCCAGGCAATGTTGCCGAACAGGTTCTGCAACTTCTCGGTGATGCGCAGGTTGAACGGCACGGCAACAGAACCATCGGCACGCAACAGCAAGGCGCCAAAGCGCGAGCAGCCGGTGACAATGCCTTCGGTCTCGTTGACGACATTCATATAGTGCAGATACGGAATGTAGAGCAGATCGGTCGTGCGCGGCATGGCCAGCAGCGCGGCCAGTGTGGCGACGCGTTGGGTGCCGGGCGCGACGACGAAACTGAGACTTGGCACGGAATGGCCGGTTTCCTTGGCGCTGAATTCATCGGCGTCATCCCGGTTCCACATGAAGGCCTTGAAGACGCCCTGGGCGACGATCGGGAACGGACGGCGCGCGAGGCCGTGCAGATCAAACGCGTATGGGAACGTGGCACGCGCGATCGGATCATCGGTGATACTCAGTGCATCGGCAAAGACTTTCTGGCCGAGCTGGGCCTCTTTCAGGAAGGTCAACTGGCGTCTGCAATTGCCGCCGGAAAAGCCGGTATAGGCACAGAACCGCACCAAGCCCGCCAGCGCATCTGCGCCGAAGACGACGGAGAACTGGCCGGCCGTCACTTGCACCTGCGGCGCATGCTGATACTGTTCGAGCAGCAGGACAAGCTGCGCGCGCACGGCGGCTGGATTGAGTTCACGCTGGGTGGTGGCGCTATGCGTCGCTTGCAGTTCCCATTTGTCCTTGGCGTGGCTGAGCACGACCGAAATGTTCGCATCCGACGCGGCATGGAACAGCACCGTGTCGCTCAGGGTGTTGGCCGCCGCCTGCCAGACGCCGCCGCACGAGACCATGCCGGAGAGCTGGATCGTGTCGGACAGCAGGCCGCGCGTGGCGTCCTGCATGAACGCCAGCATGGCTTGCGGCGTGAGCGCACACAAGGCCTCGTCAAAGGCGGCGTCATCATCGGACAGCGGCTGCATCGGCGTGAAACGGCGCGCATACGCGACCGGCACGGCGTGCTGGGCGATTTCATCGGCGGCCAGGATGGCGCGCTGCAACGCGTCCACATGCGTGATGTCGGTCGTCACCTCGTAACTGCCGAGTGCATTGCCGCGATGGGCCGTCACCGAGAGGGTGAGCGCATCTTCGGTGGTGTTCAACGAGATGGCGGAATTGGCGAAGCGCATCAGCGCGCTATGCTCGGCATGCAGCCAGAACTCGGCCGCGATGCCGCGCGCATTTGCAAACACAAGCAGCTGCCGTAACGTTTCTTTAATTTGATTTTTTGCGGGGTGCATGGTCATCGTCCAATCAGCACGTTATCAAAACGACAAATGGGCACGGCATGGCCAACGGACATCGCCTGACTCGGTAAGCCCTTGCCACAATTCTGCACCCACACAAGTTCACTGGTCGTGGCATCACCGACGGCCGACAAGGCGCGCCAGAACGGCAGCGTGTCCATGCCATAGGTCGGATTTTTGACCACGCCCTTCTTGACGCCATCCTCGACCAGCCAGCCGATGTCGCAGGCGAAGTGGAACTGCTCGCGATTCGAGCCGATCGACCACGAACGCGCGCCGTCAAGGATGATGCCGCGCGCGGTGCTGCGCACGATATCATCCAGTGTGCCGTCACGGCCGGCGTCAATATTGATGTTGGTCATGCGTTCGAGGGGCACGCGATTATATGCCGAAGCCCGCGCGCAGCCGCCACTGGCGCTGAAAATCTGCCGGCCGGCCTTCTTGTTGGCCTCGAGAATCGTCTGCCGTGATGTGATCGCGCTGGTCAGCATGCCGCGGTCAATCAGAACATTGTTCTGGCAGGGGATGCCGTCGTCGTCATAGCCAAAACTGCCCGGTGAAGTGGGTAACGTGGCATCCGCGCGCACGGTCAGTTTCTCCGAGCCGTAGCGCAAGCGGCCGAAATCGTCGAGCCTGACGAACGAGCCGCCGGCATACGACAACTCATAACCAAGAATGCGATCGAGTTCGAGCGCGTGGCCGATCACTTCATGGGTTTGCAGGTACATGATGCCGGGCAGGAGGATGACGGCGCGCTCATCTTTCGGGCATTGCGGCGCATCGAGCACCTGGCACAACTCCTCGACGATGCGCGGCGCATGCGCGCTGAAGCGGGCCGGGTCGCGCAGGGATTCCCAGCCGCGGGTGCCCTGTCCGCGATTGCGCAAATCGTACGAGCGGGTCTGCGACATGCCGTTGGCCTCAACACCGACGACGGTCATCTGCGCAAAGATTTCATGAATTGTTTTTTCGATGTCGGCCCCGTCCGAATCAAGAAAGAGCATGGTTTTCGTGACGGCAATCATGTGGGCCATGCGCTGGACCACGCGCGGGTGCGTCAATCGCTTGTCAATCTGCTGCAACAACGCGATTTTGTCATGGAGCGGCACTGTGAAAACATCCTCGGCGCAGGGCGACTCGTAGCGCGCCGTGACGGGCGTGCGCGGCGCAAGCTCGATCGGCCACGAGACCAGGCGCGCCGCCGCTTCGGCGTTCGCAAAGGCATGCGCGAACACGGCCGCGATCGCATCCCGCGACGAGGCGGCCGCAAAGCCCCAGGCACCCTTGTACAACACGCGCACCCCCACGCCGGTCGTGCTGCTTTGATCCACCGATTTCAGATTGCCCTGCATCAGCAAGAGAAATTCGCTGTCTTCCCGCGGACAATAGCGCACATCCACATAACTGGCGCCGCACCGCATCGTGCGGGCGATTTCATCGCGCAATCGCGTTCGCATGTCGTTCATACGCATTCACTGCCGTTGGTTAGGTCGCCACCCGCATTAATAGTGGAGCGGCAAAACGAAATACCACATAGTATAGCACACCTGTGGGTCCATGTCAAAATTCGTAGGCAAACCCTGAAATTCCGATATAGGGACGTGGTACACGAATGCGCCAGACGCTGCCGCGCCTTTCCATGCCGCGGGCGTTGACCGCGGTAGAAACGCGGCCGCCCGCAGCGTGGGCGGCTACAATGCCGCTGGATGCAGCCTTTCGCAGGGCTTTGCCGTGCATCGGCATTTCAGGGCAAAACAAATTCTCACGGAGCGATGCTGCGTGCGATTGTGTATAATGATGGCAATGGCACTTGGAGCGCTTGATGAACCCGACATTTCGCATAGGTCATGGCATTGATGTTCACCCGTTCGCCGCAGGGCGGAAATGCATATTGGGCGGGGTCGAGCTCGCGCATCCGCGCGGGCTGGCGGGGCATTCGGATGCAGATGCCTTGCTGCACGCGTTGTGCGACGCGCTGCTGGGCGCGCTGGGCCTGCCGGATATTGGTCACTGGTTTCCGCCGGGTGACGCGCAGTACCGTGACATCGCCAGCATTCGCCTGCTGCACCAGGTCATGGACAAAGTGCGCGCGGCCGGCTATGCCGTGGCGAATGTGGACGTCACGGTCTTGGCGCAGGAGCCGCACCTCGCGCCCCACATTCCAGCGATGCGGCGCGTGCTGGCACCCGCGCTCGGCGTGGACGAGCAGGCCATCGGCATCAAGGCCACGACAACCGAGGCGCTTGGTTTTGTCGGCCGGCGCGAGGGCATCGAAGTGCACGCGGTCTGCCTGCTGATCCGCGCGACCGAGTAGGCGGATGCCGCCCGTGCCGTGCACCCGCGCTGCTGTTGCCCGCGCTATGCTGGCGTTGGGCTTCAGCACGATGCTGGCGCAAATCATGGTGCTGCGCGAGGCGGCCGTGTGGCTGCGCGGCAATGAGTGTGTAATCGCCTTTGTGGTGGCAGCCTGGTTGCTGTGGATTGCCGTCGGCAGCCTGGTTGGCAACCGGGTGGCGGCGCACGCGGCGTGGCGTTGCAGTCGCATGGCCATCACGGGCGCGGCGCTGACCGCGTGCGCAATCTTAGTCGGGTTGCGCTGTTTCTGGACCTGCACGGGCGCGTTGCCGGGCGAAGCGCTCGATCTGGCGCACGCGGCCGGCTTGGCCTTGGTGGTGACCTGTCTTCCCTGCGTATTGAGCGGCAGCGCGTTTGGTGCCACCGTGCGGGCGTGCGCCATCATGCCGATTGACGCACGACATCCGCGCAGCAGCGTGGCGCGCCTGTATGTGTTCGAGACTCTGGGCGCAATGGCGGCCGGGCTGATTGCCACGGTGGCATTGATTCCCTTAATGCACTGGTGGTTCACGTTGATGCTGGTGGTCGCACCGCTGTGCCTGGTGTGGCGTTCGCGCCTGCTCATTATCTGCTGCGCACTTGCCATGGCGGGCGCCGGCTACTATTCACCGGCCTTGGATGCGCAGGCACAACGTTGTGCAGCGCGCTGGTTGACGGGCGCGATTGTCTGCGATCTTGACACGCCGCGCGAACGCTTGATGGTCACGCGCCGCGGCGATGAATATGCGTTTTTCAGCAACGGGCGCTTGCTGGGCGCCAGTGTGCAACGCGAGCTGGCGGAAGAAATCGGCTGGTATGCCCGTCTGAGTGCGACGCAGCCGCGCCGCGCATTGCTGATCGGCTTCCCCTACAACGGCTTGCTGCGCGAATTTGTGCACGCCGGGCTGCACGTGACGGTGCTGGATCCGCAGGCCGCATGGCTGCCGCGCCTGACGCCCTTCTTGCTGCCGGATGATCGCGCCGTGTTGACCAGCGCGGCAGTGCGCGTTATCGCCCGTGACCCGCGCGAATACCTGCGCCAGCTTGCGTCTGCGGCGGCAATCCCCTGCTATGATCTGATTGTCCAAAATGTCGGCACGCCGGAAACGTATGCCGTCGCGCGCCTGTACTCGGCCGAGTGGTTTGCACTGCTCACCGCGCGGCTCAGCACCAACGGCGCGCTGCTGGTTGCCTTGCCGGGCAGCGCCGGCTATGTGCCGGACGACTTGGCGCGCATCATCGAACGCACCCGCCTGAGCATCCGCGCCGGCATGCAGCAAGTCGCCGCCACACTTGCACCCGACCCCGTCGCGCTTATTCCGGGCTCCGCAACCTTGCTGGTGGCACGCCGTGATACTCGGCCCGCGTTGACCGACACCGCCATGGTCGTGCGATTTGCCGCTCAACACCCGACCACCAATGTCATCTGGTTCAGCGCCGCCTTGCTGGGCGACCAGTTGTCCAGCTATCGGCGCGCACTGTTCGCAAACGCTTGTGCCGTGGCGCGTGTGCGGCATGATTCAACCGACATGCGGCCGGCTAGTTATGGCGATGCGCTGGTGTATGCGGAGGCACGCTTCGGCAGCGCGATGCATGCCGTGCTCACGCGCCTGTACCGCGGCGCGACCGGCTTGATCGTGGTCGGTGGCGTTGCGGTGCTGTTGATCGTGTGCGCGCACCTGTGCGGGACGCGCGGGCAGCGACACCGGCTTGCGCTGCTGGCGGCGATGACGGCCATATCCCTGGCAGGTTTTCTGATTGAAATGACCGTGCTGGTCCGTTTCACGACCGGCTGCGGCGCGGCATTCTACGGCGTCGGCCTGCTCTTTGCGGCATACATGGCGGGCCTGGCACTGGCGGCGGCGGGCATGCAGCAGCTCGCGCTGCGCAGGCAAACGCGCGGAGCCGGATGGGCCTTGCTGCTGTTGTTGGTCGCCGCGGGTGTGGCGGGCGGGTGTCCGCTGCCACTCCGTACCGTGCACATCTGGTTGGCGTGTGCGAGCGTGATGATGGCCACTGGCGCGGCGTGCGGTGCGTTGTTCGCCTGGATTGCCCAACAGGACGCGCCAGCACAGCGGCAGAGCAGCAGCGTCTATGGCGCGGACGTGCTGGGTGCGGTCGTCGGCGCGCTCTTGTTCAGTTGCGTCATCCCGCCGACCTGCGGCTTTGGTGCGATCCCCTTGCTGTGTGCAGCCTGCGCCCTGCTGCCCGGCGCGTGCGTGGGGCGGGCGAGCCGCGGCGCGCAGGGCAGTTGCAGCCCGGACGGTATTTGTGTATAATACCATTCCCGATTCATGGGCAGCGTGATGGCCCACGGGATCGGCGATGATCTTTCTGGTATTTGCCATTGTGCAGTTCGGGGCGTGGCTCAGCCTGGCAGAGCGCTTGGTTCGGGACCAAGAGGTCGGTGGTTCGAATCCACTCGCCCCGACCATTTTTACGGATGTTCTGTCGTGCTGTTTGACAGAATGTCCACCACTACGTTATACTAAGGATGCAGGGCCGAGGCAATGCCCTGCCTGACGATGATGAAACAAGGAATTCGATTGCAGACGACACAGGGTGGTTCAGCGCAGGCACTGCGACTAGTGCTTCTCGCTGTTCTTGGCGTCATGCCATCGGGTTCCGCGTGAAGTAACGCCTGTGTTACAGTACTCGCGAGCGGCCGATGGTAACAACGGCCGCTCTTTTTTTTGTATACTATGACTGCCCATAACAGTTCGACCAAAGGAGCAGGTATGCCACGCACCGGTGCAGATGTGGTGGTGGAAGCGATCAAGCGCGAAGAGGCCAAGGTGGTGTTCGGGTATCCGGGCGGCGCCATCCTCGACGTGTTTGACAAGCTCTACCTGGCGCAGGACGGCTATCGTTTCATTTTGGTGCGCCACGAGCAGGGCGCGACGCACATGGCCGACGGCTATGCCCGCGCCACCGGCAAGCCCGGTGTGGTCGTCGTCACCAGCGGCCCGGGCGCGACCAATACCGTGACCGGCATCGCCACCGCCTACATGGATTCGTCGCCGCTGGTCGTGATCACCGGCCAGGTGCCCTCGCATTACATCGGCAATGACGCGTTCCAGGAAGCCGACGTGACCGGCATCACGCGCCCGATCACCAAGCACAATTACCTGGTGAGTGCGGTCAACGATCTGCCGCGCATTCTGAAGGAGGCGTTCTACATCGCCGCCAGCGGCCGGCCTGGGCCCGTCCTCATCGATATTCCCAAAGATATTCAGAAGATGGCATGCGACGTGCCCTATCCGGACACGGTTGATTTACCCTCGTATCGCCCGAATTATGAAGGCCACACCAACCAGATCAAGAAGATGGCCGAGGCGATCAAACACGCCAAACGCCCGGTCGCGTATGTCGGTGGCGGCGCGATTCTCAGCAATGCCGGACCGGAGCTCTCTATTTTCATCAAGAAGACCGGTATTCCCATCACCACAACGTTGATGGCCCTTGGCGCCTATCCGCAGCAGGAGCCGGAAAATCTGCTGATGCTGGGCATGCACGGCACGCGCTATGCCAACTACGCCGTGCAGGAGTGCGACCTGCTATTGGCGATCGGCGCGCGCTTTGACGACCGCGTCACGGCCAGGATCGAAGAATTCGCGCCACACGCCAAGATTGTCCATGTCGATATTGATCCGACCAGCATTTCGAAGAATCTGACGGTCGACATTCCGGTGGTCGGCGACATTCGCGACGTGCTGCACAAGCTGAATGCGATTGTCGAGCGGCCCGATATCGGCGCATGGCAACAGAAAATCGAGGAATGGAAACAGCAGTATCCGCTGACCTTCAAGCCGCGCAACGGCGAGATCATTCCGCAGGAAGTCATTGCGGCGATTGACCGCGTGACCCAGGGCGAGGCGATCATCACCACCGACGTCGGCCAACATCAAATGTGGTCGGCCCAGTTCTTGCGCTTCAAGTATCCGCGCACCTGGATCACGTCGGGCGGGTTGGGCACGATGGGCTTTGGCTTGCCCTCGGCGATTGGCGCGCAGGCGGCCTTTCCCGACAAGCTCGTGATCAACATCAGCGGCGATGGCGGTTTCCAGATGCTGGCCGAAGAGCTGGCCACCGCCTCGATCAACAAGTTGCCGGTCGTCAGCGTGATTATCAATAACATGTATCTTGGCATGGTGCGCCAGTGGCAGGAGATGTTTTACGACAAGCACTACGCCATGACGTGCCTTGAGCGCAGTCACGATTGCCTGCTGTTGTGCAATAATCCCACGGATGGCCGTTGCCCGAAATATGTGCCGGACTTTGTCAAGCTGGCCGAGGCGTACGACTGCGTCGGCCTGCGCGTCAGCGCACGCGACCAGATCGAACCGGTCCTGCGCCAGGCGATCAAGACGGCGCGCACCGAGTTGCGCCCAGTGGTGATCGAATACATCGTGGCACGCGAGGAAAACGTGTGGCCGATGGTGCCGGCCGGCGCGCGCCTCGATCAGATGCTGGACAGCCTGGCCTGAACCTAGCCATGGGCGACCCACGCTATGCAACCATTGACGATTGACCAACAAGGAGTAACGATGACAGAAGTGTCAGATGCTGAAGCGCAGCACCTTGCTCCTTCTCTTGCTCGTCACTCGTCACTCACTTTGACCCTTGACCTGGCTCTGACATGAAACACACAATTTCCGTCATGGTGCGTAATCAATCCGGCGTGTTGGCCCGCATCGCCGGCCTGTTCTCGGCGCGCGGCTATAATATTGACAGCTTGTGCGTCGCGCAAACGCACGACCCGGACTATTCCTGCATGACGATCGTCTCCGAGGGCGATGAGAAAGTCCTCGAGCAGGTCACCAAGCAGCTCAACAAGCTGATTGACGTGCTCAAGGTCAATGATTTTCACGAGCAGGACTGCATCATTCGCGAGCTGGCCCTGGTAAAAGTCAATTCGACCGCCACGACGCGCAGCGAGATCATGCAGTTGGTGGATATTTTCCGGGCCAAGATCATAGACGTCTCCCTCAAAACACTGACGATCGAGGCTACCGGCCCGGAGGCCAAGATCAAAGCGATGATTGACCTGCTGCGCCCGTTCGGCATCAAGGAGATTGTGCAAACCGGCCGGGTCGCCATGGCGCGCAAATAAACGCTGAACGATGAACGCTGAACGTCACATCGAAGATTATGCCGCGTGGCGCGCCGCGCTGTTGCCGCGCGTGCAAGCCGTGCGCCTGGCCCTGCGCAACGCGCGCACACGCCGACCGGCGTCCATGCGCGTTAAAGAAGATGACGAGTTGCGCGGTCTGCGGCTGTGCCGCGAACGTCGCCGCGAACGCCTCGCCGCCGCCGGCATTTTGGTGCAAACCGGGCCGCGCACCTGGGTGCTGAATCTGCCCGTCCAAAGCGCGCCGCCCACACACGGTGAAAGACAGTGAGCACTTTATTCCCCACGAAGATTACATTCGTTCGTCCTGAACGAATTTCCTCAGGCGGCGGCGTGCCGCAGTTTAGCCGACATGCTACAATAATCAGATGATGCGTATTGTGTACATGGCAGTGCTGATCGTGGTGTGCGGCGCCGCACCGCGCGACAGCGCGGCACCGGGGTCGTCGCCCCCGGCGGCAACAGAGCATGGCACCCACGTCGGACGTGCACTGCCGCAATGACGGACTGGCTCATGCTATACCCCACAATAGACCCAAACACCTGCCGCCGCAACCTGCTGCGGAGCGCGGAACTATTAACGCTCTGCTGCACACTCCAGGAGGCCTATCTGCACACGCGCTTCCCGCACCTTTCCGCAGATGAGCTGCGCCGCCGCGTGCGCGAAAACATTGTTGCCGCCAAAGAACGCGCATGGATCAAGGCACAACGGAACCCTGATGAATATCCAATATCGAACAAGGAATTACCAATGACGAACGAAAGAATATGAAGAGCCAAGATTCAACTTGGATATTGGATATTCCTTGTTCGATATTGGATATTTGAGAAACGCAGCAGCCGAACACTGAACACTGTAAACTGAAAACTAAATAACCGACTTCACTCTAATCCCCTTAAGGAACCCTCCCATGGCAAAGATGTACTATGACCAGGACGCCGACCTGAAACTGCTGAAGAACAAAACCATCGGCATCATCGGCTACGGCTCGCAAGGCCACGCCCAAGCGCAGAACTTGCGCGACAGCGGCGTGACGGTCATCGTGTCCGATCTGCCCGGCACGGCCAATCACAAACTGGCGGTTGCACACGGCTTCAAGCCGGTCACGGCTGCCGCATTGGCCAAGCAAGCCGATATCATTCAGATGCTGGTGCCGGACGAGCTGCAGGCGCGCGTGTATCGCGAGGCTGTCGCATCCGAAATGAAGAAAGGCAAGACCCTGGTCTTCTCGCACGGCTTCAACATTCATTACGGCCAGATTGTCCCGCCGGCCGACGTGGATGTGATCATGATTGCGCCGAAAGGCCCGGGCCACTTGGTGCGCAGCGTCTTCGAGGAAGGCGGCGGCGTGCCGAATCTGATTGCCATCTACCAGAATGCCAGCGGCAAAGCCAAGCAGATTGCGCTGGCATACTCGCGCGGCATTGGCGGCACCCGCGCCGGCGTGCTCGAAACCACCTTTGCGGAAGAAACCGAAACCGACTTGTTCGGCGAGCAGGCCGTCTTGTGCGGCGGCTGCACCGCGCTGGTGAAAGCCGGGTTCGAGACGCTGGTCGAGGCCGGCTATCAACCCGAGATCGCCTACTTCGAGTGCATGCATGAACTCAAGCTGATTGTTGATCTGATGTATGCCAAGGGCATGGCCGGCATGCGCGACTCGATCTCGAACACGGCCGAATACGGCGACCTGACACGCGGCCCGCGCATTGTCACGGCCGAGACCAAGCAGACGATGAAACAAATTCTGACCGACATTCAGACCGGCGTCTTCGCGCGTGAGTGGATTCTCGAAAACCAGGCCAACCGGCCGGTGATCAACGCCCTGCGGCGCAAAGAGCGCGGGCATCTGATCGAAAAGGTCGGCGCGACGCTGCGCGGCATGATGAGCTGGCTGAAGAAGAAATAACGGCATAACCACCAAGACGCCAAGGCACCAAGAAGCACGATGTCACCATCGTCGTTTGCACAGATTTCCCCACGTGAAGATGAACTCGGGCGCCACATTGTTGATGCCGCGTTCAGCGTTCACACTCACTTGGGCGCGGGATTGCTGGAAAGCGTGTACGAAGCATGTTTCTGCCACGAATTGGCGAAACGTCAGCTCCACTTTCAGCGCCAAGTTATCGTGCCGGTTCGTTACGACGACATCGTTCTTGATCAGGGCTTTCGGCTTGATGTCCTGGTTGAGGATCTGGTCATCTGTGAGCTGAAAGCTATCTGCGATCTGCCCGCAGTGTGCTCCGTGCAACTGTTGACGTATCTGCGGCTGGCGAACAAGCGCTTGGGGTTTCTGATAAATTTCAACGTGCCACTGATCAAAGATGGTATTCAGCGAATGGTAATCTAACCGCTTCCCTTGGTGCCTTGGTGCCTTGGTGGTTCATCTATGAGGTGATATGCAATGAGCGACTACGTCCGGATTTTCGACACGACTTTGCGCGACGGCGAGCAGTGCCCTGGCGCCACCATGAATTTGCAGGAAAAGCTGCGCGTCGCGCGCCAGCTGGCCAAGCTCAATGTCGACGTCATCGAGGCCGGCTTCCCGATCGCCTCAAATGACGACTTCGAGGCCGTCAAGACGATCGCCGGTGAGATCGAAGGGCCGGAGATCGCCGGGCTGTGCCGCTGTCTTGAAAAAGACATTGAGCGCGGCTGGCAGGCGGTCAAAGGCGCCCACAAACCGCGCCTGCATATCTTCCTGGCCACCTCGAAGATTCATATGCAGTATAAGCTGAAGAAGGCCGAACACGAGATTCTGCGCCAGGCCGTCGAAATGACCAAGTTTGCCGCGGCCCGTTGTGCGAATGTCGAGTTCTCGCCCGAAGACGCGTCGCGCACGGAACGCGCCTTTCTGGCCGAAGTCGTCGAGGCGGTCATTGCCGCCGGCGCCACGACAGTCAACATTCCCGACACGGTTGGCTATGCTGTCCCGTGGCAATATGGCGAGACCATCGCCTATCTGAAGAAAACTGTCAAGAACATTGCGCGGGCGATTATCAGCACGCATTGTCATGATGATCTGGGCTTGGCGGTCGCGAACTCGCTCTCGGCTGTGCGCAATGGCGCGCGCCAGGTCGAGGTGGCGATCAATGGCTTGGGCGAGCGCGCCGGCAATTGCTCGTTCGAGGAAATCGTGATGGCGATCAAGACGCGCCGCGACGAACTGACCGTGGACACGCAGATCAACACGCGCGAGATCATGGCGGCCAGCCGGCTATTGAGTCAGATCACCGGCTTCCCGGTGCCGCCCAACAAGGCGATTGTCGGCGCCAACGCATTCAAGCACGAAGCCGGCATCCACCAGCACGGCGTGCTGGCGAATAAGTCAACCTATGAAATCATGGCGCCAGAAAACATCGGCTTGAATGCCGAGGAAATCGCGCAGAGCTTGGTGCTGGGCAAACATTCCGGGCATCACGCCTTCCAAAAACGCCTTGTGGATTTGGGCTTTTCCTTGACCGACGAAGAATTGCAGAATGCGCTGGTGCGCTTCAAGGAAGTGGCCGACAAAAAGAAGATCATTTATGATGAGGATTTGCAGGCGATTGTCGAGGATGTCGTCGCCACCGGTGTGCGGCCAACTTACACGATTGATTACTTGAGCGTGACGGCCGGCAGTCATCAGATCCCGACCGCGACCGTGCGCTTGCGCAAAGGCACCCGCGTGAAGGAACTGGCCTCGACCGGCGACGGCCCGGTGGACGCGGTTTTCAAGGCCATTTCAAAAATCACGCATGTGAAAGCGACTCTGGTGGACTATACCGTGCGCTCGGTCACCAGCGGGCGCGAGGCGCTCGGTGAAGTCACTGTCAAGGTTGACCACAAGGGCAAATTGCACACCGGCGTGGCAGCCAGCACTGATATTGTCGAGGCCAGCGCGAAAGCATATCTAAACTGCCTGAACCGCCTGCTCTAAGGCTTGACAGTACCCCTCATGGCCACCGTTTGTCGGTGGCGAGGAGTTCGCTCAAGGTTTCATACGGTATGACGTCGATGCCATCCGCAGTCTTGAGTTGCGGGCCTGTGGGATAGCCGCCGCAACTGATTAAGAAGAACGACTGGCGCGGCGTGATAATTGATAAAGCGGCCACGGGCCATAGCTTTCTACGTTGCAGCGTCCTTGTAGCCGCCCGCGGTGAGGGCGGCTTCTGCAGCCGCGGTCATCCGCGCCGTTGGCGCGGCAGCGGCAGTCACGCGCGACCAACGCTACGTGATTTTCAGCGCGAGTCATCGGAACTGGGGAAACAACCCGCCTTGCATTTCTCGCCGCAGGCTGCTACAATATCCCTGCCAGAGCGGTGCGCCGGAAGCGCATGCGCAGGGCAATAAGGAACCACTGCCATGCCTCGAACCCGCAATATGATTGATACGGAGACCCGGCTGATTGCCCTGTTGGGTTGGCCGGTGCGGCACAGTGCCTCGCCGCAATTCCAGAATGCGGCGCTCAAGGTGATGAGCGTCAACACGCTGTACCTGGCATTCGGCGTGCCGCCCGAGCAGTTCGCCGAGGCGTTTCGCGGCTTGCGCACGCTGGGCGCCTTGGGCGCGAATTTTACGATTCCCCATAAAGAGGCGGCCTTCGCGTTGTGTGA
Organism: uncultured bacterium; assembly: GCA_964397565.1. GTDB lineage: Bacteria > Auribacterota > UBA3054 > UBA3054 > JAPLST01 > JAPLST01. Next base: position 63,631 of record CAYNJC010000002.1, read on the forward strand.
CTGGTGCGCGCCGGAAGCGCGCGTCATCGAGGCGGTCAACACGGTGCGTTTTCACGAGGGCCGCGCGTTGGGCTACAATACTGACTGTTACGGCATCGCGGCGGCGCTGGCCGAGGAAGGCGCGCGCTTTTGCGACGCGCGGGTGGTGGTGCTGGGCGCGGGTGGCGCGGCGCGGGCCATTGTCGCACAAGCCATCCTGGATGGCGCCGCCCAGCTCACGATCGTCAATCGCACCGTGCGGCGTGGCGAGCAGTTGCTGCTGCACATGCTGGAACATTGCCGGCAGTTGGGCAAGGAAGAACGCGTGCACACCTTGCCGCAATGCCGGGTGATTGGTTATGACGAGATCAAGCCGGCGCTGGCGGACGCCGATATTCTGATCAACGCCACCTCGGTTGGTCTGCGCGCGGAGGATACGCTGCTGTTTGATGCCACCTTGCTGAATCCGCGCACCTTTGTGTATGACACGATTTATAATCCGCCCCAGACCCGGCTGTTGATCGAAGCGAAACAGAATGGCTGTGCAAGAACGGCCAACGGGTTGGGCATGCTATTGCACCAAGGCGCACGCGCACTTGAAATTTGGTTTGAACGGCCGGCGCCGTTGGAATTGATGCGCAAAGAACTGGCACAGCCGCGCCTACTGCGCCCGACCTTGCACCCGTAGAGCCGCTTGCAGCGGTGATCTGCGCTTCGCCGGTAAAACCGGCGCTACAATCACGCATAAAACCAGTCCCACCAATAGGGGTGACGAATGTCATGTTCACCGATCATGCTTCCCAAAAACGGATATTCCTGCCATGCAGCAGCGAGCTGCTTGCGCACCGGATTTTCAAGAATATAGCGGATCATTTTGCGCAAGGTTCTTCGTTCATATTCCCTGCGACGCAAGACATGATCATAGCCACGATGCTGCCAAATTAACATTGGTCCGCATGCCGTGGTCATCCGATCTTCGCCGGTAGACGCGGCGCTACAGGTGGAGCCGCTTCCAGCGGCTATCTGATCTTCGCCGGTCAAACCGGCGCTACAGGTGGAGCTGCTCCCAGCGGCTATCTGATCTTCGCCGGTGAAACCGGCGCTACAGCTGGAGCCGCTTGCAGCGGCTATCTGATCTTCGCCGGTGAAACCGGCGCTACAGGTGGAGCCGCTTCCAGCGGCTATCTGATCTTCGCCGGTGAAACCGGCGCTACAGGTGGAGCCGCTTCCAGCGGCTATCTGATCGGATTTCTGCGATGCATCCTGTGCCAGATGCCGAACAAGAGCAGCACCTGTTCTTCCTTTCCACATCTGATGACAATGCAAAACGTCGCTCGTATCGTCGGTGCCATGCAAAATCAAGTGTACATGATCAGGCATGAATACATACACAAGGCATTCACACTTGGTTTCGACACAGCAGCGGCGCAAAATGGCGCTACAGATATCGACCGTGGCACGTTGGTGAAATAGTGTTCGGCGCTGCCATGTTACGTTAGTGAAGAAAACATGGGCATAGCCATGATAGGCATCAGGATTGAGTCGGGGCAATGTCTTGTGGTACATCACAATTGCCATTTTTTTGAAACGCACAGCCGCTTTCAGCGGCTATCTGCGCTTCGCCGGTGAAACCGGCGCTACACTCGCCGGTAAAACCGGCGCTACACTCGCCGGTAAAACCGGCGCTACACTCGCCGGTAAAACCGGCGCTACACTCGCCGGTGAAACCGGCGCTACACTCGCCGGTAAAACCGGCGCTACACTCGCCGGTAAAACCGGCGCTACACTCGCCGGTGAAACCGGCGCTACACTCGCCGGTAAAACCGGCGCTACACTCGCCGGTAAAACCGG
>CAYNJC010000002.1:65560-199389 GCA_964397565.1 uncultured bacterium
GCGCTACACTCGCCGGTGAAACCGGCGCTACACTCGCCGGTAAAACCGGCGCTACCTTTGCCCGATGAACCGGCGCCACAGCAATGCAAGCGCCACAAAGCCGCCGCGCATAGTGTAACACCCGAGCAGCATGCCGGCATAAATATCCGAGAGCCAATGCGCCTGGCTGAGCACGCGCGAGAACGCGGTGCAGGCCGCGACGCTGTAGAACATCCAGCGCACGCGCGGATAGAGCACGGCCAGAAACGTCGCCGTGACAAATGCTTGTGCCGAATGCCCGGACGGAAATGCCACCGGCGCATGCACCGTCCAGCCTTTTAGAAAGCCGAGAAAGCGGATGTGGAAATACTCGGCATAGGTGCTGAAATAGGGTTCCGGTCGGATCTTCCCGGTCGTCTTCTTGATCGTCTCCACCAGCAGACCGGTGATGATCGAGGTGGCAATAAAGGCCACCACATACTTGCGCTTGGCCGGATCATAGACCCAGATGAAGATGCAGGCCAGCAGGCCGATCCAGACCAGGCCGAGCTGCTCGACAAAAATCCAGAAATCATTCTCGACCCAGCGGCGTAGGCGCCGGCTGACGCGCGTGATGTCTTGGCGCCGCACCAGCTGATACTCGAACAACTCGTCGCTGTTAACGGCAAAGTCGCGCGCCAACGTTTCACACGCATTGCTGCTGACGCGCACGACGACGCGCAAGTCGGAGGCGCCGCGCACTTGCGTATGCTCGATCTGTTCCATTTTCTGCGTGCCGCGCAGGGTTGTGTTATACCATGTGGCGAGCGGCAGTTCCACCGCAAACAGCGTTGCGAGAACTGCCGCATGAACAGCAATCAAACTTGTTATTTTCGTGCGACGTGTCATCAAAATCAACCCGTGTGCAGTGTTATACTATAATTGCAGTGTGTTGCGCTTATCCAACAAAATGTTCTGCGTTTTCTTCGTGGCTTCGTGCCTGCGTGGCACATATTCCGTAGCGCGCTGCGGCAGTCGTTGGTTTTTGGTTTCCGCTTTCATCTTCCAACCTAAACATTAGAACTCAAAACTTAAAACAGTCAGCGCCTCGCGCTGACTTGTAGCGTCATGAGGAATACCTGCGCGGCATGTTCGATCGCTTCGGCAATCTGCATTGCCTTGGCCAGGTCGGGTGCAACCGCGACCAGTCCATGCGCCGCCATCAGCGCGGCATGGCGCGGGCCGAGCGCGGCCAGCACATTGGTCGCCAGCGCGGCGCTGCCCGGCGGCGCATACGCCGCGATCTGGACGGCGCCGCCCACATAATACTCAACCTCATCCAGCTGCGTCGGCAGCGGCATGCCCAGGCACGCGAGCGCCGTCGCCGCCGGCGCATGCGTATGCACAATTGCCGCGACATCCGGCCGCGCGCGATAAATGGCCAGATGCATGAGGGTTTCGACACTGGGCGGGAACGGGCCTTTGGCCGTACCATCCGTGAGGGTGACGATCGGCACGTCTTGGGCACGCATGGTTTCATACGGTCGCGACGAAGGCGTGATCACAATCCGCGCAGCGTCCAATCGCGCCGAAATATTGCCGAGCGTGCCGGGCAGGACGCGTTGCGCGCGCAACGCCAGCGCGGTACGGATAATCTGGGCGGCCAGGACACGCGCCGTTGGGCGGGGTTGTTGCTTCACGTGCGTTGCTCCAGGGCGGTTACACATTCAGACCAGATTGCCTGCGCGGCTGCGGCGGGATCGGCTGCACCCAGGATTGGCCGGCCGATGACCAGGTAGTCGGCGCCGGCGCGGATGGCCTCGGCGGGCGTACAGACGCGTTGTTGATCGTCCTTATCCGCGCCGGCCGGGCGGACGCCCGGGGTGACAATCAGAAACTCCGGCCCACAGGCGGCCCGCAGCACGCCAATCTCCTGCGGTGACGCGACCACGCCGGCAAAGCCCGCCGCCTGGGCCAAGCGCGCCAGCATGACGACCTGGTCAGGCACGGCGCGCGCCACACCCAATTCCTCCCGCAACGTCGGCGCATCAATGCTGGTCAGCACCGTCACCGCCAGTAAGCGCGGACCCGCCGTGCCGCTGGCTTGTTCAAATTCACTCACCGCGGTGCGCGCGGCGCGCAGCATCGCGCTGCCACCGCCGGCATGAATCGTCAACAATTCCGCGCCCAGTCCAGCGACATTGGTCGTGGCACGCTGGACCGTGTTGGGAATGTCATGCAATTTCAGGTCTAGCATCACGCGCAGACCCTCGGCCACCAGCGCGCGCACAATGTCCGGGCCGCACCGCACAAACAACTCCAGCCCGATCTTAATGAGTCCGACGTGTGCGCGCACACGCCGGGCTGCGGCAAAGGCGGCGGCACGCGTACTGACGTCCAGCGGAACGATGAGGGGGTTGTCCTTCATTTTACATTTTTCATTGGTCATTGGTCATCTTTCATGTGCAGCACGCAGGCATTGATCCCGCCGGTGGCGGGACTCAAAGCAGCCGTTGACCAATGGCCGTTGGAAAATGAACAATGCGGGTTGCATAGCGCTCAATGGCCTTGGATCAGATAGAACAAGCCGGCGAGCGGGTCATCATCGGTAATGGCGTGGCGGTCAACCACGGTTTCCAGGCGGCTTTCGCCGGTGATCTTGTCGCCGTGCTGTTCCTGCAGGAGGCCATCGCGGTTGGCATCCAAGACTGCTTGCGCCAGGATATGGACACGGAACTGGTCGCTGCGCGTGGTGATCAAATTGGCGATTTTCGAGAACAGTTCGGGCGTCATGCCGCGGACGTCCAGAATATCGCTCATGTTTTTGTAGGGCTTCAGCTCATCGCGGCCCGCCGCGCTCGTGCCCTTGATGATCCGCTCGGCAATGCTATCCGTGACGCCCGGCAGCGCGCGCAAGACCCGCGCCGACGCAGTATTGATGTTCAGCTTGCCATTCGAGAAACCCGGCGCAAGATAGGCGTAGTCAAACCACGCGAAGCCGGAACACAGCTTGTCGCTCAAGCCATGCGCGATAATCTTCAGTTTGATGCCGCCACTGGCCGAAACGTGGTTGGGGGTGATCAGGCCGCAATACACGCCGTCCGACTTCTCGTACTGCACATCGCGCGTGGTGCCGGCGTAGCTGTAGGGATCATCGATATCACCGGTGCCAACCTTGCCGGGTGTCGGATCAAAGACACCGGTCGTGTAATTGAACACCGCGATTTCGAGCTGGGCATTGTGGTTTTCCTCGAGAAACTCGGTCGTGTTGATCGAATCATTGAGCCCAAAGACATACAGGCCGTAGATATTCTTGTCAATGCCCTTGTTCTTCCACTCCCAGATGCCTTCGTCATTATTATTGCGCGTGTAAAAGAACGGCGTGGCATAGCCGGGGCCGACGCTGAACTGGTCGCCACTGCGCACGTTGAGCTGTTTGCCGGACGGCACGGAAAAGCCGTCAATACTCAAGGTGGCGGCGGCATTGTTGGCAATGCAGTACGTTTCGCCGCGCAACGAGCCGCTCATAATGCGCAAGGTTTGATTGCGCCAGATGCCGGCCTCCCAATTGGCATTTTCGGCCGTCAAACTTTTGGCGATACTGCCACGCGCGGTGCCAAAGGCCTTGCGCCAGCCAGCGACATGCGCGCCGGGCTCCTCGGGATCGAGGCGGACGCCGGACGTCGTCAGAAAGCGCGCCAGCGCCTTGAGCGTGCGCGTCGAGCGGCCGCCGCGCCGCTCTTTGCCAATGTTTTCCCAGTCTTCGGCCTTGCGCACCTGCTGTAGTTCACCAACCGAAACGAAACGATTGTCTTTGACATACGGCTTGGCGGCACTGCCGCCGGGCAGCGCATGGTTGCGCGCTTTGCGCAGCGTGCCGCCGAACGTCGGGCGTGGATTCTTGACCCAGGTGTAATGGGTCGGGTCGAGCTTCTCGGTCGAGTAGCCCAGCTCCTGCAAGCGGGTTGAGCCATAGGCGACCGTGCGCGCGCAGATCTGATTGTACTCGTCCTTCAGAGTCATGGAGAGGAAGCCGCCTTCGCGCGGCATGCCCAGAATGAGAATGTCGTCACCGGCTTTCAGCGAGCGAATGTTGACCTGGCCAAAGTCGAGCGTGTCGCGGGTGTTGCCCTCGACCATGTTGCGCAGGCCGAAGGGCGCATTTTGATCGGGGCGTGGCTGGCGCAGATGCCATTCGGTGATTTCATATTTCATCTGGTCGCGGCTCCAGCTGGCGCCTTCGCACTTGACTTTGCCGTTGCCGAAATCGCCGCGGCCGACGCGATAGCGCACGCCCCACAACGCATCCGGCAGCTCAAAGCACGGATAGCCCTCGCTGGCCGTCGTGCCCCAATCGCCGTCTTGTGGCGCGCCATAGTCCATGTCGAATATCTTGCGGCTGTTGGTCATGTAAAAATAGCCGCCCGGTTGCACGGCCGGATACGGATTGTCATACTGCCGGTGGCGCACCGCGCTGAACTCGGCCGCGCTCTCAATCAAACCGACCTGGTCGGCATACGAGCCGGTGTTGATCACCACCCGCCAATTGCGCAGACTGATCGGGTGGTCGCTGATATTCATCATCTCGACGATGTCCGGGCGGATGAAATGGCAATCCTGAATGACATTCTTGTTGGCAAACGCTTTCTGATCCGAGACGCGATCCAGGCCGCCGTCATAGCCGCATTTGTCGCAGGTTGAAATCGTGACGTGGACATAGCCATTGCGCGCGCGGATCGGCTCGCCATTTTTGTAGGGGTAGCGCAGCAGCCACGCCTGCTCGACGCCGCCGGGCAAGGTGAGCGTGCTGTTCTTCAAGTCGGCCTGGGTAAGCTCGAGCATTTTCGTCTCCGAGTATTTGCCGGGCTCTTCATCCAGATCAAGATAGGGCAGGAAGCCCTTCCATGGCTTGCCATTGCAGAAACTCTTGTTGGCATTCTCGATCCTGCCATCCAGGTTCTGTTCCGCGACATACACCATGTAATACAAATTCTTGGGCGGGTCGAAATCAGGATGGACTTTGGTGGGAAACACGAAATGGTCCGTGATCTGTGGAAAGACGCCGATCAAGCCGCCTTCGCTGTCCACCCAGCCGTTGTCAATGCGCACGCGGTTGAAGATATTGCTGGCCGGCATGGGGGTGAGCTGGCTGAGCAAGTAGGCGCGTTCCATGTCATTGTTGACGCCCACCACGAGTTCATCGGCGGTGTTATTCAGGATCGGGAACTCGCTGTACGCCGGCCGGTAGTTTTGCAGGCCGGCATACACCAACAGCTTGGCGTTGCGCCACATATTGGGCAGCCAGCCGCCCAGTTCGCGCCGAAAGCGCTTGAAATCGCTGTAGGCCGTGCCGACGCCGCCGCTGACCGGATCATCGGCCAACGTAATGCGCACGCTTTTGGGTACCGTGATGGTCTTGCCGTCCATCGCCACGGTGCCGCCGGCTTGAAGACTGCCGACGCTCTTGATCTCCCAACTGGTTTGCTCGCTGTTGACCTTGTCCGGCCGCAGATACCACCAACCAAAGCGATTGACATAGGTGTAGCGCGTGTCGGTCGGGTCATTGGCATCCGAGCGCACGGTGAAGCTGCCGTCGTTGGCCATGACTTCGTTGAAGCAGACGGCTTCGACGCCGTAGGTGTTGCCCATCGTGGTCAGCACATGATTTTCGTCGCGGTAGTCGCAGATATTGCCGGTCAAGCCGAGCAAATTGCGCGCATTGGGCTCGAAGCGCGCCTCTTCGTTGGCCAGCCGCAAGATCCGGTTGATTTGTTTGCGCGAGGCGACATTCAGATTGACCTGTTTGCGCCAGACCACCTCACGCTCGTCCCAGTAGGTGTCACTGACGCGCGAATTGATCGTCGCGCAGTGCTTCATCGTGGCATTAATCGCGGCCGTGAGTTTTTTCTCACCCAGCCCAACCATGGCCGCTTCGCGCACCGAGGAAAACGAGCGGTCATCCCAGAGCGGGTGGCGCGGATCGTATTCTTCCTGCTCGTCAATGCCTTCATCCGGCTCGTCAATCACGCCGTTGGCATTGTTGTCAATCAAGTCGGTGGCGTAGGTTGACAAGGTCAAATTGTCGTCCACCGAGGCCTGGCCAGGCTGGCGGTCACGCCCATAGCGATAGGCCAGCAGGTTCTTGCCGAACAGCAGCGAGACTGGCAGACCGACTTCCTTGCCATCCGTCAGCATCAGCTCAAAGGTACCGACCCCTTGATTCTGCATCTTGGGCGAAATGGCGCACGCGGCATTGACATTGATCTTGCCGGCCTCATCCTCGATCATGATGGCATAACGCCCGACCAAGACGCCCGCATGGTCACACACGGGCATCCAGCGCGCATCCGCGCCGGGGTCATCCGGTGTGGCGCCCGGCAACCCATCCAGATCAACACCGGCACTGATTTTGTCGGCGGCGGGCCTGAACGCCATGGACCACGGCTCATCCGCCGCATCCCAGGCTGCTTGTTCGCGCGCATCCGAGCGCAGAACGGCGAGGGCATGCTCCAGCGCGGAATTCGCCAATAATGCTGATTCGCTTTTGCCCAGTTCGATCTGCCCGGCGGCTTGTTCAAGTGCCATTGTCGTGGCAAACATGGCCGCCAGCAGCGCCAGGATGACCAGCACGGCCATGACCGTCACCAGCGCAACGCCAAAGGGCTGGCGCGCCGAGTGGAAGTGCGTCTTGGTCAGCTTGATCCGCATCATTCACCACGTGGAGGGAGGCTCATCCTCCATGTTTTGTAGTCGCAGCGTTTGCATTGCCAAGCAAAAGCGGCGGGAAGCCGCTTCTACGATAATCTCTTTCGCAACGCAACAAAGTGCGTGGCGAATTCACTGTGGCTGCGCGGCGCGTGTCGCTGCCGTGCCACGCGGATCATCCATCAAGACCGGCTGTTTCTGTGCACGGGGCGATGTGTCTGCGGTACCGTAGCGCGCGACGGCCCGGCGCATTCGGACGTCGCGATCATGCAGGGCTTCGCGGGCGGTCATGCGCCGCGTGGCGGCCACGCTGGGCTGGGCTGCCATGCCGAACCCTTCGCGCGTGCCGGCCACGCGCACCGGCACGGCTGGCCCCGGCGCAGCCGCAAACGCCGACGCGGTTACGCGTACCATTGCCACCGTGCCGACTGTCACCGCCAAGCCATACGCGTCGGTCGCCGTCGGCGCGCCGACAACGCCATCGGCGCCGGCAGGGCCGGGTGCCGCCGTAGTGTGTCCGGCAGCATTGCTGGTGAATGCGACCGGCGCGCTGAGCGCCGGCGCAGCCGGCATGCGCACCGTCATGCCGGCCGGCGCGGCCGGCCGCGGACGACACCCGCCGAGTGCGCAGCCAAGGATGCACAGCCAGTAAATTCTTTCGCAGCGCAACAATGTAGTAACAAGCCGGTGCGGCTCCCGTGCCATCCATTCGTCCATTCTTCCATTCATCCATTCTTCCATTCAGCGTTTCGCCTCAGCGCCGCCGCCGGCGCAGCAATCCGAACGCCGTCACCGCCAGCAGCGCCGCCATGCCTGCTTCCGGCACCACGGAAATCTGGACCTGCTGCGTCATGCCGGTGATGCAACTGTTTTCCAAGATGATTGTGCCGACGCTGTCCGCCGGCTGGCTGGCGGGAATGGTGACCGGCACCCACCAGGCATCATTATCAAGACTGACATGATCCGGCACATCAATCCACGGGTAGTTGGTCGCCTGCATGTCGACTTCGGCGCGGAACGGGCTGAAGATTTCAAACCACTTCTGCGTCTCGCCCGGCGTGAAGACCAGCTCCTTTTCGACCGTCTCGAAGAAGCCATTGGCGACGACGTAGACGGCCAGGTCGTGCGTGACGCTCGGCACGCCCGTGTTGGTGAAGCGCACCGTGCCAGTCGAGCCGGCGGGTGCCGCGGTGATACCAATTGAAACATCCTCGGAAGTGTCGTTCAACGAGAATGTCGACGGTGCAACATTCGTGATCCACGGCGCGTTAATTGCCGCCGCACTGAGGTTGGCGGCAAACGGCGCATAGGCCGACACCGTCAGGTAGTCCGCCTGTCCCGCAAAGAAATACAAGCTGCGGGTGTCCAATTCAAAGTAGCCGGGCTGCACCACGAACACGGGCACCTCATACGCCGTGGTCGGCTCGGCCGCGGCGCTGTACCAGACCGAGCCCACCGAGAAGCCCCAGCTGCTGGTGGTCGGCTGGTCGGCCGGCACGGTGATGCTGGCCTGCACCGGCGTACCGGCCGGCACGCTGATCTGCGGCGCAACCGTGATCCAGGGCTCGTCGTTGCTGACATTGACATTCAGCGTGTAGGGACTCTGCACGGTGACCAGTGCCTGCGTCTGGCCTTGTTGCAGAATGATGCTGTCCGGCTGCACATCAAAGAAGTTGGTCGTCGCCGGCGGAATGCCGGTGACATACACGGTGTCGGGCGTGACAATCACTTCGCCGGTGCGCCCGCCCATCCAACTGACGCTGTTGAAGTCGCCCGCCAACGCGGCATCATTGGAATACAGAATGATATTTGTCCGATACGGATTGCTCTGGCCGATATCCAGCTTCAGATCCATGTTGCCGAGGCCAATCGCGCCAATGTTATCGAAGGCGAGCGCATCCGCATCCTGCGCAATGTAGTCGCGCAGTCCGTCAATCTCAATATTGACATCAACTTTGTTGCTCTTGGTGCCCACGCGACAGACGCCGGAGGTCGCCAAGCCCACAATATACATCAAATCTATATTGTCAAAGCCCGGGGAAAGACTGCCCAGAAACTCAAGATCGCCACCGCCACTTTGGGAATAGCCCTTCCAGAACTCGTTGCCGCGCGCATCGCAGTTGAACTGCAGCACGCACCCGGCCGGCGGGGCAAACAAACCCCACTCTCGCGCCGCGACACTCCCGCGATTATACGTGCCGCCCGGTGTGACAAGATTGGTTTTCCAATCGGTAAACATGTTGTAGTACCCATTGTACGACTCGAAATCGACATTGAAGGTCAGCAACTGCGGGGTCGAGACGCCCAAGCCGTACAAGGTGCTGCGCTGAAACACGTTCTTGCAGTCGGTGATCGAGTGCAGCACCAACGGCGGACCGATGATCGCGCTTTCATTCAGCGTCACGTAGGTCCCGTGCAGCGTCAGTGGCCCGCTGGTCAGAATCGCCGGATTGGGCGGCGTGCTGTAGTAGTTCCCCAAAACCAAAAATCCGCCACCATACACATTGATCGCATGCTCACCACCCACGATGCTGTCATAGTCGAGCGCCAAACCAGCCGAATCGGTGTACGTTTCACCGAGATAGTCATAGGGCACACTGCTAATGTAGATATCTAGATCGTTGGAGATTATCATCACCAAGTCCCACGCCGTTCCCACTTCCCAATCGTTGACATAATATTGGTTGTCGGGCACCATGTTGGTCAGGGCCAAGACCGCGTGGGGCATGCCGGGATTATTGAAGATCAGATATTTTCCCGCGCCTGAATTGCCCAGCAGCACACTGTTGCTGATGGCGAAAAGCACATGCCCGACATCGGCGACGGTGTCGGTGAAATTGTTGGGCCACACTTGCCAGGGGTCATCTAACGCATTGGTGCCACCACCCAACAGATTCGCCGAGTCACCCGGCGCGCTGGGATAGCCCACGCCACGCAGGCCGGCCGTCGTGGTCCAGTTCGAAGGGTTGTCCCAACTGCCGCTGAAGCCGTAGGTATCAACCGGGGTGTAGGTGTAAGTTTCCGCCAGCGCGGATACGCAAAACAGAATCGCCAGCAGCGCACACAGAGTAAGTGTTGTTTTCATTCCATGAGTCTCCAGAACATTATGGCAGCCGAGGTTGCCGTGGCAAACAATACCGTCAAACAATTCTCTTAACCAATAGAGGGCCAAAGTATAGCAAAAAGGCGGATGCCATGCAAATCACCTGCTTTCTCTTTACTGCTTCCGGCGTCTGGTCTGTAATCCCCCTTTTGGGCAAAATCCCGCCCCGGCTTTGCCGGTACTCCTACCGCCGTTGGCGGTACGGCGCAGACGCCGCCAGGGCGACTTGCGCACTACTGATCCTCTGTTGCTGCCGCGGACATTCCGACCACACGGCCGGAAGTGCCCTGCATTTCGGCGAAATGGTCGCCGGCACGACCGCGGCGCCGGAACAACGCCGTCAGCATTAGCAGGCCGCCCACCATCGTCGGCTCCGGCACAATAAACTCGACCGTAATAGAAAGCGGCGGCATGCGCGGATCATTGTGAATGATCACGGCGCGTGCAGTATAAACACCATTGCTGAGATTCGCCGCGGCGCATTGCACCAGAATGTTGGTCGCGCTGCCCGGCGGAACGCTGACGCTGGCGGGCGCATACGTCAGCCAGCTGTCGCCGCGCGCCGGCGCGATGCGCACCGCCAAGCCGTCATGCACCAGCGGCTGATTGTACGCCACCTGCACCGCCGGCCCGGCCGGCGAGAAACCAGCCTGCACCCCAATCGTGTTGGTCGGCACGCCACTGTGCTGTTTGTACTGATAGAGGATCTCGCCATTGGGTCGCAGAATGGCTTGAAATGTTTCCGTCGTTGGCGAACCGTACAGCGGGACGGCATCCCATGCAACAATGAACTGCCCGGCGCTGGCGCAATAGCGGACAGCACCGCCCTTGGACGGCTCGAGATCGCACCACAAGGGCGCCAGGAAGCGCGCCGGCGCGTACATCGTGGTCGTTGGCAGCGCGCGATTTTGATAATACAACATGCCGTTGGTCAGACCAAGCCCGCCGTTGGCGCCAATCATGAGTTGCGAATAACTCTGGCCGAAGAAGGGGAAATCAAAACCGATGTCCAACATCTGGCTGACCCCATCATCATCGCTGAAGGGCACGGCGGTGCCATGCGCGCTGAGATCCTGCCAGACGAAGAGCGGGCCGTCGGCCTGATCGCTGGTACGCACGCCGTAATTGGTGCTGCCGCTTAACAGATTGTCGGTCAAGTACACCGTCAAAGTCTCGATGCCGGCATTGCTCAGCACGATCGTCGCGCTGTCATCCAGACCTTGTTCCACGGTCAACAGCACATTGGTGGTGGCGCAGACAATGCGCGGCAGGCGATCCACGCGCAGGGTGAACACGTTGGTCCAACGGTCATTGGCGGCGGCGACAAACTGCAGCGGATAGTTGCCGGCCGGGCACGCGCCTGAAATCAGCACGCTATACAATGGCTCATTCGACGCCAGCGCACCAGACGTCAGCACACCATACGGCAAGGGCCCACCGGCCAGCACCGTCACGTTCGGGTCGAGACTGGCCAGCGTGCCGGTCACCGCACCGGCGCTGGCGCCGCCGGTGTTGCGCAACCAAATGCGCAGGCCCGCCGTCTCACCCGGCGCCACATAGCGGTCATGGTCGTCATCTTCCTCGACGACCACCTCGTGCACGGTCACGGCCGCGAATTTTGGCGCAATGTCCATCAACGCCCGGTGCCCGGTCCACGCGGAACCGCCACCGTTGACATTGTCCATGTTGTACCATGTGGTGGCGTAGCCACCCCAGCCATAGTTCAGATGAATCTCATTGCCGTTGCGCGTGCCGTCGCACACCACGGCATGTCCCCCGCCGGACGAATAAAAAGAATAGTACACGGGCCGCTGTTGCACCATGTTCGTCTCCAGTAACGCATACCACTGGGTGTTGTTGTAGCTCGCCCGGCTGCGCACATAGCTCGTGTTGTACGCAAAATAATTCTGCAGCGCGCCCGGCACATCCTCGGAATACGCGCCCGATCCGTCATATTCAAAATCCATGTCGACGGTCACACCGCAATGATACATGAGCTGTCCGACCGCCTGTTTTTGCGCAGCGGTGCTGGCCGATGATACCGCCGTCGGCATGTTGGCCCATTGGTACGCCGTCAACGTCGCGTCGCTGGCCGCATGCGTGCCGACACAGGCACCACCGCCGTCATAGTAGCTGTAATTCGTCGTGATCGCCGCGGGCCATTGGTGATAGCGCAGGATCATCGCCATCGCGGTCGCGACGCAACCGGCATAGGCGCGCCCGCCCGGCCCGCCACTCGCGTAGGGCGCATAGTAGTTGTATGGGTAATTCTGGTTCCAGGTCAGGGTCAGCAGCGGCCCGACCGTGGCGCCCAACGGCTCCGCGCTACTATCCGCTGCCGTGATCGGCGCAGCGCCCAACAGCGCCTGCCACTGCGCCACAAAATGCGCTGTGGCGCTGCGCAATTGTGCGCGCCGGGTCGTGAGATAGTTCAGTTCGCCCGCCAGCTCGGTTTCCAGCACGCGCAGAAACGCCGGCGGCAGATTGCTCAGCGCGCCCACGGCACTGTACAGCTTGACTGGCGGCGCTGCGTCATCAGCGCGCATGACCACATAGCCACCGGCATCCAAGGCGACGACATGCGCCACGGTGGTGCCGGCCACGACGATGGGCGCAGTGCTCACACTTGCAATGGCGCCTTTGTGCAGCCCGCGCAGCGCGGCAAAGCGCAGTGCAGCATGGCTCGCCTGCGCCGGCGCAACCGGCGCTGCACCAATAAAAAGCGCATGGCCGACAGCGGCCATGGCGATGATAAGAACGCATTCTCGTATCGTCATACCACTATTATAGCACATTGCCGGCATGAAATCAACTAGATTTCAAACCCAGTTCCGGCGGTATGTTTGTGGTGGTGCTCTCGACGCAAGGTCGCGGGGGTCTCTGCATGCAGAGAATGTGGGAGCCGCCTCCGTGCGGCGAATGCTGCGTTTGCGTCAGATTCGCGACGCGGAGGTCGCTCCCACTTTACAGCAGCAGTAATGCCGGCGGAATCGTGGGGGTCTCTGCGCACCCACCCGCACCGCACGAAAGCTAATGTCTTGAGGGAATGTTCCCACCGCAGGAACGTGCATAATCCATAATTTCTTGTGCGGCACAAGAAATTACTTGACAAGACATACATACGTATGCTATACTAACACCATGAAGACGACCTTGACCAGCAAACAGGTGGCGCTGCTTGATTTTATCCAAGAACAGCTGCGGGCGCAGGGCTATCCGCCGACGCTGCGCGAGATCGCGGCACGCTTCAAGTTCCGCGCGGTCGGCACGGTGCAGGGCTATGTCCGCGCCTTGACCGCCAAGGGTTTCCTGACGCGTGAACCGGAACATGCCCGCGCCTTGAGCGTGCGCCACTATCCCGGCAGCCGTTTCCACATTCCCATTCTGGGCCAGGTCGCCGCCGGCCAGCCGGTCTTCGCACCCGAGCATTACAGTGGTTCACTCCCGTGCGGCGAGCTAGTCGCGCATCCGGCCGAGACGTTTGCGCTGCACGTGCGGGGCGACAGCATGATTGAGGCCGGCATCCTTGAGGGCGATTTTGTCCTGGTGCAGAAACAAGCCACGGCCTGCAATGCCGATATCGTCGTCGCGCGCATCAATAACGAGGTCACCGTCAAACGCTTTTTCAAAGACGGCGCCAAGCGCATCCGCCTGGTGCCGGAGAACAAAACCATGTGCGCCATCACCGTCGAACCACCGATGGATGTCGAACTGCTGGGCAAAGTCGTCGGCGTCTATCGCAAACTGCGCTGATAATTTCTTTTGCCGCAAAAGAAAGTTATGATGGACGCGGAACACATTGATGTCTACGCCTTGTTTGCGCGGCGCGCGTGCGCCGTGCAGCCGCTCAAGTTTCGCTGGCAACAGCGGATCTATACCGTCCGGGAAGTCACCTATCACTGGGAGACCACCGTCGGCGCGACGCGTTTTCTGCATTTTGCCGCCGTGGATGATGCCCACCTCTTCGAGTTGGTGCTGAACACCAAAGCCTTGACCTGGGAGCTGCACAACGTCGAATAATTTCTTTCGCCGCGAAAGAAATTACTTCACAATTCGTCTAAGCTAATATTCGCAAACTCGCCCGTGCTGGCCACGCCGCCATATCCCAAATGCACAAACAAGGTGGCCGCGCCGCTGACGTGATTGGTGAACACCAGCGCCTTGGCCCACCAATCGGTGCTCTCGCTCATCCACAGCAGCGACTGTTCCGGCTGCGGCGGCAGGAAGAGGGCGACCCGACCGCCAAAGATACTTTTCGGATTGATCGTCGCGGTTGAGCGCACCCGCGCACTGAGGCGATACACCGTGCCGGACACCAGCGTCACCAACTGGCCCACGCCCGTCAATTGTTTTTGCGGATTCTGAATCTGCAGCGCCCATTGTGCCGGTTGCGCGGCGATCTGCGTCACCCGGATTTCATTGGTGGCGCGGCCGGCATGTTGCCAATAGTCCCAGCCTTTGAGGCCTTGCGCGAAATCACCATTCCGCACCAGCGCCGGCTGCGGGCGCGGAATGATATACGGCGCGGGTGCCGCGCGGGCCGGCGCGGGCGCCACCACGGGCTGCGGCCGTTCAACGCGCGCCGGCGCGGGCAGCTCCAGCAGGGCCGCCGGCTCTTGCACGTAGCGCTGATAGCACAGCAACAAGGCCACCAGCAGGGTCATTCCCGGCAGCATCAGCGGCAGAACATTTCGTTGCACAGGGGGCATGGTGGTTGTGTCCAAGTCGTGCCGCCATTGTACCAGATATAGAACTGTGCCACAAGTATTCATCACTCTTCCGGCACGCACGAATAAAAAGGGAAGGGGCCGCGCGGGCGGCCCCTTGTGCGAAAAGCACCTGTGTGTGCGTGTGTGCGGATGTACGTGCGTTACGTATGTGCGCGGTGCTTCTCGCAGTAGGCATGCTCTATGGTCGGCTTAATAATCATTATGACACCAGTTTACCATATTTGCGCGCCGTTGTCAAGGGGGGGGCGAAATGTCCGGTGCCGGCCCATGAGAAGCCGCCCTCAGCGCGGGCGGCCACAGGGAAATCGAGGAAGTATCGCCGCCGCTTAATTCTGCCACAGATACGCCGGCAGCGTGACGCGCAGATAGTTGGTGGGCCACAGTACCCAGTCCAGATGCGCGGTGAAATACTGATTGGTCATCATGCCGGGGTATGGTGGCGTGAGTGTGAAGACCATTGGCTGTCCTGCCTCGCCCATTGTGCCCGTCAAGCCGCCATTATCATCCAGTTGCTGTCCGTTCACATAGGCGCCGGCTGCGGTTTTGCCATCGAAACGTCTGGCCGAAACGATCAGCACGGCGCGCGGCAGAAAAATGTCGCCAAGCTCCGCGGTGCCGCCGGCGAATGGACCGACCACCACTTTGGCAATCCTTCGCAGCTGGTCTGTGCTGGCTGAGAGGCTGAAGACCGCCTTGCACGGCATGCCGGCGACCGCAAACACTCCGTCTGCACCCGTCTGTGCGTCTTGATAAATTTGCGCCTTGCCCGGCTCCTCGTTGAACCGTTGCACATTGACGTGCGCGCCCATGATCGGCTGGCCGTCCTCATCCACAATCCGGCCGCGCAACGTTACACCAGTATCGTCCAGGACGATCTGGCCCACATCCACATTCGCGTCCGTAACCGTCACCGCGCGCGTCATCGGCGTATATCCTTCCGCGTAGATTGCCAGCAAATATGTGCCAGGAAACACCGGCGCGATGCTGAACTCGCCGGATGAATACAGAGAACTGCCATCCCCCATGCGCAGCCGCGCGCGCACTAATTGCCCGGTCTGATCAACAAGCGTGCCGGAGACACTGAAACCCGCCGGCAGGACAAACCTGAGTGGCGGGCCATTGGGCAGCACATTCTTCATGATAATGTTCGTGCGGATTGCATCCATGATCCGTACATTGATCGTGTACTGCGCCTGTGGATCAAGACCATAGAGGGCAAAGTCGCCGTCTTGCGCACTGGCAGACACATACGCATGTTCCGACCCCGCATAGCGGCGATCTTGTGCCTGCGCTGACACGGTTGCGTCTATCCGCGTCCCCTGTTGATCGCGAACGGTGCCGGTGATGCTGCTTGCGGCCGCACGCACATCCACCAGCAACATTGTTTCCGTATCGGCGGTGATAACGACATTGGTGGTGAGGCGCATGCGCTTGAGCACTTCCAGTTTCACGATGTGCGCGCCCGCCGGCACATAGCCGATCTGCCAGTCCATGCCGCTATTTGCAAACGCATACGTGCCGAACCCGAATTGCGCATAGTCTTGCCATCCCTCAATGCGGACATCCGCGGGCACCACCGCTTCGGAAAAGCGAATGCGCAGCGCGCCCATCTGCGGCAAGGTGATGGCAACCTGGTTGACGGCATGGGCACGCGGAGTGAACGCATTGCTTTCCGCGACAACACGCCCGGTGCTGTGCGACTTGAGGATGGCCTTGAGCGGCGTGATATGGACCGGCACATTGGACATGACACACACGCCCTCGCACACAGTTCCCCAGCATAAATCGTCGAAGGTGAAGTATATCCCATGACTGCCCGAGGGTCCTTTCAGGTGGACCGTGCCAAAGGTGAGCGGTCTGCCACTGTGCTCGCGCACGACAACGTTGACGACTGCCGGTGGTGACAACAAAATGATGCAGGGTGTTTTGCTGCTCACCCGGCCGCGTATGTTCACGTTCATGGTGGCGTAGTCGGGATGAGCGCACGTAAACATTCCTTTCTTTGACTTTAGCCAAAACATCCCGTTGTGGTCCGTCCTGCCGGAACTCTCCCCGGCATCCGCGGGCGAGACGGTGATGGTCGCGCCCGCCACCGGCAACATGGTCTGCGCATCACGCACAATCCCAGTGATGACGGGTTCCGGCGTGAACACGACATCAAGGAATGTCTGGTCGCGTGCCGCAACCATGATGCGGCGTTCCTGATCCACATAGCCTGGCACCTGAAAGCGCAACTCATGCTTCTGTGCCGGCATTGGTTGCGAAAGGTAGCTGCCATCGTTCTCAATCATCAAGTCCACCGCGGTCCCTTTTCCTGATGAAGAATTGCTACCGTCGGCCTTCCACATGGTGGCTGTGCAGGTCACATTGGTCAATGGTTTGCCATCAGCGGTGGTGAATCTACCAATCAGTCGCGCGCCCGTGTCATCAATAGTAACCAGCACGTATTCCGGCGACGGCTGTGCTGCGTGCCATGGCCCCGCATACGCAACAGGAAAGCCCTTGATCATGCATTTGACAACGAACCGTGCGCCGCGCGGAATAAAGGAAAATGTAAAATCGCCGTCGGTACCGGAGTTGCTGTGCGCCTGTGGCAATGCGTGCAAACGCACCGGCAATGTGCGCTCCCATGCATCTGGTTCATCATGCTCGGTCTCCTCCGCCCAGACATACGCGCCCGACACCGCGCCGCCGGTCGCGTAGCGCACTATGCCTGTTACCGCAATGCCGTGCGCAATCACCAGATCAAGTTGGACGTCGCCGTGCGCGGTGTCGAATGGATACTGGTACAGTTCGCACTTGGGAAAGACATCGTGGTGCACCTGCGGATACAGGTTGCTCAAGCCGGCCGGGACGAAATCGCAAGTGAAATAACCCCGCGCGTCTGTCTGCGCATCGCAGCCAAGCAGGACTGCATATCGGTCCCACCATTGGCGCATATTGGTGGTGCGCACGCTGACACACGCGTTGCTGACTGGCGCGCCGGTCTCGTCGCATACCATGCCGGATAAACGCACGGTCGCAGCGCGCGTCAGCTCGATGCGCACCGGTGCGGCACGCCACTCGACGTCGCACGACAGATAGCCTGCCTGCCGCGCCGCGACAAAGACCGGCGCGGGCAGCGCGCCGCCTGCAAAGGCAAACGTGCCGTCGGACGCGCTGCGTTCATATCGCATCCGCACGCGTTCATTGTCAAACCATTTGAGGCGCATGCTGGCCCCTTCAATCCCACATTGCGACTGCGCATCCACGACCACGCCAACGATGCCGGCGCGATTGGTCAGGCTGTCCAGCATGGGCTGGGACATCTGCTGCCGCCTGCCCGTGACGCCCTGCTTTGGCAATCCTTGTTTCTTCACCGCACGCTCAGGTGCCCGCGATGAACATGCGCCCAACATAATGAGCGCGGCAACCACACATGCTATTGTTCGCACACTCATGCTCCGCTATTTATTGCAGCCTGTGTGAACCATCGGCACAAAGCCGGCCAGGTCTCATTCAGCAACTGTCAGAACAGCGAATCGGCGGGCGGCGGCGGCGCGGCGCGTTTGGTACTGCGCTTGGGCTTGACTGCGGCGGTGCGGGCGGCGGGCGCGGCCTCCGGCATCAGCGCGGCAGAGGGCACGACTGGTGCGACAACCGGCGCGGCGACCGCTGCGGCGGCGCGCTCGCATCGATCAGCTCCGTCAGATCCGTCGGATCCGACGGCGGGAGCAGCGTTGACTGCGGGCGCGGCGACCGGCGCGGGCGCACGTGGCGCGGTGGCCGTTGCCGCCGCTGGCGTGGCCGCCGCGGCCGGACGCGCGCCGGCGGCCGTGGTGTCAAACATGTCCATCTGATCGCTGTCCGGCAGGCCCTCGAGCGCGCCGGCCTGCGCCAGCACGTCCAGCGCGGCGCGATTGCAATGCGTTCGGATCTGAAACTCTTCGCGGCTCTTGAACGGCTCGCCGGCGCGGCCGCGGATCATGTTTTCGGCGGCCGCGGCGCCCAAGCCCGCCAACGCAATCAGGGGCGGAATAATCTCGCCGTTCTCAATCACGCAGTGCGTCGCATCAGATTTGTAGATATCCACCGGGCGCATGCGGATGCCGCGCTCGCACATCTCCAGCGCGAGTTCATACACGGTCAGGATGTCCTGTTCATTCTTCGCCAGTTTGCGCCGCCCGGTCGCTTCCAGTTCGTCCATCGCCGCGCGGATGGCGCGCTTGCCGCCGGCCACCACCGGCGCGTTCAGCGCATGCCGCATCACGGTGAAGTAGGTCGCGTAAAACGCCACCGGCTGGTGCACTTTGCAGTAGGCAATCCGCAGCGCGTTGATGACATACGCCACGGCGTGGGCCTTGGGAAACATATACTTGATTCTTTGGCACGACTCGATATACCAGTCCGGCACCTTCTGCGCGCGCATCGCCGAGACATCGTCCGGCTTGAGCCCTTTGCCTTTGCGCACCTGCTCCATAATCTTGAACGCGCTGAACGGCGCCAGCCCTTTCTCGATCAAGTAATGCATGATGTCATCGCGGGTGCAGATGCACTGTTGCAGCGTGGCGTGGCCGTTCTTGATGATGTCGCGCGCGTTGTTGAGCCAGACGTCGGTGCCGTGGCTCAGGCCGGAAATACGAATGATGTCGGCGAACGTCTGCGGGCGCGTGTCGTCCAGCATGCCGCGCACAAAGTCGGTGCCGAACTCGGGAATGCCATAGGTACCAACGCGCGAGCCGATCGCCTTTTCACCCACGCCCAGTGCTTTCACACCGGAAAACAGCGACAGCGTCTTGGGATCGTTCAGCGGCACTTTGGTGATATCCATGCCGGTATATTCGCTCAACAGCCGGATCTGGGTCGGATCGTCATGCCCGAGAATATCGAGCTTGAGCAGTTGCTCCTCCATCGCATGGTAGTCAAAATGCGTGGTCTGATTGGCGCTGTCGGCATTATTGGCCGGATACTGCACCGGGCAGAATTCGGTGATGCGCTTGTGCTGCGGCAGGATGATCATGCCGCCCGGATGCTGGCCGGTCGTGCGCTTGATGCCGACCAGGCCTTCGATGATGCGATTGACTTCCGCTTGCGGCCACTGTTCGCCGGTCTTCTCCAGATATTTCTGGACAAAGCCGAACGCCATGCGGTCCTGCAATGTGCTGATGGTGCCGGCCCGATAGACATGGTCTTTGCCGAATAAATCCTCGATGTAGCGGTGCGCCCGCGCTTGATATTCGCTGGCGAAATTCAAGTCAATGTCGGGCGTCTTGTTGCCCTCGAAGCCGACAAAGGTCTCGAACGGAATGTCGAACCCGTAGCGTTGCATGTGCGCGCCGCACTGCGGGCAGATGCGCGGCGGCAAGTCCTCGCCGACCTCGGCTTGGATGCCGTCAAGCGCTGCCGCGCGCGGCTCGCCGCGCTCGTCAAACTGGATGAATTCGGTGTACGAGCATTGCGCGCAGGCATAGTGCGGCGGCAAGCTGTTCACCTCGGTGATGCGGGCCAGGAACGCCACAAAACTCGAACCGACACTGCCGCGCGAGCCGACGATGTAGCCGTCATCCAGTGACTTCTTGACGACTTTGTGGGCCAGCATGTACAGATCGGCAAAGTGATTCTTGACAATGTCGGTCAGTTCGCGCTGCATCCGGCGCGTGACCAGCGGGTGCGGTTGCGCGCCGTACAGGGCCTGGCAGTGGCGTTCGCACATCTGGCGCAAGTCGTCTTCTGCGCCTTCCAGTTTCGGCGGATGGAACCCGGACGGAATCGGCGCGATCTCCTCGACCGACGCCGCAATCCGCTGCGGATTTTCAATCACCACCATGCGCGCCACTTCCGGGCCGAGATAGGCAAACTCCTCGAGCATCTCATCCGTGGTCTTGAAGTACAGCGGCGTGTCGCCGCTTTCGTCACTTTCCTTGTCGTAGCCTTGGCCGATCTGCAGCACGCGCCGCAGCAGCAGTTCGTGCGGATCCAGCACATGCAAATCGCCGGTGGCCACGACCGGCTTGCCATACTGCTCACCCAAGGCGCAGATGCGCCGGTTGATCGCCAGCAGGTCCTCTTCCGACGCCAGCGTGCCTTTGGCCACATAAAACATATTGTTGGCGCGCGGCTGGATCTCGAAGTAATCGTACAGCGCTTGCGCTGCGCCAAACTGCTGCGCAAACTCGGCCGGCGTAATCTGGGTGAGATGAGCATGCAAGACCAGGCGAAACAATTCGCCGCACTCGCACGCACTACCGATCAGCAGGCCCTCGCGATACTGCAGCAGCACATCGCGCGGGATCATCGGTTTGATGTAAAAATATTTGCAGTGCGCCAGCGAGATCAATTCATACAAATTGCGCAAGCCCTGCGGCGTGCGCGCATAAATAATAATGTGATGGACCGCATTCTTGAACTCGCCGATTTCGTCGCGCGACATGCCGCGGCCGGATTTTTCCTTGCGCGCCAGGACCTGTTCAATCTCCGTGCTGAGATGGTTGGCCAAGTAGGCCTCGCTGCCCAGCAACACTTTCACGCCGTGCTTCTTCGCCAACGCATGCGCCTCGGGGAAGGCATGCACGTTGCCGTGGTCGGTGATCCCGATCGCCGGGTGCTTCCAATGCGCCGCGCGCGCGACCAGCTCGTCCAGCGCGGTCAAGCCATCCATCTGGCTCATCTTGGTGTGGGCATGCAACTCGACCCGATGCGCCGCGGCTGTTTCCTTGCGCAGCGGCCGCTCGATCCGTTCGATCCGCTCAATCCGCACCTCAAGGTCTTCGCGCGGCCGATCCACCACGCCCGACAACAGCAGCCACTCTCCCACCTGCAATTGCAGCGCCGGCTTTTTCGGGGCATGGTTGCCGTTGCCATTGCCACTATAGCGACTGCCGGCAACCCGCAGAAAGCAATCAATCGACGAGCCGTAGTCTGTCAGCGTGCAGCGTTCGAAAAAGGCGTCGCCCTCGGCCGGCCGATAGCTGACGACGCAGCCGCGAATCGTGACCGACTTGTTGAGTGGCTTCTCGGCGTGAATGCGTTTGATCTCGGTCGGCTCGCGTGGCGTGACCCGGTTGCTGTCGAAGACAATCCGCTGGCGTTCGGCCACCGCCTGTTGCTGTTGCACGCGCACTTCAGCGGCCACTTGTTCCTGGCGGCGCTGCAGGTTGGCACTGATCTCGGCGCTAAAATCGCCGACCTGCAGTTCGATGCGGCACTCCCCGCCCAGGTCGCGCCGGATGCTCGCCGCAACAATCTCCGCACATTTCAGCTCGCGCAATTTGCGCACGATGACGTCATTCGCGACGCTTAGCCACACCGTCGTCTGGCGTACTTCCCAACGGCATGGTTCGAGAAAATTGAGTATGCCGCGCGACGCACAGTGCAGATCGTAACAGACGTCCGGCCAGTGGATGCGCAGGTACTGCTCCAGTGTGATCGGCGTGGCATAGCGCGGCCGCAGGACGACATGTTGCAGCGTGTCTTGAAAATGCTGCGCGACACCCCGGCGCAACTCCGGCAAGTGCTCCGCCGTGCACGCGTCACGCACCGCCAACACCAACTCGATCGCCCCGACGTGCGAATCAACGCAGACACGCTCGAGCACCAGCAACTCGGCCTGAACCGCACCCTGGATAACTCCAAGGCGCTCAAGAATGGTAGCAGTATCTATGGCAATGATCGTTCTCACGAAACCGTGGCAATGACAATTAACAAAAGACTATACCAAAATCACGCGCCGGCTGCAATCGCCCCGAAAACGGGGCAGGAAGCAGAGTTGGAAGAATGGAAGAGTGGATGAATGGCCGGACAGCAGCGGCGGCACGCACAAACGACATAAAATGTCGATTGCGCCGGCTCCTTGACTCCTTTACTCCTTGTTCATTGCTGTGCTGCAATCGCTGCCACCTAACACGTAAAACCTAACTCCTTGTTTGCGGCTCGGTGCGCACGCCAAACCGGAAATGCGCGCCACAACTGCCCTCGCTCGACACCATGCACGGCCCGACCGGCCGCGTGGGCGTGCAGACTTTTCCGAACAAGGCGCACTCATGGGGCAGACACACGCCGCGCAGCACTTCGCCACAGCGACAGCCCGCCGGCTCGATCTCCTCGACGACCGGCAGCTCAAACGCCAGCTGCACATCATAACGCGCATACGCCGGCTGCAACGCATAGCCGCTGTGCGGTACCACGCCCAAGCCGCGCCAGGCTGCATTACACGGCATGAACACCTGTGCCAGCATTGCCTGCGCTTTGAGATTGCCGGCATAGGTCACGCTGCGGGTGTACTCGATTTCAACCCGTTGCTCGTGGCGCGCCAGTTGTTGCACAATCCGCACCAATGCATCCAGAATATCGCAGACCTCGAAGCCCGTCACCACGCACGGTTTGTGGTATTCATCCGCGATAAACTGATACGCCGCCGCGCCGATCACCGTCGTGACATGGCCGGGCGCAATGAACGCATCGAGCGCCACGTCGGCATCCTGCAGCAGCGCGCGCATGACCGGCGGCGTCATTTTGCCGGCCGACAGATACCAAAAATTCGGCAGCTTGAGTTCAGCCGCCTGCGCCACGGCCGCGGCCAGCATCGGCGCGGTCGTCTCAAAACCCACCCCCAACAAGACACAGCGCTGGTCGGCATGCTCGCGCGCATGCTGCACGACTTGCAGTGGCGAGTACATCATCCGCACGGAGTGGGTGTGCACGTTGATCTCGGCCAACGTGGTGGTGCTGCCCGGCACGCGCAGCATATCGCCGAAGGTGAACAACTGCACGCCGGGCTGCTGCGCCAGCCAGATGGCGGCATCAATCAGCGCGGTCGGCGTGACGCACACGGGACAGCCCGGGCCGGACACCAACCGCACCTTGTCCGGCAGCACCGCATGCAAGCCGTTGCGGCAAATCGCGACCGTGTGTCCGCCACAAATTTCCATGATTCGCACCGGCCGCGGCAGTGCCGCCGCCGCCGCATGCAGCTGCGCCACCAGCCCGCGTGCCATGTGCGCGTCGCGGAATTCATCCACGTATTTCATGATGCGCGCGCCGCCGCCGCCGCGTTCTCATCGGCCATGATGGCGGCCACTTCGTGCCACAAGGCCAACTGCGCCGCGGCTTCTTCTTTGTCCAGCACGGTCAACGCAAAACCCGAATGGGCCAGCACAAACTCGCCCGGCTGGACCGGCTCGACAAACGCCAGCGAGAGGTCAATCGTCGTCTGGCCGAATTGCACCCGCGCCATGTTGTCGGGCAACAATTCCAGCACTTCTCCAGGTACCGCCAAGCACATAAGTCAACCTTCAGTAAAAAGAAATTAGACAAGGAGCAAAAAAGTAAAGGAGGCAGCATGCACCATTATTGGCCAAGCGCAAACGACAAACAATGTCGTTTGAACTCTCGATTTCTCTTTCACTCTTTTGCTCCTTGTTCATCGGCTTGCCGCTGCGATTGCAAACAACAAACAATGTCGTTTGTCCTCTATCACCTCTTGTCCTCTTCGTTACTATTCCGGGCAAACGCCGCCAGCACCGCCTGGCCCAGCGCGATGCCTGCGTCCGACGGCGGCACGCGCCGCGGCAGCACCAGGCGCACACCGCGCTGCGCACAGACGGTCTGCAGATGGCCGGCGAAAACCTTGTTCCACAGCACGCCACCGCTGGCCACCAGCGTGGCCGGCCCCGCCACACGTGCCCACAGTTGCCCGACTGCGTCGGCCAGCCATTGATGAAACGCCGCCGCGCTGTCCGCCAGCGCCGCAGCGCGGGTGTGGTCTGCCCACAGCGCGCGCAGCATCGGCCGCCAATCCAATTCAAGCACGCCATCCGCACCGATGCTGATCTCGACCGGGTGCACCGTCACGGTGCCACGCGCGCCGGCCGCCGCCTGCTCCAGTGCGATGGCCGCTGCCGCCTCGCGCGTCACCGTTGTGTGCAGACCCAGCAGTGCCGCGACGCCGTCAAACAGCCGGCCCGCACTCGACGTGTACACCACATTGGGTGCGCCCGCGGCCAGCGCTGCCCGCACAATCTCACCAGTCTCGCCAGGCACCGTCACCGGCGTCGGCCAAACAATATCGGACGCACACGCCAAGGCCAGCGCGATGCGCCATGGTTCGTGAATTGCGCGTTCGCCACCGACCAGCGCAAACGGGCGCAGTCGCCCGACTCGCCGAAATCCATCCGGGATGCTGCCGCGGAAAAACTCGCCGCCCCAAATGGTGCCGTCGCTGCCATAGCCCGTGCCGTCAAACGCAATCCCCACGCATGCGTCCCAGACATCTTCAGCCGCGCAACAACTCGCGACATGCGCCGCGTGATGCTGCACACCGACGCGCGCCACGCCCGGCCACAAGGTGGGAGGGGCTTCCATGCCCCGAACCTGTTGAAGCTCAGAAACGCCGGCATCGCGGTACGGGGGCCGCTCCCGCATTGGCTGCACACCATACTGGCATCGCAGGGCCAGTTTGCTCGACAAATACTCGGGATGCAAATCATGCGCAACCACGTCCGGCGCCGCACCCCATTCCGCCGGCCAGGTGCAGGCACTCTGTTCGAACATGCGCAAACACTGCTCCTCGCGCAGGTTCTCGAGCGGCGCACTGAGTCGCGCCGTCATACCCTGCGCCCAGCAGACGGTGTTCTTCAACTCACCGCCCAAGGCCAGCACGCTGCGCGGCAGTGCCCGTGCCAGCGCAATCTCTGTTGCACGTTCAGGGTTCAGGATTCGGGGTTCAGGGTTCAGGGTCAATCTCAAATCTCAAATCTCAAATCTCAAATCTCAAATCTCAAATCTCAAATCTCAAATCGTAAATTGTAAATTGCAAATTGAGAATTCTTCAATGTTGGTGCGCGCTTCCGGCCTTGTGGGCCTGCTCGTGCCGCAGCCACGTCAGCCACGCGTCGAGGCCCGCGCCGCTGGTCGCCGACAGCTCGAGCACCGGCAAGCCGGGATGCACCTGCCAGGCCGACTCGCGGCAGCGCTGCATGTCGAAGGGCACGTGCGGCAGCAAGTCCGTTTTGCTGACGACCATCATGCTCGCGACCGCAAACGCCGCCGGATACTTTTCCGGCTTGTCGTCGCCCTCGGTCACACTCAAGAGCACAACCTTGGCGTCTTCACCCAAGTCAAACGCCGCCGGGCAGACCAAGTTGCCCACATTTTCAATGATGATCAGATCGGCCGTGTCGAACGGCGCGCGCGCCAACGCCGCCGCCACGGACGCCGCGTCCAAGTGGCATGCCCCGCCCGTGTTGAGTTGCACGGCGGGAATGCCCCGCCGCCGCAGGCGTTCCGCATCATAGCGGGTCTGCACGTCGCCTTCAAGCACCGCCACCTTCAGCTCTTTGTGCAGTTGTGGCAGCGTCGTTTCCAGCAGCAACGTCTTGCCCGCGCCCGGCGCGCTCAGCAAGTTGATCATCAACGCGCCGCGCCGCGCCAGCGTCGCGCGCACTTCGGCCGCCAACGCATTATTCTTTGTCAGCACATCCTCGCCCAGCGCAATTGTGCGCACCGCGCGGGTGGCATGCGCATGCTGTGTCTCGCCGCAGCCGCATGTTTCACACATGGTACCATCCTACATTGGTTAGATCAGTCACCCTACCAGCATACAACACTGCACACGGAAAGTCTGCAGGTCGATTGTGGCGGATGCTCATATATGTCTGGCGCGTGTCCGCTTGTATCTGCGGTAAGCAGCCTGTCTTCCCGACGCCCTGGCAAGACTGGCGCACGGCGGCACACTCTGCGTAGATCCGCCCACGTGGATCATCAACCGCAGGGCCAAGGAGAGCTGCTGCAGTTCCTGCGACCGTGCAGCCGGGCGGCGCGCCCAGCGGATGCAACGCACAAGCCCGCGTCCCGCTGCGGCCAATTGCGGTGCTATTTGTTCAGATAGCGCACCAGCTTCGGCGGGCCGGGCACGATGGGCGTCTCGATCGCGAAGAAGCCCTTTTTGTCGAACAACTGGCACCGAAATGTCGGCATCAGCGTGCTCAACAGATTATAGCCCGGGCTACTCACAATAATCGACTGGCCCTTGGCGTCGGCGTATATCAGCCGATACGGTGAGATACCCATTTCGCCGAAGACCATACCCTTCTTGCCGATGGTCAGGATGCCATAGGACGTCGTGGCCAATTGATAGCGATAGATCTCTTCGCCTTTGCTGTTGAGGCGCACGGCGTACATGGGGCCGTTGGTCGCAATGGTAATGATGCCGCAGCCGCCGGCGCCGTCGGCGACAACTTGGTAGAACATCGCAACGTCGGCTTGATACGACCAGGCGGTGGTGATGGCGCTGACGCGCAGGGCGATCAGCACGATGCCGAGCGCGGCGCCGCGTACTATAGATGGTGTCATCTTATTCTCCTTGACGGAAGGTAAACAAGGGCCGGTGCCGTTATTTGTAGTTGAAGCGCACGAGCTTGATCGGGCCGGGCCCCACAGGTGTTTTGATGGCAAAGAAGCCTTTGCTATCCGCCGGCGTTTGCGCTATCGCCGCCGGGCCAAGCATGGTGGTTATCAGATTGAACGCGGCATCGGTCACGCTCGTTTCGGTCCCCTTTTTGTCCACATGGGTAAAGACAAGGGGCGGCGCGGTGGCGTTGCTGTACACAATTTCCTTTTTGCTGGCCGAGACGAGGCCATACAGGCTGTTGGCAATGCGTTTGGTGTATTTGGCGGCGCCTTTCTTGTCAAGCCAGACGACCAGCGCTTGCCCGTTGGTGGTAATCCCATACATGGCACAGCCGCCGGTGCCATCGGCAAGAATCTGATAGATGGCGGAGAGGTCGTCGCCGTAGCTCCATGCTTCGGTGACGGCGAACGCCGAGGCACTGGTAAACACGGCCACAAAGGCGGCCAGGACAAACATGGGTATCGCTCTCATTGCTGGATCCTTGAGTAACGGTTAGGAAGATGTCGGGACATTGGTCGTGCGTTCGTGCATCTATTTGGTACCAGCATACCACATTTCTCGCCCGTTGTCAAGCCTCCCCTGCTTGACGCACACCGTGAGCCTGAGCATGAAGAGCAACGTGGCCGTCGTTGACAGTCATGGCACATTCTCTTATACTAGGTGATCGCGCCCCAACGTAGAGGAATAACCATTGCGGGAGCAGAGCCGATGAGAACGCATGCGTGGTTGCTGGGTAGTGTCCTGTTGTGTGTCCTGCCGGCCATGGCCGTCACACGCTATGTCAATCTGGCAAGTGTGACGCCGGCGCCGCCCTACACCAGTTGGGGCACGGCGGCGCAGACGATCCAAGCCGCGGTGAACGTGTGCGGCAGCGGCGATGTGGTCGTTGTCACGAATGGTGTGTATGCCGTGGGTGGTGTGGCCGCACCGGGCGCGTTGTTGCCGTCACGCGTCATGGTCACCAATCGCATCACGATCCGCAGTGTGCAGGGGCCGGGCACCACGGTCATTTATGGCCAGGGGCCATTGGGCATTGGCGCGACGCGTTGTGTCTATCTCAGCAATCAAGCCGTGCTGATCGGCTTTACGCTCAGCAACGGCTTCACCCGCACGGATGGCGATGCCACGCAAGACCGCTGCGGTGGCGGTGTCTTCCTCGACGGTGCCAGCAGCATCTCGAACTGCGTGATAACGCGCTGCCTGGCCCGCTTTGATGGCGGCGGCGCCTATCTCCAGCGCGGCGGTCTCGTCACCGATACGCTTTTTTTCCGCAACACGGCGTCGAACGATGGCGGCGGCGTGGCCTGCTACATGGGTGGCACGCTCAGCGTCTGCACGCTGGCCGGCAATCACGCCGGCGAACTGGGCGGCGGCATTCACGGTAATAGCACGGCGGTCATTGAACGCTGCGAAGTGTTCATGAACAGCGCCAGGGATGGCGCCGGCATCTATGGCAATTCCGGCCCGGTGGTCAACAATTCACTTTTGTATCTCAACCGCGCGGCGCAAGACGGCGGCGGCATGTTCCTCAATGGCAACCAGACCAAATTGTTCAACAGCACGGTCTGCGACAATCACGCCGTGCGCTATGGCGGCGGCGTTTTGTGTCGTTTGGGCGGCAGCAACATTAACTGCCTGATCTACTTCAATACCGCCACCACGGCCGGCAGCAATCATTACGTCTTTACCAGCGGCTACTATGACTATTGCTGCACGACGCCGCTGCCGCCCGGCGGCGTCGGCAACATCACCGCCAATCCGCTGGTGACGGATCAACCCGCGTATGATTACCATCTCAGCGCAGCCTCGCCGTGCGTCAATGCCGGCAATAACACGCTGGCGGTGGGCGCTGTTGACCTTGATGGGCGCCAGCGCATTCTCGGCACGCCGGTGCAGATTGTCGACCCGGGCTGCTTTGAGGCCGTGCCGCAGGATGCCAGTGGCGCGACCCGCCACGCGTCACCCGGTGGCGGCAGTGTCTGGCCGTATAGCACATCGTTCGGCGCGGCGCGCAGCATTCAGGACGCGATCGACGCCGCCGTGCCGGGTGACACCATTGAGGCGGAAGGCACGTATGCGCGCGGCTATCGCGGCGCGCACGGCCTGCGCAATCGCATTGTGCTCACCAAGAATCTCAGCATCAACGGCAACAAGCCTGACCCGGCCGCCACCGTGATTATCGGCGCGGCCGATCTGTTCACCAGCGGGCTGGGCACGGGCGCGGTACGCTGCGTGTACCTTTCCGCCGGCACCCTGCAGGCGTTCACGCTGCAAGGTGGCTACACGCGCAGCGCCGGCAATCTGTATCAGAGCGCCGGCGGCGCAGCGCTGCTGGACGGCGGTGGCCTGCTGACCAATTGCGCGATACTGGCCAGCGTTGCGAATGGCGGCGGTGGTGTGTTTTGTGAGTCGGGTGGCATGTTGGCGCGCACGGCGATGGTCGGCAATCGCGGCATCGAGGCGGCCGGCGGCGTGCTCTGCAATGCGGGCGGCACGCTGCAATCCTGCCTGATCAGTAATAATGTCAGTGACCGCGGCGCCGGCGCGTATTTGATGAGCAACCCGACCCGCGCGCGTGACCGCCGGCACGGCGCGCCGTTGGTCGACCCGCTGCTCGATCACTGCACCATTACCCGCAATGCCGCTGACACGTACGGCGGCGGCGTCTATTGCCTCGGCGCGGGCGTGGTGCAATATTCCGCGCTGAGCGCCAATGAAGCCTATGTCGCCGGCGCGGGTGTCTATCTCGACAATGGCGGCCGCGCGGCCTACAACACGCTGATGGCCAACACTGCCATTGATGCGGGCGGCGGCGCGTATCTCTCGTATCGCGGCGAAGTGCTCAACTGTCTGGTGGTCAGCAACGCGGCCAGCAATGGTGGCGGCGCGTACTTGCGCTACGGCGGATTGCTCGACAGTTGCACGCTGGCGCACAACAGCGCGGTGCATGGCGGCGGCGGCGTTGTTTGTGTGCAGGGCGGCACCAATCGCAACGGTATCATCTACGCCAATCGCGTTGTGCTTGAGGGCGAGACCAATTACATCAACAGTGGCAGTGGTGCGGCCTACCTTTATACCTGCACCACGCCAGCCTTGACCGGCAGCTATGATGTGGCCGGCAACAGCACCAACGATCCGCTGTTTGTCACCGCGGGCGATTTCCATCTGCTTGAGGGCTCGCCCTGCATCAACGCCGGCACGAATCTGCCCTGGATGATTGGCGCGACCGATCTTGACGGCAATCCGCGCAGCTACGACGGCCGGGTCGACATGGGCTGCTATGAATACATTCCCGAGCCAGGCGCAATGCTGGTGCTGGTTTTGTTAGTCGGACAGGTCGGACGCGCCCGACAAATCCGACCCGCTCCATAAGAACACAGCATGCAACCCGCGCAATGCAACCCGCGCACTTGACAATCAGGCCGCGGGTTTAGTATAGTATCGCAACGGATTTGTTTACGTACTTTTTCACCCGCACGCACGGCTGCTCATGCGCTGGCGTTTTCTGGAGCACGAACATCTTCCGCAGTTTGTGTCGCATGTGGCCGACACAGATGCCGTGTTTGCGCCCGTGCAGGCTGAAGGACGCTGGCATGTGCAGCGCTGTGACGCGGGGAGCCTGAGTGCAGCGAACCGGGCGCCGTATCGCGTCGTTGAATCCCTGAAAACATTTTTATTCGCGCCGGTCGAAGGCGTTGGTGGCGACATTGTGACGCCGCCGCGGACCGTGGTGCTGGGCGTTAAGAACTGCGACCTGCTGGCGCTGGCGCTGCTGGACAAGGTCTTTCTCGAGGGCGCATTCACCGAGCCATTCTATGCCGCGCGCCGCGCGCAGACGCTCATCATCGCGGACGACTGCAGCGCATGCCTGCCTTCGTGTTTTTGTGTTGCCATCGGGCACCCGCCCTATCCGGACGGAATTGCCGACGTGATCCTCTCGCCGGTGACCGGCGGCGACCTGGTGGCTGCGGGAACGGAGCGCGGCGAAGCGTTGCTGGCCGTGCACGCGCAGGACTGCCCGGCCGCGACCGCGGCGCAACTGGCTGAGCAGGCCAAGCGGCGCGCGGGCGCCACGGCGGTGGTGCAGGCCTCGTTGCGGGCGCAAGGCATCGCGCTGCCGGAGGATCTCGGCGCTGCGCTGCAGGCGCCGTGGCCGGCGGAGATTTGGGAGAAGGTGGCCGCGACGTGTGTCGAGTGCGGCGCCTGCAATTTCGTCTGCCCGAGCTGTCACTGTTTCTTCCTGCGCGATGT
Organism: uncultured bacterium; assembly: GCA_964397565.1. Lineage (GTDB taxonomy): Bacteria > Auribacterota > UBA3054 > UBA3054 > JAPLST01 > JAPLST01. The sequence continues at coordinate 96,693 of CAYNJC010000002.1, forward strand.
GCAGCCGCGCGCGGGCGCGCCGCAGCGCACGCGCGTGTGGGACGCGTGCCTGAGCGAGAATTTCAGCCGTGTGGCAGGCGGGCACAACCCCAACAAGCGCCGCGAAGCGCGGCTGCGGCACCGCCTCGAACGCAAGTTCATCGCGCCGCTCGAAGCGCAGGAAGGCTATGCGTGCACCGGCTGCGGCCGTTGCGTTGACGCCTGTCTCGGCCATTTGGACATTCGCACGATTCTTCATGAGGTGGCACATGCCCGACAATCCGTACCGACCGCTTAGCGCGGAACTGCTCGACGTGATCGAGGAGTCGTCCACGATCAAGACGTTCGTGCTGCGGCCGGAACAGCCCGTGCCCTTCGCCGCCGGGCAGTTCGTCGAGCTCGCCGTGCCCGGTTGCGGTGAAGCGCCGTTCACGCCGTCATCGGCCCCGGGCACGCATGCGCGCATGGAGATCAGCGTCATGCGCACCGGCAAACTTACCGACCTGTTGCACACCTTGCGGCCTGGCGCGCAGCTCGGGCTGCGCGGCCCGCTGGGCAAGCCGTACCCGGTCGATGCGGAGTTCCGCGACCGCGAGATCGTGGTGATTGGCGGCGGCGTGGGCCTGGCGCCGCTGCGCTCGCTGCTGTACGCGCTCCTGGAACGCATCGGGCAGTACCGCAAAGTGGTCGTGCGCTTTGGGGCGCGCTCGCCGCAGGATCTGATCTACAAGAGCCTCATGGCGCAGTGGCGGCAGGCGGCGCCGTTTGATTTCGTCATCACCGTCGACGCCGATGAAACCGGCACGTGGACGGGGCCCGTGGGTGTCGTGACCACCATCATGGACAACCTGCCGGTGCAGCCGGCCGAGGCCATTGCGGTCGTGTGCGGTCCGCCGGTCATGATGAAATTCGCCACCTTGAAGTTGAAGAAACTGGGGTTCGACGATGCACGCATCTACCTTTCAATGGAGAAGAGCATGAGTTGCGGCATTGGCAAGTGCGGCCATTGCCGCATCGGCCCGTATTTCGTCTGCGAGGATGGCCCGGTCATGACCTACGCGCAGGTTAAGGACTACGAGGGCATTTGGGACTGATGGCCCAGAAGATTTTACTGTTGGACATGGAAGCAGCCGCGGCCATGAGCGGCGAGCCGATCCGTTGCGCGTATTACTACCATCCCGGCAATGACGGCCTGGGCGACTTGCGCGAGACGGCCACGTTTGCTTTGCTCTGCCGGCGCTGCGAGGACAAGCCCTGCGTGACCGTGTGCGTGCACGAGGCGCTGGAGAAGCAGACGGACGGCACGGTGCAGCGGCACAACCTGCGCTGCGTCGGCTGCGAGTCGTGCGTGGCGGCCTGCCCGTTTGGCGTGATCAGTCCCGCGATTGTGCGCTATATCAACGACACCTGCGATCGCTGCGTGGAGCGGGGCGACGAGGCGCCGCCGTGCGTTGCCAACGCGCCGCGCGGCGTGCTGCGCTGGCTTGACGCCGACGACCCGACCCTGCGCGACGAGGATGTCCAAATGATCAGCGACCGGGTGGCAATACGCTGCCGGCGCTGGGAGCGCACGACACAATCCGATCAACCTAAGCCGGTAGGATGACACGATGACCGTTGCGATGGCGACAGCGCTGATAGCCGGCCTGCTGATCTTCCCCGGGCTTGTGTTCACGGGGGTGGTCGGACTGCTGGCGAGCTGGGTCGACCGCAAGGTGACGGCGCGGGTGCAATGGCGGGTCGGGCCGCCGCCGCTACAACCGTTCTACGATTTTGTGAAGCTGCTGGGCAAAGAGACGATCGTGCCCGCGGGCGCACCGGCGTGGCTGTTTCTGCTGGCGCCCGCAGCCGGAGTTGCAGCGGCGGCGGTGGCGGCCTTTGTGCTCTGGCTGCCCGTGCTGGCCTGGCCGGTGTATGCGCCGCTGCAGTTCAGCGGCGACATTATTCTGGTGGTGTATCTGCTGGTGATTCCATCGCTGTGCGTGATTATGGGCGGTCTGGTCTCACGCAATCCGCTCAGCGCGCTGGGCGGCAGCCGCGAGATGAAGTTGGTCCTAGCCTACGAGCTGCCGTTCATTCTAGCGCTGGTCGTGCCGATCATCCAGAGCGGCGGCCAAGTGCGGCTGGACGCGGTGTACGCATACCAGGCGGCGCACGGCGCGGCAGTCATGCGGCTGTCGGGCCTGCTGGCGCTGCTGGCGGCGATCCCATGCCTGCAGGCCAAGCTGACCCTGGTGCCGTTTGACATGCCCGAAGCCGAGACGGAACTGATCGCGGGGCCCTACACCGAGTACAGCGGCGTGCCGCTGGCGTTGTTCAAGTTGATGCGGGCGATGCTGCTGGTGGTGGTGCCGCTGCTGCTGATCATGCTGCTGTGGGGTGGCCTGCGCTTCGACAGCGTCAGCAACAGCCTGGCCAGCGTGGGCAAGTATGTGGTCCTGCTGGTGGTGGTCACGCTGGTGCGCAATACGAATCCGCGCGTGCGCATTGACCAGGCCGTGCGTTTTTTTTGGACCATACCGCTGGCGTTGGCGGCGGCCGGCGTGGTGTTGGCGAGCATTGGCTGGTAACCGGGAACGATGATGGAGACGAGATGAACGTGCGTGTGCGAGCCTTGGCGAAGTCGCCGTGGGTGTATCATCTGAGCACCGGCTCGTGCAACAACTGCGACATCGAGGTGCTCGATGCGCTGACGCCGCGCTTCGATGTCGAGCGTTTCGGCTGTGTGCTGGTGGGCAGCGCGCGGCATGCGGACGTCCTCTTGGTCTGCGGCTCGATGAACCGCAAGACGATTCCGCGCGTGCTGCACATTTACGCGCAATGCGCCAAGCCGTGCCTGGTGGTGGCCATTGGCGGGTGCGCCTGCTCGCGCGGGCTGTTCAAGGACAGCTACAACGTGGGCGACCCGCTGGACGCGTACCTGCCGGTGCACGCGTACGTGCCGGGCTGCCCGCCGCGGCCGGAGGCGATCATTCTGGGCGTGGTCAAGGCCGCCGAAGCGCTGTTCAAGAGCAATCATGAGGAACCCGCACAACCGGCGGTGGCGCCATGACCGGCTACATTGATACGGTCAAGACCGCGCTCGCCCCCGTCACGACGTCGTTTGCCGTCAAGAACGCGCGGCGCGTTTACGTCAGCGTGCCGCCGGAGAAGGTGGTTGACGCCGCGCGGATCATGTTCAAAGACTTGGGCGCGCGCTTTGCCGTCGCCACGGGCGTTGACACGCCGAGCGCGGTTGAGATTCTGTATCACTTCAGCCCGGACGCGCAGAACCTGCTGGTCAGCCTGCGCGTGCTGGTGCCCAAGCCTGAACTGACGATTGACAGCATTACGCCCGTGGTGCTGGGCGCGGCCTGGATCGAAACGGAGATTCACGAGATGCTCGGCGTGACCTTCCGCAATCATCCCGGCCCGGCTCGCTTGCTGCTGAGCGACGACTGGCCGGCGGGTCTGCATCCGTTGCGCCGCGACAACGAAGATACCAAGAGCGCAGCCGCCATCCGCGAGCGCCTGCGCCGCGATGGCCTACTAACCGCACAGGACTAACTGGACGAAACGTGCCACCATGAGTGAACGCCGCGTTATACCGATCGGCCCCTTCATGCCTCTGCTCGAGGAGCCGGAGTTCTTCCGCCTGCACGTCGACGGCGAGCGCGTTGTGGACGTTGACGTGGACATTGGCTACAACCATCGCGGCATCGAGAAGTTGTGCGAGGAACGGACATACGACCAGGTTGGCTTCGTGGTTGAGCGTATTTGCGGCATCTGCTCGACTTCACATCCGTTGGCGTACGTGCAGGCGGTCGAGGATGCGGGCGACATTCCCGTGCCGCCGCGCGCGCGTTACATTCGCACGCTGATTGCCGAGCTTGAACGCATTCACAGCCATCTGCTGTGGGTCGGGCTGGCAGGTCATTTCCTGGGCTACAACACCGTCTTCATGTGGGCCTGGAAGTACCGCGAGACGATCTGCGACATGCTCGAACGCACGACGGGCAACCGCCAGAGCTACGCGATGATGAAGGTCGGTGGCGTGCGGCGTGACATCAGTGAAGAGGAAGGCGCGCGGATCATCGCAGAGTGCGATCCGCTGGCGGAGAAAGTCATGATGCTTGCAGGCGCGGTGCAGGACGACCCGGTGTTGCATGCGCGCTTGAAGGGCGTGGGCGTGCTGCCGCGCGCGGCGGCGGTGGCCTACTGCGCGCTTGGGCCGACGGCGCGCGGCTCGGGTGTGCCCATTGATGTGCGCAAGGATGAGCCGTACGCGGCCTATGCAGACGTGCCGTGGGACATGATCGTCTGCCAGGAAGGCGACGTGTACGCCAAGGCCGTCGTGCGACTGCGCGAAACGCTCGAGTCAATCAAGATCGTGCGCCAGGTGCTGGCACAGTTGCCCGCGGGCGAGATCGATTCGCGGCCGACCCACGTGGCGCCGGGCGAAGGCGTTGGCCGGGTCGAGGCGCCGCGCGGCGAGTGTTTCCACTACGTCCGCTCCGATGGAGCCAACCGGCCCATGCGGCACAAAATGCGGGCGCCAACCTTTATGAATCTGCCGACCTACAAGGTCACCATGGTCGGCCAGCACATTGCCGACGCCTGCATCGCGTCGGCGGCAATTGACCCGTGCTACTGCTGCACGGAGCGCGTCACGGTGGTGGAACGCCGCAGCGGGCGCACCAGCCAGTTGACGCATAACGACCTCGTGCGCTTGTCGCACGAGCGCACGGCCGCCCTGCGGCGCGCACGGGGTCTGGGCGCATGACCAACACGATGCTGGCAACGCATGGCCTGCTTCTGGTGCTCGTGCCGGCGCTGACCGGCACGCTGTGCGCGTTCCTGCCGCGGCGGGCGGCGGCCCTGGCGCGCGTGCTGATGCTGGCCGCGCTGGCGGCGGCCGCGATCGACGCGGTCGTGTTCTGGGCCGTGCCCGTCGCCACGTCGCCAGCCTGGCTGCACCTTGACGCGCTGGCGCGCATGATGTGCGCCGCGGCATCCATCATGGCATTCCTGGTCGCGTTGTACTCCTGCGCGCCCGAGTGGCGCGCCACGCTAACGCCGTCGTACTGTGCCGCCGTGGCCTGGACGGTGAGCCTGGCCAATGTGACTTTCTGCTGCAACCACCTGCTGGCGCTGCTCGTGGTCTGGGGCGCACTGGGCATTCCGCTGTTCCTGTTGGTGAATGAAAGCGGCACGGAGGCCGCCACGGCGGCCGCCAAGAAGGCCTTGATTATGATTGGCGGGGTTGACTCGCTACTGATTCTGGGCGCAGCCTTGCTGTGCGTGGCCCGCGGCGACGACTGGTTTACCGCGCGGCTGGTGGCAACACCCATCACGGCGCAGGGCGCGTTGGCGCTCTGGGCGTTCGTCGGCATGGTCGCCGCGGCGCTGACCAAGGCGGGCGCCGTGCCGCTGCATACCTGGGTGCCCGACGTGGCCGAAACGGCGCCGGTGCCCGTCACGGCGCTGCTGCCCGCCGCGCTCGACAAGCTGCTCGGCATCTACCTGCTGCTGCGCATCGTGCGCGACGTGATCACGCCGACACCCGTGCTGCAAACCATCCTGCTCGCGCTCGGCGCCGCGACCATCCTGCTCGGCGTGTTCATGGCGCTGGTGCAGCACGACCTGCTGCGGCTGCTGGGCTACCACGCCGTCTCGCAGGTCGGCTACATGGTGCTGGGCATTGCCACGCTGACGCCTCTGGGCATCTTGGCGGGGCTGTTTCACCTGCTGAACAATGTTGTCTATAAGACGCTGCTCTTTCTCGGCGCGGGCGCGGTGCAACGGCGCGTCGGGACTACGGACCTGGATCGCATAGGCGGGCTGGCGCGGCGCATGCCGGCAACATTCGTCTGCATGCTGATCGGCGCGCTGGCGATTTCAGGCGTGCCGCCGCTGAATGGTTTTGCATCAAAATGGCTGGTGTACCAAGGTGTTATTCAACTGGGGCCGCATGGTGGCGGCTGGATCATCTGGCTGGTTGCCGCGATGTTTGGCAGCGCGTTAACGCTGGCAAGCTTCATGAAAGTCATGCATGCGGTGTTCCTGGCGCGGGCCCCGGGCGCGGACGGCGAGCGCGCCGGCGTGACCGACGCAGGCTGGCTGGCCGTGGCGCCCATGGCACTGCTGGCGCTGGCCTGTGTCGTGCTTGGCGTGGCGGCCTGGGCCGGGCCGGTGCACCTGCTGGCGCGCGTGGCGGGTACCGAGGCGTCCCTGCTGCGCTACATGCGCCCCGTGCTGGTCACGGCGCTGCTGGCCATCGGGCTGCTGGCCGGGCTCGCCATGTATGCCTTGAGCATGCTGAACGTACGGCGCGACAGCGCCCACATCGGCGGCGAGCCGTTGGCGGACGAGATGAACCTGAGCGGAACGGACTTCTATGAAACGATTGCGAACCTGCCGGTGCTGCGCACGCTGTACCTGCTGGCGGCACACGGTTGGTGTGATGTGTACCAGCTCGGCCTGCGCCTGACAACCTACGTGTCTGGCCTGCTGCGCGCCGCGCATCAGGGCCAGTTGCACGCCTATGTCACCTGGTGCGTGGTTGCGGTGACGCTGCTCATCATGCTGCTGTGTGCGGGGCGCTTATGAACATCGAAACGCTGGCCATTGTCATTCTGGTGTTCATCATCGTCGGCGCGCTGGTCGCGATCGAGACGCCCGATCTGCTTTCGGCCGTGATCTGTCTCGGCACGGTTGACATCGGCTTCACGATTCTGTTCCTGTTTCTGAAGGCGCCCGACATCGCCATCACGCAAATGGTGGTGGAAGTCGTCTGCCTCGTGATCCTGATCCGGGCCACGATCCGGCGCGACATGACGCTGGTGACGGGCGAGCGCCAGTTTTTTGGCTTGATGGTCATGTTGGCCATTCTTGGCATTCTGGCGCTGGCGCTGGTGCGGATTGTCCCGAATTTCGGCGCGTTTGGCGACCCGATCTTCGCACGCGCGGCGCAGGCCCCGTCGCAGCGCTACTTGGCAGGCGCCCTCAAGGACACCGGCGCCGCCAACGCCGTGGCCGCCGTGATTCTCGACTACCGCGGCTACGACACGCTCGGCGAGGCAACCATCTTGTTCGCCGCCGTAGTCGGGGCCGTGGCTTTGCTGCGGCCCAAGCCGCGCAAACGCCCGGAGGAGCGCGATGCATGAGTGACGCAACGATCAAACGACCGGCGGTACGCGGTGCCGATCAGCCCGGCCTGTCGATCATCGTGCGCACGGTGACGCGCTGGGTGAAATCATTCATCTTTCTGTTTGGCATCTATATTGTCTGCTTCGGGCATTTGACACCGGGCGGCGGTTTTTCCGGCGGCGTGATTCTGAGCTGCACCTTCATCCTGCTGATGCTGGCGTTTGGCCGTGAACGCGCGTTGCGGCAGTTGCCGGTGCCGCGCGCGGCCATGCTCGACAGCGTTGGCGCGCTGGGCTTTCTCGCGGTGGCGACGATCGGTTTGTTCGCGAGCGGCGTGTTTTTTGTGAACTGGCTGGCGGTGCCGGCAGCCGGCGTGCTGCAACGCCTGTGCGTGCTGCTCGGTGTCCAGCCGTTCCACCTGCTGAGCGCCGGCACGCTGCCGCTCTACAACCTTTGGATCGCACTCAAGGTTGCCACGTCCCTGTTTCTGGTCTTCACGCTGCTGGCCATGCTGCGCGTGAACTATCGCGGCGAGAAGGAGTGACCATGCCCTACGCCTTGTGTCTGGTGCTGTTTGTGATCGGGCTGTACGCGGTGGCGACGAAACGCAACCTGATCAAGATTGTCATCGGCTTCATCATCATGGAGAACGCGGTGAACCTGTTGCTGATCATGCTGGGCTATCGCCTGGGCGGCCGTGCGCCGATCTTGTGGCAAAGCACGGCAGGCGATGCGGCGGAGTTCGCGCGCGTCGCCGTCGATCCACTGCCGCAGGCGCTGGTGCTGACTTCGATTGTTATCAGTCTCGGTGTCACGGCCCTGATGGTTGCCATCTGCCTGCGCGTCTATGAGCGCTACGGCACCTTCGACATTAGCGAAATACGACGGTTGCGCGGATGAACTGGCTGATCCCCTACTTCGTGATTGTGCCGCTGGCCGGCGCCTTTGTCGTTGCGCTCATCCCGCGGCGCCGTGGCTGGCTGGCCGACATCCTGGCCAATGTCTGCAGCGTGGCACTGCTGGTCGCAGCGCTCGTCGTCTGCGTGCGCCGCCTCCATGGCGTCTGCTTCGTCGGTGGCTGGGCACCGCCGGTCGGCATCAGCATGGTGCTCGACGGCCTGGCCGCCCTGATGCTGCTCACGATCGCCGTCATCACGCTGGTCTCGAGCATTTACGCCGTACAGTACATGGAGCAGTTCACCTGGAAGGCGAAATTCTACAGCCTGTTTCTGCTGATGGTCGCGGGCATGAACGGCGTGGTGCTGGCCGGCGATTTCTTCAACCTGTTTGTCTTTCTCGAGATCGCCTCGATTTCCTCGTACGCGCTGGTGGGCTACGGCTGCCGGCACGAGGAGCTCGAAGCCACCTTTAAGTACCTGACGCTGGGCAATCTGGGCGCGCTCTTCGTGCTGTTGGGCGTGGCGTTCATCTACGGCGTGAGCGGCACGCTCAACATGGCGGATTTCAGCGTGCGCAGCGCCGGCACGCTCAACACGGCCGGGCTCGTCGCACTGGCCTTGCTCATGATCGGCTTTGGCCTCAAGGCGGCCCTGGTGCCCATGCATGCCTGGCTGCCCGATGCACACCCCGCCGCGCCGACGCCGATCTCGGCCATGCTCTCCGGCGTGTTCATCAAGGCCACCGGCGTGTACGCCTTGTTGCGCGTGACGAACAACGTCTTCCCGCCGATGCACGTCACGCAGGAGGTGCTGCTGGCGCTGGGTGGCGCCTCGATGGTCATCGGCGTCTTCATGGCGATCGGGCAGTGGGATCTCAAGCGGCTGCTGGCCTACCACAGCATCAGCCAGATTGGCTACGTCATCCTGGGCGTGGCACTGGGCACGCCGCTGGGCATCCTGGGCGGCCTGTTCCACTTGGTCAACCATGCCGCGTTCAAGTCGCTGCTGTTCCTCGGCGCGGGCGCAATCGAGTACCGCACGGGCACGCGCCAATTGCGCGAGATGGGTGGCCTGCGCGAACGCATGCCCGTCACCGCGGCGACGACGCTGATCGCGTCGCTAGCCATCAGCGGCGTGCCGCCCTTCAATGGGTTTTTTAGCAAACTGCTGATCATTTGGGCCGCGGTCGAGGCCGGCCGCCATGGCTACGCCGTCGTGGCGGTGATTGTGAGCGTGATGACCATCGCCTCGTTCATGAAAGTGCAGAAGTACGCCTTTTTCGGTCCGTTGAACCCGCGCTGGCGCGACGTGCGCGAGGTGCCGGGCCTGATGCGCTTGGCGCTGGTGTTTCTGGCGCTGCTGTGTCTGCTGATGAGCGCGTTGGTGCTGCCATCGGTGCGCGCCGTCATCCTGGTTCCCGCGGTCGACGCCCTGCGCGCCGGCACGGCCTACGCGGGCTACTTGCACGGAGAATGAAATGGCACGCATAACCCTGTTCCTGCTGGCATTGCTGATGTGGCTGGCCCTGACCTGGCCGCTCGACGCGACGGGCAGGCTGCAGACGCTGCTGGCGGGCGTGGTCGCCGCCGCGCTGACGGCCTTGTTGTTCTACGAATTCACGGCCCGTCCGCACAAGGTCTACCAGCCGCGGCGTTACCTCTGGTTCATCATCTTCATGCCGGTGTTCTTGTGGGAGTGCATCAAGGCCAATATCCACGTGGCTTATCTGGTGCTGCACCCGGCGCTGCCGATCCATCCGGGCATTGTGCGCGTGCATACCCGGTTGCAGAGCGCGTCCGGCCGCACCATGCTGGCAAACTGCATCACGCTCACGCCGGGCACTATTACTGTTGACGTCACCGACGACGGCTGCCTGTACATCCATTGGATCGACGTGCGCGCGCGCGACGTGCAGCACGCCACCGAAATGATCGTCAGCCGTTTCGAACAATTTCTTCTCCATATTTTTGACTGACCCATGATCACGTTCACGACCATCGTCCTACTGGGCCTGCTGGCCTCCATTTTCCTGTGCCTCTACCGCATCGCGATGGGGCCCACGGCCGCCGACCGCATTGTCGCGCTCGATATTCTGGGCACGATCATCGTCGGATTCTGTTGCGTGGTGGTCTTGCAAGGTGGCCGCGATTTTTACATGAACGTGGCGATCTCCTGGGCCCTGCTCTCGTTCATCGGCACCATCGCCCTGGCGAAGTACCTCGAAGGAAAGGCCTTTGATGAATGACATTGCGTGTATGATTCTGGTTGCGTTCGGCGTGCTGTTCGAGCTGATCGGTTGCATTGGCCTGGTGCGCATGCCGGATGTCTACAACCGCCTGCAGGCCGCGACGAAATGCGTGACGATCGGCACCTGCTTCATCTTGGCGGGCGTATGGGTACAGGTCGGTCTGCTCTCAGCCAGCGGGCTCAAGGCCGGCATCTGCATGGTCTTCATTTTGCTCACCTCGCCCGCCGCAGCACATGCCATCGCGCGGGCGGCGCACCGCAGCGGCATCCCGCTCGGTGAAGGTGCGGTGTTGGATCGCTACAAGGAGGATCGCGAAGGTGCGGAACGGCACGGCAATGATTGACGCGTGGCGCGGACGCCAGGTGAGAACCCCGGCTCAGCATGCAGGCCGAGCCGCACGTGAGGCACTATGAAGTATCCGAAACTCAGAGAACTCCTCGAAGCTATCACCGCGCTGATCCGCGGGCCAGTGACCCTGAAGTTTCCCGCCGCCCCGTCGCCGGCGCCGGAAGGCTTCCGTGGCCGGCCCACCTACCACAACGATGACTGCGTCGGCTGCGGCGCCTGCGCGCAAAGCTGCCCGGCGCGCGCCATCACCATGACCGACGACCTCGCGGCCGGCGCGCCCACCCGCACACTCTGCGTGCGCTATGACCATTGCATCTTCTGCCAGACGTGCGAACGCAACTGCATCACCACGACCGGCATTGTGCTCGAGACGGAGTACAATATGGTTGCCGCCACGCGCGCTGCGCAGAACATGAGCGTCGCCAAGGAACTGGTTGTCTGCGAGGCCTGCGGTCGCGTCGTTGCCGCGCGCGAACACTTGCGCTGGCTGTATCACAAACTCGGGCCGCTGGCCTACGCCAACCCAACCGTGGCGCTGGCCTCGCTGCGCGCGCTGCGCGTGATCGAGCCGGAGGCGGATCAACCGCCATGCCGCGCACCCGGCGATGTCAGCCGGGGCGACCGCATGCGCGTGCTCTGTCCGGTCTGCCGCGCCGCCGTGGCGGTGATCATCTAGCCCTGCTGTGGCTCCGCGCTGGCGATGTTCCGTGCGGCCCAATGGGTGTCGCGTCATAGCGTCGGGGGCGCGCGTGCGTTATGGTTGAGCGTCGCAGGATAGTCATTGTCGGGATTGGCAACACGTTACGCGGCGACGACGGTGCGGGTGTGGCGGTGGTGCAGGGCTTGCAGGCACGGGGCTGTGCGCGGGCCACACTGATTGACGCCGGTACGGCGCCGGAAAATTACCTTGGCGCCATCGCACGCTTGCAGCCCGATGAGGTTATCTTGATCGATGCGGCGGCTATGGGCGCGGCACCCGGCACCACACGTCGGCTCGCTGTTGCGGACGCGCGCTGGACATCGCTCTCGACGCACGCCGCGTCGCTGCAATTGTGTGTGACATTTCTGCGTGCCGAGACACAGGCCGACATTCAGCTGGTGGGCATTCAACCGGGGACGCGCGCCCTCGGCGCCGCGCTCAGTGCCGACGTCGCAGCGGCCGTTGCGGCACTAGTGAAAGAATTCGGAGCGGACGATGCCGCGACGGATTCAGGCGCGGGCGCAGGGAAAAGCCCCGCGTGAAACGGGCGCCACATGGCGCTGCGCGGTCGTGGCCTCGCACGCGTGTGGAGCTGCTGCCCGGCACGCGATCTACAGCAGCTCCAGGCAGAGCCAGGAGCTGCCGGTGGAGTGCTCAGGCAAACGGGCCGTGGATGTAGTCCTGCAGATAGTGCACTTCGGTCGAACGATCCTGTACCAACCGCTTCATCAAGTCGCCAATGGAGATGATGCCGACCAGTTCCTTGCCATCATACACGGGTAGGTGCCGGATCCGGTGATTGGTCATGATCGTCATGCAGTCCTCGCAACTGCGGTCCACTGTGGTAATCACCATTTGATCGGTCATGATCTGGCAGGCGTAGGTCTTGGCGGGGTCCTTGTGCTCGGCTAGGAACTTCTTGAGCAGGTCGCGCTCCGTCAGGATGCCCACCACCGTTTCGCCGTCCTTGACGATGACCGCGCCGATACGCTTGTCATTCATCACGGTGACGACGTCCTCGATCGTGTCCGTCCGCTGCACGCAGTAAATATCCTGAGTTTTGTCAGTCAGCACATCACGGATTTTGCTTTGCATGGTGTCTCCGTGCGGAGGTTAGAACTAGCTGCTAACGGGGCATGTCGGGCGCAACATGCCATCCCATAGTATAGTCAATTCCGCCCATGCGTGTCAATCCCTGGGCCATGTCGGGTGCGCTACGTTATGTGACTGCCCGCGTAGTGGAGTTGCAGCCATGCACCGCCGCAACCGGCGCCTCCCTCATCCGCATTTCGCGTGCCTTGTGCGTAGGCAGACCCAGATCCGGCGACTCTCGCAGAAAGCAGCGTTGTCTTGGCCGCACATCACTGTCGCTGTCGCGCCAACGGCGCGAAGTATACCAGCCCAGGGCATCGCCCTGGGAAATGAGCGGGATGATCCGTGCGCCCTGTAGGGGCGCAGGTAGGATGGGCGTTTATCCGCCACACCACCGTGATTACCCCCGCCCCGATAGGGCGGGAATGGACGGGATGTGCCGCTACCCAGGGCGAGTATGCCCTGCCCCCTTGGGGCATCGCTGCACCCGGCACTCGCCCACCCACACCGCGCGAACGTCAATGCCTCTTGTCCGTGTCTATCGGCATGTGAGGCAACAGATTATGCGCGTCGCCGGATCTGGGGCAGACCACTGTTTTTTTCTGCATCGGATTGTGCTATACTGAATAGTCAACCACTAACGGTTATTGTCAACCCGGGAGGTGGCTATGAGACTGTACCACACGCTGGCGGCCGTTCTCTGCGTGGTGCCATTTGAGGCGCACGCCCTCACGCGTTATGTAGCGCTGGATGGCGCACATGTGGCGCCATTTGACACGTGGAGCAAAGCCGCGACCAACATCCAGAGCGCCGTGGACATCGCCACAGACGGCGACACCGTGCTGGTCAGCAATGGCGTGTACGCCAGCGGCGGCATGGTGACGCCGGGCTACGCGCTGATGAACCGCGTGTGTGTGACGCAGCGGCTGACACTGACCAGTCTGAGCGGACCGGCGGCAACGGTGATCGCCGGCGCGCCGGATCCGGTCACGGGTGGCAGTGGCGAGAATGCGGTGCGCGGCATCTACATGGACACCGGTTGGCTGATCGGCTTCACTATTTCGGGCGGCTACACGCGCACCAGCGGCCACAGCCTGTACGACGCGTGCGGCGGCGGCGTGTTTTCGTATTCGGCGGCATTGTGCATCAGCAACTGCGTCATCAGCGCCAACACGGCGTATCTGGATGGCGGCGGCGTGTGGACCTACGGCGGCACCGCCGACGTCTGCACGATCAGCGGCAACACCGCGAGCAGCGGCGGCGGTGCGGAATTCACGGCGCTCAATGCTTGCATCATCAGCGGCAACAGCAGCCGCGGCTATGGCGGCGGCGCGCATAGCTGTACCCTGAACGGTTGCACGGTGAACGGCAACCGGGCGGCCCAGTGGGGCGGCGGCCTGTATGCCTGCAGCGCGTTTGCATGCAGCGTCGGCGGCAACGTCGCGCAGGTTTCCGGCGGCGGCGTTGCAGGCAGTTCGGGCGATCAAGGCTGGTTTGGCAACTGCATCATCACCGGCAACGTTGCCGCGTTGATGGGCGGCGGCATCAATCATGGCACGGCCCAGAACTGCGTCATCAGCGACAATCGGGCCTGGTTCGGCGGTGGCATGAGTTACGCATCCGTGGTCAATTGCACGATCAGCGGCAATCGCGCAACCTATGGCGGCGGCGCGTACCACGGCCAGTTTTACAATTCGATCATTTACTTCAATGACGCTTCGATTGACGCGAACATCAATCAACCGGGCGAAACGCGCTACTGCTGCACCACGCCTGCAGTGTGGGGCACGGGCAATATTACCAACGAGCCGCAACTGGCCAGCGTCTCGCATCTGGCCGCGACGTCGGCCTGCCGCGGCGCGGGCGGCTCTTCCTATGCCGCCGGCACGGACATTGACGGCGAAGCGTGGCGGACCCCGCCGTCCATGGGCTGCGACGAATATTGGCCCGGCGCTGTTACCGGCGCCCTCGCCGTCACGATTTGCGCCACCACACTGCAGCCGCCGCTGCACTATCCCGTACGCTTCGCTGCCGACATCGCCGGTCGCGCCGCAGGCAGTGTGTGGACTTTTGACGACGGGGCCGCCGTCACCAATCAACCGTATGTCAGCCACGCGTGGAATTCGTTGGGCGCCCACACCGCCACACTGCGCGCGTTCAACGAAACGTATCCCGCGGGTGTTGCCGCCGCGCTTGCAATGTTCGTCGTCGTCCAGCCCGTGCACTATGTCGACGCAGCCAGCGCGGGCGCGGCCTGGCCCTACACGACTTGGGCCACCGCGGCTACGACGATCCAAGATGCCGTTGACGCGGCGCAACACGGCAGCCTGGTCGTCGTCGCCGACGGCGTTTATGCCAGCGGTTGCAGGGCGACGCCATGGCTTGTTTCGTCCAACCGTGTCGTCGTGACGCGCGACGTCACTATTCAAAGCCTCAACGGCCCGGCGTCCGCCATCATTCTCGGCGCTCCCGATCCTTCCTCAGGCGACTTGGGCAGCCAGGCCGTGCGCGGCGTGTACATGGAAGCCGGGACACTGGCCGGCCTGACGGTGTCCAACGGTCATACGGCCACCGCCGGCAATGACTATCTCGACCGCAGTGGCGGCGGCGTGTACGCGTTTGGCGTTCGGGCGTGCATCAGCAACTGTGTCATCACGGGTTGCGGCTCCGCGAATGGCGGCGGCGGCGTGTGCTGGGGCACGGTCCGCGACTGCCGCATTGCCGGCAACCACACCGGCTGGGGCAGCGGCGGCGTCTATACCGGCTCCGGTGGCGGTACCATGGGCGGTGAATTGCACGGCTGCATGATCAGCGGCAACCGCGCCACCGCCGCCGGCTACGGCGGCGGCGCGGCCGGTGGCACGCTCGAATCTTGCGTCATCAGCGGCAATCTGGCCGACCCGGGCGCCGGCGGCGGCGTGTCGCTCGGGACGCTCACAGCGTGTATCATCAGCAGCAATACCGCGATTAGCAGTGGCGGCGGCGCCTACTTCTCCACGCTGAACGCCTGTACCATCAGTCTCAACCGTGCAAGCAACGGCGGCGGCTTGTACTATTTCTACGGCACGTCCGCCAATGACTGCCTGATTATCAGCAACTATGCCGAGTACAGCGGTGGCGGCGCCACTTTCTGCGTGCTCAACCGCTGCACGCTCGTGGACAACATCGTGTCAAACTATGGCGGCGGCGCGGCGCAAAGCACGATCAACAATTGTGTCATTCGCGGCAATACAGCCATTGACGGCGGCGGCACGTGGAACAGCATCGACAACAACTGCCTGATCGTCAACAATCGCGCAAGCGGGCTCGGTGGCGGCGCATTCTGCGGTAGTTACCGATACCTCAACAGTTGCACACTCGCGGGCAACAGCGCCGGCGACGGTGACGGCTTCTTTGTCACCAATGGCTTCGTGCGAAACTGCATCGTGTTCCTGAACGGCTCCAATAATTGGGCAGGGACAGGCACGGTCGTGTTTACCTGCTCGTTGCCGCTGCCGCCCGGACAAGGCAACATCAGCAACGACCCGGAATTCGTTAATGCCAGCACCGGCAATTACAGGCTGTTCGAGTCGTCACCGTGCGTCAACGCCGGCACCAATGCGTACATCACGTGGAGTACTGATTTGGATGGCACGCCACGTAT
The DNA here is from genome assembly GCA_964397565.1 of uncultured bacterium. GTDB lineage: Bacteria > Auribacterota > UBA3054 > UBA3054 > JAPLST01 > JAPLST01. The sequence goes on from CAYNJC010000002.1 coordinate 112,730, forward strand.
CATTGACGGACGCGTTGATATGGGCGCGTATGAATTCATCCCCGAGCCGGGGGTCACACTGGTGCTTGTCGGACTGGTCGGACTGGTCCGACGTGCCCGCTCAGCCCATAGGAACACACCATGAAGAACTATTGTCTGGTCCGCCGTCGCCCGCACATGTCTGGCGATACACGGCGGTGTCGGTCGACGGTAATCCGGGCTCGTTTTCGCCACGCGGTTTCAGGATCATAATGCAGAAAGCAGAATTCATCAATGTGCAGATGCAAGAACAGGCGCTTGCCGCTCAGGCGCACGCGGGGTCAGGCGGCGCAGACGATGCGGCGGCCGCGCGCCTTGCGATCCGCAGGGTCAGCAAACGCTATGGCACGTTATGGGCGAATCGGCAGGTTTCGCTCAACGTTCAGGCGGGCACGATCATCGGCCTACTCGGGCCGAACGGCGCAGGCAAGACTACGTTGATCCGTGTGTGCGCCGGCTGGCTCACGCCCGATGAAGGTGACGTTGTCATCGCCGGGCACCGGCAGTCGCTGACCGCCATCGCGGCGCGCGCACACTTGGGCGTCGTGTCGCGCGACGCGCCGCTGTGCGAGGAGTTGACCGTCGCAGAAACGCTTTTTCTCCGCGCCACGCTGTGCGGCGTGGCCGCGGCCGCGCGCACGGACGTCTGCCGCGCCGCCATTGATGAATACCGGCTCGCCACGTTCGCGCGGCGGCGCATCGGCGTGCTGTCCACCGGCATGCTCCAGCGCGTTGCGATCGCCTGCGCCATGGTGCACAGCCCGGCCGTCCTGTTGCTCGACGAGCCGACGGTCGGACTCGACCCGGAAATTCGCCGGCATATCTGGGAGTGCCTTGTGCGCCTGAAGGAGCGCGGTGTCGCGCTGTTGCTCACCACCCACTATCTTGAGGAAGCCGCGCGTCTCTGCGACGAAGTCCATTTGATGATCCGCGGCGCCATCGCCTTCTCGATCCAGCCGGACGCCATGGACGGCTCGGCCGCGCGCCTCGAACGCGCGTATCTTCACGCCGTCGCCCACGAGCCGACGCTATGAGCATGCTGCTTCGCCAGATCGGCCAACTGTTCCTGGTGCATTTGCGCGTCTGGTGGCGCACGCCGCGCCAGGTGCTGACGGGCCTCGTCCTCAGTGGCGTGTTTCTCCTGGTCGGCACACAGTTGCTCCACGTGCGGCTGAGCGGTCGGGTCGCCATCGGCCTCTGCGCGGGTGATATGCCCCTGCTGTCCGCGATCGAGTCCGAACTGACCGCCCTCGGCATCACCACCGTCCATTGCCCCGACTACGTGCAGGCCACCGCCGACCTTGCCGCCGGCCGGCTCGTCGCTGTTATCTGCCTGATGCCGCACACCCTCCGGCTCACCCTGTCCGGCCGCAATCCCATGCTCGACCGGGAGATCAATGGTGTGCTGCTGCGCGTGGCCGCGCGCGTCAGCGAATCACAGCCGGGCGGCGACCAAATCGCCATTGTGTCCTCACACCAGTCCCTCGACGAGATCAACGCCTTCATGACCGCCAGTCTCATTCCGTTCCTGATCATGACGCTGGCCACCGTCAACTGCGGCATGCACTGGCTGCGCGATTGGGAGAGCGGCATGGTTCACACGATCAAAGTGTTGCCGCTGCGCCGCGTTGTGTTGCCTGTGGCGCGCACGCTGGGCGGCGGGTTCCTGGTGCTGGTGATCCTGGGTGTGTCGCTGGCGATCTGCCGGTGCATCGTCCCGTGGCGTCTGCCCGATCGACCCGGCGTATGGGTGTGCGTGCTGCTGGTGCAGGTCATCTACGCGCTCGGGTTTTTCACGGCGCTGGCAGCGGTCTGCAAGAGCTATCTGCTGTATGTTGACGCGGCGATGCTGCTCATCCTGCTCATGATGTTCACCAGCGGGACGATTAAGCCGGTCGAGGCGATGGCCGGGTGGGAGTACGTTCTGGCCCACGCCACCCCGGCCTTCTACGCGGTGCGCTCGCTGCGCGCCGTCATGACGGACTCCGCGCCGCTGTTACTGCGCGACCTGGGTGTTCTGGCCGCGTGCGCCGCCGGGTGCTTCGCCCTTGCACAACTGCTGTTTACCCGCGCGCGCATCGGGCGATAACGGCCAGGTCCGCAGTTGCGTTTTGCCCTGTTGTATGGTATACTATGCGTTAGAGATTTATGAGATTGACGTTCTCGAAAGACTCTTCACCATTCACGGAGGCCACCATGAAAACACGCACCGTGTCATTGCTTTGCTGCATGGTCACATTCATCGTCCTGACGGCCTTCGCGGGCAAGCTCATCACCAAACATGTGCTCGTTGACCCCAATGGCATCAACGGCAAAATTGCGTTTGACGAGAACGGCAATGCCATCCAGGTCTTTCCCACGTACACCAACATTCCAGGGAATGCGTTGTACCAACTGGACTACAAGGCCTACAACAAGAAAGGCGAGGTCTATTCACAAGGGACCCTGCCTGGCATCGCCGGCGTGAACAACTTCACCATGCCGCTCTTCTTGTCGCAGGGCGCGGGCGGTTTCGATGGCAAGATGCTGCTCCTCAGATTCGGCGGCGCGTACACCACAGAAGCCAAAGCGTCGAGTTCGTTCAGCCGTTACGCGATGTACAAGCTCGGCAAGCGCGGCGCGGCAAAAATCAATGAAATCGAGTTTGCCATCTCGAACGGGTTCTCCGTCGTGTACATGTACAAGGGCAAGGTCGTCACCGAATTCGGCGAGTACTCCTCGAATGGACTCATCAGATTCACCATCGCCATCTACAACAAGAAGCTGCTACGGACCAAGCGGGGCGGAACGATCATGGCGCAAAACGGCGCGTGGGAGGGCAAAGCAGCAGCCTTCTTGACCTACTCTGGCAATACCAACTGCGCGGTTTCCATCGCGAAGCCCTGAGCCGGCCGCGCGGCGGGCCGCAAGCCGCTGCCGGCGCCCACCGCGGTTGCATCTCGCTCAACCATGCGCACGGCGCAGTGCGGCGTGGCACGCTGGCAACTTGGTGCGCCCGGGATTGTTTGTGTTATACGCGGAAACGGTAACTACACAAAGGAGGCCAGTATGAACCCGTGTTTTGTCTTGCGCGCCTGCCGCGTGCTGTTCGGCGTGTTGCTTGTTGCTGCCAGCCCCTGCGCGCTGGCCAGTGTCACCAACATCACCAGTGGCGGCCCGCGCCATGCCTGCATCACGCAGGCCGTGGCCGTCGCGGTCAACGGCGACACGCTGCTGATCAGCACGGGCGTCTACCGCGAATGCGTTGACATTATGCGGCACCTCACCTTGCGCGGCGGCTATGACCTGGCCTTTGGTGCGGTCGTCGGCAATGCGGAGATTGTCGGACTCGCAACCTGGAACGGCGTGGGGGTCCACCAAAGCAGCACCTGCAGCTTTTTCAATCTTGAGATCCATCATGTCACCAATGCCGGGCTGAGTGTCGTGGAGAGTTCGTTCGTGATCCTATCCAACTGCGTGGTGCGCAACAACGTCGGGATTAGCGCCGGCGGCATTGACCTGCGGAGCAGTGGGCACGTCGTGGCCTACCGGACAGCCATTCGCAACAATGTGGCGACCGGTGCCGGCGGCGGTGGCGTGCACGCGCAGTTCCACTCGACTTTTGAGCTGCATGAAAACGGCTCTGGCGTGTATGACAATTATGCCACCAATGGCGGGGGTGTGATGCTGGAAGGCGGCAGCGCACTGATTTTGCGCCGGCAGGGCATGGTGTACCGCAACACCGCAGTCAACAAAGGCGGCGGCGTGTATGCCACGGGCGGCTCCCGGGTTGAATGCGACGCCTACGGCGGGATCGGCTGGGGCTCGAGCAACTTCAACAAAGTCACCAACGGCTGCGGCGGCGGCGTCTATGCCGATGGCGGCGCGCTGGTCATCGTCTCGAACCGCGCACATATCGCCGGCAATCGCGCCGCGCGAGATGGCGGCGGCGCGTATCTCTCGAATGCGACCTTGATCGTGACCGAGGATGCGGTGCTGGGCCTGATCATGGGCAACTATATCTGCACCAATGTGGCGCTGGGCGCGGGCGGCGGCGTCTATGCCGTGGGCAGCACGGTCATGGCCAGCAGCGCGACCCTTTCCAGCGGGCGCGCCGGCACAGCCGGCGGCGGCATCTATGCCGACCAGTCGTTCGTGCAGCTGGGCGCGGGCACCATCCTCGGCAATGTCCTGACCGCCAATGCAAACTACGCCATGAGCGGCACGGGCGGCGGTATCTACGCCCGCCGCAGCACACTGGTGCTTTCCAACGCGACCGTGCTGAACAATATGGCGGCGGGCACGGATGGCGGCGGCGTCATGGCGACCGAGCACACCACGGCGACCCTGATGAATGTTACTTTCCAAGGCAACACAGCGGCGACCAACGGCGGCGCGCTTGCACTGGTCTCGTCAGATGCCGCAGTGTACGGCGCGTTTGGCGCTCCCGTCAGTGTGCCGCCCTGCCACTTCGAATATAACACGGCTCAGTTTGGCGGCGCGTGCCATGTGCGCGGCAGCACCCTTAACTTGGCCGACGCGCGGGTGGTCAGCAACACGGCCGGCGTCACAGGCGGGGGCATATTGGCGCTGGAGAGTTCGCGCGTGACGCTGGTCAACACGGTGCTGGCGCACAACAACGCCGCCCTGGCCGGCGCGGGCGGCGCGGCGTACAGCACGGCCATGCTGCTCTTGCACTGCACCCTGGCGCACAATGGCGCGACGGGCTTGGTCGCCAGTTTCGGTGGCACCTTGGCGCTGACCAACTGCATTGTCTGGGGTCATACCGCGCTCAACATTGCCGACGGGCAGGCGGTGCAGTATTGCGACGTGGATGGCGGCTACCCGGGCGCGGGCAACCTCAATGCGGATCCGCTGTTCGTGGATGCGGCAGCATTCGACTATGCGCTGCAAGCCGGCTCGCCGTGCATTGACACCGGTGTGGTCGTCGGCGTGACAACCGACTGCCTCGGCGTGCCACGCCCGATCGGCGACGCGCCCGACCTCGGCGCATATGAAGCCGTGCCTGAACCGGCGCTGCTGGGGCTGACCATATTCTTTGCGCTGTTCCGGCTGCCATGCACGCTGCGTCGGCGACGGTGCCTGGCCGGTATTAACGACGGGGTGATCGCGTCTTCTCCCTTTTCGGCAGTGCCAGCGCCGCCTGCGTCTGCGATGGCATAGCGTCCTTTGCCTGCGGCACCCTCCAAAACACCTCCAAAACACCTGAGTTGACTTTGCTGATGCAGTTCACTATCATTGGATATCAATTGGCGTACTACCAGGTGTTGTTTGCAGAATAACGCATTTCTGCAAACAACCTTGATAATGAATATAGGCCGACCATGCCCGAAAAGAAGACCACCACAGATCACGTCGCCGACCTGCGCACGCGGGCGGAAGCACGTGCCAAGACCAGCACAATCGCATCTCGAAAAACGCGCGCGCGCGTCGTCGGCCGCAACCGCAGCAGCCACAAGCAGACCGCGGCGGCGAGGGCGCTATTCAAAACGGCCATGGGCACGATATTCGATGGCATCCGGGATGGGATTCTATGCGCGGATGTGAAAAGCAAGCGATTCGTTGTCGCCAACAAGGCGATCTGTCGCATGCTGGGCTACACCGGCGACGAATTGCTGAAACTGGGTGTGCAAGATGTGCACGCGGCGAAGGATCTTCCGCAGGTCCTCGCTATTTTCGATCAGTTGGTGGAAAACGAGAGCATGCCCATAGGCGAGGTGCGGATGCGACGCAAGGATGGTTCGTTTTTCTCTGCCGAAATCACCGGCGCACGCAACGAACTCTTAGGCCACGTGTGCGCGATCGGCGTTATTCGCGACATCACCGCGCGCAAGCAGGCGGAAGCGGAGAAAGCCAACCTCGAAAACATGAACCGGCAACTGCAGAAGGCCGAAAGCTTGGGCCGCATGGCCGGCGCCATCGCCCATCATTTCAATAACAAGCTTATGGCAGTGATGGGCAACCTGGAATTGGCCATTGATGACGTGCCCCAAGGAACGCCGCTGGCCGAGCTCCTCAACCATGCGATGCAGGCCAGCTCCAAGGCAGCAGATGTCAGCCAGCAGATGCTGACCTACCTCGGCATAGAGCACGGCAAACGCGAACTGCTTGATCTGGCCGAGGCGTGCCGCCAGCATTTACCCATCCTCCGGGCCGCCCGGCCGAGCAAGGTACAGATGCAGGACGATTTGCCATGCCCCGGGCCAGTCATCAACGTGAATGCACATCAGCTACAACAGGTTCTGACCAATCTGGTCGTCAATGCTTGGGATGCCATCGGTGACCGCCACGGATCCCTGCATCTGACCGTCAGCACGGTTGCTGCGGCCGATGTGCCAGCTGCGTACCGCCGGCCCATCGGCTGGCAGCCGTGTGATCCTGCCTATGCCTGCCTGTCGGTGACCGACACGGGTGGCGGCATCTCCGACAAGAATGCTGAACAACTTTTTGATCCGTTTTTCTCCACAAAATTCACTGGGCGTGGCTTGGGCTTGCCCTTTGTTCTGGGGATTATGCGGTCGCACAACGGCGCCGTCACCGTGGAAAGTGAACTGGGCCGGGGCAGCACCTTCCGGATTTTTCTGCCGGTGTCGGCTGAGGAAATACCCTGCGCGCCGGCTAACACGGCCACCGTGCGGGAGATTGCAACAGGTGGCACGGTCCTGCTGGTCGACGATGAAGAGAGCGTGCGCCAGGTGGCGTCAGCTATGCTGGTGTCGTGTGGCTTTGCCGTGCTTGCCGCCTCGGACGGCAGCCACGCGATCGCGCAGTTCCATCAGCACCAGGACGACATTTGTTGCGTCCTGTGCAACCTGACCATGCCGGACATGGACGGCTGGCAAACCATTGCGGCCCTGCGCCAACTCGCGCCCGATATCCCGGTGGTTTTGACCAGCGGCTACGATGAAGACAGCGTCATGGTCGGCGATCATCCCGCCTGGCCCCAGGCGTTCTTGAGCAAGCCGTATCACGCAAAGAGTCTGCACGCGGCGCTCAGCCAGGCCATGCTGGGCAAGCATGCAAAAGCTAAGAACAAGCACTAAGACGGGGGCAACGCAGAGAAGCCGATTGATATTTAACATTTACTATTTAATATTGAATGCTGAATGTTGAATGCTGAATGTTGAAACCCTGCATCCCGCCAGCGGCGTGGTCGCGGGGGTCTTCAGACTGTGTTTGTGAAGATAGTTATGCGACACGCCACGGTGGACTGTGGCTCCCACCTTCCAAACAGCGGCTCCCACAGTGGCCAAAGCCGCAGCTCAGTCGTCGGATATTTCTAATGCGGTGACTTGAACTGGTGCGCGCGTCAGCTCTTGGGCTTCACGATCTTGCCGGCGGCAGCGTTCTTGCTAGCCTTAAAGCTGGCCGTGCCGGCCGTGTCATGCACTTCGCCGCCCAGCGACAGGGCGTACTCGACATTGACCGCGCCGTTGGTCTTCTTAATGACGTCCAAGTCGTTTTTCATCCCGCCATACTGATTGGTTTCAGCGAGTTCGCCAAGCTGGCTGGCTTTGGTAACCGCGTACAGGAAGCGCAGATAGTGTTGCCCGGTCTTCTTGTCCATCACAATCTTGGCCTTGAAAACGCCGCAGGCAAACTTTTCCGTGCCGCCACCGCTGGACTTGCCGGCCACGCTGGTATCCCACGGGAAAAATTTCCCTTTGTAGCTTGTGCGACTCTTGCCCGAGATGCCGGACGGCTTGAGCGCAAACTGATGATCAAGCGAATTCGCCCTGCCCTCCTTGCGTCCTTGCATGCGCACGTTGGAAATACCGTCAAACGTGCTGTACGAGGTCGGACATTCGGCGGCAACTTTCCACGCCTGGTTGGCCTCGTCGGCCTGGTCACTCTTGTACTTGTATCTGCTCGACGTGTTTTTGATGGTCATGTCGTTCGCGGTGACCAGCGACGGCATGGACGCCTTGGCGGTGTATTCCGCCGCGCTTTGCGTGGGGACGGGCACGGCTGTGATTTCCGCCAACGCGCTGACGAGCATGTAGGCGGCGCAGAGGCACACGCCCACGGCAATCAAGGTGATGCGCTTCGACATGGCTGTACCATTGGGTTCGTTATGTATTCCATTGCAATACATATAGTATAGCACATCGCGCAGCCGGGTGCAACTTCTCACACAAGATTTGCTATACTATTTCTTAAGTATGCAACAGGACAAGACTACCACGCCGGTGCTGGCTACGCATGACCTTGGCAAGCGCTTCGGTGCGCTCTGGGCGGTGCGTGGCATTCAGCTGGCCTTACAGCCGGGCAGCATCACCGGCCTGCTCGGCCCGAATGGCGCGGGCAAGACGACGCTGATCCGCATGTGCGCCGGCCTGTTGCGGCCCGACACGGGCCATGTCAGTGTCGCCGGCGAGCAGCAGACGCCGGCGAACCTGCACACCCGCGCGCGGCTGGGCGTCGTCTCGGCCGATGCGCCGCTGATCGGCGAATTGACCGTCGTGCACATGCTGCGGCTGCAGGGCGTCTTGTATGGGCTGCACGGCGCGCGCCTGCGCGCCGCCTGCGCCCACGCCGTGGACGAGTTCTGTCTGGGCGAGTTCCAACGGCGCCGCATTGGCGTCCTGTCCACCGGCATGCGGCAGCGCGCCGCCATCGCCTGCGCCATGTTGCACCAGCCCGAGGTGCTGCTGCTCGACGAGCCGACGGTCGGGCTCGACCCCGATGTGCGCCGGCACATCTGGGACTGCCTGCGCGCTGTGGCGCAGCGCGGCGTCGCCATTCTGTTCACCACGCACTACCTTGAAGAAGCCGCGCGCCTGTGCCAGTTGGTGCATCTGATTGTGCGCGGCGCGGTGGTCATGAGCATTGCGCCGGCCGACCTGGACGGCTCCGCCGAACGCTTCGAGCGCGAGTACCTCCGCATCGTGCAGCAGGAACCCGGTGTGTGATGCGTGCTAATCCCCTGCCGATGTTCCTGCGCCAAACCCTGGCGTTGACGTGGGCACAGATGCGCGCATGGTGCGCCACGCCACATCACGCGCTGCTCAGCATCACCCTGGCAGTCTCCTACCTTGTGATCATCAACCAATCCTTCGTGGTGCAATTGACCAAACGCGTGGTGATGGGCGTGTACACCAAGGACATTGACGTGGGCCAGCGCTTGCGCGACGAGTTGACCGGCAAAGGCATGGCGGTGGTGGCCTATGCGACGGTGGCCGAGGGTCGGCACGCGCTCAGCAACGGCGTGCTGGCGTCGTTCATCGAGGTCTACACGACCAATGCAGAACGCGCGGTCGTCGCCTTTGGCGGGCGCAATCCGTTGATGGATCGCGAGATCTCCAGCGTGCTGTTCGGCATGACGTCGCGTATCGCCGATCAGGCCGATCCACTGCGCCAGCTCGTCGTCGAGGACAACAGCTACACCCCGGACCGCATGCGCGCGTTCATCACCGCCAGTCTTGCGCCTTTCCTGTTGCTCAGTCTGGTGGTGATCAACTGCGGTAACGTGCAGGTGCTGGCCGTCGAGGACAAGACCCTCTTTGCCTTCCTGTTGACGCCCGCCTCGCGCTGGACCCTGATTCTCGCGCGGCTGCTCAGCGGCAGCGTGCTGTCGTGGCTGGTCTTCCTGATTGCCTACGCCATCTGTGCGCCGCTGATCGGCCTGCCGGCGCCGGCGCGGCCCGTGCTGTGGTGCGCCGTGACGGTGCTGCAACTCTTGTCCAGCGGCGCGTTTTACTTCTTCATGGCGCTGGTGATCCGCCGCTACATTCCGTTTTCGCATTTCGGGCTGATCAGCGTGACCTTGCTCACCTTTGCCGGCGGCGCTATCACCCCCATGGAAGTCATGCCGCACTGGGAACGCGTCCTGGCCTGCATGACGCCGGCGCTCTACGCCATTCGTTCCATGCGCGCGGCGTTGCTGGGCTTCGTGCCCGTGCAGGCGAACGACCTGGTTATGCTGACGCTGTGGGGCACGGTCAGCGCCATGCTGGCGTACCTGCGCCTGTGCCGCACAACGCTGTCCTGAATCAGCGAACGGCACGGGCACTACCAAGGCGATGATGGGCATGCGAGCTTTATGTACAATGTACAAATTACAATTTACCACCAACGTGCAACCATGTTCGTCAACCCCGTGGCCGCAACAGCGCCATTCTGCATAACAACCTTACACGGCCGCGGCGCTAGTATGGAGCAGCCGCCGGTTCGACCTGCGTTCTTCGGGCGCACTCGCGCGGGAGAATTTCTGTAATGGCAGCGGAGAGCTTGCTTTGTTTAGGGCTGGATGTGGGGTCGGTGAGTGTCAACCTCGTGGTCATGAACGGGGCCGGAGAAATCCTGGCGGAGAGCTACACCCGGCATAAAGGCCAGCCGATGCGCATGGCTGCCGCACAACTTGCCAAGGCGGTGCGCCAGCACGGTGAGGCCAACATTGCCGGTCTGGCAGCGACCGGGGCCGGCGGCCGCATCGTCACGGACATACTTGGCGGCACGTTTGTGAACGAGGTCGTCGCCCAAGCGACGTCCACCGGCCGCCTGTATCCGCACGTCAATACCGTCGTCGAGATCGGCGGCGAGGACTCCAAGCTGGTATCCCTCGCGCATAGCGATGATGGTCGTGTGGCTGTCGCTGACTTCGCCATGAACACGATGTGCGCGGCCGGCACGGGCTCATTCCTCGATCAGCAGGCCTCGCGTCTGGGCTTGAGCATCGAAGCGTTCGGCGAGATGGCGCTGCAGTCCGCGGCGCCGCCGCGGGTGGCCGGGCGCTGCAGCGTGTTCGCCAAGAGCGACATGATCCACCTCCAGCAAAAAGCGACGCCGCTGCACGACATCGTTGCGGGTCTGTGCCTGGCCTTGGTCCGCAATTTCAAGAGCACGGTCGGATCGGTCGCGCCATTCGTGCTGCCCATCTCCTTCCACGGCGGCGTCGCCGCCAACCCCGGCATTGCGCGGGCGCTGCGCAAGGTCCTCGAAGTCGAGCACGACCAGTTGCAGATTCCGGAGCATTTCGCCGCAATGGGGGCAATTGGCGCGGTGCTCAATGCCCAGGCCACCGGGCTGAAGAAACCCGATCTGAGCCGCATCCGTGCGCTGGCCGCATACGCCAGCATCCGCGCCGAGAGCCTCCCGCCGCTGAAGCTGGAGAGGTCCGTAGTCAGCGAGGGGCAGGTCCGGCGACCTGCGCGCGCGGGCGGGATCATCCCCGCCTATCTGGGCGTGGATGTCGGTTCCATTTCTACCAATATCTTGGTCATGGATGCGCGCGGCGTGGTGCTGTCCAAACGCTACTTGATGACCGCCGGCCGCCCGATTGAAGCCGTCCGCCAGGGGCTGACGGAGGTGGCGGAGGAGGTCGGCGCTCTCGTTGACATCCGGGGCGCCTGCACAACCGGGTCTGGGCGTTATCTGATCGCCGACGTCATTGGCGCAGACGAGGTCCGCAATGAGATCACCGCCCAGGCGCGGGGCGCGCTGGCGCTTGATCCCACGGTGGACACCATCTTTGAGATCGGCGGCCAGGATGCCAAGTTTATCCGCCTTGAGAACGGCGCGGTACGGGATTTTGAGATGAATAAAGTCTGCGCAGCCGGCACCGGTTCGTTCCTTGAAGAGCAGGCCGAAAAGCTGGGTATCCCGATCCAAGACGCGTTCGCCGCGCTGGCGCTGCGCGCGCAGCATCCCATCAATCTCGGCGAGCGTTGCACCGTCTTCATGGAGACGGAGCTGCAGAAAAACCAGCAGGCGGGCGCTGCGGTGGAAGACCTTGTCGCCGGCCTGGCCTACGCCTTCGTCTACAACTATCTTAACCGCGTCGTCGCGCCCCACCAGATCGGCGACCGCATCTTTTTCCAGGGCGGCACGGCGTTCAACCACGCCATCGTGGCGGCCTTCGAGCAGGTGCTCGGCAAGCCGATCACGGTGCCGCCACACCATGAGGTTACCGGCGCGCTGGGCTGTGCCCTCATCGCGCACGAGTGCGACGAAGGGCATGGCAGTCGCTTCAAGGGCTTCGACCTGGCCAAGAAGCACTACGAAATCTCTTCGCTTGAGTGCCCTGATTGTCCCAACCACTGCGAGATCAATGCGGTCACCATCGCAGGGGAGCCGCCGCTGTACTACGGCAGCCGCTGCGAGAAGTATGATGTCCAGCGCCGTGCCTCCCCTCAGGCCAACAAGGCGCCGAACCTATTCGCCGAGCGCGAGAAATTCCTGCTCAATTCCTACACGGCAAGCACGCTGCTGCCAGTGGATGCGCCGAAGGTAGGCGTGCCGCGCGCAGGCATGGTCCATGACCTCTTCCCGTTCTGGCACGCGCTGCTGACCGAGCTGGGGCTGCAGGTCGTGCTGTCCGATTGCACCAACACCCAGATCATCCACGAGGGCGCCGCGGCAAGCGTCGCGGAGACCTGCTTTCCGGTCAAGGTAAACCTGGGCCACGTCTTGAACCTCTTGAAGAAGCGCGTGGACTATATCTGGCTGCCCAGCGTCATCAACCTTCCGACTACCAACGCCGCGTTGACCGACAGCTATGCTTGCCCGTACATCCAGAGCCTGGCGTATATGTTCAAGTCCTCGGTTGACTTCGAGGGCGCGGGCGTGGAAGTGCTGCAGCCGGTCATTTACCTGGCCCTCGGTCGCCGCCACCGCATCACGGCGCTCACGCCCCTCGCCAAGAAGTTCGGCAAGAGCACGCGCGATCTAGCCCGCGCGCTTGACGTGGCCGAGGCCGCGCAGGCAACGTTTCTGCAGCACTGTCAGGAGCGCGGTGCGGAGCTTCTGGCGCACCTGCCGCCGGACCAGCGCGCCATCGTTCTAGTCGGCCGCTCGTACAGCACCTGCGACCCGGGCGCGAGTCTGGATCTGCCACGCAAGCTGCACAACATGGGCGTGCTGGCTATTCCACTCGACTTTCTGCCACTGGATGACATCCCGCTGCCCGCCGACTGGTTCAACATGTACTGGCACTCCGGGCAGAGAATCCTGGCAGCCGCCGAGGTGATCGCCCACGACCGTCGTCTCAACGCCATCTACCTGACCAATTTTGGTTGCGGTCCAGACTCGTTTGTGACCCGCTTCTTCTCCGAACGACTGGGCCACAAGCCCGCACTGATTATCGAGGTGGATGAGCACAGCGCCGACGTGGGCGTCATCACCCGCTGCGAGGCCTATCTCGACAGCCTCGCGGCAAACATGACGCGCCACTTTGCGCCTGGACGGCGCTTCCGCCCGCTCAACATCACCAAGGGCAACAAGCGCACCGTGCTGATCCCCAACATGAGCGGTCATGCCTACGGGATGGCCGCGGCCTTCGAGGCGTGTGGGATGCCCGCCCGCCCCCTGCCCGAGCCCGACGAGGAAACCCTGTTCTGGGGGCGGCAGTTCACCACCGGCAAGGAATGTTTCCCCTGCATTGTCACGACCGGCGACATGGTGAAGTTCACCAAGAGCCCCCAGTTCGAGCGCGACAAGTATGCCTTCTTTATGGGCGGCTCCGGCGGGCCCTGCCGATTCGGGCAGTACAACGCGCTACAGCGCATGATCCTGGACGACCTTGGCTATGAGGACGTCCCGATCTACGCGCCCAACCAGGCCTCAAACTTTTATAACGAGATTGGGCTTGTCGGCCGAAAATTTCTGCGGCTAGGTTGGGACGGCTTGGTCGCCGTTGACCTGCTCGAGAAGGCGCTGCTGCAGACCCGCCCTTATGAGGTGGTGGCGGGCAGCGCCCGGACGGCGTATCTGGCCGCGCGCGACGACGTCTGCGCTGCCATCACGAACGGCGCCCGCGTCGGTCCCATCTGTGCGGCCCTGCGCCGGTCGCGGGCGCGTTTTGACGATGTTACCGTGGCACGTGGCACACTGCGCCCCGTCATCGGCCTGGTCGGTGAATTCTATATCCGCGCCAGCGCCTTTAGCAACCAGAACATCATCGCGCAGATCGAAGCACTGGGGGGCGAGGTCTGGATGGCGCCGGTGTATGAGTGGTTCCTCTACCGCAACTTCCGCCGCGACATGCGCGCACGGCTGGCGCATCGGCCGCTGCTGCGCGTCAAGAATGCGCTCATGGACCGGGTCATGAAGTCCGACGAGCGCACGTTTGTCGCTGCGTTCAATGGTCAGTTGCGCAACGCGCATGAACCATCCACCGAACAGGTGCTGGACTACGCCGCGCCCTACCTTCATCACAGCTTTGAGGGTGAGGCCATCATGACCGTCGGCAAGGCAATAGACTTCGCCCGCAAGGGTTTGGCGGGTATCGTGGCGGTCATGCCGTTCACCTGCATGCCCGGCACGATCAGCAACGCGATCATGAAGCGCGTGCGGCATGACGAGAACGAGATCCCGTTCCTGAACATGGTCTATGACGGGTTGGAGCAGGCCACGGCACTCACGCGGCTGGAGGCCTTTATGCACCAGGCCCGCGAGTACGCCGGACGCAACGGCGCAGTGCGGGTGCACTAGTGCCGCACATCACAAACATCTTTTCGTATTATTGTGCGGTGTACCGTGTTTTTGATATACTCTTTGGCCAAAGTGCTGCGGCTATTTTTGCGTTTACCATCACACGCATGGAGCAGACCATGAAAGCGCATCTTCGCCTCGTTTCGCAGATCATTTATTTTAGCCGGTTATGTGTCATTGCGGCGTTGCTGTGGCCTGCCACCGGTCACGCGGTTGTGCGCAACATGCGGCTGGGGGTATACTACCCCACCATCACACAGGCCGTGGCCGCGGCCTCCAATTATGATGTGCTCAACATTTCTACCGGCGCATACAATGAAGCGGTGACCATCAACGGCAAATGGCTGACGCTGGACGGCGGCTATCAAACAAATTGCATCACGCAAATCGCCAGCGCCAGCTCGGTCATCACCAAACCGCCCTTTTCCGGTACGGCCCTGACGTTGGCGAATGCCACGGCGGTCGTCATGCATGTCGCGGTCACCGGGGTCACGTCGTGTGCCATCAATGTGCGCGACTACGCGGTGTTGACGGGCCGCTATCTGGTGAGCGCCTACAACAGCGCGGGCACGCTGGGCACCGGCGGCGGATTGTGCGTGCGCTTTGGCGCGCACGTCGTGCTGGAAAACACCGAGATTACGCGCAACAGCGCGCGCACCAGTGGCGGCGGCGTGTGGGTGCAGGAATTGTCCAGTTGCACGTTCGACTCCTTTACCAAAGTCAACGACAACACCGCGCTGGAAGGCGGCGGCATCACGGCCAGCAACAGCACCGTCATTTTACAGAAAGGCACGCATGTCTATGCCAACACGGCGGCCACGCGCGGCGGCGGTTTGCTGCTCTTGGACAAAGCCCAAGCCGTCGTCCGGGATACCAGCACCGCGGTCGGCTTTGCCGGCTGCAATGCCGTGACGAACGGCAGCGGCGGTGGCGTGTACGCCAGAAACTCCACGCTGGTCATTTCCAATCAGGCGCGCGTGTGCCACAGTTATGCCAGTGGCAACGGCGGCGGCATTGCGCTGTTCAACAGTGCACTACTGGCCGATAACGCGGACATCGGCAGCACCATCTCGGCCTACACCAATTTCGCCGGCGGCAACGGTGGCGGCATTCACGCCGACCGTTCGACGGTGACCCTGACCAATGGGACGCAGGTTAATTATGGGTATGCCAATAATGGCGGCGGCGTGTTTGCGCTGACGTCGCGGGTGACTATTGCCGGCGCCACACTCGGTGACAACATCGCGCCATACGCCAACCGCGTCAACACTGATGGCGGCGCATTCTACGGCGTGGGCAGCACCGCGTTGCTGTATGGCGCCACCGTGCTGAATAATTACGCCGCGGATGACGGCGGCGGCGTGTATGTTGATCGGCCCTCTCTGTTTGTGGCCACCAACAGCGCGTTCATCGGCAATGTGGCGGGCACCGGCAGCGGGCATCGCGGCGGCGCGTTGTGCGCCTTGAACGGGCCCACCTACGCCTATTTCGACAGTTGTCAAATCATCAGCAACAGCGCAGGGCAGGAAGGCGGCGCGGTTTACTGGTTACTCGCCGGCAATTTGTCTGTGCGCCAGGGCACGCGCCTCGACCACAACACCGCCAAAGGCGATGGTGGCGCGCTCTATGCCGGCAACGGCACAGTGACCATCACCGGCGATTGGGTCTATCTGTCGCAAAACATAGCGGGCGGCAACGGCGGCGGCATCTTTCTCGCTGGCACGGCCTTGCTGCGCGCCCAGTTCGCCAGCTTCGATGGAAATTCAGGCTACAACGGCGGTGGCCTGGGCGTGTATTCCCCGCAGAACCACGCGACGCTGGCCGCCAGCTATTTTATCGGCAATCTCGCCCGCGCAACCAATGCGCTGACGGATCTCGGCGGCGCCGCCGTGGCGGTCGCCTTTGGCGGCGCCGTAGCTATTGTCAATTCCTATTTCACCGATAATCTGAGCAGCAATCACGGCGGGGCCATCGCCTGTTATGCCGCCACTCTCTCGATCACCGGCGATTATGCGCAACCACTGCTGGGCAGCGGCATCGCCAACGAGATCAGCTATAATTCGGCGCTCCAGCCGGGCCGGCAAGGCGGCGGCATCTTGCTCGCGCATGGTAGCCGCGCCGCGATCTCGCACACGCGCTTCCTCGGCAATCATGCCGGCGGCGACGGCGGCGCGCTGTATGTCTATGACGGCGCGACTTGCGCGGTGGCCAATTGTCTGCTCATCCGCAACGTCGCCGCGAATGGCGGCGACGGCGTGCGCACTGCTTCAGCCAAGCTGCACATGGCCTATTGCACCATCGCCCAGAACGCCAAAGAGGGCGTGGTATGCGGTAGTGGCGCAGCGCTCGCCCTCACCAATTGCATCGTCTGGGGCCATACCGTTGAAAACGTCGAGAACGGCTATGACGTGCAGTATTCGGATGTCGAGGGCGGCTATGCAACCGGCACGGGCAATATCAGCGGCTATCCGCAGTTCGTTAATACCAACATCCTTGATTACTCGTTACAGGTCGGCTCGCCTTGCATTGAAGCCGGCCTGCTGATTCCCGGTATCACCACTGATTGCATGGGCGCGCCGCGCGTGCAAGGCAGCGAGCCCGACATGGGCTGTTATGAATCCGTGCCCGAGCCGGCGGCGATGCTGGGCATGCTGGCAGTATTTGCAGTCTGCAAATTACGTTGTATGATTAGAAAAGAAGAAAAATGAACGCCGAGTGTTCATTTTGTCCATAACGGTTTGCCGGGCAAGTCGTTTTTCTCTTTGTCGTGTAGCAAGTCAATGCCGACGGCACAGTGCGGGTTCGCATCTCTGATCGAGAGCTGAAACTGGTGGCGAGCACATGGCGCCGACCCGCGCGCGTTTTGTGCACCAGCGCGGGTGCGCGCGCGCGCCTTCGAACAATCCCGAACGCCCCCGCCGTCTTATCGCCGCAGCCGCGCCAAGAGCGGCATGACCCGCCGGGCAATCCAATCGCCGATCGCCTGCGGATGGAACAGCCGTTGCATCCGGCTCGGGCGCAGGTAAATCGCCTTGACCGGGCAGAATTCATGGCAACAATAGCAGCGAATGCAGGTGCGATCATTGACCCGCTGATGTGGCGCGCGCTCCGGGTCGATCGCCGCCGGCGTCACCGGGCACCCTGTGCGGCAGGCATAGCAGCGGATGCAGCGTGCGAACGCAATCCGCGGCCGCGGCGCATAATGCCGGCTCAACCATTCCAGCCACTGTTGCGGCAAGGGCAGCAATTGCACCACGCTTGTCAAACTGCTCACGTGGCGGAAGCCCGGCACGACCAGCTCGTCGAGCGGCGGGCCAATCGTCTCGATCTGGGCCCGCGTGGCCGCCCCCCAGCCGCGCCGCTGGGCCGCCACAATCGTCGGCACACGTTGCGGATCCAATCTGACAATCTGGCAGGCCACCATATCCAGCGCGCTCAAATCCGCACTCGCCATGACCAGCCCAACGGCAATCGGCTCGCCACTGCTGGGCCCGTCGCCGTGCATCGCCACAATCGCGTCTACAATGGCCAAGGCCGGCCGCGCAATGCGATTAATGTCAATCAACAAATCCGCAAAGGCTGCGCGCTGTTGCATCCGAAAATGCCACGCGCTTTTCTGGGTGCCGGTCACCAACCCGAATTGATTCTTGACCGCGCAGGTCAGCGCCATCTGCACATGCGTCTTCAATTTGGGCAAGGAAATAATCACATCGGCCTCTGCCACGGCGCGCGCCAGATTGATCCGCCGCGCAATCAGATTGTCGGCACATTCGAACGACGATTCATACGTGAAATCCGCCAGCGCGACACCATCCCGCTCGCAGACCGCCTTGATCCCGGTCGCCTGCAGGGCCGCCGCCGCAGTGCCAATGGCCGGACTGTCGCCCACCGTCGCCAGGCCGCCCGCTTCGCGCACCAGGATAATGGCCGCCGCGACCAGGGCCGGATGCGTGCTGGCAGCCTTTTCCGGCGGCGCCGCCATCAGCAGGTTCGGCTTCAGCAAAACCCGTTGGCCGGGCTTGACAAACGCAGCCATCCCACCCAGCGGCGCCAGACACGCGCGCACCGCCGCCACGACGGCATCCACCTCGTACGTGCCGCAGCGTTGCAGCGAAACCGTGCTGACCTCGTGGCCGTTGGGCGCTATGCTCATGCGCTCGCGCCTAACGCCCGACGCGCAATTTGGCGTATTTCGCCACCAGCACTTTCGGATTCGGCAAACTGTCAAATTTGATCGTCAGGCGCGCGTCGTCGCCGCCGCCCATCACCGACTCGATCAACCCGGCCCCAAAATGGGCATGACTGATGCGCTGGCCGGACTTGTAGTCGCCATTCGCCGGCGCAGCCGGCGCGCCACGGCCCGTGCCGTACACCGGCCCGCTCGTGTCCACCGCGCCCAGCTCTTCATGCAGCACGCTGACCTGCGTCTCAATGTGCTCGGCCGGCAATTCGCTCAGAAAACGCGAGGGCTCGCGCACTTTGCGCTGCCCGAAAATCGTGCGGTGATACGCGCACGTCATGGTCAAACGCTGTTCGGCGCGCGTCATGCCGACATAGCACAAGCGGCGTTCTTCCTCAACATCCGTCGGGTCTTCAAGCGAATTGAAGTGCGGAAACAAATCTTCTTCAAGGCCCGCCATGAAAACCACCGGAAACTCGAGGCCCTTGGCGTTATGCATCGTCATCAACGTCACGGCCGCATTCGTGTCGTTCCATTTGTCGAGTTCCGAGGTGAGCGCGATTTCTTGCAGGAAGCCCTGCAAGCTGGGCCGCTCGTCCGGGCAACTATGCTCATATTCGGTCGCAGCCGAGATCAGCTCGCGCACGTTCTCGACCCGCGCCCGATCCTGCACATCCTCCGAACCGACCAGCGCATCCAGATAGCCAGTCGCATCAATCACCCGGTTGATCATTTCGGTCGGCCGCAAGGTTGCGGCCTGCTTCTGCAAGCCGTGCAGCAGCTTTAGGAAATTGGCGATGTTGCGGCGCGTGCCGGATGTCAATTGGGCGATGTCGGCCGTGTGCTCGAGCGCGCCAAAAAACGAGAGCTGCTGCGCGCGGGCATGTTTGGCGATCGTCTCCTGCGTCGTTTCGCCAATGCCGCGCGCCGGCACGTTGATGATCCGGCGCACGTTCACGTCATCGGCGTTGTTGACCACCACGCGCAGATACGCGACGATGTCCTTGATCTCGCGCCGATTGTAAAAGCTGACATCGCCAACAATGACATACGGCACGCGCGCCACCCGCAAGGTGTCCTCGAGCACGCGCGAGAGCGCATGCACCCGGTAAAAAATCACCGCGTCTTTCAGCGAGGCCAGCGCGCCGCTCTCGTGCAGACCGCGGATACTCTCCACAATGTGGTTCGCTTCATCGTGTTCGTCACCCGCGCGGTAGATGTGAATCGGCACGCCGATGTCGTTCTTGGTCCACAGCTTCTTCTCCTTGCGCTCGATGTTGTGGGCCACAACGTGGTTGGCCGCTTCAAGGATCGTCACGGTTGAGCGATAGTTCTGTTCGAGGACGATCACCCGCGTGCCTTTGAAGTCCTTCTCAAAATCAAGAATGTTGCGGATGTTCGCGCCGCGGAACCGGTAAATCGATTGATCCGGATCACCCACCACGCTGATGTTGCGGCGCCGCTTCACCAACTGCTTCATCAAGGCGTACTGGGCGTGATTTGTATCTTGAAATTCGTCCACCAGCACATGCACAAAGCGCTCTTGATACGCCGCCAGCACCGCCGGGTGGTGCGCGAACAGCGTCACACATTGCATCAACAAATCGTCGAAATCCATGGCGTTGGCTTTGTGCAGTGCGACTTCGTATTCTTTGTAGACATTGCCGATCGCTTCTTCCAGATAACTGCTGACCGCCGCGGCGTAGTGGGGCGCGTCGGTCAGTTTGTCTTTCGCGCGGCTGATGGCCGCGCAGATCGCCTTGGGCTTGAGCTGCTTCTCGGTCACATTGACATGGCGCATGCACTCCCTGACCAGCGTCACCTGGTCGCTCTTGTCATACACCACGAAATTCGGTTGATACGGAATGTGCGCGACTTCCTGGCGCAGGGTGCGCAGGCAAAACGAATGGAAGGTCGAGACCGGGACGTACTGCTGCACCAGTTTGTCCACACGCCGCGCCATCTCATCCGCGGCTTTGTTGGTGAAGGTAACCGCCAGGATGCGGTGCGGCGCAATATCGTGGGCAACCAAGTGGGCGATGCGATAGGTGAGAATGCGGGTCTTGCCGCTGCCGGCGCCCGCGACAATCAGCAACGGGCCGTCACCATGCGTGACCGCCGCGTACTGCACCGGATTCAGGTCCTTCTTAAAATCAGGCAATGGCATGAAACAGTGTCCTTACTAATTAGATGAATTATACCCGACTCGCGCCCGAAACGCAAACGCCCGCCATGATTGGGTGCACGGCCTAAGACCTGCAGAAACTCCGTCATGCGCCGTGTCCATTCGGAATTCAAAGGCTGGCACTTCACGGATGCTCCTGCCGCATGCCTATGAACACTCGCCTGTTGCCCGGTGAGTTTCGCACCGCATTGCATTGCAACGATTTACACAAACCCTCCGGCAGTCAGCCCGAAGTTCCGAACTTGACCGGCCCCACACCGCGGTCTATCCTCACGTTTTACAGTGGTTTGCGCGCAATGGTTGGCACCGATCGTGCGACCACTTGACAGCGGTTTGCATTTTGTGCATGTCTGTGCTATGCTTTTCAATATCTCGTGGAGCGCTGGATGTGCACAAACGAGATGTAGTATTCATTTTGATTTTTTAGCCTTGGTTGTGAATGAGGAGAGCGCACGGCATGATGGCGGCGCAGGTGGAAGAGATTAGCCAGCAGATTTGGGGCATGAAGTACCGCTACCACGCGGACAACGGCACCCCCATTGATCAGACGGTCGAGGATACTTGGCGGCGCGTCGCGCGCGGGCTGGCCATGTACGAGCGTGACCACGACCACTGGGAGCATGAGTTCTTCGCGTGTCTTCACGATTACAAATTCCTGCCGGGCGGGCGCATTCTGGCCAACGCCGGCACGAATCGCAAGCGCGTCACCATGTTCAATTGTTACGTCTTGAATCGGATCGAAGACTCGATGGAGGGCATCTTCGAGACCGTCCGCAATGCGGCCCTGACCCAGAAACAAGGCGGCGGCATCGGCATGGACTTCTCGACCCTGCGCCCGGCCGGCGCCTACATTCGCGGCGTGCAGGCCAGTGCCTCCGGCCCGGTCAGCTTCATGCGCGTCTTCGATGCCACCTGCCGCACAATCCTGAGCGCCGGCCAGCGCCGCGGCGCGCAAATGGCCGTGCTGGCCTGCTCGCATCCCGACATTGAGGCCTTTGTTGACGCCAAGCGCGACGGCCAAAATTTGCAGATGTTCAACCTCTCGGTCGCGGTCACGGATGCCTTTATTGAGGCCGTCAAGGCTGACACGCCGTGGGACCTTGTCTTCGATGGCCGCATCCACAAAACCGTGCCCGCGCGCGCGCTGTGGGACCGCATCATGCACTCGACCTACGACCACGCCGAGCCCGGCATCATCCTGATTGATCGCGTCAATCAATTCAACAACCTGCATTATTGCGAGCACATTTGTGCGACCAATCCGTGCGGCGAGCAGCCCTTGCCGCCGTTTGGCGCATGCCTGCTCGGCTCAGTCAATCTGACGCGCTTCGTGGCGCGCCCGTTTGCGCGTGACGCAGCCGTTGACTATGCGGGCATCGAGGCCGTCGTGCGCACCGCCGTGCGCATGCTCGATAATACGATTGACATCTCCCAATATCCGCTCGAGCACCAACGCGATGAAGCCCTGCGCAAGCGCCGCATGGGCATCGGCGTCACCGGCTTGGCTGACATGCTTGTGTTTCTCGGCCTGCGCTACGGTGCCGCGCCGGCCGCTGCGGAAGCCGGCAAGGTTATGCGTATCATTTGCCATGCCGCCTATCGGGCCTCGATCGAGCTGGCCAAGGAAAAAGGCGCATTTCCGGCGCTGGATCGCGCCAAACATCTCACCGGCAAATTCATCGCCGCGCTGCCCGAGGACATTCGCGAGGGCATTTGCCGGCACGGCATCCGCAATTCGCATCTCACGTCGATTGCGCCGACCGGCACCATCTCGCTCTTCGCCGGTAATGTCTCCAGCGGTCTCGAACCGATCTTCGCCCTGTCCTACACCCGCAAAATGCTGGCCGGCGGCGGTGACACAACAACCGAGCAGGAAGTCCGCGATTACGCCTACAACCTGTACCACGCCAAACATCCGCACGCCGATCCCAAGGCGCTCCCAAAGTTTTTTGTCACGGCCGATGCCGTCAGCCCGCGTGAGCATATCGAGATGCAAGCCGCGCTGCAACCCTTTGTTGACAGCTCGATTTCGAAGACGATCAACGTGCCGACCGCCTTGCCTTTCGAAGAGTTCCGCGACATTTATATGATGGCCTTCGACAAAGGGCTGAAGGGCTGCACGACCTTTCGTCCCAACGCCAACATCACCGGCGTGCTCGTCAGCAAGGATGCGCCCGCCGCCGCCGCACCCGCCGATGACAAGGCGCGCGCCAAGGCCGACCTGCAATCCACCGACGCCGCCTTCCTGAGTGCCCGGCCCATTCAATTGCACGGCACCACCTACAAGCTGACCACGCCGCTCTCCGGCCAGGCGCTCTATATCACGATCAACGACATCACCGAAGACAATGGCCGGGTGCGCCCCTTCGAGTTGTTCATCAACAGCAAGAATTTGCAGCATTTCAGTTGGATGGTGGCGATGACGCGCCTGATCTCGGCCGTCTTCCGCCGCACGGCCGATCCAACCTTTCTGGTCGAGGAGCTCAAGAGTGTCTTTGACCCGAACGGTGGCTACTTCAAGCAGGGGCACTACGTGCCGTCGCTGGTGGCTGAGATCGGCGAGCAGATCGGCCAGCATCTGCTGAAGCTGGGCCTTGGCTCGCGCGCCGACGACGAAGACGAGCAAATCGCCGCCAAAGCACCGACCAAAGCCGCCGTGGCCAAGCCCGCCCGATAGCGCAGGCTTTGGGCCAGTCCCGCCATCGGCGTGGATGGGCGCCGCTTCCCTGCGGCGATCTGTTGCCCCCCGCCAGAATTTATCCGTAATTTTCGCCGATGTCGCATGGCATCGCCACACAAGCCCAAGAAGCTATTAACATTGAGCATTCAACATTGAACATCGAACGGAAGGCGCAGCACCACCGTCGTGCGGCCATAGGCCGCTTTATTAATTATCGCGGCGCGCGAGAATCTACCGCGAACGAATTTCCTCCGCCACACCGGCTACCGATTGTGCTATAATCAGCGATGGACAGATACTACCTTCATTGGCACGAGTTCATAAGGATAAACACAGGTTTGATTCATGACAAAGCGCGCAATCGTCATTTCCGGCGTGCTGCTGGTGCTGATCGGCATAGCGACCTGGCTTGTGTGGCCAGGTGCCAAACCCAGATCACCGGCACAGACACCGATGCCGACACTGGCGCGCACGGTGCCCGCGCATGCACACAAACGTCAGGTGAACAAGGAACCGACACCAATCATAGTGTCGCATCCCGCACCGGATTCAGCATGCGCCATTCGCGGCGACATCCGCCGTAGCAGTGGCGAAGCGATCTCCGGCGCGTTCGTCTGGGCTGAACTGGCCGAAGACACTGAAACTTCGCGGCGCTGGCAGTTCTTGATCGAGCGCGGCAGATGCACAAGTGTCGGTGACCAGGTCGGCACCGATGCTGACGGCGCCTTCATACTGCCGGCGCTGTCACTGGCACGCCCGGTGGTTGTGCGCTACTATGTGCCGAGCGAGACGTATGGCGGCGTCGGCCCGTTTGATGTGCAACATCCGCCGCCGGCCTGGCTCATCGTGGTTGTCAGCAGCGGTGGTCGTTTGTATGGCGTACTCAAATCGAGTGACGGTGTCCCGGTGACCAACGCTGATGTGCAGCTTGCATGTCACACCACAACAAGCAATGGCAGCCCGGCGACGTCGTCTCGCATCCTGCATGTGGATATCGAAGAGGACGGAACATACTTTTCGCATGTGTTGCCCGCCGGCAGCTACTCGGTCTCGTTCAACGCGCCGGGCTACAAGCGCGCCGAGACACGCGAACGCCTTACCGTCCGTGAAGACGAGCTGACGCCGTGCGACATGGTTTTTGAATTTGACGAGCGGCAACAACCGCACCTGTATGGCGGCACTGTGCTGGACTGGAACACCAAGCTGCCTGTGCCGAATGTCACCGTGACGTATAAACAGGATGCCTGCGTGACCACGGATATCAACGGCCGATTTGTTTTTCAGGATATAGGTGGCTACGCGAGATTTTCGCACGCTGACTATGTGCCGATCAGCTCGAGTGTGCCGGAGGGTACCAACGCAACAGTTTGTCTGTCTGCCGCAGCGGTTGTGGAAGTCTTTGTCTGGACGTACGACGGCAAACCCTTCACCAATATCAGCGCGCAGCTTCATGGCCCGATTGGTAACTTGTGGCGCTTTGGGCAAACACTGCAAAACATGATGGATGCTTCTACGACAGGCAATCATGTCATGCTTGAGAATGTGCCGGTGCATTTCGCGCCCATGTGCGCCCGAGTTTATAACAATTCTCGTTTTGTTGCATTTAGCGACGCATTCACACCCACGCCGGGAACGCGCACGCGCGTCGATGTGCGCCTGCCGGCTTTCGCCACGTTAACGGTGGCATTTTCAGCACCAATTGCTCCGACCGATCCGCACGTGCGAGTGTACACGCACGATCCCGGCGGTGAAGACAACTTGTTCAGACATGATTATGACTTTACGAAATCAAGCAATGCGTGGACCTGTAGTGAGATACCCGCCGGACCATACCGACTCGAGGTGGTCGCGCCGGGATTGCAATTGACCACCAACATCGCCGTGGCGGCGCCCAGCGCGGAAGTGTTGATCAATCTTCCTGGACAAGGTGTCATTGCCGGTCGTGTGCGCGACGCGAGCGGGAAACCTGTTAGCGTGTGGGCAAGCGCGCTCACCGGTGATTACGCTGCGGTTGATGACCTGCACCGCCTAGTGATCGTGCGGTATACTTCGAACGATGAACCGGGTGAGTTTGCCATTAAAGGCCTTGATCCCACGCTGCGCTACTTTGTTGAGATAACGTCACACAATTTCACCAATATTCTCCTGCACGATGTTGCGCCGAACGGCCCGTTGATCGACATCCGTCTGCCACGCATGGCGCGCGTCACCGGCATGGTCACAGATGCCGACGGCAAGGCATTGAAGGCACAGGTCAGCGTGGACGCGGACCAGCGCGTGGCATGCCACGGCGATTTTCTGGTTTCGCCTGTGTATCCCGGCCCGCACATCCTTTATGTCGCGGCGGATGGCTATGCGCCGCTGCGCCTGCCCATTGAAGTTGGCGACACGGATCTCGACGTTGGTGCTGTCGTGCCGCGTGAGCGCGGCATCAGCCTGCGCGGCCGGGTTGTCAAAATGAATGGCGACGCGGCAGCGGACTGGCGCGTGTCTTGCTTCGAATTGTCGCCTGTTGATGAGACGGTACAGTACCATGACAGTGTTTCTTCGCAGGCTGACGGCACCTTTGTCTTAACGCATGTGCCACCGACAATTCGTCTCGAAATCCGCATCGCGGGGCCAAGCAATGAATGTAATGCCATAGATGTTAGGAACATCACGGCCGACAAAGATCTGGGTGATATCCCGTGCAGGCCGCGCGAATAACGCGCATTGCGGCTGTACATTTCCCGCGCGGAACGTTACAATGGATGCAACCTTAAGGATGGCAGCCATGGTATTCTTTGGTATTCTCTTGATGCTGTTCCTGGCCGTCTGCTGCCTGGTCGGCTTTGTCAAGATCATGATCTGGGTGATCAACGGCTTGATCGCCTTGTTCTCGAGTCCTACGCCCGCGCCGCCGCCCGAACCGATGGTGCCTGACGTGCAAGCGGTGGAATTACACGACACGGCGCCACCAGTCACACCGCGCGCCGCCGAGCCCGTCCTTTCGTCGGACACACCGTTTGCATTCTCCCTGCCGCCGGAAACCGATGACGCACGCTACCAGCGCATACGGCGGCTGGCCGAGGTGTTGACCCGCAATGCGCTGAATGCCGGCATTGTCTGCGCCGGCGTCGCCGCCTTCGGCGCGTTGTACCACTATCGCGCAATGTTGTCCGGCCCGCTGAAACTGGCGCTGCTGTTCACCTGCATGTGTGCCGTGTACCTGCTCGGCCGCTGGCTGTACACGCGCCGCGGCTATCCGCGTACGGGTCTGGCGCTGATGGGCATCAGCGCCGTCTGGCTGCCACTGAATTATTACGCCGCTATTTTGTTCAAGGTGCTCGAGGTGCGCACTCATCCAGCGTTGGCTTGGTGCGGCGTCTTCACGGTGTGCGCACTGATCTACATGGCCATGGCCCGGCAGCTGCATGCGCGCATCTTTGCGGCGCTGGCATTGCTGGCGTGGCTGGCCGCCGTCGCCTGCGGCCTGTGGGATGCAACCCATGCGCGCGCGGTCTGGCAGATTGTGTTTGGTGGCCTGGCGTTTGGATTGCTGGGGCTCAGCACCCTGCGCTGGTCCGGCGCGCGCAGTTATCGTCTGGCGGCGGTCTGGCTGGCCCTGCTGGTGGGCTGCGGCGCGTTTGCCGTGAGTTGTGTGCCGTTCGGTGGTGTGCCCGCGGAATATCGCAGCGAGGAGCTGTGGTTCCGCTGCGCCCTGCTGGCCCTGTTTCTGCATGGCTTCACCGTGCGCATTGCGCGCGGCTGGGCGGCGTTGGCAACGGCAGGTGCGCTGGTGTGCGCGACCGGCATGTTGAACGACGCCTGGGGCCAATCCTTGAATATTCTGCCGTGGGCACTGATGGCCGGCCTATTGTTGCTGCTGCACCTGACCGCGCCGCGGCGCAGCCCGACAGCCCGCATGGTGCATCTAACCGGCTTTGTCGCCAGTCTGCTCTTGTGCGGCCTGCTGGGCGTGATTGTCTGCGCCCGCGGCTCGATCTGGGGCGGCAACATTCTGGCCTTGGCGCTGTGCGTCGGGCTCTGCGCGGGAAGCCATGTGATGTGGCGCGCGTCAATCGCGCTGGCGGGCGCCTGGGGCTTCGCGTTTCTGCTGGTCTTGGCCGGCGCGCGCAGTTATGGCGACACGTGGGATCAGACGATCTGGTTGATCACCCTTGGTCTGGCGGCCTTGAGCGGCCTGAATGCCCTACTGCCCAAGTACTGGCGCGGCGGCACGCCCATGCAGGCACTCTGGCTGGCCAGCGGCGCGACGGCGGCGGCTTATCTGCTGGTGCTGGCGTGCCTGCCGCACCTGCCGCAGTATGCGCCTCACAGTGCCGTCTCGTGCTGCCTCCTATGGTTTCTGTTGCTGGTCACTTATCGCGATAGCATCACGGCCATCGGCCTCAGTTCTGCCGCGCAACTGCTGTGGCTGGTCGTCGTGCTGGCGTATATGCGCCACGCCGCGCCCGGGCTGCTGCGAATCAGCATTGTGTGCGCCGCACTCGGCATGCTCACGGCAACTGTCGTTTCCTGGATAGACCGCACGCGTCTGCCGCGCATTCTGACGCACCATCTGAATTTGCTTTTCAATCTTGCGGATTCTCTGCTGGTGATGCTGCTCGCCGGGACCTTTGTTTATGCCGTGCAGTGCACCTCGCTGCGCACGCTGGCGCTCATGGAAGCCGGCCTGCTGCTCCCCTTTGGCGTGTGCTGGCTGGGCCTGTTTGTGCTTGGCATGCGGCGCCATCCTGATGACACCCGCGCCATTCTCGGCAGTCTGGCGTCATTGGTGTTTTACTATCTGGCGGTGACGTGCCTGCTGCGGACCCAGTTCGCCGGCCTCACGCCGTTCGTGTTCTACAACGCGGTGGTGCTGAGCGCCGGTGCATGCCTGGTTGCCGTCGTGTTCTGGCATTCACGCTGGCGCAGGCAGGCTTGGATCTATCACCTCGTCGCGCTGCTGCCCTTGGTGTTTTGCTGCTGCTATGCCTTTAAACATTGGACCCCGTTGTGGCAGGTATGCCTGCTACTCTGGCTTGCGCATACGCTGCTGGCCGGCGTCACCCGCACCACGCTGGCCACCATCCAGGCGCAAGCGGCCACCATCCTGTGTGCCCTGACGCTCGGCTATTTGTGGCGCCCAGATATTCTCGGCTTTGCCCACGGGCTACTGCTCTGCGGTGCGGCGCTTGGCGCGCTGGCCTTGCTGTTCTCGTTCTTTGAGCGCGCGGCCTTGGCGCGGCTGCATGGCACCATCGCGGTCCTAGCTTGGGTCACGGCCTATTTCCTTTACTTGCGCGGGTACCATGTGGACGAGCTGGCCGCATGGCTCTGGCTGCCGGCCGCGTTGATTATTGTCATCACCGATCTGGCCCGCCGCCACGATGCCCTCACACTGGCCGCGCGCAATGCTATACAATTGCTCGGTCTATTGCTATACTTTGGGCCGACCTATCTCAACGTCGTGCACGACCGCGCGCTGGCCGATCATGTCATCGTCTTGCTGAGCGCCAGCGTCTTGTGTGCCGCGGCGATGGGCCGGCGTAACCGCTTCCTGTTCCATGCCGCACTGGCGATCATCTGTGTGGATGTCGTCACTCTCGTGATTCAGGTCGTGCGCTTCGGGCAAGTACCCTGGTTTGTGCCCGTCGCGCTGGCGGCGTGCCTGCTGATCGGCATCGGTTTGTTGTTCGAGAAGAATCTCAATCTACTGATCAAGCAGCGCATGCATTCGTTGCGCGCCGCCTATTCTGCGTTCTTTGACTCCTGGGAATAACCTCAACACCCCATCGCCATGAAAGCCTACAAAAACATTGATTTTCTGAACAGTCCCGACGCGCGCGAAATTCGCATTCTATGTGAATTCATCGAGCCGCGCACGCGCTTGCGCAAATACAAAGTGCGCGACACGGTTGTCTTTTACGGCTCGGCCCGGATCAAGTCGCAGAAAGACGCCCAGGCCATGCTGCGCGCCGCCAAAGCGGATGTTGCCAAAAACCCAAAAAGCAAAAAGGCACACGCCGCGCTGACCTTTGCCCAGCATCAAGTCTTCCTCGCCCGCTACTATGAAGACGCCGTCGAACTCGCCCGCCTGCTCACCGACTGGTCGATCAAGGAGCGTGACCGCGCCGTCTATGTCTGCTCCGGTGGCGGGCCCGGTATCATGGAAGCCGCCAACAAAGGCGCGCGCCTGGTCAAAGGCGGCAAAGGCATCGGCTTCAACATCAGTTTGCCCTATGAGCAGGATCCCAATCCGTACATCACCGACGAGCTCAGTTTTGACTTTCACTACTTCTTCATCCGCAAATTCTGGTTCGTCTACCTGGCCAAGGCGCTGGTCGTGTTCCCCGGCGGCTACGGCACGCTCGACGAGTTCTTTGAGCTGCTGACGCTGATCCAGACCGGCAAGACCAAGAAGAAAATGGCGATCGTGCTGTATGGCTCCGAGTATTGGGACAAGGTCCTCAATCTCAAGCCGATGGCCGAAATGGGCTTGATCAGCAAGGAAGATTTGAAGCTCTTCAAGACCTGCGACACCCCGCAGGAAACCTTCGCGTACCTCAAGCAACGCTTGGTGAACATCAAGCAGGTGGTGAGACTCTAAGGCCTGCTTCCGGCGTGGCGCAGATTCTGTGAGTTGAAATGACTGACGAAGGACCGGGGACGGAGAACGGGGGGACGCAGAAAAGCTGACAACTGCTGCCATGCTGACGTGGTCAGCTAAGGCACCAGCCAGTCCCGCCATCGGCGTGGACACGCCACGCGCGCCGCGCGCGGCATGCCGTCTGAGTGTCACCAACGCCGGCAAGGCGGTCAGGCCCTTGACGCCGTCAGAATTTATCCGCAGATGACGCAGACAGCCAAGCCGGGCGGCGTGGCCACAATTCAGCGGCGATGCTGCACTCGCCGTCCGCCCGCCGCGTGGGCGGTTTTACATACTAATGAATGCGCTTACTAGGTGTCATGCCAATTGTAGCCGCGGGCGCTGACCGCGGCTGCAGAAGCCGCCCTCACCGCGGGCGGCTACAAGTACACTGCAACGTAGAAAGCGCTCTCATGAGTAATCATTCGCCGCCCATGCTGTGTTTCGTTGCCAAAGACATTACCGCAGAAACTACCGCAGAGTTGACTTGCCGGGCCGGATCGCGTATACTTTCAGATAATGACAGCAACGCAGACCACCGTGATGACCGTCAGCCGCACGATTGAGTTTTGTGCGGCGCACCGGCTCTGCAATCCGGCCTGGAGCGCGGCCGAGAACGAGCGCGTCTATGGGCGCTGCAGCAATCCCGGCGGCCATGGTCACAATTACGAGTTGACCATCAGCGTCAGCGGCCCCAAGGACGCGGCCAGCGGGATGATCGTTAATGTGACGGCGCTGCGCGATGTGCTGCGGGAAGAGGTGGTCGACCAGCTCGACCATCGCAATTTGAACACGGATGTTGCGTTTCTCGCGGGCGTCATCACCACCATGGAAAATCTGGCGGAGAAGATTGCGGCGCGGCTGATGCCGCGCTTGCAGGCGCTGGGCGTGCGGCTGGTGTCGCTCGCGCTGGCAGAATCCGATCATAATCGCGTTATGGTTCACTTTCATGACTGATCTTGAGTTTTACACGGAATTTATTCGGCGGATCGGCGATGACCCCGCCCGCGCGGGCTTGCAGCGCACCCCCGAGCGGATGCAGGAATCGTATGCCTTTCTCACATCGGGCTATCGCATCAATCTTGAAGACGAGCTGCAGACCGCCATCTTTGAAGAGAAATATGATGAAATGGTATTGGTCAAGCATATCAATTTT
This sequence comes from uncultured bacterium, assembly GCA_964397565.1. Classification (GTDB taxonomy): domain Bacteria; phylum Auribacterota; class UBA3054; order UBA3054; family JAPLST01; genus JAPLST01. The sequence goes on from CAYNJC010000002.1 coordinate 144,010, forward strand.
TTCAGCTTGTGCGAGCATCACCTGCTGCCGTTCTTTGGCAAAATCCACGTGGCGTACATTCCGCACGGACGCGTGATCGGCTTGAGCAAGATTCCGCGGATTGTGGATGTGTACTCGCGGCGCTTGCAGCTGCAGGAACGGATGACCGCGCAGATTGCCGAATGCCTGATGCAGCATTTGCGGCCGTGGGGCGTGGGCGTGGTATGCGAGGCGATGCATTTGTGCATGGCGATGCGCGGCGTGCAGAAGGTGAAATCGTACACGACAACCAGCGCGATGGAAGGCGGCTTCAAGAGCGACGCGCGCACGCGCCAGGAGTTCCTGCACTTGATCAGCTTGCCGGAAGTGCACGGAGCGTGATGCGGCGCGGTGCTTGGCACGCTCTGCTGTTGCTGGCGCTGGGCGCGGCCGTGGGCGCGGCGGCAGCGACGCCGGCGGTGCCGTCGGGCGCGGATGGGCGCACCTTTCTCGAACATGGCTTGGCGGTGTTGCACCTGTACGCCCAGCAGACGACCAGTTATGTCGCGGATGTGACGCTGGCGCAGCGTGTGCCTGGCCTGACGCAAACGATCAAAAGCGATTGTCGGATCACGCTGACACCGCCACACGTTGTGACGAAGGACGTGCGCAATCCGTATCCGTATGTCGTGGTGGTCAGCAACAATACGGTGACGACGATATTTCCGGCGACGCAGGAACGCGACCAGCGCCCACTCCTGGCAGGCGAATCACCGCTTGATTTCATGCTGGGCGTGCCGGACTTGGCGGTGTTGCGCGACTATACTCTGGCGGTGCGGATCGAGGAAGAGCTGTATGTCGTGACGGCCGTGGCGCGCCCGGCGCAGCGCGCGGCATTCGCGCTCGATATGCTGGCCAATGCCCACCGCGTCGTGCGCTGCACGATCTGGATTCAGCCGCATCTGCGCCGGGTGGTGCGCACCGAGCGCGTGACGCTGGGCGGCGAGGAAACCACCTATGACATTCGGGCGCAATGGTTGAACACAACGCCACAGCAGTAATAGGTAATCGGTGTTCGGTGTTCGGTGTCCAGTGACCAGCATCCGGCATTCACCATCGTCTGCTGTGCTTCGGTGGCAACAGGCTGCACGCCTGCTGAAGGGCGCACTGCGCGGCGCGACACTGCTGGGCCTGCTGGCACTGGCCGGCTGCGAGACGCTGTCATTCAGCGAAGATGCGTTCACGCGCCTGGATGACGCCGACGCGGCGCGGGTGTTGCGCACGATCGCGGGTGCAACCTCCGCGTGGCAGACGGTCAAAGTAAAACTCGATTGCACCTTTGTCATGCTGCAGAGCGGCACGCTGCGCAAGGAGACAGCCAACGGCGTCTGCCTCTGGCAGCCGGGCCGGGTGTTGCGCGTCCGTTTTTACAAGCTGGGCCTGAGCGTCGCCGATGTCTTGTACAACGGGCGTTTCTGGTTCATCACCGATGAGCTGGGCGGCACCATCTCCGTCTGCCGGCGGATTGATTATGTGGTCATGCCCGGTATTCCCCGCGTGTTTTTCCAGCAATTGCAGGGCATGCCACACGGCTGGCTGGCCGGCCTGAGTGCCGATGCCGAGGTGGCCGAGAGCGCGGCGGCCGTGCGCATCACCGACCGGCCGCGCGGCGCAACGCGCACGCTGATATTCCCCAAAGGAGCGGGCATGCCGTCGCTGGTCGAACTGAAGACCGCCGACGGCAACGAATTTCGCGCCGCGCTCGGCACGCCGGATACGCACTTTGCCGCCACGCCCAAAACGTTTGTCCCCACCCTTGGACGGTATGCGATCTACGACCTTGATCGTGGCGCCTGGATCCGGCGCTGAACCGCTGATGCCCACTAGCGTCACGGCCTGTCTGCGCGCCGAACTTGAGCAGCAGTTTGCGCAACGCGGCTGGCCGGCGTTTCACGCGCGCCAAGTGTGGCAATGGCTGTATCGCCGCCACGCCGGGACGTACCAAGCCATGAGCGAACTGCCGCGCGGCCTGCAAGCCACTCTGGCGCACGCGTTGCCGTTGACGGGCAGCACGGTGCGCGCGCTGCACCACAGCGCCGACGGCAGTGAAAAGCGGGTCCTGACCTTGGCCGATCGCGAAACGGTCGAGAGTGTCTGGATCCCGATGGGCGCGCACGCGACTGTGTGTCTCTCGACCCAAGTGGGCTGCCCGATCGGTTGCGCGTTTTGCGCGAGTGGCGCAGGCGGCTTTGTGCGCAATCTCAGCGCCGCGGAAATTGTCGAGCAAGTCTGGCATGCCGGCGCGGCCCATCCGCGCAGCGAAATCAACAATCTGGTCTTCATGGGCATGGGTGAGCCGCTGCTGAACTGGGCGCAGGTTGTACGCGCGATTCAGATTCTGAACGACGACTTCGGCTTGTGCATTGGGGCGCGGCGGATGACGGTCTCGACCGTCGGCGTGGTGCGCGGCATCGCCGCGCTGGCCCGGGATGCGCCGCAAGTCAATCTGGCGGTGTCATTGCATGCAACGACCGACGCCCTGCGCCGGACGCTGATCCCTCACTGCCCGACCAGTCTGCATGAGCTGATGGACGCGCTGGTGCATTATTACGCCGCGACGCGCCGGCGGGTGACCTTCGAGTATGTCTTGCTGCGCGGCGTCAATGATTCGTGGCGCGACGCGCAGCGCCTGGCTGCACTGATCAAGCGCGTGCCCGGCAAAGTGAACGTGATTCCCTACAATCCGATCCCGGGCGGCGCGTTTGCGGCGCCCTCACCCGAAAATGTGCGTGATTTTGTAGAATATCTATGTGGCGAGCATGTGACGGCGATTGCGCGCCGCCGCAAAGGCGATGACATCGCCGCCGCGTGCGGGCAATTGCGTCGCGTGCTGGCCGAGAGCCCATAACCGCTTGCGAACCCCGACCCGAAAGGAAACCAGATGGAACGCTTCGACCACAATGGCAAACTCATCGTCCCGGATCACGCCGTGATCGCGCATGAGCTCAAGAAGCTGGGCGTCGAGACCGCCGGCGTCGTGCGCGTACAACAGGTGTTTTGCCCGAACGGCCATCAACTGATCTTGCGCGACAACACCTTGTTCGACAACGTGCCGGGTATCAAGTTACTCTTGAGCGGCGCACAAGGTGCGGAAGAGATTTACATCTCTTCGGTGTTGAACAAGCGCCAACGCAGTGGTGGCGGTATTTTCCGCGTGGGCGACCGGCTCGAGGTGCGCTGCCCGATCTGCAGTGTGCAACTGCCGGTGCTGGCACCGTGCGATTGCCAGTGGGACGGCGAGTACGTCATGCTCTCGCTGGATGAAGACCCGACCAATCGCAACGCGGTCTGCTTCTGCAACATCTGGGGCTGTCCCAATGGCGACATCCGCCTGGCCGGCGAAGTGATTGCGGAATACCAGCGCAATTATGAACTCTGATGCTATGAACATGAATTGCCGCACTTCATTGTGTACAACATGGTTTTGCCGCAAAAACACTGTTGCTCTGCATCCTCACATAATATGGCCACGAAGACACGAAGGCACGCAGAAATCGCAGCAACCAGGCATTGGTTGTCGTGCAGCTGCGGCATGCAGCGTTTTGACAACCAAACATGTCACTTCTGTTGCTGCTGCTTCTTCGTGTCGTGGCTGGCGTCTGCTAGTCCCGCCCTGCGGCGTGGATGCCTTCGTGGCAACTCTCTCTGCTTCTGCCCTGAATCCCGCCGCTGGCGGGACTCCAAGCAGCCCTGAACCCTGAACCCTGAACCCTGAACTTGTTACCTTCAACTTCTAACCTTTAACTTTCAACTGCCCATGCGCATCTTAGTGACCGGTACCATTGCGGGCTTGGAAGACCGCGAGTGGCTGCAGCGCGTCTGCACGCTCGGCCAGCAGCACGGTATAGCGATTGCCTATTTCGACATGGTCGCGCGCATGACCAGCAACGGCGAGAAGCCGATGGAGCGCCTGCTGGGCACGACCGACTATATTCTTGAATTGATCCGCGAGCGCGAGTACGAGCGGATCGGCTTCGAGATCGAGAAACACGACTACGCGCACGTCATTGTGCGCGCGCCGGCAACGGTCGAATGGAATCGCATCAACCGCAAATTCAAGGACAGCAAGTACATTCGCGAGTTCATCAATCCCGACATGATCGTTACCCTGATTGACGCCGAGTGGCTGGTGCAGCAGCGGCTCGAAAAGCCGCCGGCGCACGACTTGTTCCTGCAGGCCATCAAGGAGCGCAACCACACCATTTATGAGATCCTCTCGTGGATGAACGAGGAAGTCAGCCTGAGTGAGGACTGGGCCAAGATGATGAACATCCGGCATGTCGTCATGGCCGTGCGCGAGCCGCCGCAGAACTTGCTGACCTTCTTCCTCGATCCCAATGTCCTGCTCATGTACGCCAGCTACTCGATGACCCACGCCGATCCGGACGTGCGCAAGCAGATCACGCAGCTGATCCACAGATTGCGCTGGTACGGCGCCGTGCTCGATCCGCAGAGCATTGAAATCTCGACCGGCACCGACCCGACCGACAAAAAAGACCGCGAGGCCACCTATTCTTTTACGGTGCATCGCGACCTGCACTGGTATGTCGGCAAGTGTGACGCGGTCGTGGCAATCCATCCCTATCTGGACCGCCCGCCGCTCAGCACCGGCATGATGGATGAACTCGGCCATGCCCGCGATTATCACAAGTCACGCTACATGATCTTCCCGCAGGCTTTCAGCCCGTTTGTCACCGACAGCTATATCGAAAAAGGCCATGTCTTTGACACCGGCGAGCACTTCTGCGCACACCTCGAACAGGAAGACCACCTGCCACCAAAATACAAATCACTGTACGAAGGGAGTTGACTATGGCCACCACGCTCGATCAGTTGCTGGCGCCGGCGCGCTTCTTTGATTTTAGCGCGTATCCGTTCGAGCATCACAAGCTGTTTGTGCGGCCGGGCGTGCGCACGGTCGTGGACGCGCTCGACCAGATCGGGCCGTACTGCCAGGAGATGCTCGCACAATTCCCCGAAGAGTATTGCGACGAATATGAAGTGGCGCACAATGACTGGCCCAGCACGGTCTGCGAAGGCGCCTTTCGCGTGATCCTCGATGAGAGCACGGTCTTTGCGCCGGATCGGATCATCGCCGGGGCCGACGCGCAGTTCATCTTCGTGGATCGCACGGCCCAGGTGCGTGGCGGCGTCATTGACCTGCGCGGCGGCAGCGTCTTCATCGGCGCGGCGGCGGTGGTCGAGGGCGCGTGGTTGTGCGGCCCGACGCTGATCGGCGCCGGCACGACGGTGCGGCCGGGCGCCTATGTTCGCGGCAATGTCATCCTTGGCCGCAACGTCACCGCCCGCGGCGAAATCAAAAACGCCGTCATCATGGATGACGCGGATTTCCCGCATCCCTCCTATGTGGGTGACAGCATCTGCGGCTATCACACCCATTTCGGCAATCAAGCCACCGCCGCCAATCTCAGTATTTTCGGGCGCAAAGACATGCTCACGTTGAAAGTTGACGGGCAGACCTTCGATCTCGGCCGGCGCAAGATCGGTATCATCATGGGCGACTTCGCGCAGGTCGGCTGCAATGCCGTCGCCGATCCGGCCACGTTCTTGCTGCCGCACACGATTGTCTACGCCTTGACGCGCATCAACAGCGGCATCTACGGCCCGCATGAAGTCTTGAAGAACAAGCCGATGGAGCACGGCATCATCGAGCGCGCCCCGCTGCGCTGATCAGCGCAGCCTTGGTTTTGCGATGAAGGGTGCCCTGCGGTGTACTGCCTTTCGTGCGCAATGGTTGCTTGTGGCTTGTTCTTGACGAGTGGCCTATTGGCTGGCAGTTTCTCCCCTGTGCCGATGATGCGGATGGTTTTTTTGCAAGAGAACCAGCAGGCATCATGATGTGCCGGCTCTTGTTCCTCGTCGCAGCTAGGGCACCCCACTACTCATAGCTGACCGCACCTGCAGCGGGTACTGGCGACGCGCACCGCGCAGCGGAGCGCTTGTTGCGCCGTTGCCGCGTTCGCAGCCACTCTTCGTTGTCGTCGCTATCGCGTTCTAATTGTCGCGGATCACGCGCTTAGCCTCCGCGCTTGAGCGAGACTTGGATGATGTCGGCATTCTGATTGATCGCCTTCAGTACGGCATCAGACGGCATGTCGTCCAGCCGCAAGGTGCATGACGCCGTCGCGCCACCTTCGAAGATCATGTTTTCCATTTCTTCGATGTTGACGCCTTGATTGCGCAGTTCGCCAAGCACGCCGGCCAGCACGCCCACATGATTGTAATGGCGCACGACCAGGCTGATCGTCGCGCATGACTTGGCGCGAATGTTCACGGCATTGCGCGGCTTGCCGGTGTCACGGTAGCTGCGCACAATGTTGACCACCTCGTCGGCAATGGCTTCGGAAGACTGATCCGTGGAGGCGCCAATGTGCGGCGTGCAGACGGTTGCCGCCGCCAGCTCGCGATCCTCGAACGGCGCAACGCCCGGCGCCGGCTCATTTTCGAACACATCCAGCGCGACCCGCAGCCCCTTCTCCTTGATCGCCGCCTTCAGCGCGGCGGTGTTGACCACATCCCCGCGCGACGTGTTGATGAACAGCGCGCCTTTTTTCAGGGCCGCAAAGAACGCGGCATCAATCATCTGCTTGGTCTCTTTGCTGCCGGCGACATGCACGCTGATCACGTCGGCCTGCGCGGCCACCTCACGCGGCGTGGCGCAACAGCCGATTCCAAGCTCTTCCGCAACCGCAGGTGTCAAGCTGCGCGACCAGGCAATGACGTTCATCTCCAGCCCTTGCGCGCGACGCGCGACCGACTTGCCAATGGCGCCCAGACCGATAATGCCCAGCGTGCGACCCTTCAAGCCACGCGCCTTGCTGTATTCCTTCTTGTTCCACGCGCCGTTGCGCAACTCGACCGTGGCGTCCACAATGCGGCGGTCGGCGGCGATCATCAAACCAATCGCCAATTCCGCCACTGCATCATTATTCTTGCCGGGGCAATTCGCCACATGAATGCCGCGACTGTTGGCGGCCGCGAGGTCAATCGTGTTGACACCCGCGCCGGCACGAATGATCAATGACAAGGCCGGCGCGGCCTCGATCGTGGCCGCCGTGACCTGGGTCGAGCGCACAATCAACACTTCGGCATCGCCGATGACAGCGGGCAACGTCTGCGCGCTGGCATCCGGATTGACGATGACGGCCGCACCAAGTTGTTCCAAGGCCTTGACGGCGCGGCTCGAGAGTTTGTCGGCAATGAGGATGTTCATAGGAGTAGGTGTGAGGATGTTAGCGTGCGCGCAGGCGCCTCAGAATACACATGCAGACGGCATACAACAGGCTGCACGGTTCCGGCACGAGTTGGGCCGCATGCGCCGCCGTGCCGACCGCACCTTTGACGATCGTTGTGTAATAGGCCAGATTGCAGGACTGCAGCCGGTCGTTGACGCTGTGATAATAAGGGTTGAAATCGGCCGGGTAATTCTCAATGCACATTACCGCCGGGTAGCCCGCCGCCCAAAAGGAGGCGTGATCGCTGGCGCCATCGCTGTCGGCTTTGATGATCGGCGCCGCGCCGGTCAGTCCATACGTAGCCAGGACATTGGTCAGCAATTGCGCGAGTACCAGATCCGCGGCGAATTGCGGATGACTGGCCACCTGCGTATGCACCCCGAACACCCCGCCTGTACTCCAGGTGATCATGTCAAAATTATACACGGCAACGACATTGGCGGTCTGTGCCGCCAGTGCCGCCGCATACACTGCACTACCGAGTAATCCTTGCTCTTCACCGGTCACAAAGGCAAGTTGCAGGGTGCGCTCATAGGTCTGCGGAGCGAGCTGTTCGGCCGCCAGCAGCAGTGCGACACAGCCACTGGCGTTGTCATCCGCGCCGGGTGCGCGGCCGCTGCCAGGCATGTTGTCCAGATGCGCGACCAGCAAGACGATCTCATTCGAGCGCGTCGTGCCCGTCTTCGTGGCAACAACATTGCTGCTAAAATAGCTCCACGCATTCCACGGAGAGTAGCGGGTTTGGTACTGCAGATTGGTCATCGTCTGCATGATGAACGCGGCGTCTTTCTGAAACGGCGCGCCATTGACCGTGTTGCGACTGTAGATTGCGTAGCTGTTGGTGCCCACCGTCAGGTTTGTTTCGCCACTCAATTGCGCGGTCAGCCACCAGATGCGATTCGAGTCGACCTGGCTGATCATGGCGGCCACGGTCGCGTTGGAGACGCAAGTGAAGGCCGAGGTGCGGCGTGCGGCGCGGGTCGGCGCGTCCCAGCGCAAGGGCGTTTCCGCCAATGGTCGCAGGATGGCATCGTACTGCTCGCGACGCGCCACACCTGCGGCAGTGCGGCGCAGGATGATCTGGCGGCCGTCGTCATAGACGCATTCGGGTAGGTGCGCAAGCTGGGCATGCGTCGCAGGCCGGCGTGTCATCGCGATGACAAATTCCTGCGGCGTGGCATTGGTCGCCAGCACCTCGAAGGTGCAGTCGCTGGCGCGCAGTGCCGCAACGGGCGCAAGCACCACGGCATAATCCCGGCCGCGGGCATCTTGCAGCAATTCATGCACGGCCAAGCCGCTGGTCTGCACCGCCGCGGTCATCTCGACGCGCGCGAGGACGGCATCATCGGCGGCGCGGCAGGTCAGCACAAGGAATAGCAGACAGATCGGTCCTATGAGTCGCATACATTTCCTACTTCTTCGTGAGTTAAGCAATGCACACTGCCGAGACCCCAGACAAGGTCAACGGCATGCACACCAACAACAGTGCGCGTGGGAAACAGTTCGGCCAAGATGCCCAGCGCCACGCGATCATTGGGATCGTTGAAGGTCGGCACCAGCACCAGTGATGTGCCAATGTAAAAGTTGGCGTAACTGGCCGGCAGACGCTGGCCGGCATACCACAGCGGCGCGGGCATGGGCAGCGGCACGACGCGAATGCGCGCGCCATCGGCCGTGCGCGCAGCCTGCAGGCGCTCGGCGTTTTCGCACAAGGCGCGCGCGTTGACATCGTTGCGGTTATGCTCCTGCACCAGCACCACCGTGTCGCGGCTGACAAAGCGGCACAGATCGTCCACGTGCCCGTGCGTGTCATCGCCGGCAATGCCACGCCCGAGCCAAATGACCGCGCGCGCGCCCAGACAGTCGCGCAAGCATACTTCGTAGTCGCTTTTGCTCATGCCGGGATTGCGCACCTGGGTGCGTTGATCCAGCAGGCATTCCTCAGTAGTGATAAAGGTGCCGGCGCCATTCGCATCCAGCGCGCCGCCTTCCAGCACGACTGGCCGATCCTGCCACCGCGCCTGGCGCAGCGGCAGTTTCAGCAACCGCGCAACGCGGGGTGGAATCTCTTTGTCCTTGGTGAAATCGCGGTACTTGGCCCAGCCATTGAAGGCAAACTGCACCAAGGAAAGGGCGCCACGCCGGCCGTTGCGCACAAAGAACGGCATGAAGTCGCGCGTCCAACTGCGGTCATACGGCCCGCGCACGAATGAGATATTGGCGAGATCGGCCTGCGCGCGCAGCAGCACGGCGCGTGCGCGCCGCTCCTGCGCCGCATCCGCCACCATGATGCGCACCCGCTCACTGCGCGCCAACAGCCGGGCCAGCTCGGCATACACCCAGTACGCCGGCACGATTTTGCCGGGCCAGTCGGTCGGGTTCTTCGGCCACGCCAGCCAGGTGGCGGCATGCGGCTCAAATTCGGCTGGCAGGCGCGCGGACGACACAACGGCAATCAGTGATCGGTAATCAGTGATCGGTGCAGCCTTTCCGCTTTCTTCGTGCCTTCGCGGCTTCGCGGCCATCTTCATACCATTAATCAGTGCAGCAGATGCGCGGCACGGAGGCCGCTCCCACATTACGGAACGCGGCAGCGGTTTCACCCGGCGACTGCGCTCCCGCTTTGCTGCAGACTCGCACCACGTCACTTGCCGCCCGCCGGAGTGCTCTGCAGAATCTGGCCTGCGGCAGCAGCGCCGGCGGTCTTCTCCAGATCGGTCCACAAGGTGCCCGCGCCGGTGTGCACCAGCCGTACTTTCAAGTCCGCCGGCAGGGCCTGCGCAACCTGATAGCGCGTGTAGGCCGTCGGGCTGCCAAAGGCGTTGACTTTGAGCTGCTGCCCCTGCGCCTCGGCCTCACCAGACCAACGCTTGACATCGGCCTGGGCCTGGCCCAAGACGGTGACGCGCTCGGCATCCAGCGCGGCGATTTGCAGTTGCTTTTCTGCCACCAGCTTGCGCGTCGCCGCCTCAATTTGGCCGGACTCGCGCTGCTTTTCGGCATTGACCACCGCCACGGCCGCCGACGCCTGGGCCTCCACGCCGCGCGTGCGTTGCCCAATCATCGAGGTCTCGCGCTGCAAATCCGCCGCCGATTGTTTCGTGTTCTGCCACACCTTCGAGGTGATCTCGCGCTCGGCTGCAACATAACGCTGGCGGATTGGTTGCAGCAGCGCCTGCGGCAAAATGATGTTGCGAATGAAGGCCGAGTGCACCACAATGTTCTTGCGCGCGCCCACGTCCGAGAGCGTCTTGCGAAAGGCGTCCTGAAACAGCTCGCGGCGCTCACCCGACAGAAAGTCCTTGGCGGCAAACATCGACCCCTGCAATCGGCCAATCGACTGGCTCTGCGGAATGATGATCTTATCCTCGACGGCGGCCACATCGCCGAATTCGGCCATCACTTCGGCGACATCCTGCGGCAGCAACTCCCACTCAATGGTCGCATCGAGCGAGATCGTAAAGGCGTCTTTCGAGGGAAAGGTGATTGCCTCCGGCGCGGGACGCGCCCCACTGCCGTCTTTGGCGGCTTCGACGGTCTTGACTTCCACGCCCTGTTGCGCAATCTGGCGCATGCGATTGGATGCGATGATCTTTTCCGTCTTTTCCTTGTCCGTGTTCGAATAGGATTTCTCGAGCCAGGTACCCCAGCGTTTTGACTTTTCATCGTAATCGGCCTTCTGGCGCTGCTGCGCCTCGGCCAAATCGTCGTACACGGCACCGGGCGCTGCGGCCTCGCGTCCCGCCTTCGACGGCGCCGCGGGCGCCGCATTGACGAGTGTGCTCATCTGCTGCTGGCTCGCGCGCAAATTGTACGCCGCCAACGTTGGCGGCGCAAACGTCACCTGATTGATCCCGATTTCGACGGCGCTGACGCTCAACTCGTACGGATTGATAAAGTAAATGCCCGGTTGCAGAATCTCGCGGCGTAAGCCCTTCTCGCCCACGCCGGCAAAACGATTGGTGGTGGACGTGCCCAAGTTTGCGCGCACCAAGCCGACATAGCCGGGCGCAATGACCACCGCGTCGCGCAGCTCCAGCGTGTAGCCATGCGGATTCAGGCGATGCAGGCCGGGCGTCAGCACCCGCCGCCAGATGCCTTTTTCATCATCGTTAACCAGTACGCGGCCGGCTTCCGGCTCTTTCCCGACTTTCGCCGTCACTACCCCGATCTTGCCCGGCGGAATGAGCATGCACGGCTTGACTTCAACCAGCGTCGTCACGGGGTTGATCAGATGCCGGCCTTCACCCAGGACCGCGGCTTGCACGCCGCGCTGGCCGGGCTCCGCCAGAATTTGTTTGTCACGCAACGGCGTGCCCGTCTTCTTGATGACCACGCCCATGTAGCCCGGCTCGATGTACACAAAAAACGCATTCCAGAGCAGAACCATCAACAATAGCACGATCACACTCAGCGTCGCAACGCCGGCAATTATTGGTCCAAGTGCTTTCATGGTTTTTTCCTTATTTCTCGTTGGCGACGGGCTGCAAGATTTTGCCGACAGCACTGTCATCGCTGGTAAAGATGGTGTCAATGCGCTTGCCTAGCGCGCGCTGCATTTCGTAATTGGCCAACGTGTCGCCGGTGCCAAAGGCTTTGACGGCCTGCGTCTGCGCCTCGGCCTCGGCTTTGTGACCCAGCAGAATCACATCCGCCGTGGCTTTGCCGCGTTTGCGGAGGGCCTCGGCGTCAAGCTTGGCGGCCTCAAGATCGGTCGCGGCCACAACCAGTTTCTGCTCCTGCTCGACCAGCGCAACGACTTGGCGATTGGTCACGCCAATGATGGTCTGCAGCTTTTCGGTTTCGGCCTCGACCGTGCGCTTCTGCAGGCCGGCCTGCGCTTCGCGCGCGGCCAGTTCCTGATCGGCGCGGGCCTGCTCGATCTGGCTCACATTGCGGGCCAACTCTTCTTTGGCCACTTCGCGTTCGCGGATCGGTTCCGCAATTTCCTCGGGCGGATCAATGTCGGCGATCAAGACCGACTTGATGTCCACGCCCTTGGCCTTGCACGTCGCCCGCACGCGCTCGAACAAGTTGCTCTGGAAAACAATGCGCGAGGCGCCGGCGATATATTCCGGCGCTGAATATTGCGAACCGATGATACGCCCGAAGCCGCGCAAGGCAGGCACGACAATTTTTTGCAGGATCTCATTGGAATCTTCATTGGCCCCCTGTTCGCCGATGCGGACCAGCACTTCCGGCGCGCGCGCGGCGTCCACCGCCCACTCGACGATCAGCAGCACGCGCATGTCAAAGCCGTCGCTGGTCGGAAACCGCAAGGCATTGTCACCAAACATTTCATGGCGTTGCGAGCGCACGTCCATCAAGTCAACCCGCTGCGCATACGGGTTCAGATAGTACACGCCCGGCTGCAAGACATCCGGCTGCACACCTTTCTCACCCGGCTGGACGACGAAGACATCCCGATTGCGCGGCGCGCGGCCGGCCAATTCGGTGACGATGCCGACAAAGCCGATCGGGATCTCAATCGCCGGAAATTCCTCGACCGCGAAGGCATACGGATTGATGCGATGATTGCCCAGCATCAGCACATCGCGCAGCAACCCTTTTTGGTTGGCATCGGCGAAGAGCTTGCCGGTCTGCAGCTCAGCGTCGCTCATGTCCTCGCCAAAGCGCCGGGTCAAGACGCCGACCTGCCCGGCCGGTATCGTCGTGATCTTGTGCACGCGCCAATCCCACAGCAAGGGATTATAGAAGAAGCGGCCCTCCGGCAAGACTGCCAGTTGGATGCCTTTGTAGGAGGCATCCGGCGCGATGATCGTCCCGCTCGGCAAATCCTTGCCGGTCTTCTTGATCAAGACGACAATCTCACCGGACTCGACCTCGATCCGGCAGCCATACCAGATAAACGCGCTGATCGCCACAAGCCCGATCAGCAGCGTCAGCAGGACTCCTGCGGATGACTTGACTGGTGCACCAGAGTTCATACTGCGCCTTCCATGGCGATGTTATGAGAACCGGCAGTTCTGACTGCCATTATAGAGAGATTATAGCACAAGCCCGCCCGCGGCGCAAAACGGCATGGATTCCAAGATCCGCGACGCTGCAGGACAGGTGCGGCAGCTGCAGAGTGGGAGCGACCTCCGTGTCGCGAATCTGCCGTCCCCCTTTGCCAAAAGGGGGTGGCCGCGCGGCGCGGCCGGGGGATTTTGCAGCCCACCGATGCAGCCGTAGTAGCGCCGACGTCTCGCCGGCAGAAATGCTGCCACGAAGGCAGAACGATTGATTGGTATGTCGGTGGTATGTGCAGAAAGAGCGGGAGCGGCCCCCGTGCCGCGAATGCTGCCGCTGTTTCAGCACCGACGTACCGAAGCACCGACAACTGACGCACCTTGACAAGTGTATCCCGTTTGTGCTACACTTAGCCAACAATGGAGATGTTATGGCACGCACCGCAATGATCCGTGCGCGGATCGAACCGCGCTTGAAGTCGACGGTTGACCTCTTGCTGACCCGCCTTGGGTTAAACACGACGCAGGCAATCACGCTGTTTTATCGCCAGGTGGAACTGCGCAAAGGCTTGCCGTTCGATGTGGCCATACCCAACGCCGAAACCCGTGCCACCTTTGCCGCCACCGACGCTGGCCGCGCCACTGTCCGGTGCAAATCGGCGGACGACCTGTTCAAACGACTGGACCTTTGATGCTGTGCCCGTCCTATACCCGCCGATTCGAAAAGGACCTGGCGCTCATGCGCCGGCGCGGCAAGGATGCTGAGAAAATCAAACACGTGATGCTTGCACTGGTGCAGGAGCTACCTTTGCTCGCCCCTCACCGTGACCATACATTGTCCGGCGCGTTTGCCAGTCGAAGAGAATGCCACATCGAACCGGACTGGCTCCTTATCTACAAAGTAGCACCGGGTGAAATCATCTTCGAGCGCACGGGCACACATGCCGATCTCTTTGAGTGATGGCGCTTGTGGCAACATCTATGCGCCGATGCCACAGATGCGGGCAATGTAGCGGCGCTGCTGTTGGAAGATAGAAGAAACAAGCCCCGCGCGGAGCGCGTGGCGTACTTGCTGGTACTCTTTGGTACTCTTTGCGCGCTTTGCGTTCTATTGTGGCGAAATTAACCAATGATGTTTTTGCTAATGCGTTGGTGTGGTTTGTCTGAATAATCGGCAACATCCGCGGCATCTGCGGTAATTTCTTTTGCAGCGACATAATTTGAGGTACATGCCCGGTTTTCTTCGTGGCTTCGGGACTGTGTGACAATATGTTGCTGCATCGGCGTAATCAGCGGATAAACATACGGTATTTCTGCCGGCGAGACGCCGGCGCTACTACGGCTGCATCGGCGGGCAGGGCCTGCCTGCCCTACCCTGAATCTGGTAACGCGAGAGCGTCAACTACAGCACACTGACGGTGGCTGCTTTCGTTGGCCTTATGCCGCCGCTTTCATCCGCCGTTCTTGGATCGCGCAATACAGCACGGGCACAATCAAGGTGGTCAGCATTTCCACCAGCATACCGCCGAAGGTTGGGATGGACATTGGAATCATGATGTCCGCGCCGCGCCCGGTTGATGTCAGGACCGGCAGCAGCGCGAGCACGGTGGTCGCGGTGGTCATCATGCAGGCGCGCACGCGTCGTTTGCCGCCCACAATCGTGGTTTCGCGGATTTCGTCAATGCTCATCCGTGGTTTGCCCACAAACAGTTCGTCCAGATAGGTCGCCATCACCACGCCGTCATCCGACGCAATGCCGAACAGGGCGATGAAGCCAACCCAGATGGCGATGCTCATATTGATGGGATGCACTTGAAACAATTCGCGCACATTCACGCCGAAGGCCGAAAAGTCCAGAAACCACGGCTGGCCGTACAACCACAGCAGAATAAAACCGCCCGAGGCGACAAACGGGATGGTCAAAAACACGAGCGATGTGACCGCCGCATCTTTGAACTGAAGATACAAGATCAGAAAGATCACCAGTAGGGCCACCGGAACCACCAATAATAATTTTTTCTGGGCGCGGGCGTGGTTTTCGTACGCGCCGATAAAGGTGTACGAAATCCCGACCGGCAGTTGCAGTGAGCCCGCGGCGCTTTTCTGGGTGAGGACATCGCGCGCCTGCTGCACCGCGTCCACTTCGGCCACGTTCGGCTTCTTGTCAAACAGGACATAGCCAACCAGAAACGAGTCTTCGCTCTTAATCATCTCTGGGCCGCGGGTATACTTGATGGTTGCCAGCTGCGCCAGCGGCACTTGCGCGCCCGTGGGTGTCGGCACGATGATGCGGTGCAGGGCTTCAATACTGTCGCGCAATTCGCGTTGATAGCGCACCCGCACCACATAGCGCTCGCGGCCCTCGACGGTGGTGGTCACGTGCATGCCGCCAATCGCCGTTTCGATGACGTCTTGCAGAGCGCGCACCGTGACGCCATAGCGTGCAATGGCCGCCCGATCAATTGCGATCTCCAAATAGGGTTTGCCAATGATGCGATCGGCGATGACCGTGGCGGGCTCGATCATCGGCACCTCGCGCAGGGCTTGCTCAATCGCCATGCCGGCTTGCTGGATGGTCTCCAGGTCGCGGCCTTTGATTTTGACCCCCATCGGCGCGCGAATGCCGGTTTGCAGCATCACAATGCGGGCGGCAATGGGCTGCAACTTGGGTGCCGAGGTTGTGCCCGGCACGGCCGCGACGCGGGTGATTTCGTCCCAAATGTCGTCGGGCTTGGTAATGCCGGCCCAGGCCGCGCGCCCGGGATTCAGCGCCGGCTCCAGCGCCGGACGCCAGCGCCGAAACGGCTTGCCGTAGCGCTGCGGGATTAGCTGCTGGTTGACATCGCGCGCAAAACGGCCCGGCACCGTGTATGGCAATCCATCCGGCGCAGCCACCGGCGTGCCATCCGCAGTGCGCACCAGATCGTTGGTGGCCGGATCAAACGCGAAGGTCAAGCGCGCGCCATTGCGGTCACTAAGATACTCCGCATTGTAATTGATCACGGTTTCAATCATCGAGATGGGCGCGGGATCGAGCGCGGAATCGGCACGGCCAAGTTTGCCGACCACGGTGTCAATCTCCGGCAAGGCCCGAATCGCCATGTCTTGCTTCCGCAAAATGTCGTGGGCTTCGCTAATCGACGCGTGCGCCATCGTGGTGGGCATGAACAAGAACGAGCCCTCGTCGAGCGGCGGCATGAACTCCCTCCCCAGCCCCGGAAACGCATGCGCGACACGCACCAACGGCGGCCACATGCGCAGGCCGTGCGGCAGCCAGCCAAACACGCCGTCAAAGCCGAGCCAACTCAGCATGCCGCATACCAGCACCAACACGGGCATCAGCAAGAGTGTCTTCTTATGGCCCAAACACCAGCGCAAGACTTTTTCGTACGCCACTTGGCGCAGCATATACAGCGACGTCAGCCCGGCGATCAGCACGCCGCCGAAGACCACATTGCGCGTCAGCCCTTTGTCCGGCCCCAGCGGCAGCCAACGCGCGCACAATATCACGCCCACGATCGCGGCCAGCAGCCATGAGACATAGCGGGCCGCACGTTCTGCAGCGTGGTCCGACAACGAGGGCCGCAGCGCCAGCCATGCGCCCCACAGCGCGGCCGCAATGCCCAGCCACCACAGCGTCGTGAACAGACCCAGCACGCCGGCCAGACACAATAACACTGCCAGCACCCGTCGGCTGGTCGTCGGCGCACGCTTCGTGCCGGCCAGCAGCAGGTGCGCGGCGGCTGGAATGATGGTGATGGCCACAATCACCGAGCCCAGCAAGGCAAAGGTCTTGGTGAACGCCAGCGGCCTGAACAATTTGCCCTCGGGGCCTTCCATCGCGAAGACCGGCAGGAAGCCGACGATGGTGGTTGCAATCGCGGTCAGCACGGCGCTGCCGACTTCGCTGGCGGCACGATACACCACTTCCAGCCGGTTTTCCGCCGGATCGGCGATGTCCAAATGCCGCAGAATATTCTCGCACATGATAATGCCCATGTCCACCAGCGTCCCAATGGCAATCGCAATGCCCGAGAGCGACAC
Organism: uncultured bacterium; assembly: GCA_964397565.1. GTDB lineage: Bacteria > Auribacterota > UBA3054 > UBA3054 > JAPLST01 > JAPLST01. The sequence goes on from CAYNJC010000002.1 coordinate 161,300, forward strand.
GATGTTGGCATCCACCCCGAACACTTTCATGGCGATAAATGCCGCCAACACTGCCAGCGGCATCACGCTCGAAATCAGCAGCGAACTGCCGACATGCATGACCATGATGAGCACGACGATCGTGGTCACCAATATTTGTTCAAACAAGGCGGTGTTGAGCGTGCCGAGCGTTTCATAGATCAAACCCGAACGGTCATAGAACGGCACGATGGTCACCCGGCTGATGCTGCCATCCGGCAGTGTGCGCACCGGCAGCGCCGCGGCCGTTTCCTCGATTTTCTTCTTGACATTCTTGATGACCGCCAGCGGATTGGCGCCGTGCCGCGCCACCACGACACCACCGACCGCTTCCGCGCCTTCTTTGTCCAGCACGCCGGTCCGCAGCGCGGGGCCCAGCGCCACCGTCGCCACATTCTTGACATACAGCGGAACATTGTTATTGACCGTGACCACCGCCTCTTCCACGTCGTGCAATGTTTTCACGAAGCCGAGTCCGCGAATCAGATATTCAACATTGTTGATCACCACGACGCCCGCGCCCACATCGCTGTTGGCATTCTGGACTGCGCGCGTCACGTCCTCGAGCGCGATGTTGGCCGCGCGCATCGCATTCGGATTGACGTCCACATCGTATTCCTTGACAAAGCCGCCGATCGCCGCGACCTCGCTGACCCCTTCCGCCGCCAGCAGCGACGGGCGCACGTACCAATCCTGCAGTGTGCGCAACTCGTCCGGATCCCAGCCGCCGGCCGGCGCGCCGTTCGTCGTACGGCCTTCGAGCGTGTACCAGAAGATCTGGCCGAGGGCCGTGGCATCCGGGCCGAGCGCGGGCTTCACGCCGTCGGGCAGCAGCGATGCCGGCAAGCTGTTCAGTTTTTCAAGAATGCGGGAGCGGCTGTCATAGAAATCGGCGCGCTCATTGAAAATAATGTAAATGCTGGAAAACCCAAACATCGAAAGGGAGCGAATCGTCTTCACCTGCGGCAGGCCCATCAGCGCGGCCGACAGCGGATACGTGATTTGATTCTCAATGTCACGCGGCGAGCGCCCGGCCCATTCCGTGAACACGATCTGCTGGTTCTCGCCGATGTCGGGAATCGCGTCAACCGGCACCGGGTCGCGATGCAGCCAGGTAATGTCCCAATCAAACGGCGCCACCACCACGCCCCAGCCGATAAACAGCACCATAACCAGGAACACCACCAGCTTGTTTTCCAGGCAGAAACGAATCACGCGGTCAATCAGCGTCACGCGCGGTGTGCCCTGCAAGGGGTGGTGCGGTTCAATCTGCATGTGGGGTTGACCACCAACAGCGTTACGGATTAAGCGTGTCCTCTATGTCGCCGCAGTGCAGCATGGCCGCGCCAAAATAGGGATTCATGACTTGCTCCTCGGCTTGCAGCCAATCGGCGCCGCGGCCGTCAAACGCCATCGGGCAATGCACGCGGTACAGCGTGACAGGCGGCCGCACCGCGTAGGTTGTTAGCATGCCAATCAACGCGCGCGACACTTCATCAAATTGTTGACGCGCGGCCATGAGCGTCGCGGCCTTGGCCAACGCCGCAAGCGACAGCTTCAGTCGTGTGCAATCAGCAGTAATTGTCGTTTGCACCGCCGGCGCTTCGCCGGTCACGTTCACCGCCACAACACGCTGTAAAAAGTGTTGCGCGTGGTTGTGCGCATTAGTGAGATCGTCCTGTGCCAGCGCGCGTTGGACGGCCAAGTAGGCTTCGATAAAGGTGCGCATGTGCGTCTGCAGCGCCGGCGAAACCCGAAGTGCTTGTTGAAGCGGCTGTGGCGCGACTGACGGCGCGCGTGCGGGATTCATCGCGCTTGGTTTCGCGAGAATTTGGGCGGTGCTGTCGATTTTGAAGGTGCCGTTGACCACGACCCGTTCGCCTTCGTCCAGGCCGGCGTGGACAAGGTAATATTCTCCCGCGCGCGGGCCCAGCGTAATGGTTCGGCCTTCAAACGTGCCGGGCGCGTTCGGCACGGCCACATAGACCACTGACCGTACCCCGGTCAAGATCGGCGCTGAGGCGGGAATGACCAAGGAGGGTTGTGCAGCGGCCTCGTCTACTGCGGCATAGCCGAGTGATTCGACCGGTACCAAGGCCATGCCACACACGTCACACTTCCCAGGCGCGCGCTTGATCACCTCGGGATGCATCGAACAGACCCAGGCGCCCTTGAGCACCGGGTCCATCGCATGCTCGCCCGCGGCAATGCGCGAGCGCACAATGGCATTCGCCAAGAAGCCGGGTTTGAGGTTGCCGTCGGGATTCGGTACATTGACCCGCACAGCGACGGTGCGCGTCATGGTGTTCAACACCGGCGAAATAAACGTGACCATGCCGGTGAAGGTCAGTCCCGGCTGCGCATCCACCGTAAACGTCACCGGCTGGCCATAGCGCAGCCAGGGCAAGTCTGATTCGTAGGCATCCAGGATCAGCCAGACATTGGCCAGATCGGCGATGGTGTAGATCGAAAACCCGGTTTCGATGTACATGCCTTCCACGCCTTGTTTTTCGATCACCGTGCCGCGCAACGGCGAGTACACATCCGCATACAATTGCGGTTGGCCGGTGCGTTCGAGCGTCTGCACCTGTTGTTCGGTGAGGCCGGAGAGCAGCAGGCGCTCGCGCCCAGGGGCGTTGGTGCTCGCGTCTGATTGCCGCGCGATGAGATACTCCGCCTGCATCACATATAATTCCTGACTGTACAACTGCGCCAGATGATCACCTTTGTTGATGTGGACGCCGGTGTAGTCAACATAGAGCCGGTCAATTCTGCCGCCGACCCGCGCCGTGATGTGCGCCAGGCGTGATTCATCTGCAGCAATCTTACCCACCAGCGGAATACTGACCGGCACCAGCTTGCGCTCAACCGGCGCGGTCCGCACTTCCGCGAGTTGCAGCGCGTTGGAGGACAGCGTCACCTGGCGTGATGCGCCTTGCTCCGTGCCGCCGCTGCTGACCGGAATCAAGTCCATGCCGCAGATCGGACACTGCCCCGGCTTGGGCTGCCGAATCTGCGGATGCATTGCGCACGTCCAGGTCGTCGCGTGGTCTGCGTGTGTTGCTGAAGCAGGCGGGGCGGACTTATTACAGCTAGTCAGCAACGGCACTAAACTGAACAACATTGCACCTGCCAGCGCCGCATGCATTCTCATGGTCGAACCCCGTTTCCGGTTGATGTTCGCAAAACGTTCTGTGCTAGTATACTCTTTAATTCAATGGCTGGCACCATCTTCAGCAAAAAAAGGCCACGCCGGACGGCGGCGGCCTTCAATTCCGACTGCCGTCACGGTGGCCTTTTTGTGCCGGGATGCTGCGTCAACACAAGCCCGACCGAAGTTGCCCAAGACCGAGCGCGTTTCCATGAAGAATATCCTGCAACAGCCTCACGGCGTGCATTCTTGTTGCGGTTCCGCGGGCGCGTTCTTAATGCCGCCACTCGGCCCCACCGGGCAATGCACTTTTGCATCCGGCGGGGCGTTCGGTGCGATCGTCGCCGCTGCCGCAGACGGTGCGGTCTTTAGTTCCTGCTGCGCTTTTGCAAGATACTTCTCGGGGGCGGCAAGAAACTCTTTCGCGCAGGCCGGACAACACAAATGCACTTTGGTGCCGTTGTAGACGACCACGGAGGTCTTGTCCACCGCGCCGCCACGGATCGGGCAGACGCTGTTGCCGAGGTCAACCAGCACGCCCTTGTTGGGCAACTGCGCGAGATATTTTTGCGGTTCCTTGTTAAACGGCGCGACGCAGCTCGCGCAACACACTTCGTAGCGCACGCCGTTGTACACGACGAAATTGGCGTTGCCTTTCTTGGTTGTTTTGATGGCATTCCCCATCACCGGGCAGATGGTATTGTTGAAACGGACCGGTGCTTGTACGGCCGCAACGGCGGCCACTACCCACAGGAGCGCGAGACTACAGAGGATTGTTTTCATTGCGGTGCCTTGGTTATGTGTTATTCTGGTTACAGTATACCATATTACCGCGCGCGCGTCAAGCGGCCGCGTGTGCGCTTCGATTTTGGGGGCACCGGCATCCGACGGGGTCTGGTCGGCGTACTCCGGCGCGGCCGCGCCGGATCGTCACCGCGCTACTTCTCGTCGTGGTGCGCGTAGCAGGAGGAAGCGTCGAGCAGTTCCGACAGCTCGCGGTAGCGCTTGAGCAGACCCGCGGCCGCCGGCTTGAACACCACGTAGTCGTCATTGAGTTTGCGCACGTAGAATGGCTTGAGTTTAACCATGAGGGCTTCGCGTTCCTTGAACAGGTCATCACAGCTTGTGCCTAAGGCACACACAGCACACTCGTTGGTCGAACCGTCCGTCGCGCTGAGTTTGCGGCGGAACATGTCCACTTCAACGACGATGCCGTCTTGTGCTTCCAGCGGTTTGACTTTGACGTAGTTGCGCAGGTTCTTGAACGGGCCATACTGCTTGACGACGGCCTCAATGCCATCCAGATCGTTTTGCGACGGCACCGTGCCGCTGAGTGACAGCGTGTTGCCGTTGCTGCGCAATTGCACGCGCAGGTCCGCAACATCGACCCCAATAGCTTTCATGGCACCCATCATCTGCGTCTCAAGTTGCGCGTACGCGTATTGCCGGATTTTATATTCAACGGTCGAACGCGAGGCGGCGGTGCAGGTGGCCGCGACGCAGACGCACACAAAAACAACCAAGCACACGAAGCGTTGCATAGATTCTCCCAGCATAAGGTTAGCAGTAGTCAACCCCCTATTATAGCAAAATGCAGCCCCGGGCCACAATATGACGATGTGCGCGGGCCAGTGCCCACATTTGCTTTCGCGGATGTGCTGTGCTATACTAATAAGAGCGTTTGCGATGTTCGCGCTTATGAACCCGCGCTTGGAGAAATGTATGAACTGTTTTCGCACCAGCGTTCAGGCCATGGCCTTGTGCGCCCTGCTGGCCTGTGTCGGTGCACAGGCCGCGACGGAACAATGGACGTACAGCGGCCTGACCGGCATTTTCCAGATTGTGGCGGATGGCGTCGGCGGCTGCGCCATGACGCGCATCATCGGCGGCTTTGACGATTCCTGCGATGTCGTCTGGTTGAACAAGAAAGGCGAGTTGCTCTACCAGGACGGCATCAGCAATGTGCTGCGCGGCGGCATCCTGGTCTGCACCCCGAAGAATCTGGTGTACGCTGATGTGCGCGCGACAAACATGGTTGTGCATGTGGCGGCAAACGGAACCGCCACCACCCTGCCTGCCGCAGCGCATACGCTGAACCGGCCACCCTTGCCGTATCCCATCTATTGGCACCTGATGGCAGACAGCAAGGGCTTCTTTGCCATTCGCACGGATACCAACACATTGGCTGCCACCTTGGTACGCTATTCCAACAAATGATGCACACGGAGAACGCAATGAGCAGAATCCTCTTCACAACAGGCATGCTGCTGGGAGCACTTTTCAGTGTCATGCATGTCAACGCCGCCACGCAACGCTGGAGCTATGATGATGCGCCGACAATTGTGAGCGTCATGGCCGACGGCAGCGGCGGCTGCAGCTACGTGCGGCGGGAGACAAACCTGTTCGGATCAATTATCTGGCTTGACAAAAAAGGCACGCTCGTCTATCGCGCCGATTTCACCACCAACCTTCCCGCCACGATTGTACGTTGCACCAAGAAGCAACTGATATACGCGACGTATCAAGACAGCTGGCGCTTTGTGCAGGTGGCGCGCGATGGCACCGCCACGCCGATCACTGCCGGCAACAACACGCTCACGGTGCCGTTTCTCGCAGAGGAGATTCCAGCCAGTTTCACCACTGATCGCAAAGGCTTCTTCGGTTTGCTAGTGAAGATTCCGGGCAGCAGAGTGACGCTGATCCGCTTCGACTATAAGTGATAACACACGAACACGAGCATCTCCATGACCACCCGCGTTACAGTCTATTGTGCAATACTCCTGATTGGTTGTGGCTGTCTGACGGCCGGAGCGCTGACGGAGCAGTGGCGCTATGTGGCCCGCGCCGCGGTGCAGCAGATCGTCGCCGACGGCAAGGGCGGCTGTGTCATCGCTGACCGCGACGCCAGCAATTTCGCCGGTGTGGTGTGGCTGAATCAGAAAGGCGCGGTGCAGTACACCGCGGGCGTGGTTACCGGCTCACCCTTCGCGACGATTGTTAATGGCTGCAGCGCCAGCCAGCTATTGTACACGGGCACGCCGGGCTTCCCCATGATGGCCCAGGTTGACAAGAAAGGCGTCGCCAAGCCGGTTGTTGCCTTCGGCGGTTACTTGCTGGGCATGCCCATGATGATGCCGTTTGGCCCCAGCCGGCTGGACGACAAGAAGGGCTTCTTTGTCGTCAATGTCAACACCAACACGGACGTCAATACCGTCGTGCGCTACTTGTTCAAGTAAGGTAGCCAGACCGGCCACGGCACACAAACACCAATGCTGCACCCGCAGGGGCGCAGCATTGGTTGGCTAGTGGCAGATCAGGCGGGTTCAGTCAAACTTGAAGTGTTCGTAAGGAATATCCGTCGGCGCGGGCACTTTGCCCTGCAACAGATTGGTCAGCACAAACCAGATAATTTCCGCATCCGGCGGGCAGCCGGGAATACAGTAATCAACTTTGACGACCTGCGGCACCGGCAGCACTTTCGGCAATAGCTTGGGCAGGTCCGGCCCGTTCGGTATTTTGCCGTTGACGGTCGAGACCGTATGCAGAAAGGCCTCATCCAGGCATTCCTGGACCGTGAACATGTTGCGCATCGCCGGCAGATTGCCGAACACGGCGCAATCGCCGAGGGCAATCAGAAACTTGGCGCGCGCACGGAATAGTTTGAGGGTGTGCACGTTCTCCTCATTGCAGACCGCGCCCTCGATCAAGGCGATCTCCACTTCGGGCGGCACCTTGATGTCGGTGATGGGGGTGGCGGTGAACTCGACCAGCTTGGCGAGTTCGAGGATGCGCTCGTCAATATCGAGGAGCGACATGTGGCAGCCGGCGCAGCCGCCCAGCCAACAACTGGCGAGTTTTGGTTTTGCAGGTGTGGTCGTCATGAGTATACGGGCGTAAGAGAAAGATGAAACCGGATGTTATTTGGCACGTTTGGTGCGCGGCTTTTTTTCAGCGGGGGCCGGTGCGGGTGGTGCAACGGCTGGTTTTGCCGGCGCGCTGACCGCAGGTGGCGTGGGCACTACGGCGGCTGGTTTCGCCGGCGCGGTGTGTGGCGTCGGCGCATACATGATCGGGGTCTTGTCATACATGCGGTCGCCATAACGCACGCTGTAGGCCAGTTCGCGCTTGCACAGTGAGCCGGTCGGACAGACTTGCACGGCGGCATCGGCGTCGGTGATGGCGGTCTCGCCGAGTTTGCCCTCGATGTTGACGGTGATGTCGGAATCAATGCCGCGGCCACGCACGGCGAACAAACCGGTCTTGTCCACTTCGTTGCTGGCGCGCACGCAGCGGCCGCACAGAATGCAGCGATTGGGATCATGCAGGATCTCGGGATGACTGGCATCCACTTGTTTGTGCGGCCAGAGGAACGGATAGCGCACGGAATCCATGCCAAGGCGATAGGCCAGCGCCTGCAGTTCACAATTGCCGCTTTTTTCGCAGTAGGGGCATTGATGATTGCGCTCGCTGAAAATCAGTTCGAGATTCATCCGGCGCATGCGCTGAATGTCAGGCGTGCTGGTGTGCACGACCATGTCGTCCTGCACCGGCGTGGTGCAGGCCGAGTTGAAGTTCTGCCGGCCGGTGCCTTCGATCTCGACAACGCACATCCGGCACGCACCCGGATTGCTGAGCAGCGGATGATGGCACAGCGTCGGAATGTAGAGCTCGGCCCGTTTGGCGGCATCAAGAATCGTGTCGCCTTCGTAGGCTGAGACGCGTTGGCCGTCAATCGTCAAAAGAATTGCCTTCATGCCAGGTAGGGGTGTGCGGTAAATAAATCCATAACCATTGTGCCGTTGTATTTCGGATTAGCTTCACGCCATTGTGCGTGCAGCGCCGGCTGCCACTGTGAGCGAGCATTTGTCGCAATGCAGGCAATGGCGCGCTTCTTCCATGACCTGGTCGCGGCTGTAGCCGCGCTCGACTTCGTTAAACGTACCGGCCCGCTCTTCGACCGGCAGCACATACTGTTCGAAGTCCTTGCGGATTTCGATGTAATCGTGCTCCGCGTAGGTGGTCATCGGCACCAAGCTCTCGCGCCGCTTCCAGAGGATGCCGTCGCCGCCCAGATAGCGATCAACGGACGCGGCCACGCGCTGGCCGTCGCCAATCGCATCGGCCGCCATGGCCGGGCCGGTGCTGTCATCGCCGGCGGCGAAAATGCCGGGCACATTCGTCATGCGCGTGCGTTCGTCCACCAGGAAGGTGCGGTATTTCGGATCCACCAGGATGTTTTTCTCGACTTCGGCAAAGTGCGTCTCCGGCTCCTGGCCCAGCGCCGGAATGATCATGTCCACCGGCACCTCGAACTCCGATCCGGCAATGATCGCCGTCTTGCGTCGGCCGGTGTCGTCATAGGCCCCCAGCCGCATGCGCGCGCATTGCAGCGCCGTCACATGGCCGTCCACGCCCCGCGCTTCGAGCGGCGTCACCAAGAAGGTGAATTTGATGCCCTCGTTGATCGCCTCTTCGATTTCTTCTTTGAGGGCCGGCATGTCTTCTTTCAAACGGCGATACAGGACCTGTACCTCCTTGGCGCCCATCCGCAACGCCGTGCGCGCCGCATCCATGGCCGTGTTGCCGCCACCGACCACCACCACCCGCTTGCCTTTGACCATCACCGGGAAGCCGATGTTCACTTCGCGCAGGAAGTCCATCCCGCCGACCACGCCCGCCAGATGCTCGCCCGGCACGCCCAGCTTGTAACTGATGTGCGCGCCAATGGCCAGGCAGGCCACCTTGTAGCCCAGCTCGCGCAGGTGCTCCAAGGTGATGTTCTTGCCGACCTTGACGCCGTACACGATCCGCACGCCCATGTCGGTGATCATTTTCACTTCCTGGTCGATCACTTCGCGCGGCAGACGGTAGCCCGGTATGCCGAAACGGAGCGTCCCGCCGGGATACGGCATGGATTCAAAGATCACTACTTCGTAGCCTTTCTTCGCCAGGAAATAGGCAATCGTCAAGCCGGCCGGGCCGGTGCCGATAATCGCCACTTTGTCCTTGGTATGCTTGATCCGTTCAATCGGCAGTTCCTTCTCATAGATCGAGATGTAGCGCTTGATCGCGCGAATGTTGATCGTCCGATCGGTCTGGCCGCGCCGGCATTTCTCCATGCACGGATGGTGGCAGACGCGCCCGCAGATGGCCGGCAACGGGTTGCGCTCGCGATGCAGCATGAGCGCGTCAACAAACCGGCCTTCGGCCACCAACTGCACATAACCGGCCGCGTCCACATTGCACGGGCAGGCGTTTTCGCACGGCGCGGTGAACAGTGCCTGGCAGACGCCCGCTTTGCAGCGCTTGTCAACAATGTGCTCTTCATATTCCTTGCGGAAAAACCGCAGGGTCGACAGCACCGGATTCGGCGCCGACTGGCCCAGGCCGCACAAGCTCATGCGCTTCATCATGTCGCCCAGTTCTTGCAGGCGCTCCAAATCCTCAAGCTGGCCGTCGCCCTTGACGATCCGCTCGATGACATCATACAACTGCTTGGTGCCGACCCGGCAGGGCGGGCATTTGCCGCACGACTCACTGACGCAGAAATCCATGAAGAACTTCGCGATATCCACCATGCAGGTGTCTTCGTCCATGATCACCAGGCCACCTGAGCCCATGATCGAGCCGATCTCCTTGAGCGTGTCGTATTCCATCGCGATATCGAGATACTCGCGCGGGATGCAACCGCCGGACGGGCCGCCGGTCTGCGCGGCTTTGAACTGCTTGCCGTCCGGAATGCCGCCGCCAATGTCGAACACAATCTCGCGCAAGGTCGTGCCCATCGGCACTTCCACGATGCCGGTGTTGCGCACGCGCCCAGCCAAGGCAAACACTTTGGTGCCCTTGCTGCGCTCGGTGCCGATCGCCGCGAACCACGCTGCGCCATGCCGGATGATCGGGCAAATATTGGCAAAGGTTTCGACATTGTTGATCAGGGTCGGCATGCCCCACAGGCCTTTGACCGCCGGGAACGGCGGCTTGGGCGAGGGCTGGCCGCGCATGCCTTCAATCGAGTGCAGCAGGGCCGTCTCTTCACCGCACACAAACGCGCCGGCGCCAATCCGCAGCTCAATGTCAAATGAAAACGTGCTCCCGAAAATGTTCGCGCCCAGCAAGCCATAGGCGCGCGCCTGCGCCACACCGCGCTCGATCATCGCAATCGCAATCGGATATTCCGCGCGGCAATAAATAATGCCATGCGTGGCGCCGACGGCATAGCCGGCAATCGCCATCGCTTCCAGCACGCGATGCGGATCGCCTTCCAATACATTGCGGTCCATGAACGCGCCCGGATCGCCTTCGTCGGCGTTGCACACCACGAATTTGCGCGCGCCCTCGGCGCTGGCCACAAAATCCCATTTTACGCCGGTCGGAAATCCGCCGCCGCCGCGCCCGCGCAAGCCGCTGTGCTTCACCTCTTGAATCACATCCTGCGGCTTCATTTCGGTCAGCACCTTCGCCAAGGCGGTGTAGCCGTCGCGCGCAATGTATTCGTCAATCTCCGCGGGGTTGATGATGCCGGCGTTCTCCATCACAATCCGCAATTCCTGCCCTTTGAAGAAATTGGTCTTGCGCATGGTACTGATGACATCCTGGCCGTCGAGCGACTCGTCCATCAGGCGGCGCAGCGGCCGGCCTTTCAGGAAATGCTCCTCGACAATCTCCGGCACGTCGCGCACCTGCACTTTCGCGTACAACACCTCGTCCGGATAAATAATCATCACCGGCGCGTTCTTGCAGTAGCCGACGCATTCCGTCGTGACAATCCGCACTTCGTCATCCAGGCCGAACTCGACCAGGCGCGAACGCAACGCGGATTCGACCGCCAGCGCGCCTTTCTTTTCGCAGGCCGCGCCGGCACAAATCAGAACTCGTAATCGGGCTGTTGCCATAACGTCTTTACTCGCTCAAGAATAAACGTGAAAAATAATCCCTACCTGCTGGTACACAACACTCATGCGCCCGGTGTGTTGCCGATGTCGCCCGGCACCTGCACGCGATGCGACTGCAAAATCTGGCCCTTGGCAATATGGGTCTCGAGCAACGCGCGAATCATATCCGGTTTGAGATTGCCGTAAATCACTTTGTCGGCGCCGTGATAGATGGCGCACATCGGCTCGATGTCGTCCAAGCCGAAACTGCCGGATTGGGTCACCAGCACATTCAGTCCCAAGGCCTGCACTTCCTCAATCAACTTTTTGAGTATCTCGCGGGCGCCATACAAAATACCGCTGGTGCCCATGCTGACCACGATTTTCCATGCCGGCGCATTGGTCTGCTGCGTGCGCTGGTTCAGCGTCGCCGCCGCTTTTTCGCGGATCTTGCGTAGTTCGTCGAGTGTCATGAACGTGTTGGTAATCGTTATCGGTTAGCTGCATGTCCTACTGTAACTGTTCGAGCTCCTTGCGGAACCAAGCCGTCATCTCGGCCGTCTGCCAGAGAGCGCCGGCATCGGCGCCCAACGCCGCGTGCACCGGCCGGGTGTCAAACACCTGGCACCGCGCGCCGCGCCGCCGCGCAAAGTGAAACTGCACCGCCGGATTCGCGCAGACCAGCACCAGCAGTGTCTCGGCCAAAGCCCCCACCGGCGGCTGGTCAAGATTGTCCAGCGGATAGCTGCCGGTCACCACCGTGCCGCACTGCACGCGCGACTTAATCCGGAAACTGCCTTGGCACGCTTCCACCAATTGCCGGAAAAATGGCAGGCCCAAGCCTATTTTCTTCCGCCGCGCCGCCTTGGTCGTCATGAACGGATCCAGTGCGCGCCGCACCGTCTCGGGTGTCATGCCGCAGCCGTTGTCGGCTACCGTAATCGTCAGCCGCTTGTCGCCCGCATCTTCAACCAGCCAGATTTTGACACAGGTCGCGCCGGCGGCCAGCGAATTCTGCGCCAAATCCAAAACAAACAGCGCCAGCTCGTACATGGAGCGCGGCGTTACGCGGACTCGCGCTGCGCCTCTTCCGCCAATTGCCGATACTCGTTGATCACCGCCCGCACCTTGGCCGGCGAGATCAAACGATCGTACACTTTCTCGTTGACCATCAGCGCCGGTGCCAGGCCGCACGCGCCGATGCAGCGCACCGCCTCGACGCTGAACATGCGGTCCTCGCTGACTTCGCCCAAGCCCACGCCCAGTTCACTCTTTAATTGGTCCACAATCATCTGCCCGCCGCGAATGTAGCAGGCCGTGCCCAGGCAGACTTTGAATTGAAACTCGCCTTTCGGCTGGAGATGGAACAAATGATAGAAGGTCGCGACGCCGTACACTTCACTGACCGGCCGCCCGAGTTTGTCGGCGACATAGGTCAGCACATCGTTCGGCAGAAATCCAAAAATCTTCTGCGCGCGGTGCAGCGTTTGAATGATCGGGCCGGGAAGATCCTTGTTCTCGGCGATGACAGCATCCAGATCCTTAAACTGTTCTGCGCATTCCTTGCACTTCATAAATTCGTCCAGCCAAAAAAACGTTACGCGCGCAGGCGCGGCTCTTTGCTTGCCAATTCTACACAATGCCGCGCACGTTTGTCAACCGCCCCGCCGCCCCGACCAAAAAATGCCGCTTCCGGCAGAACTGGGGTCCCGGGCTCAAGGGGAAGATGCAGCGGAATATCCAATAACCAATCCCGCCTTTGGTGGGACTCCGAGCAGCAAGGAATGACCAATGATGATCCCGCCGACGGCGGGATTCCAAGCAGAGTTCTGCGCAGATACTTCGCACTTGGATATTGAGTGTTCCATATTGGATATTCATCAGGGGGCAGGTCGGCGAATGCTGCTGGTAGCAAGATGCCGCGCCGGTATGGTGCGACCGTGCACATGAGTATACCAACACGGCGAGTGCAGTGGCCCTCGTCTGTCCTTTCCTTCCCGGCCCTGAAACGACCCTGTGTTCTGGTCGCGCGCGCGACCACACTCGAAACGCATGCACACGCACGCGCAACGACTGCAGCGCGGCGCCGGAACCGGTGCTTTCGCATGCGGATTGCGCGCGATGGGCAGTTTCACTATAATTTTGACCATGATCATCAAGGATGAGCCACAGCACGATACTGCGGCATGCGGCGCGCCAGCTGCGGCGCGCACATGGATTGCACGCCTGTGGGCGCCGGCCGCCGTCGTCGTCTGGCTGGCACTGGTGGGCATCGCCTACTGCGGCGTGACACAGTACTTGTGGCGCAGGACGGCACAGATGAATGCGTTGGCGCGCTTGGTCGAGCGGGCCCAAACCACCACGTTTTTTCTGGAATACACCTTGCATGTCAACGGCTATCGCGATATTCAAGAGCTGCGCGCGGCGCGGCGGCCGGCCGACACGCGCCCGCTGTTTGCGGCCGTGGACCGCAGCACGGTGTACGCCCTGATCATGGATTTGCGCGGTGTGATTGTCGTGCACATGAATGATCCGGCGCAAGAGGGCACGCACATGGACGTGCCGGCGTTTGCGCAAGCCGGCACAAATTGGACACCGCAACTGGGCGAGCTGCGCGTGCTACTGGGCGGCATCCCGCGCCACGTGATTGATATCTGCATGCCCTTGCGGATCGGCGGCGTGGTGCAAGGCATTATGCGGGTGGGCTATCTCGCGCCGCCGCTGACGCAGCCGGGCATGCGCCGGCAGATGCTGGCGGGGATCGTGGCCTTGGGCGTTACCGCGTTGGGCTGCGGCTTGGGCGCGGCCTGGCATCTGCGGCGCCACGCGCGCGTGCACCAGCAGGCGTTGCAGCAGCAGCGTGCGGCGGTTGAACGTGAGCTGGCGTTGGTGGGCGCGGGCATTGTCCACGAAGTGAAGAATGCGCTCAACGGCATGCGCATGAACGCCGACCTGCTGCAGGAAGCCGTGGCATCCTTGCCGGATGCGCAACGCGAGAAGGCCGGAAAAAAACTCGCGCGGATTCAACTCGAAGCCGCCCGCACCGGCGAGCTGCTGAGCGAATTCCTATCGTACACCAAACCGCCCGCGTTTGTGCCGGCGCCCATGAATCTGGTGGCATTGCTGGATGACTGCGCGCTGTATTTCGAGCCGCAATGCCGCGCGCGTGGCATCACGCTGCAGTGCCAGTGCGCCCCGGCCTTGGCGGCTCTCGCGGCGGATGCAGGTCTGCTGCGGCAAGCCGTGACAAATCTGGTGTGGAACGCGCTGCAGGCCGTGCCCGATCACGGCGCCATCCGCATCCACGTCACGCTTCAGGACGCGGACGTGTGCATCCGGGTGGCCGACACGGGCGGCGGGATGACGCCGGACGTGGCGCGCCAAGCCTTCACCGCATTTTTCTCGACCAAACCCCACGGCGCCGGCCTTGGTTTGGCGATTGTGCAACGCGTGGCGCGCTGCCATGGCGGGGAGGTCAGCTTGGACAATCGGCCGGGCGACGGCTGCACCTTCACGATTCATTTTCCCTGGCATGGCGTATGAATATTTGTATTTTAGTGATTGAGGATGACGCGACCGGGCGCGAGACGCTGGCGGAAGCATTGAGCGAGCGCGGCTATGGCGTGCGCACCGCCGCGGATGGCGCAGCCGGGCTGGCGATCATGGACACCGAGCACGTTGATTTGGTCATCACCGATCTGATGCTGCCGGGCGTGGACGGCATGCAGGTGCTCGAGCGGGCCGTGCCACACTGTCCGGTGATTCTGGTCACCGCCTACGGCACGGTGGACACGGCCGTGCAGGCGATGAAACGCGGTGCGTTTGATTTTGTGACCAAGCCGGTGCACCTGCCGCATGTCTACGCGCTGGTCGAGCGCGCCTTGCAGGTGCGCGCCCTGACGGCCGAAAACGAGCAGTTGCGCACGCGCGTCGCCGCCGACTATGCCTTTGACCAGATGATCGGCCGCACCGCCGCCATGCACAATGTGTTTCAACAAATCCGCCAGGTCGCGTCGACCGACACAACCGTCTGCATTCTCGGCGAAAGCGGCACCGGCAAAGAGCTGATTGCCAATGCGATTCATCAACACAGCCGGCGGGCCGCCAAGCCGTTCATCAAAGTGAACTGCGCGTCCATCTCGGAGAGCTTGTTGGAAAGCGAATTGTTCGGCCATGAAAAAGGCTCGTTCACCGGCGCGATCAAGCAGCGCAAAGGACGCTTTGAACTGGCCGATGGCGGCACGTTGTTGATGGACGAGATTGCCGAGATGAGCCCGGCCTTGCAGGCCAAATTGCTGCGCGTCTTGCAGGAGCAGACCTTCGAGCGCGTCGGCGGCACCGCAACGATCACGGTGGATGTACGCGTGCTGGTGGCGACCAATGCGGACTTGCGTGAGCGCATCAAAGCCGGCGTATTTCGCGAAGATTTGTTTTACCGTGTGAGTGTCTTTCCGATCCAGGTGCCGCCCTTGCGCGCGCGGCGCGACGACATCCCGCTGCTGGCGGATTTTTTCCTGCGACAGCGCGCGGCGGCGATGGGCAAAGTGCTGGGCGGCATCACGCCGGCCGCGCTGGCGGCGCTCACGCGCTATGACTGGCCCGGCAATGTGCGCCAGCTCGAGAACGCGCTCGAACGCGCCTGCGTCATGGCGCCAGCTGGCCAGAGTATTGACTGCGCCCAGTTGCCGCCGGAGGTGCTGCAGCCGGTTGCGGCGGAAGCAATAGGACTTATACGACCTAGGGGACCTATGATGGCTGAACCAGCCATGCCGGTGACCGCCGCCGCGCCGGCCGCGCCGCGCTTGCCGGTCGCCACCATGGACGAGCTCGAGAAAATGGCGATCGAGCAGGCCTTGCTGCGCTGCAACGGCAATCGCTCGAAGGCCGCGCGCGCCCTCAAGATCGGCGCGAAAACCCTCTACCGCAAGATTGAGAAATACGGCATTGCCCTGTGACCGCATGAGCAACTACTTTGTGCAGACCATGGATCCGATCATTGTCCAGCTTGGCCCGCTGGCGATTCGCTGGTATGGCGTCATGTATATTATTGGTTTTGTCATCGGCTACTGGATTCTGCGGCGGCGGCAGCGCATGGGCTTGCTGGACTTGCCGAATGACATGGCGGTGCAGGACATGCTGTTCTACAGCTTCCTCGGCGCGCTCGTCGGCGGACGGCTGGGGCATTGCCTGTTGTACCATCCGCTCGAGTATCTGTACAAGCCGTGGGAAATCCTGCAAGTTTGGCAGGGCGGCATGTCCAGCCACGGCGGGTTCATTGGTGTCATGGTTGCCTTGGTGTTGCTGGCCCGCAAGCTGCACGTCCCCTTCCTGCATTTGCTGGACAACGGGGCGCTGGCCGTGACGCCCGGCATGTTTTTCGGGCGGATCGGCAATTTCATCAACAGTGAAATGTGCGGCACGCCCACGTCAAAGCCGTGGGCTGTGGTGTTCCCCGCCTTCGATGCTGTGCCGCGCCATCCGGTGCAACTCTACCAGGCGTTGACGGAAGGCGCGCTGCTGTTTGCCCTCGTCTGGCTGGTCGGCCGCAAGCGGCGTGTGGATGGGTTGATGAGCGGCATTTTTGGCATTGGCTATGCCGTCGTCAGGTTCCTTACCGAGTATTATCGCGAAGGCTCGCTCGAACTGGCCGGGCCGGCTTGGTCGCATTTGACGCAAGGCCAGTTTCTCAGTTTGTTCATCTTGCTGACGGGCATGGCGGTGCTGGCCCACGCCGGCTGGACTGCGCGCACGGCGCGCTAACGCGTGCAAGCTGCAGCCTGAAACCTGATGAATATCCAATATCGAACACTCAATATCCAAGTGCGAAGTATCTGCGCAGAACTCTGCTTGGAATCCAGCCGTCGGCGGGATCATCATTGGTCATTCCTTGCTGCTCAGAGTCCTGCCACAGGCGGGATTGGTTATTGGATATTCCGCTGCATCTTCCCCCTGAAACCTGAAACCTGAAACCTGAAACCTATATAGTAGTATGATCACTGCCCCCGCCATACCTGATTGGGAGAACCCGGCCGTGCTGCAGCGCAACCGGCTTGCACCGCGCGCGGATTTCGTGCCGTATCCTGATGCCGCCCGCGCGCGAGCAGGCGACCAGGCCACCTCACCATGGTGCCTGCTGCTGAACGGCGTCTGGAAATTCGCCTATGCCGCCGCACCGGCCGCCGCGCCCGCGAAGTTTCATCAGCCGGCGTTTGACGACAGCGCCTGGGACGACCTGCCCGTGCCGTCCTGCTGGCAATGCCACGGCTATGGTCGGCCGCATTATACGAATGTCATCTATCCGTTTCCGGTGGATCCGCCGCACGTGCCGACCGAGAATCCAACCGGCGCGTATCGGCGCGTGTTCCGCGTACCGGCCGGCTGGCGTGGATTACAGCTGCACTTACGTTTCGAGGGCGTGGATTCCGCCTTCCACGTCTGGCTCAACGGCCGGGAAATCGGCTTCAGCAAAGGCAGTCGCATGCCGGCCGAATTTGATATCACCAACGCGGTGCAAGACGGCGACAACGTTCTGGCCGTGCGGGTTTATCAATGGTGCGACGGCAGTTATCTTGAAGACCAGGACATGTGGTGGTTGAGCGGTATTTTCCGGGATGTGCGGCTGCTGGCCATGCCGCCGACGCGGATCGCGGACATTGCCGTGCAGACGCGGCTGGATGCACGCCAGCGTGATGCAGAGCTGCAAGTGCAGGTCACGCTCGAAACGAGCCGCGCCCGCGCGCAAGACTGTCGCCTGCGCGCACAGCTGCTGGATGACACGGGCCGGAACGTGCTGCCACGGGCCGTGCGCGGCAGCGTGCGCGTGGCTGGCCGGGGCCGCGCTGAACTAACGTTGGCCACCACGGTGCATGCGCCGCAGTTGTGGTCAGCGGAAGCACCCCACTTGTATCCCTTGCTGCTCGAGCTGCTTGACGCCACCGGCGCGGTGCGCGAAGCCGTGCTGCTCAAAATTGGGTTTCGCAGCGTGACCGTGCGCAATGCGTGCCTGTGTGTCAATGGCGCGCCGGTCAAGTTGAAAGGCGTCAATCGCCACGAACATCATCCGCGCCTGGGCCGGGCCGTGCCGCTCGACGCCATGCGCGAGGACATCCTCTTGATGAAGCGCCACAACATCAATGCGGTGCGCACCTCGCATTATCCGGATGATCCGCGCTTTTATGATTTGTGCGACGAGTACGGCATCTATGTCGTAGATGAAGCGGACCTTGAAACGCACGGCTTTGAGTTGACTGGCGACCTTAATCAGCTCAGCAAGGATCCGGCCTGGCAAGCGGCCTTTGTCGACCGCGCCGTGCGCCTGGTCGCCCGCGACAAAAATCATCCCTGCGTGATCATGTGGTCGCTTGGCAACGAGAGCGGCTATGGTCCCAATCACGCAGCGATGGCCGACGCCATCCGCGCGCTGGACACCACCCGGCTGTTGCATTACGAGCAGGATCGCGCTGCGCAGGTCTGCGATGTGGTCAGCCAAATGTACACGCATGTGGACAAGGTCATCGAGTATGGCGCGCAGCGGGACGCGACCAAACCGTTTTTCTTATGTGAATATGCGCACGCGATGGGCAACGGGCCGGGCGGTTTGAAAGAGTATTGGGACGCGATCTATGCATCGCCGCGCCTGGCGGGCGGCTGCGTCTGGGAATGGCTCGATCACGGGCTGTGCGCAACGACGCCGGATGGGCGCGCCTATTACGCGTATGGCGGCGATTTTGGCGATACGCCCAACGATGGCAGTTTTGTGCTCGACGGCCTGCTGTTCCCCGACCGCACGCCGTCACCCGGCTTGATCGAATACAAAAAAGTGCTTGAGCCGGTGCTGGTCGAGCCGCTCGATCTTGCCCACGGCACGCTGCGCGTCACCAATCGCTATGATGTTTCGTCGCTGGCGCATCTGCAGCCCGTCTGGCATATCAGCGCCAATGGCGTCGTGCTGCAATCTGGCACGCTGCCGCCGCTGGCCATCGCCGCGCGCCGCGGCAAGACCGTGCGACTCCCCTATTCATTGCCGGCCGCACAGCCCGCCACCGAGTATTGGCTGACCCTCCAATTTCTGCAGGCAACACCGACGCGCTGGTGCGCGGCGGGCCATGAAATCGCGTGGGCGCAGTTCCTCCTGCCGTGCGCCGCGCGGACTGCGCCGGTGGCGCCGCCAGCACCCGCATCACTGCGCTACACGCAGGACGGCACGACGGCGACCGTGCGCGGCTTGGATTTCAGCATTGTGTTCGACACCATGCGCGGTCGCATCACAAGCTGGCGCGCGCATGGCGTCGAGCTCATGCACGCCGGGCCACGTCTGAATATCTGGCGCGCGCTGACCGACAACGACACCGGCTCTGGTTCGCCGCTCGGCGCCGAATGGCGCAAGTATCATCTGGACAAACTACAGCATCGCGTGGACGCCTGCGATATCGCGGCGCTCGATGCCCAAACCCTGCGCGTCACAGTGCGCACCCATGTGGCGCCGCCGGTCTACAGCATCGCCCTGCTCTGCACCTACACTTACACCATCGCCGGCAACGGCACGATTTTGCTGGAGGTGGATGTTGCGCCGCGCGGCGCATGGCCGGAGGCGTTGCCGCGCCTCGGCGTGCAACTGCACATGCCGCGCGCGTTCGCGCACGTGGCATGGTATGGGCGCGGCCCGGGTGAATCATATCCGGACACCTGCCAGGCCCAACGCATCGGCGTCTATGAGAAAGCGTTGGACGAGCTGTGGACCCGCTACATTATGCCGCAGGAAAACGGCAATCGCAGCGACGTGCGCTGGGTCACGTTCACCAATGCCGGCGGCATGGGCCTGCGCGTGGCCGGCCAGCCCACGCTCAATTTCAGCGCGCACCGTTTCACGCCCGAAGACTTTGATCGCGCGCGCCACATGCACGAATTGGCGCCGCGCGACGAGATCATCGTCAATCTGGATCACCGCCAGCACGGCATTGGCAGCGGTGCGTGCGGGCCGACGACCTGGTCGCAGTATTGGTTGCGGACCGCGCCGACGCGCTTCAGCCTCCGGCTCTCGCCGCAAGTGTAGGAACGGCGCCCCACCGAGCTTGCCTCGGTGGACGCAGAGATTGGAAACAACAGCGGTGGGCTCTTTTCTCTCAATCTGATTCACCCACGATCCCGTCAGCGGCGGGATCGTGGGGGTCTCTGCATGCAAAGAACGTTAGGAGCCGCCTCCGTGCGGCGCATGCAGCGTGTGCAGCAGAATCGCGACGCGGAGGTCGCTCCCATCCCGCCAGTGGCGGGACTGACCCAAGGCCAGCAGCAGCAGGCCGACAGACGCGGCAAGAAGGACAAGTGACGAGAAGGTCTGAACCAAAACATCCGTGCATCGCCGGAACCCGCCGCGCGCGGCGGCTTTACAAATTGCGCGCCACGTGCTACAATTTCACCAATGATGGAGTAGCACGATGCGACACCTGCAAGCATTCATAGCCGAGTTTGACGCGCTGCTGGCGCGCCGCCGCGCCGAGATGACGACGCCGGACGTGCGCGCCACGGTGGCCGAAATCATTGCGCAGGTGCGTGTCGACGGCGATGCCGCGCTGTGCGCGCTGACCGAGCGCTTCGATGGGTGTGCCTTGACCCCCGCCCACCTGCGCGTCGCGCCGACGGATGCCACGGCAACGATCGAGCCCGCGCTGCAACGCGCCATCGCACAGGCCAGTGCAAACATCCGCTTTTTCCATGAACAGCAATTACGACCGGAATGGTCGGCGCTGAATCCCGACGGCGGCCGCGTCGGTGAAATGTTCCGCCCGGTCGAGCGCGCCGGCGTGTACGTGCCAGGCGGCACCGCGCCGTTGATCTCGACCGTGCTGATGACCGTCATCCCCGCGCAGGTTGCCGGTGTCACGCGCATTTGTGTGGCCACGCCGCCGGGCCGCGACGGGCGCGTCAATCCCGGCATTCTGGCCGCCTGCCAGGCCTGCGGCATCACCGAGATTTATCGAGTCGGCGGCGCGCAGGCCATTGCCGCGCTGGCGTTCGGCACCGCGACCATTCCGCGCGTGGATGTCATCGCCGGGCCGGGCAACAAATATGTGACCGAGGCCAAGCGCCAGGTCTTTGGCCATGTCGGCGTGGACTTGCTGGCCGGCCCGAGCGAAAGCATGATCATCATTGACAACACTGCCAACCCCGCCTGGGTTGCCGCTGATATTCTCTCGCAGGCCGAGCATCTCGACAGCGCGACCTACATTGTCTCCGTACCGGAAATGATTATGGATCAGGTCGAGGCGCACCTGTACGCCCTGCTCAGCGAGCGCGGCGCAACGAGTACCTTAAAAAAAGCGGTGGCTGAACGCATGGTCTGCATTCACGTGCAATCGCTGGATGCGGCGGCCGATGTGGCCAATTTGATCGCGCCCGAGCATCTGCAAATCGTCACCGAAGACAATTCGCGCGTGCTGGCCCGCTTGCGCAATGCCGGCGCGGTGTTTCTCGGGCCGCATGCGCCCGTGCCGCTCGGCGATTTTGTCGCCGGCCCCAGCCATGTGCTGCCGACCGGCTGCGCGGCGCGCTTTTCGAGCGGACTCTCGACCGACGTGTTTCGCAAACGCATCAGCGTGATGGAGTGCGATGCCGCCGCCTTTACGCGCATGGCCGACGCCATTGTCGCATTCGGCACCGCCGAGCAGTTGCCCGGCCACGCCCACACCGCCACCATTCGTTGCCCATGAAGCTGAGATTGTATTATGAGACGGACCCGATCCTGCGCCAGAAGGCCGCGCCGGTTGAGAAAGTCACCAACAAAATCCGCCGCTTGGTCGAGGACATGTTCGAGACCCTGTACGCCGCCAAGGGCATCGGCCTGGCGGCCAATCAAGTGGGCATCCTGTCCCGCGTGATTATCCTCGATCTGCGCAAGCGCGGCGTCAAGCCGATGGCCTTGATCAATCCGGAAGTCGTCGCGCGCGCGGGCGAGCTCGAAAACGAGGAGGGCTGCTTGAGCTGCCCGGGCTTGTATGCCAAGGTAAAGCGCGCGGCGTGCGTGACGGTGCATGCCCTGGATATTACCGGCGACGAGGTCGCGGTCGAAGCTACGGCTCTGCACGCCGCCGCCTTGCAGCATGAAATAGATCACCTTGACGGCATTCTCTTTCTCGACCGGCTCGAACCCACCGAGCGCGTGCACCTTGAGCAATTGCGCGCCGCGCACCACCCCTTCTGACGGCATGACCAGTCCATCGCACATTCTCTTGCGCAACTGCACGGCGGTCGCCACCATGAATGACGCGCGTGCTGTGCTGCGCGATGTGGATGTGCTGGTTGCCGGGCCGCGGATTGCGGCGATCGGCGCGGGGCTGAACGCCGATGGCGCCGAGTGCATCGACTGCCGCGGCAAAGTCGTCCTGCCCGGCTTGGTCAACACCCATCATCATTTGTATCAAGTGCTGACCCGCAACCTGCCTGCGGCGCAAAATGCCAAGCTGTTTGACTGGCTGGTCTATCATTACGAGATCTGGCGCGGCATCACGCCCGAGGCTGTCTATGCCGCAGCGCGTTGCGGCCTGGCCGAATTGCTCTTGACCGGCTGCACGACCTCGGCCGACCATCATTATCTGTTTCCGCGCGGCGCAAGCACTTATTTGATTGACGAAGAAATCCGCGCGGCACACGAACTCGGCATCCGCTTTCATCCCACCCGCGGCAGCATGACCCGCGGCCGCACGCTCGGCGGCCTGCCGCCCGATGACGTCGTGCAAACGCCCGAGGAAATCCTGCGCGATTCGCTGCGCGTCATCGAACAGTATCACGACCCGGCCCCGCTGTCCATGTGCCGCCTGGCACTGGCGCCGTGCTCGCCGTTCAGTGTCACGCCCGAAATCATGCGCGCAACGGCCGAACTGGCGCGCGAGAAAGGCGTGCAGTTGCACACCCATTTGTGCGAGACACTCGATGAAGAGCAATATTGCCTGGACACCTGCGGCATGCGGCCACTCGAATACATGGACTCGGTCGGCTGGCTCGGCGACGATGTCTGGTACGCCCACGGCATTTATTTCAACGACGCCGAGATTGCGCAACTGGGCCACACACACACGGGCATCGCTCATTGTCCGACCTCGAATCTGCGCCTGGGCTCGGGCATTGCGCCGGTGCGCGCGCTGTTGCAGGCCGGCGCACCAGTCGGCATTGCCGTTGACGGCAGCGCCAGCAATGACGGTTCTAATATGCTGCTCGAGGTGCGCATGGCCATGCTGGTGCAGCGCATCAAAGCCGGGGTTGACGCAATGCCCGCCCTGGATGCGTTATGGCTGGCGACGCGCGGCGGCGCGGCCGTGCTTGGGCGCGATGACATCGGCACGCTCGCGCCGGGCATGGCTGCCGATCTGGCCGTGTTTGACATCAGCGGCCTGGCCTACGCCGGCGCGCACAGCGACCCGGTTGCCGCCGTCCTCTTCTGCGGCATTGACCAGCGTGCCTGGATGACGATGGTCAACGGCGTGGTCGTCGTGCGTGACAAGCAACTGGTGCATGCCGACGCGGATGCCATTGCCGCCGCGGCCAATGCCGCCGCGGCACAATTGTTACTGCGCAGCGCCTAAATTATTTAACAAAGAGGTTAAAGAGATGCATAGAGTAACAAGAGCTGCTACATCAATATGAGTCCTGCGTCTCTTTTGCCCTCTTGCCCTCTTTGTGGAATTTTGGACTGGTATAACCACTGAAGTATGAGGTTGCATGTCCCACATCACTGAATTTCTCACACCGACGAGCGTGGCCGAGGCGCTGCGGCTCTTGCGCGCGCAACCCGGACGTGCGCCGCTGGCGGGCGGCACGTTTCTCACCGCGCACCTGCCGAAAAAAGTCACCGGCTTGGTGGACTTGTCCGGCCTCGGGCTTGACTATATCAAGCGCCGCGACGGCGCCGTCGCGCTCGGCGCGATGACGACCATCAGCGCCATGGCGTGTGCCACCGCGCTCGGCCCGCTGGCCACCTTGTGCCGCGATTGCGCCACTCAGCCGTTGCGCAACACCATCACCGTCGGCGGCAATGTCATGCAGCCGCTGCGCTGGAGCGACCTGCCCCTGCTGCTGACGGTCCTGCGCGCAGCTTTTGTCGTCCGCGCCACACGCCAAACAACGTTGACGGCCGACGACTTCTTCCGTCAACTGCCGGCCAAAACGGTCGGCCCCACCGGATTGCTGACGGAGGTCGTGGTGCCGAACGTGCGCACCGTACGGCTGGCGCGCAAGAAAATCGTGCGGGCGCATGATGACATTCCGGCCTTGCACGTCGCCGTCGCCTTGCGGCTCGAACGCCGCCGCGCACGCGATGTGCGCATCGCGTTTGTGGCGCAGAAACCGTTGCCCACCCGCGTGCCGGCCGCGGAAGCGTTGCTGGAAGGCGTGGTGCCAACCGCCGCGTTGATCGCCGCCGCCGCCACCGCCGCGCGCGCCGCCGGCGAGGCTCTGTCCGACTTTCGCTTCTCCGGCGAGTACCTCAATGAAATGCTGGGTGTGCACGTGCGCCGCTTGCTGACGGACTGTGTCAACACCGCGGCTTAGCCATGACAAATGACCAATGACCAATGAGAATTGACCAATGACAAATACA
The DNA here is from genome assembly GCA_964397565.1 of uncultured bacterium. Classification (GTDB taxonomy): domain Bacteria; phylum Auribacterota; class UBA3054; order UBA3054; family JAPLST01; genus JAPLST01. The sequence continues at coordinate 185,931 of CAYNJC010000002.1, forward strand.
TTTTCCTCCATGAATCTTCTTGTGGCCACGTGCCTCTGCGTGGTCTTCACGGGCTGTTCCAGCACCAGCGTTGAGAAGGTCGGTGCCGGCGTGGCGCTACCGCTCGCAGCCGTGGGCGACACCCTGGTCCTGCCCGTGCAAGGCTTGGGCCGCTCGTCCGCGGCGCTGATGCGCGCCGGCGACCGGCACAGCGAAAAAGTGGCCGAAGAAGACATCGGCAATGACGTGACTGCGCAGGCGGATCAATGGTCATCCATTGTCTATTACGCGCCGGGCGTGGCGCTCTGGCCGTTCTACAAGATAGCACCCAATGAGTTGTACCCGATGACCAAGGGCTGCTCTGCGGTCTTGGACTATGATCCCGCCGCAACCAACGCCGCGGCGGCCGCGGCGCGCGACCGCGTCCCGGAGGACACCTTTGAAGAGTGGTGAACTCCTGCCCGCCGTCCCCGGCGGCGAATTCATCCTCTACCAGACCGAGGACGGGCGCACGCGCATTCAGTGCCGGTTTGAGAACGAGACGGTCTGGCTGACGCAAAAGCTGATGGCAGAGCTGTTCCAGAAGGATGTGCGCACGATCAACGAACACATCCAGAACGTGTTTGCCGAGGGGGAATTGTCGCCGGAGTCAGTTATCCGGAAATTCCGGATAACTGCCGCCGACGGCAAGATCTACGAGACCCAGCACTACAACCTTGATGTCATCATTTCCGTGGGCTACCGCGTGAAATCGCCGCGCGGCACGCAGTTCCGCATCTGGGCCACGCAACGGCTGCGTGAATACATCGTCAAGGGCTTCACGATGGACGATGAGCGGCTCAAGAATCCGCCGGGCAAAGGGCAGAAGGATTATTTCGACGAGCTGCTCGAGCGCATCCGCGACATCCGCGCCAGTGAGCGCCGCATGTATCTGCGCGTCCGCGACATCCTCGCCCTTGCCACCGACTACGACCCGAAGGACGAGCAGGTCCAGACCGTCTTCCAAATCATGCAGAACAAACTCCATTTCGCCGTCACCGGCAAGACTGCGTCCGAACTCATCGCCGCACGCGCCGATGCCAACCAGCCCAACATGGGCCTCACCTCATGGAAGTCCGGTGCCGTCCGCAAAGGCGATGTCACCGTCGCCAAAAACTATCTGCGCGAAGGCGAAATCACCGAACTCAACCGCATTGTCGTCATGTTCCTTGACTTTGCCGAGGACCAGGCCCGCCGCCGCAAGCAGGTCTTCCTCCGCGACTGGCAGGCCAAACTCGATGAATTCTTGCGCTTCAACGAGCGCAAGATCCTGCCCGCCGCCGGCAACATCTCGCGCGAGGAAGCAGAGTGTCAGGCGTATGAGCACTACGCTCGATTTGAGGAACGTCGGCGCCACGCCGCCGAAGACGCGGGACAAGCCGAAGCGCTCAAGGTGCTCGAACAAGCCGCCAAGCAGATCGAACAACGCAAAACCGTTCCCGGCAAGCGAAAGAAAGAAGCCAAGGCATAAAGCTCCCCGCCTGCCCGAACGACAAATCCACTGGCCTGTCTGCGCCAAGTTGAGCGCGGCAGGCAGGCGGTACATGCCGCGGCGACGCGCCAAAGCAGCGGGCGCCGCCTGCGGCTGAGGCCTTGGCGTGTGATGGCACGCCGCCGTGTTTCCCGTACCGTTGGTTGCGCGGGCATTCGACGTGCAACACGCACAACGGGGCGCCAACCCATTTCGGAATTATAAATTCGTTGGTTACCAACGAATTTCCCCGCCCGGCACCCGTGCCTGCCCGCGCCGTGCCGGGCCCCTTGACACATTGTGAAATATATTGTATAATGATGCATGATGTTTCATTTTATTTCAATGGCGGAAACGCGATGATCGGGGCGCAGCGCCAGCAGCAGATCTTGGATGCACTCGGCCGCCACGCCTTCCTCGGCAGCGCGGCGTTGGCACGCAGCCTGGCTGTCAGCCGCGTGACGATCTATCGCGATCTGGAAGAGCTGGCCGCGCTGGGCCTGGTGCGGCGCGTGCGCGGCGGCATTGCCCGGATTGACGCCGCCGGCGTGCCGGCCCGCGCCGGCTTTCATGAGCGCCAGCGTGTCCTGACCGCCGAAAAAGACCGCATCGGCCGTGCCGCCGCGCGCCTCGTCCACGACGGCGACACGATCATCATGGACGGCGGCACGACCACCAACAGCATGACCCCCTATCTGGTCGGCAAACAGGTCAAGGTCGTGACCAATTCGCTGACCGTCGCCGATTACTTGAATGATCACTCGCCGATCGAGGTGATCGTGACCGGCGGCTATCTGTACCGCGCCTCAAAGGTGCTGCTGGGCCCGCCGGCGTTGCAGACCTTGCGGCAGGTGAACGCGGCCACCAGTTTTGTCAGTGCCGGCGGCGTGACGCTCGAAGGCATCGGCCACTCGGACAGCCTGGTGGTCGAGACCGAGAAATTGATGATTGCGCGCGGGCGCGACGTCGTGCTGCTGATCGACCACAGCAAGTTCATGGGCGGGGCGACGATGAAAGTCTGCCCGTGGACGCGGATCGGCACGGTCATCACCGACCAGCCCGTGCCGCCCAAGTTCGCCGCGTTTTTCACGCGTCATCACCTTCGCGTCATCCTCGCGCGCTGACTGCCCAAATGTTGCGCATGACTGAAAACCGAAAACCGAAAACTGAAAACTACTAACTATCACCGATAACCGATCAACATGCAGTACCTATCCGACTCCCGCCCTGAATTCACCGCCGGCACGATCACGCTGCCGAGCATTCCGAAATTCCAGTTTGCCTCCGACGCAGCCAGGGAACTGCGCGGCGGGCGCTTGACCAAAGCCGACGCCGTGCAGATGCTCGAAGCCATGCTGACCATCCGCGCCTTCGAAGAGATGATCTACGAGCTGCGCTCGGGCGGCTACAAGGCGCTGGCCAACTACGAGTATCGCGGGCCGACCCATTTGTCGATCGGCATGGAGGCCAGTGCCACTGGCGCCTGTGCTGCGTTGCAGCCGAGTGACTATATCACCAGCACCCACCGCGGCCACGGCGATGGCATCGCCAAAGGCTACTTCGCGTTGATCGCGATGAGCGACGAACAATTGCGCGCGCGGGTGCCTGACAGCAAGGCGGCCAGCCGCGCGGCGTTGCTCGAGGACGCGCTCGAAATGCACGTCATGCGCACGATCGCCGAACTATTCGGCAAGGAAGCCGGCTATTGCCGCGGGCGCGGCGGTGGGATGCACATTGCTGATTTCAGCGTCGGGCATCTGGGCGCCAACGCGATTGTCGGTGGCGGCGTGCCGATCGCCACCGGCGCGGGCTTTGCCGCGCGCTACCTGCAGAACGGTAATGTCGTCTGCGCCTTCGCCGGCGACGGCGCCTACGCCAATGGCGCGCCGCTCGAAGCGCTCAACATGGCCTGCATGGAGCAATTCACCAATCCGGCCCTGACGCGCACGCCGTTTGGCGTGCCGGTCATTTTTTGCATTCAAAACAATTTGTACGGCATGACCCACCGCACGGTCGGCGAAGTGATGGGCGTGGATTATCTGGCGCGACGCGGGGCGGGCTTCAAGAACGACGCGATGCAGGCCGAGGTCGTCAACGGCATGGATGTGCTGGCGGTGCGCGAGGCGTTGCAGCGCGCGGCGCGCGAATGCCGCGATGGCCGCGGGCCAATCCTGCGCGAGTTGATCACCTATCGTTATTATGGCCATTCGCTGAGCGACCCGCGCAATGAGTATCGCACCAAGGACGAGGAGACGGCCTGGAAGACGGTTGACCCGCTGACCAGCTTCCCGGCGCAACTGGTCGCGGCAAAGATTTTGACACAGGACGATCTCGCCGCCCTGCGCGACAAAGTCTGGCAACGCAACGAGCGCGCCGCGGTGCGCGCCGCCGCCGCGCCCGACCCGGAGGTCAAGGATGTGATCAAATATGTCTTCAACGGCACGAGTGAAGAACAGGTGCCGGCGGCTTGTGCCAATGTGGCCACGCTCCTGCCGGTTGAAAAGCCGAAGCGCGACAAGCAGGGTTTGTTGAACTATCGCGACGCGCTGAAAGAGGCGTTGCTCGAGGAAATGGCGCGCGACAGCCGCGTGATTTTCTATGGCGAAGACGTGGCCGACTACGGCGGCGCGTTCAAGTTGAGCAAAGGCCTGCTCGAAATGTTCGGGCGCAATCGCGTCTTCAACACCTCGATCTCGGAGACCGCGATTTGCGGCACGGCCGTCGGCGCGGCCATGGCCGGCTTGCGCCCGGTGGTCGAGCTGATGTACATGGACTTCGCGCTGATGGCTTCAGACCAGATCGCCAACCAGGCCGGCAAGTGGCATTACATGTCGGGCGCGAGCACGACCGTGCCGCTGGTCATTCGCGCATCGGTCGGCGGCGGCAAGGGCTACGGCGGGCAGCATTCGCAGAGTTTGGAATCCATGTTCTGCCATATTCCGGGCATGGTCGTGGTGTATCCGTCCACGCCGCACGATGCGAAGGGACTTCTGAAAGCCGCGATCCGCTCGAATGATCCGGTCATGTTCGTCGAGTCGCAATTATTGTATGGCGTCAAAGGGCCGGTGCCGGAAGACGAGTATCTGATCCGGCTGGGCGAGGCCGAGGTGAAGCGCGCCGGCACGGATGCGACCATTGTCGGCTGGGGCCCGGCGATGCCGGAGTTGCTCGAGGCGGCCGCACTCATGCAGCGCGATCATGGCGTCAGTGTCGAGGTGATTGACATCCGCACGCTGGTGCCGCTCGACCTGCCGACGATCGTGCGCTCGGTGCAAAAGACCGGCAAGTGCCTGGTCTGCGCGCAGGCGATCAATATCGGCAGCTACACGGCCGACATCGCCCAGCGCGTGCAGGAAGAGGCGTTTGACTATCTTGACGCGCCGGTGCTGCGACTGGGCGCCAGGGACGGGATTGCGCCGCAGGCGTTCAATCTCGAAGAAGTGTTTCTGCCGCATACCGGCGACATGGTGGCGCTACTGCGGCGCTTGTGCAGTGTATGATTGCGGTGCTGCGCGGCGCACGCTATGCGCCGGTACGCCGTGCGCTTGACGCACATGCTTGAATGTGGTATACTATGCAGTACTTAATGTAGTACTAATAATAGTATCGTAAAGGAAGAAGATGAACACGATAGCGGCCCAGGAAATCAAACGCAGAGGTTTGGCGGCGGTGGACAGCATGATCAGCCACGGCCCGGTGTTGGTCATTAAACATAACCGGCCCGCGTATGTCATCATGCGCGAGCAACAGTACTATCAGTGCTTGGGCGAGGCGGACGCCGCCTATGAACAGCGCGTGAGCGAGTCGCTGGCCGACCTGCGCGCGGGCCGGGTGCGCACCTTCGCCACAGCCCAGACCTTGATGAAGGCCATCAAGAAGCGGCGGAGCGCCCGCTAATGTATACGTTGCGGGCCACGACCCGGTTCCAAAAGACAGCCGCAAGGTTTTTTGCGCATCACCCGGATCTCGAAGCGCGCTTTGTGCTGGTGGCCGAGTTGCTGCGCCAAGATCCGTTCCATCCCGCGCTGAAGTTGCATCCACTCAAGGGCACGCACGCAGGTCTGCACTCCGTGCGCCTCACCTACAGTTATCGCGTGACGCTAGTGCTTGTCGTCACGCAGAAGACCGTCACGCTCATTGACATTGGCAGTCACAACGACGTCTATTGACATCGCACAGGAGTTCGCGTCATGGCTTTTGAAGTGATCATGCCCAAGTTTGGGCAACAAACGGAAACCTCGGACATCATCCGCTGGCTGAAGCGCGAGGGCGAGACCGTCGCGAAAGGCGATGTGCTGCTCGAGATTCAAACCGACAAGTCGGCGATGGATGTCGAATCCATGTTCGACGGCACCTTGCTGAAAATCTACGCGAGCGAAGGTGAGACGGTGCCGGTTATGAGCGTGATTGGCTACATCGGTGTACCGGGCGAGGCCGTGCCGGCGCGGCCGGCAGCACCGGTGGCTGCGCCTGCGGCGCCCATGCCCGCGGCGCCCCGTCCGACTGGTCAGACAAGTCCGACGAGTCAGACCAATCTGACGGATGCTCCGCCGCCGGTGCCAGCCAAGGTTGGTGTCACGCCGCGCGCACGGGCCTTGGCGCGTGAGGCGCTGATTGACGTCACACGCGCCAAAGGCAGCGGCCCGCATGGCCGCATCATGGAGCGCGACGTGCGCGCCTACCTGGCCGAGAAACATCACGCCGCGCTGAAAATCAACCCGGCGGCGGCCGCCATGCTGCGTGAGCACAAGCTGGATGTGCTGGATGTCGCGCAGCAGGCTGACGGCGAGCGCATCACCTGCGCCGATGTCGAGCGCGCGCTGGCCGAACGGCCCAAGCCGATGAGCGCCATCCGCAAAATCATCGCGCGGCGCATGACCGAAAGCATCCTAACCATGCCGCATTTTTTCGTGACCGTCAGCATCGACATGACTGACCTGCTCGAATTCCGCAAGATGGCCCGGCGCGAGCACGGCCTGAAGGCCTCGGTCGGCGACTTCATCATGAAGGCCTGTGCGCTGACCTTGCGCGCGATGCCGGTGGTCAACAGTGCTTGTGTCGGTGATACGGTCATCACACGCCAGCGGGTCAACATCGGCATGGCGGTCGCCTTGGATGACGGGCTGATCGTGCCGGTCGTGCGCCATGCCGACACCCTCAGCTTGAGCGAACTGGCCGAGCGCACCAAGGACCTGTCCGAGCGCACCCGCACCGGCAAACTGTTGCCCGATGAATTCCAGGGCGGGACGTTCACGATCTCGAACATGGGCATGCTCGGCGTGGAGCATTTCACGGCGATCATCAATCCGGGTGAAGGCGCCATTCTGGCGGTCGGCGCGGCAGTTGAGACACCGGTCGTGCAGCGAGGCCAAGTGGTCGTGCGCACGCTGATGAAAATGACGCTGTCGTCCGATCACCGCATCATTGACGGGGCGGTGGCCGCGCAGTTCTTGAAAAAATTGAAGGAGCGGCTCGAGGATGCCACGCAATGGCAAGGCGAAAAATGAATGCGCGCGACAAGCAGGATGAAAATGAATGCGCCGCGCATTCATTTTGTACAAAATGGTTTGCCCGGCAAACCATTTTTCTCGGCACAAGGATAACACATGATCCTGGTAGATGACCGCGAGCGCCGCGGCGGCGTCTGCGAGGCCTTGGCCGCGCTGGGCGTGCCGCACGAGGTGGCGCATCTTGAGGTTGGCGATTACATTGTCAATGATGAAATCTATATTGAGCGAAAGAGTGTGCCGGACTTTTTGGAGAGCATGCAGGATCTGCGGCTCTTTGACCAAGTGGCGCGTCTACGCGCCGACCAACGGCGCGCGCTGCTGATTGTCGAGGGCGTGCGCCTGCCGGGCGGCCCCAGCGTGCGCGGCGTCTTGTGCTCATTGGCGGCGCAATGGTGTCTGCCGGTCTTGCGCAGCGTGGATGTGGCCGGCACTGCGTGGCTGCTCGCACACATGCACCAGGATCCCGCGCAGTGCATGGCACCGTATCACCGCTATGACTACCGCGCCAAGCGGCATATCAGCTCGATGGAAGAACGCATGCTGCTGCAGCTCCAGAACGTCGGGCCGGATATTGCGCGGCGCCTGTTGGCCCGCTGCGGTTCCCTGCATGCCGTGCTGAGTGCTGGCAAGAAAGACTTGATGTCAGTGCAAGGTGTCGGCGAATTCATTGCCGGGCAGATTATGCTCTTGCGCCATGCAGGAGAAAAATGAATGCGCCGCGCATTCATTTTGTACAAAATGGTTTGCCCGGCAAACCATTTTTCTCACAAGGATATAACCTAAGATGGAGACGATATGGATGCCTTTGATGTGCTGGTGATCGGCGCGGGGCCGGGCGGCTATGTCGCGGCGATCCGAGCCGCGCAGCGCGGCGCGAAGGTGGCCGTGGTCGAGCGCGAGTTTGTGGGCGGCACCTGCCTGAATTGGGGCTGCATTCCGAGCAAGACGCTGATCGCCTCGGCCGAGGCGCTGCATGTGCTGCAGCACGCGAGCGAGTTTGGCTTGGCGGCCGAGAAGGTTAGTGTGGACTGGAAAGCCGTCACGGCGCGGCGTGATGCGGTCGTGAAGAAACTGCGCCAGGGTATCGCCATGCTGTTGAAATCAAACGGCGTGACTGTGCTAGAAGGCACCGCGCGGCTGAAGACGCGGCACGACGTGGCGATCACGACCAAAGACGGCGAGACAACTGTCAGCGGCAAGGCGCTCATTGTCGCCACCGGCTCGGAATGCGCGCGGCCGAAAATGTTTCCGTTTGACGACGCGCGCGTGCATGACAGCCGCTCGTTCTTTGCCGTGGTGACGAAGCTGCCGGCCAGTCTGGTGATTGTCGGCGGCGGCGTGATCGGCTGCGAATTCGCCAGCATGCTGAACGCGTTCGGCGTTACGGTCACGGTGGTCGAGCTACTCGACCGGTTGCTGCCGATGGAAGATGTGGCGATTTCGAAGGCGCTGACGAAATCCTTTGAAAAAGCCGGTATCACGGTCAAGACCGGCGTGAAGGTTGACAATGTCCAGGTGACCGCCAAGGGTGTCACCTGCGACGTGGCGGGCACCGCGCTGGCGGCGGAAATGATGCTGGTCGCGGTTGGCCGGGCGAATAATGTACCGGATATTGGTCTCGAGGCGGTCGGCGTCAAGATCGAGAAAAATGTGGTCGTGGTCGACGAGCGCATGCAGACCAGCGTGGCGGGCATCTTTGCCATCGGTGACATCACCGGCAAGGCGCAACTGGCGCATGTGGCCAGCGCGCAGGCACTGGTCGCGGCCGACAATGCCACCGGGCGGCGCGCGCAGATGGACTATCGCAGCGTGCCCAACTGCATCTTCACCATGCCGGAGATTGGCACCGTCGGCCTGAGCGAGGCCGCCGCCACGCAAGCCGGGCACGAACTGAAGATCGGCCTGTTCCCCTATCAAGCGCTGGGCAAGGCGCTGGCGCTCAACCAGACCGAGGGCTTCTTCCGCATCCTGGCCGACGCCAAGACCGACGCGATCCTCGGCGTGCAAATCTTCGGCGCGCATGCGACCGACTTGATCGCCGAGGCCGGTTTGGCGATCCGGCTCGAATGCACCAGCGCCGAACTGGCCAGGACGATCCACGCCCACCCGACGTTGGCCGAGGGCTTGATGGAAGCGGCGCATGCCGTGCACGGCGAATGCATTCACGCGCCGGCGCGCAAACGCTGAGCTGACGCATCCCCGCGAGTTGACTTGAGGGGATATAAATGGTATAATTGTTATACCACAATGGAATTCGAATACGACACCAACAAGAGTCGGATCAACCAGCAGAAGCACGGCATCGACTTCACTGAAGCGCAGTTGCTGTGGAGTGATGCCGACCTGCTGGAGATTCCGGCCAGAACAGAGGACGAGCCGCGCATGCTGGTGATCGGCCGCATTGGCGAACAGCACTGGTCGGCGGTGATAACCATGCGGCGTGACCGTATCCGGATCGTATCCGTGCGGCGCGCACGCAAAGAAGAACGGGACTTGTATGAAAGCTAAAGAATTTGAGCGGGCCTTTGATCGCGGTCAGGATATCACACAGTATCTTGACTTGGCGCGCGCCGCACGCACCAATCAGCAGCCCCGGCGGGTCAATGTTGATTTCCCGGCGTGGATAATCCACGCGCTGGATGAGGAAGCGGGGCGCATGGGCGTGTCACGGCAGTCCATCATCAAGGTCTGGATTTCCGAGTGCTTAAAATCAAAGAGCGCATAGCGCGTAAGAAATCACAAATTGCACATTGTAATTCGTAAATTGTAAATCACTATGTCCATTCCCACCACCATGCCCGCCTGGCGCCTGTTCGGCGCCGGCATGGACAAATTCGGCGACCACGGCAAGACCAGTAGCGTGCCCGTGCCACAGCCCAACGACGATCAACTGCTGATGCACGTCGAGGCGATCGGCCTGTGCTTTTCGGACGTGAAACTGATCAAGGCCGGCGAGCAGCACCCGCGCGTGATCGTGCCCGACCTGGCCAAGCAGCCGCTGATCCCCGGCCACGAGGCGGTCTTGCGCGTGGTCAAGGTCGGCAAGAATCTGTGCGCTGCGTTTGCCATTGGCCAGCGCTTCATTATTCAAGCCGATGTTTATGTGCACGGCCAAAATCGCGCCTATGGGTATGCGATTGATGGCGGCATGGCACAGTACAGTTTGATGACCGACCCGATCCTGCGTGGTGACGCGGGCTGCTATCTGCTGCCGATTTCCGAGAAGCTGTCGGCGGCCGAGGCGGCCTTGATCGAGCCGTGGACTTGCGTCATCGCCGCGTATCGCATTCCGCTGCGCAGCACTATGCTGGCTGGCGGCGTGCTGAAAGTCATCGGTGACGGGCGGCCTGCGCAACTCACATTCGGCGCGGCGCTCGGGCCGGGCCACACGCCGGCGCGCATTATCGGTGTGAATCTGCATAAGAACCTGGCCGACGAATTGCAGCGCCTGGCGCGGCACCACGGCAGCGCGTTTGAGACATGCGCCACCAGCGATGAGATGGCGGATGACCTGATCATCACCGGACAGCACGACAACGCGGTGCTCGAGCAGCTTGTCACGCGCTTGAACAAAGGCGCCGTCTGTTGCCTGGTCGGCGACCACTATCGCGGCCGGCGCATTACGCTCGACATCGGGCGGATTCATTATCAAGCCTGGCGCTTTGTCGGCACGCCCGCTGGTGATGTCGGCGCGGCCTACGCGCGCAATGTGCGCTGCACGCTGCAGCCGGGCGGCACGGTTTGGTTCCCGGGCGGCGCGGGCGCGATGGGCCAGATGCACGTGCAATTGGCGCTGGAGCAGGAGCAGCCGCCGCGCAAGATTATCGTGACCGATGTGGACGACACGCGCCTGGCGAAACTGGCCGTGCGCCTGCAGCGCAAGGCGGCGGCAAAGGAAATTGAGTTTGTCACTCTCAATCCGAAAAACTGCGCGAGCCCGGCCGCGTTTGACGAGCAACTGCGCGCACAGGCGCCGGCCGGCTTTGATGACATTGTCATGCTGGTGCCAGTGCCGGCCGTGATCGGCGACAGCGCGCGATTCCTCGGCCCGAATGGACTGATGAACATTTTCGCCGGCGTGCCGGCCGGCAGCGGCGCGACGGTCGACTTGGGCGGCATCGTCGAGCGCGGCCATCGTTATGTCGGCTCGAGTGGCTCAAGCATTGACGACTTGAAGTACACCCTGGCGATGACCGAGGCCCGCACGCTCGAGCCGGCCTACGCGCTGGCGGCAGTCGGCGGGATGAATGCGCTGAAGGACGGCATCGAGGGCGTCATGACGGCGCGCTATCCGGGCAAGACGGTGATTTATCCGCACGCGCTGGACATGCCGTTGACGCCGGTCGATGAGCTTGAGACGATCTGCCCAGGCGCCGGCAAGCTGCTTGAGCACGGCGAGATTCTGACCAAGAAGGCCGAAGACAAGCTGCGCGCGCGCTGGGAGCGCTGAGATTGGACGGCTGACGGTTGACACTTGTTGCCGCAGATGGGACTTCAAGTGGCATGAGACGGTTGCCGTGCGTTCAGCAATGCGTGGTAGTGCGCGCCATGCTCGGTCAGCCGGCTCACATGCTTGACGCACGAAAGTAGCAGTGGCGGCGCGCCTGGTCCGTCAATAGCCAATACGTCCATCCGCTATCGGCCGGCGCGCTGTAGTACTCCCTGAGCGGGCCCCAGTCTTTGACTGATGGCCAGGCGAAAGTTGCGCCCATCGTGCGCGTTGTGTTGGTGTAATACAGAATTATGTCGCAAGAGGCATCGGGCTGTGTCGCATCAAGCTCTGATTCATCATAGGCACGCGTTGCCAGGAGCTGTGAAAACTGCGCGGGGTCAATTTCAAAGTACATGAGACTATCATGATCAAAGGCCGGCGCGTACCACACTTTGAGATTGGTCACACTACTGGGCATGGGCGATGCCACGAGTTCTTCGAAGATAGTCTTGACGTTGTGCGGGTTCGTGATCCACAACGGGACTGACCAACCGAGGATGACCAAGACGGGTGCCAGCAGCCACAGCGTGAGAAACCGCCGCCACTTGCGCCAATAGTACAGAGCAAACACCGCCAGACTGTACGGCAGGACGGTGAACAACCACAACAGCCCGACTATCGTCGCGCCAAAGCTGAAGCCCCGCCAGTGGTCAGACCAACGCAGAGCTTGATCGGTACCCATGCTGACCACTAGCAGCACAAAGCCAAGCAGCAATACCAGAATGAAGTGCAGTAGCCTGCGTGTGTTCGCGGTCATATTGTCCCCCATCTCAATTATGAAGCCGTCTTATTTCGCGCCAATGCCCGAATCTCCGCGTGCCGGAAGCAACTGACGACGTGATCGTTGACCATGCCGACGGCCTGCATGAAGGCATAGCAAATGGTCGGCCCGACGAACTTGAAGCCGCGCTGTTTCAGGGCCTTGCTCATCAGGGCTGACTGTTCCGTGGCGGCGGGCAGTTCGCGCAAGGAGGTCCAGGCATTCTGCCGGGGCACGTTATCCACGAAGTGCCAGAGAAACGCACTGAAGGAGCCGCCATCTTTGATGATGTCCAGCATGCCGCGGGCGTTTTGAATGGCCGCTTCAATCTTGCGGCGGTTGCGGACGATGCCCGGGTCCGCCAACAATCGTTGAATGTCCGCCTCGGTATAGGCGGCGACTTTCTGCGGGTCGAAGCCGTGAAATGCCCGCCGGTAGTTGTCTTGCTTGCGCAGGATGGTCAACCAGCTCAGGCCTGCCTGCGCGCCATCCAGGACCAGCTTTTCGAACAGGCGGTGGTCGTCGTGCACCGGCACGCCCCATTCGTGGTCGTGATACGCGACATACAGCGGATCGCTGCCGCACCATGTGCATCTGCATTGCATCGGTGAAATTATAGCAATTATTGCCGTGCGCAGGTGGCGTTCCATGCTCGGCACGCCACGGCTTCTTTGGGGATTTTCGCAGGGCATTTGACATTGGGCGTTTGATTTGATATTATATACGGCTGTTTAGCAAACTCTCGCGTGCAAGAACGCCATGGGATGGTGTTTTGTCGCATTGTTTGCCCGGGTAGCTCAGTTGGTAGAGCGCGTCCTTGGTAAGGACGAGGTCACGGGTTCAATTCCCGTCTCGGGCTCCATCCGGCTCTGCACGCGGCAGGCGGCCGCACCGGAGCGAGCATGGCAGCAACGACTTGTTTTGTGCGTAGTGTGGCGCGGTGGTCCGCTGACCGCCCGCCGAAGGAACCATTCACTTGGAGCTTGACATGGCTAAGGAAATATTTCAGAGGACGAAACCGCACGTCAACGTGGGCACGATCGGCCACATTGATCACGGCAAATCAACCTTGACGGCAGCCCTGACGAAAGTGCTGGCGGAAAAAGGTTTTGCGAAATTCACGCCGTATTCGGAAGTCACCAAGGCCAGCACTTCGCAGGGCTTCCGTAACGACATGAAGACCGTCACGATTGCGACCTCGCATGTCG
>CAYNJC010000003.1:0-180536 GCA_964397565.1 uncultured bacterium
TAAGATACAAGCCGCCCGCGGTGAGGGCGGCTTCTGCAGCCGCGGTCATCCGCGCTCCACGCCGCTGGCGGGATCCACGCCGCTGGCGGGATCCCCGCCTTTGACGGGACTAGGCTGGTGCCTTAGCTAGCCAGGCCAGCTCCAAGCAGGCGCCCGCGGCCACAATTGGCATGACACCAAGCAAGCGCATTCATTAGTAACAGCAGGCCTCTTCCGGGATTTCCGTGGGGAAAACCACTTATCCCGCCAACGGCGGGATGAGCGGTGTTCTCTGCGCAACGCGGGGGCCGCTCCCGCGTGGCAGGCACTGCTGCTGGAACCGAGGTCACGCGCGACGTTGACCCGCAGGCTAATTGCTGATATACTAATGAATGCGCGTTCTAGTTTGCAGCATCCTTGTAGCCGCCCGCGGCGAGGGCGGCTTCTGCAGCCGCGGTCAGCGCCCGCGGCCACAATTGAAATGCCAACAAGTAAGCGCACTCATTAGTAATGCATAGTACTTGAATTTAACGGGAGGAAAATCGCTGCATGAGAATGTATCTTGCACTGCTGACGGCAAGTGTGCTGAACGGCACCGCCGCAATCATTGATCACACGTATGTCGACGAGGTCGCCGGCTATTCGCAAAGTATGCTGAATGCGATCGGCACGCAGCGCTGGTTGTTCTGTCATGCATCGGTGGGTGGCAACATGGTGGACGGCATCAGTGCGCTGCACAGCGAGAATGCCACCCGCTATCAATGGAGCAGCGCGAGTGTGGGCTACAACAGCGCTACACTGTGCGCGGCGGATCCGCCCACGCCGACCTTGGCCGGCCGCATTTATGAATGCAATCGCGGCAATCCCGGCTGGCAGGACAAATGCACGATTTTCAGCAATTCCGTCGCGGCGGCAGGATGGCACTATTCCGCCGTTGATGCCGTGATGGACAAGTTGTGCTACATTGATCCGGACGCCAATCCGACGAATTATGTAGCGCTGATGGCCGCGCTCGAGACCGCCTTTCCGGCGACGAAGTTTGTCTACAGTGCCATTCCGCTCACGACGGACAGCGATGCCGACAATGCCCGCCGCAACGCCTACAACCGCTATGTGCGCCAGCAGTGCGCGGCGCATGATAAACTGATGTTTGACTTGGCCGACATCGAAGCCCACGATACCAATGGCGTGGCGCAGACGTTTGTGTATGGCGGGCTGACCAACCAGAAATTGTGGGCCAGCTATACGGATGACGGCGGGCATCTCAATGCGCTTGGCCAGCGCCGTGCCGCGCTGGCCTGGTACGCGGTCGGCGCGCAGTTCGCCGTGCCGGAACCGGCGCTTCATCTCACGTGGCTCTTGCTCGGCCTTGTGCGGCGCGGCGCTGGTCACGCACCGGCAACAAACTAACAAGCCAGGAACGCCCTTATGCCCCATCGCCTCTGGAAACTCCACGCCGGCAACAAATACGCGCATCTGTTGGCGTTGCTGCTCGTCTTTTTTATACTCTCGCCGGTGTTCGAACGCGCGAATTATACGCCGCCGATCATCTCATTTGTCTTTCTATGCATTCTGGCCTTCACCATGCGCGCCATCGAGCTGCATCGCATGACCCTGCGCGTGTGTGTCGTGCTGCTGCTGCTCGGCTTCGTGCTTGACTTGGCCTCCTATGTGGCCGGCCCCGCGACGTTGCAGACCGGGCTCGGGCTTGGCGCGACCAGTTTATACGCGGTGGTCATGCTGGTCACCATGGCCACGATGGTACAGCGCTTGTTCACCACCGCGCAAGTTACCTGGGACACCATTCTGGGCGGCATCTCCACCTATTTTCTGCTCGGCTTTTTTTGGGCGCTGTTGTTCATCACACTGCACCAACTGCACCCCTGCAATTTTCATGTGCCGCCGCCGGGCCACGCTATATATTTGGTCTATTTCAGCTTTACCACCTTGACGACGGTCGGCTATGGCGATGTGGTGCCGACCAGCGGCATGGCCATGATGCTGGCTAATCTTGAAGCGATCGTCGGCCAACTCTTCCTGACCGTGTTCATTGCGCGCCTGATCGGCCTGCATCTGGCGCATCATCTGCGCTAGATCCGTTCGCCGCGAACGGATGTATACTAGGTGTTCCGCCCCGCCGGCCTTGCGCCGGTGGCAGGAAAGGTCGCGAGAAGAACCGCGCCGCCACCTTCAATCTCATGCGCCCACGGCGCAAGGCCGTGGAGGTCTTCAGACCAGGCATTTCTAACACACGACACTGGCCCGCGGCTACTGCACGCGCCATTTGGCGCCGCGACCAAGGCCCTCGGCCTTGATCGCGCCTTCGTCGCGCAATTGCCGCAGCACCAGCCGGATCATGTCGTGGCTCACCCACGGACAGGCATCCTCAATGTCCGAAATCGCAAACGGCACTGTGCGGCGCAAGACCGCCTCGCGCACCGCGTCCGTCTTGGCGCCCTTGCCACGCTTGATCGTGCCGACGCGTTCCTCAAACTCACGATACGCGCGCACCAGTACACCCCAGAAATAATTCAACCACGGCGCTGCGTCGTGCCGCCCGTTATGCCAATGCCGCGAACTGTGCTCCAATACTTCATAGTACGTCTGCTTTGATTCCTCGACGATGCGCTCGAGACTGATGTAGCGCCCAACCAAATACTCGCTCTGATACAACAACAGCAGGGTCAACAAACGCGAGACGCGGCCATTGCCGTCGCGGAACGGATGGATGCACAGGAAATCGAGCATCGCCAGCGGAATGATGACCAGCGGCTCGATGCGCAGGTCCTGCGCGGCGTGTGCGTAGCGTTCGACCAAGGTCTTTATCGCGCCCGGTGTGTCGGCGGCAGTGACCGGCGTGAAGCGCACGCGCTTGAAGCGGCCGTCCGGATGCAGCTCGATGATCTCGTTGTTTTTTTTCTTGTACTGGCCGCCGCTTTCGAGCATGTACAAGTACATCGTCTTGTGCAGCTCGCGTACGGTGGCGACATTGAACGTCATCTGCGCGCCGGCGGCGTGAATACCGCGCAACGCGTCGCGATAACCGGCCAGTTCTTGCTCGGAGCGATTCTCCGGCTGCGCACCCTTGCCGACCACGGCCTCGACGCGATGAGGCGGTGCCGTGATGCCCTCAATCCGGTTGGACGATTCACTTGATTCAACCATGGCGGCGTTTTTGAGCGAATCGAGCACTTCCGGCGTCTGCTGTGAAAAAAGCGCTTGCTTGCCGCGATATTCACCCAGCGCTTGCAGCATCGAGGCCTGTGCCGCGTTGAATTTCAGCGCGTGAAGGTAGGTGTCAGTCAGGGAGTGCATGGGGATGTTCAATTAATGATTGGTCATTGGTCATTTTTCATTTGTCATTGATCATTGATCATTGACCACTGACCAAAGGGGGTAGCACCATACGCATATAGGTAACCATGCCGATATATTACCCTATTTAGCGTTTTTTGTCAATAAGGGTAGTATAGCGGCTTTTTTACCCCTATTTAGGAAACGGTACCCCAATAATGCTTGCGCCGCGAAAGAATCATGCAATGCAGGCCGCGCCGTCATCCACGTGGCGGGTGGGCGGATGCCAGACGGGATGCTCGCCGCGGGTTTGCAAGGCGATAAATGCGCAGAGATAGTCCATCTCGAGCTGGAGCGTGTCCACGTACGGCGTCAGGTCGCGCGCCGCGCGCGGAATGTAGAGCGGATCGGCAAAGGCGGCGTAAATGTGGCCGAAGGGCAGCGGCATGATCATGTGATCCCAGGTGGGCAGCACGATTTTGCGGGTGATGTCGAAGGCGAGCGGAATGAGCGGCATGCCGGACATTTGCGCCAGCAGCAGCGCGCCCGGCTGGACGCGATAGCGCGGCCCTTTCGAGCCATCCAACGCCAGGGACGTATCGCGCCCGCCGCGTGCCACATCGATGAGCAGCTTCATCGCGCCAATGCCGCCGCGGGTGCTCGAGCCGCGCACCGTTTCGATCTCGAATTTCGCCATCAAGCGCTTGAACAATTCACCGTCGCGGCTTTTGGAAACCATCAGCGTGAGGTTGTGGAAGCCATAGCGATAATAATAATAGTACGGCAGCGCCAACAGGCGATTGTGCCAGGAGACGAAAATGGCGTTGTGACCGGCCCGACAGTGCTGCTCGAAGAAGCGCTCGTTGGTCAGCGAGACGCGGCAGGTGGCAAAGACGCCGCGCATCAGGCCGAAAATCGCGTTTGGCCCGATGTGCGTGTGCAACAAAGTGATGTTGTCTTTGCGGCTCATGCGCGGGCGCGACGGCGCGGTGGTTTGGCATAGCGGGCGGTGGCCACGGTGTGCATCCCGCCACGCGGCGTGTAGTCCAGTTCGACGGTCAGCTCGTGCGGCGCGCAACTGCGCACCAGATCGTCGAGCAGGTGATTGACGGCATGCTCGTAGTAGATGCCGACGTTGCGATACGACAATAAATAATATTTGAACGAGCGCAATTCAATGCAGACTTTGTCGGGCACATAGCGGACGCGCACGGTGCCAAAGTCCGGCAACCCGGAGAAGGGGCAGACCGCCGTGAATTCATTGGTCTCGATCAGCAGCTCGATGCGCTGGCGCGGATGCTCATACGGGAAGGTCTGCAGTTGGCTGGGATCAATGGCCTCATAGCCTTGAAACGGCATGACTTTGTCGTGGGCGGTGAACATGGATTTCAGCAAGTAATGATTAGCGCCTTGTGGGCAGTTTTGCTGTGGCAGAGACCCCCACGGACCCGCCGCTGGCGGGACCGTGGGTGAATGAGATTGGGCAACCGCGCGCCACGCTCTGTTTCAATCTTTGCTCCCACCGAGGCAAGCTCGGTGGGGAGCAGAGAGCGAACAATCTGGCATGGTGGATGCATACGCATCATACAGGGAGCGATAACCCAAACAGCGCGCAGGCATTACGGGTGGTGGCGTGGTCGAGCTCGTCGCGCGGAATGCCACGCAGGCTGGCGTGCTGCTCGGCGATCAGGGCGACCCAGGCCGGCTCGTTGCGTTTGCCGCGCCGGGGCACGGGCGCAAGAAACGGCGCGTCGGTCTCGAGCAGCAGGCGTTCGAGCGGCATCGCGCGCGCCACGCCGCGCAGTTCGTCGCATTTGGGAAAGGTGATCTGGCCGCAAAAAGAAAGGTGCAGGCCCAAGCTCATGAATGCCTCGGCTTCTGCCAGCGAATATGAAAAGCAATGCACGACGCCGTGCCACGGCGCCGTATCCTTGAGCGCGTCGTACGTATCGGTGAAAGCTTCCCGGGAATGAATGATGACCGGTTTGTCATGTTCACGCGCCAGGGCGAGGTAGCGCGCGAAGATGCGCCGCTGGATTTCGCGCGGCGAAAAATCATAATGGTAATCGAGGCCGATTTCCCCCAGCGCGACGACCCGCGCATCACGCACATGCGCAACGATCCACTGCTCGTCCTCGGTCGTGGCGGCGTTGGCCCAGTGCGGATGGACGCCATAGGCGCCATACAATTGCGGGTAGGCCGGCAACAGGTCGGCGATCAGGTGATTGCGCGGGCGCTCGCCGCCGACACAGATCATTGCCGTAACGCCGGCTGCGCGTGCGCGCTCGAGCACCGCGTCGCGGTCGTCCACAAAGTCAGGAAATTCAAGATGGCAATGGGTGTCAATCATGACTACTAGTGTAGCAAATCTTGCTTTCGGTTTTCAGTTTTCGGTTTGCAGTTGCGGGCACGCGCCCCAGCGTTGCAGGCCGCAGGCGTTGCAGGCGCCGTGCTGGCACGCGGGCGTCGGCTCGGCCGCCAGCGCCTTCTGCCATTCCGCGCGCAAGAATTCCTTGGTGACGCCGCACTCGAGCGCATCCCACGGCAGCGGGCTGTCATCCGGAATCGCCGCCAGATACGCGGCCACATCCACGCCGCACTCGCGGAAGGCCTGCTCCCACACCTCAAAGTTACACTGCTCGCGCCATTGATCGAAGCGGCAGCCGAGTTGGTACGCGCGCTCGACCACATCGGCCAGGCGGGCGTCGCCGCGGGCAAACACGGCCTCGAGCCGGCTGAGGCGCCGGTCATGAAAATCGACCGCGACACTGCGCGGCAGGTTGTGCAGAATGAACTGCTGCTTCTCGTGAATGTCCGCCTCGTCGGCAAACGCGGCCCATTGGAACGGCGTGAAAGCCTTGGGCACGAAAGTGGCGATCGAGAGATTGATGCGCGCCGCCCGGCCCTTCACGCGCGAGCACACGCCGTGAATCTGGCGCACCAGCCGGACAAGCGCCTCAATGTCCTCCCGCGTTTCGGTCGGCAGGCCCAGCATGAAATACAGTTTGACAAGCTGCCAGCCGGCGCGGAAGACGGACGCGACCGTCTCGAGGATTTCTTCGTCACTCAGACCTTTGTTGATCACGCGGCGCAGGCGTTCACTGCCGGCTTCGGGCGCGAAGGTGAAGCCGGTCTTGCGCATTGTGCGGATGCTCTCGGCCAAGGCCGGGTCGAACGAATCAATCCGCAAGGACGGCAGCGACACGGCCGTGCGCATCGCGCCCAACACCTGCGGCTCGAACAATTCGCGCAATGCCTGCGGCAAGGCCCGACAATCACTGGCCGAGAGCGAGGCCAGGGTCACTTCCTCAAAGCCGGTGCGGTAAATAACGTCGATCGTCTCGCGCACAATCTGCGCCGCGGCTTTCTCGCGCAGCGGGCGGGTGATCATGCCGGCCTGGCAAAAGCGGCAGCCGCGCACACAGCCGCGCATGATCTCAATCTGGGCCCGGTCATGGACCGCTTCACAGAACGGCACCAGCAATTGGTCGGCCGGCGGCAGCGCCGCCAAGTCACGCACAAACGCTTTGCGGACCGGGAACGGGGTGGCAGTGTGGCGCGCGCGCCGCGGAGTGAGGCGACCGGCCGGGTCGCAAGCCGGCGCCTGTTCATACAGTTCGGGCACATACATGGCCGGGACGTTTTGCGCCAGATCGCACAGCAGTTCCTCAGTCAATAAGAATTGCCGACTGCAATCAACATGCTGCGCCGCCCAGTGCGCCAGCGCCACGACCGTGTCCTCGCCATCGCCGAGCGCGAACGCGTCCATGAACGGTTCGAGCGGGCCGGGACTGAAGACATTGCCGCCAGCCAGGATCAGCGGGTGCGGTGTGCCGCGCCGCCGGGCCGCGCGCAGCGGAATGCCCGCCAGCTCAAGCACGTGCAGCACATTGGTGTAGCACAATTCGTATTGAATTGAAAATCCGACGAGGTGAAATTCCGACAGTGGCCGGCACGATTCCAGCGAGCACAGCGGCAGGGCTTGTTCGCGCAGCAGTTGGGCCGCGTCAAGCCATGGCGCATAGCAGCGCTCGGCCAGCACGCCGGGCAGCGCGTTCAAGACCTGGTACAGGATTTTCAGCCCGAGATGACTGATGCCGAGTTCATAGGTGTCGGGAAAGACCAGGACGATGCGCAGTGGCGTCGTGTCCCAATCTTTGACGACGGCGTTGATTTCGTGATTGATGTAGCGGGACGGCCGTTCGACGAACGGAAACAGGTCCGCCTCATAGCGCGCGCTAAAATCAGGCACGGCGGCGGTCTTGCCCGCGATACCCACGCTCCGCGGCTTGCGGCTCTTTTTCGCGCGCCACTTCGGCGAAGAACATGCGGCCGGAGGCGCCCTGAATCATCGAGACTAATTCAATCTCAACGCGCTGGCCGATATGCGGCCGCGCATTGCTGACCACGATCATCGTACCGTCATCGAGGAAGCCGACGCCCTGATTCGTTTCGGAACCTTCCTTCACAATTTGCAGCGTGAAGCGTTCGCCGGGAATGAACGGGGCTTTGAGGGCATTGACCAGTGCAAAGACATTCAAGACGCCGATCTGCTGAATCTTGGCAACCTGTTCGAGGTTGAAATCGGTGGTCAAAATGCTGGCGCTGATTTCCTTGGCCAGCTTCATCAGCTTGTCATCCACATCGCGCATGTCCGGGAAATCGACGCTGGTGACTTCCACCTGGATTTCGGGCGAATCCTGCAGGCGCTTGAGAATCTCGAGACCGCGCCGGCCTTTCGTGCGCGTCAGCGGCACTTGCGAATCGGAGACCAACTGCAACTCGCGCAACACGAATTCCGGCAGAATGATCTTGTTGCGCAGAAAGCCGACCTTGTACAATTCGAGCACGCGGCCATCAATGATCGCGCTGGTGTCAATCAGCAGCGGGACCAGTTGCGGCGTGCGCCCCGCGCCGAAGCGCGGCAGGAAAATACTGAACTCCTTGCGCCCGCGCACGGCCACGATCGCGCCCAGATACGTAAAGACGGCATACAAGGCGATCGTCACGATTTTTACATAGGCGCGGTAGCGTTCATCAAGATTTTCCT
This sequence comes from uncultured bacterium, assembly GCA_964397565.1. Classification (GTDB taxonomy): domain Bacteria; phylum Auribacterota; class UBA3054; order UBA3054; family JAPLST01; genus JAPLST01. Next base: position 8,324 of record CAYNJC010000003.1, read on the forward strand.
TGATATAATCCGGCAGCAGCACCTGCATGTAGGAGACACCCGAGGCGACCGCCGCGCCGATGATCAGGCCGACCGCGACGACCGCCATGTTGGTCAGGGACAGGCGCCGCAAGAGCAATTCGAGCGCGATTGCCAGACCGCCGATGACCAGGCCGATCAGCGCGCCAATCAGGATGACCGAAAATTCGGGCGTTTCGCGAAAGCGCACCGCGTACGGGTCGAACTTGAGCATGACCGCCAGGATCGCGCCCGCGATCGAGCAGCCGCCCAGCATCAGGATGCGAAACATGGGAAACATAAAGAACTCCGTAATAATCCAATGGTAGGCTGGCACGCGCGCAGTGTGCGCACAGCCACGCTACCAAGTAAATAATAGCATTTTTCGATGCGAAATGCACCCGATCTGTGGGGCAGGGGGTTTGCCGTGCACTGAAAGACTTCGTTCTGCAAACAAATTCCAGGCTTGACGCCCCCGCCCCGATAGGGGATCCATCCACCGCCTACAGAGGTAACTGCGGCGGTAACTGCGGCCGCGCTGTGTCACCATCCGCCGCACACTGTGCAGTGGCTACGCGCAGCGGGTGGTCTGGGCACCTTCTGCTGAGTCGCCGGATCTGGGACTTTTTTGCTTGCGCGACACAGGTGCCGCGGTGCGCTTGACAACGGGGCCTTTTTCTGATATATTGGTACCACAATGACTTACGCGCGATCCGCGCGAAGCAAGGAGTTCCGCTATGGCCAGTATCCTGAAAATTTCCGAAGCCGCCTCGCTTGCCTTGCATACCGTGGTCTATCTGGCCACACAGCATGACGGCTTGGTATCCACCAAAGAGATTGCGCGCGTCTTGCGCGCGTCCGAGGCACATCTGTCAAAAGTGCTGCAGCGCCTGGCGCGGGTGGGCATCGTCTCCTCGGTGCGCGGCCCGAAAGGCGGCTTTGCCTTGCTCAAGTCGCCCGAGAACATCTCGCTGCTCGAGGTCTATCAGGCCATCGAAGGCCCGCTGACATTAAGCAATTGCCTCAGTGAGCATCCCTCGTGCAGTGGCAAGCAATGCGTGCTGGGCACCTTGATCTGCTCGATTCATGAGCAAATCACGAAGCATCTTTCCAAGACGACCGTGGCGCAGCTGAACCGCACGTACCCGCCCGCGCCGGGAACCAACGCCACGAAGTAGTGCCTCGCCCGCGGCGCGTCCCGCCCGCTTAGCCGACGCGGGCGCTCCAGGCGCGAATGCGCGCCGCATGCTGGGGATACATGCCACACAGTTCCGCATCCGTCGCCGCCGTAAAATCCGCATAATCAAAACCTGGCGCAACCACGCAGGCAAACAAAGCCCACGCCGCCGGATCGGTTGCCGTGAGCATGGTGGTTTGCCATGATCCGGCCGGCATGACGTGGTGCAACACCTGGCCGGCGTCGAGCGCCGGGCCCAAAATCAGCTCACGGCACTGGTCATCCGGCGTGATCAGCAATTGCGCCGCCGGCTGGCCCGCCATGAACAGCCAGATCTCATCCGCTGCCACGCGATGAAACGCGGACCGCTGCCCGGCCCGCAACAAATAATAAATAATCGTGGCACAGCAGCGTGGCGCGGCCGTTGCCGCCGGCGCCGTCGCGCGGTACAGTTCGCGAAACAGACCGCCTTCAATGGTCAGCGGCTGCAACTGCAAGTGGCGAACGACCTCGTCGGCGGTCATGCGGGCAAGGGCGTTCATGCCAGCAGCGCATCCGCGCGGAAGCCCAGCAGCTGGCACTCCGGCCGGGGCGTGATGCCAAACCGGTCGCGCACCATTTCCTGCAAGGTGCGCGCGAGCTTCACGATGTCGGCCGACGTGGCCGTGCCGGTGTTGACCAGCATGTTGGCATGCTGGTGCGAGACGACCGCGCCGCCGACGGCCAAGTCGCCTTTGACGCCCAGCTTGTCGAGATAATACGCCACCGACAAAATGGTGCGGCCCTGCACGGTAAACGCCACTTCCTCCGGCAAGAAGTTGCGGAAGAAACTGCCGCAGGTGCCTTCGGTGGGATAACGCCGTTGGCGATGGCGCACAATCTCCGCGCGCCGGCCGCGCGCAAACGCAGTGGCGGCGGCATTCGCGCGGTCAAGTTCAAAGGTGGCGTCCAGCACAATGTGCGCGCGACTGTGCAGCGCCGACGTGTCGTAGCCAAACGCAAACCACGCGCGATCCACCGTCTGAATCTGCCCCGTGGCGCGTTCGAGCACCCGGGCGCGCACTAGCCGCTCGCCGATGAACCGCTCAAAATAATGGACATTGATGAAAAGCGCGCCGCCGATCGTGCCGGGAATCCCGCTGAAATCCTCCAAGCCGGTGAGCTGCTGATCGAGGCACGCTTCAATCAACGTGTCAATCGACACGCCGGCATCGGCCTGCACCAGGCCATGGGCGGTATCGGCTTTGTCCAGTACAACCTGCATCGCGCACGCCGCCGGCTTGATCACCAAGCCGTCAAACCCGTCGTCACTGATCAAGACATTCGCGCCCGCGCCGAGGACAAGCAGGTCAAGCGCGTGTTGCTGCGCAAAGGCAAGGGCCGCCTGAAAATCCGCGTCACACTGCGGCTCGCAGAAAAAGCGCGCCGCGCCGCCGGTGCGAAACCAGGTGTGCGCGCGCAAAGCGATGTGCTCTTCAAAGTGCATGAGCCATTATAAGGAAAAGCGCCGGCAATGGCAACACCAACGTGCCTCCGCGGTGAAGAATCTGGTGTTACCGCCGAGACGCTGAAGTTCAAGCACAAGAACATTAACCGCGAAAGATCACAATAGAGCGCAAAGAAAAAACTTGAGTTCAGATGTTGCCCTTTGTGGCTTTGTGCCTTTGTGAGAGATACTATGCGCTGCGCTTGTCAATCGACATAAAATGTCGATTGTAATCGTCTGCCTGCGGCGATGGGCAGTCCTTTGCCCTGGTCCGAGCCAGGGCCGCGCAGCCGCCCAACCTTCCAATAGGAGCTTTTCAAATTGGATGCATACTGATCGTCAGATCGGCTGAAGGCAGGTGCGATCTCCCGATCGCATTTGTTTCTTGTTTGCCACACCCGAATTTGCGGTTGACGTGCTTGCACCACAAGCGTACAATAACCAACCATGAAGACAATCACGCATCGAATGCTTGCAATGGTTTTGTTGATGACGTTGACATGTGCAACCGCCCCGGCGATGTCCAACACCACACCCGTGCGTGCCGGCACTGCGGCAAGTGCACGGGTCGCTTGGTTCCCCACCTTCTCGCCAGCGCAGTTGATCAATATGCCGGGCCTGTATTTTGTGCCCGGGCTGAAAGGCTATCAACAAACCGAGGAGCATACCTGCGGGCCCGCGGCGCTGATGAGTCTGGCGGCATATTATGGTGTCAAGGGCATGGCGCTCGATCGGGACACCGAGTTGCGCGTCGCCAAGGAAATTGGCAGTCGCAGCATGGATGTGCGCAAGCACGGTGGCAAACCCGGCACGACCCCGGCAGAAATGCAGTGCTGGTTGGTGACCAACGGCTTTGACGTCACACTGGAGTATGAAAGCAAGGGTGACGGCTCGGCGCTGCGCAAGCTCCAGAAAAATCTCGAACAAGGACTGCCGACCCTGGTCGAATGGATCGACCTGCAAGGCCATTGGGTGGTCGTTGTCGGCTATGACACGCGCGGCACCGATGATCCGTGGGATGATGTGCTGATTTTTGCCGACTCGTTCGACCGTTATGATGACTGCCCGGATGGCTACACGTATGTCAATGCCAATCGGTTTTATTGGCTGTGGTTCGATGCCTTTTACTTTGACACGCTGACTTGGCGGACAATGCTGACCGCCACGCCGCGCCGCAGAATTAACCACCAAGACACCAAGACACCAAGACATAATTGGTGATCGGTAATCAGTGCGTCGGTCCGTTCGTGCCAAACCACAAAATCGTTCGCTGCGGACGATTTTCCTCAAAACTAATAATGTCATCAATGCCGCAGAAGTTGCCCGCCAAGGCAGTTGCCCGCATGCAGCTACTGCCCTTGTTGGCCGCGCATCAGCGCATTGGTGTCTGCGCTTGAGGTTGATTGGTCGACATATTGCGTCCGCACTGCCGGTGCGGCTTTGCGTGTGATGCCTTCCTTTGCCAGCCATTCCAGTGTGTTCTTGCGCACCCACGGGTCGTGGACCAAACGCAAGTCATCGACACAGACCTGCACCGCCGCACGCCGGCTATTAGCCCACGCAGTGTCCAGCATCATACCAAACAAACTCACTCGCGATATATCCACTGCGTATTTGTCATCATCCCGTGTGGCGAGCGCCATGGGTTTGGCTGCATTCACGTACTTAATTAGCCATGGCACATCGGCAGCATCAAGGCACATGCCCAGCAGCATCGCCGCGCTGCCCGGCACATGCGATGCCGATTCAGTGTAGCTCTTTGTGTCCGCAATTTCCCGCTTCAGTATGTCTTTGATCAGCGCCCCGTTGCAGTTGGTGGCCAGTTCCTGGAAATCTTCGCTGTCAAACGAGACACCCGCTGCTTCCCATTCCACTCTGCGTGCATCGAGTTCGTTCAATGTGCGCCAATATGCCAGTGCTTCCGCGCGCGTGTTTTGTTTGCCCCATGCCGCGGTGAGTTTTTTGAGCAAAGTCTTCTTTTCATCTTGTTTGGCCTGCCTCGATGGCAGGGGCACGCCGCCCTTGTCGTGCATTTTCTGTTCTAATTCTGCGACCTGGACTTTGTCGCGAAACCGGCGCAAATCCTCTTTCCAATTTCTTCCTTTCAACAAATCGTAAGAAGGTTTGCCGTGGCCTGAATAATAATCATAGGCTTGGCGAGATATAATGAAGGATAGGCGCCTAAACAGAAGTGCTTGTACGGCTTGCGACGTCTCGTTTTCTATGCGACCAATAATATACTGCGCCGAGATCATGGGATTGGCGTACGAGGAGGAAGATGGCCAGAGATTCAGAACATGAAGACGTTCCATTGCATCATCCACACTACCATGGGACGTCATGTACATTATGACGTCCTTCTGAGTGTCAAAGAAAGCGTCGACTACCTTAATGTCTGTGGTACACACACCATGCTCTTGTATCCCGTAGGCTAAACGCCCTATAATATTATCTAGACGGTATTCGGGGTAAAAGGTATAATTCGTACACAGTTGCAGATAGTAAGGAACTGCCATACGATAAAACAGCGGATGCATTCGTCCAGACAATATTTGCGGGTAGCCTGCCCTCTCATTTTGATTGCTGCACCCCGCTTCAATCATCAAAAAGCAGTCCACAATGGCACGTGCCGTCTCGGGCGTCGGGCGAATTGTCTCATTGGTCTTCTGCCATGGTTCTTTTCCCGGGCTGTAGACATACTCGCCCAGTTCCGGCATGAACACGTTGGTCAATCCGCGCTGTGTAAACGTCTTGTGCAATTCATCTGCCAGGCCGATGATCTGATTGGTGGTCAGAAGATTCTCGTACGCGTAGACTCCCTGTTGCCAGCGCGTAGCCATCGAGTAAAAGCGCGTGAACTCATTGGAAATATCACTGTGCGCATAGCCGCACAGAACATAGAGGGCGAGCATCACTGCTGCAATCTGTCTCATATCTTTATGCCGTGCCGCAACTGGTTAGAACTTGGGAATCATGACATTGACGGTGAAATTTGTCTCAGATGGCGGCACGAGAAAGAGGTCGAAAGAACCAGGGTGTGCCTCAGCCCACAATTGATAAAAGCCTTCGCTGTGCGCGCTTGCCGCGCTGCACAGGATGATGGCATGCGCGCTGACGAACGGATTCGACACGATAATGTGGCCAAAATCCGGCACAAAGGTGAACTGGGAAACTTGCGGCAGGGAAAAATTGATCGAGCACTCGGGCTGCATGCTACTGGTCTTGTCTGTTGAGAGCCCGCGCGGATTGCGTGCCGGCTGGTTCGTGGCGTCAGTCATGCGCACAGGACTTGCGGACATGCTGGCACTGAGCACCTTGCATTCCGTGCCCCTGCCGGGCTGATGCTGCATGGCATGCCTTGTCTGGTTGGTTGATGTGGCATCGCTGGCACCGCAGATGGGTTGCGGTGCGACTGCCAGCGACACTAAGCCAAGACAGAACAGCAGAATGTTCCGTTTTGTTTGCATTGCCGTGCCTCCAGAAATGGTTATCATTGTGCAGTTCTTGGCCAACGCTTGAAAAACACTGCAAACACTGTGTTGTGCATCTAATATAACAAAAAGAAACCGGGTGTGCAACTAGTGTAATGCACCCGCAGGTCTGCGCGTACGGGCTGCGGTTCAATCTCGACTTGGGCCAAGATGAGTTCGGCGTGAGCACAAACCATTCAAGAAGAAAGCCGGCGTGCGCAATGGCTCGCTCCCGGCTACCACTATGCCGCCAACGGTAGGGAACGGCGGGGGGCATTGCCGAAAAGCCGCTGGCGCGAGAATTCGCTATAATAATATGACCATGACAGGACACAGCGAGATGGCAATGAACCTACAAAATGGATTTGTGCGCGTGGCGGCGGCGACGCCGCGGGTGCGCGTGGCCGACACGGCCTTTAACGCGGGCGAGGCAATCGCGCTGACGCGCAAGGCGGACAAGGCCGGCGTGCAGGTGGTCGTGTTCCCCGAATTGAACTTGACCGGCTACACCTGCGCGGATTTGTTCCAGCAACAGGCGTTGCAGCGTGGCGCGCTGGCCGCGCTGGCGCAGGTCTGTGCCGACACGCGCGACTGCGCCGTGCTGATCGTGGTCGGCCTGCCCTTGGCAATTGACGCGCAGTTGTTCAATTGCGCCGCGGTCGTGCAGGCCGGCACGGTGCTGGGCATTGTGCCCAAAACCTATATTCCGGGCTACAAAGAATATTACGAGCCGCGCTGGTTTGCGCCGGGCCCGCGCTTGAGCGCGCCGGTCATGGACGTGAACGGCACGGAAGTGCCGTGCGGCACGGATCTGTTGTTCTGCGCCGCGGAATGCCCGGCGCTGCAACTGGGCATTGAGATTTGTGAAGACTTGTGGGTGCCGCAGCCGCCCAGCACGGCCCAGGCGCTGGCCGGCGCGACGCTGCTGCTGAATTTGTCGGCGAGCAATGAATTGGTGGCCAAGACGGCGTATCGGCGCGCGCTGGTGCAGCAGCAATCGGCGCGCTGCTTTGCGGCCTATGTGCTGGCATCGGCCGGCGTGCATGAATCCACGACCGACATGGTGTTCAGCGGTCATGCGCTCATTGCGGAAAACGGCCTTGTGCTGGCGGAAAATGAACGTTTCGCGCGCACCGCCCATCTGACGATTGCCGATGTGGACGTTGAATATTTGCTGCATGAGCGCCGGGTTGCCAACAGCTTCAGTCAGGCAATCGGTGAGGGCGATCACGCGTGTCGTCAGATTGCCTTCAGTTGCACGCAGCCACGCTGGCAACTGCCTGTGCAACGTCCCGTGCCGCGCCAGCCGTTTGTGCCGCAAGACCCGGCCGCGCGCGCCGCGCGCTGCCAGGAGATTTTCGCAATTCAGACGGCGGGACTGGCCAAGCGCCTTGAGCATTGCGGCTTTCAGCAGGCCGTGGTGGGCGTGTCCGGCGGGCTCGATTCGACGCTGGCCTTGCTGGTGTGCGTTGACGCGTTCGATCAACTGGGCCTGCCGCGCGCGCAAGTGCATGCCGTGACCATGCCCGGCTATGGCACGTCGAAACGCACCTATGCCAATGTGCAGACACTGTGCGCGGCGCTGGGCGTGACGTTGCATGACATTTCGATCACGGCGGCCTGCGATCAGCATTTCCGCGACATTGGCCACGATCCGCAATGTCACGACATTGTCTTTGAAAACACGCAGGCGCGCGAACGCACGCAAGTGCTGATGAATCTGGCCAACAAGTTAGGCGCGTTGCAAATCGGCACCGGCGATTTGTCGGAACTGGCGCTGGGCTGGTGCACGTACAACGGCGACCACATGTCGATGTACAGCGTCAATTGCGGCGTGCCGAAGACACTGGTGCAGTACCTGGTGCGCTGGGTGGCGGAGACGCATGTGGCGGAGGCCGCGCGCGCAGTGCTGCTGGACATTTTGGCCACGCCGATCTCGCCCGAGCTGCTGCCGGCGGGCACGGACGGCGCCATCGCGCAAAAAACGGAAGAGACGATCGGGCCGTATGAATTGCACGATTTCTTTTTGTATCATGCCATTCGCGGCGGCGCGCCGCCGCGCAAAGTCCTGCTGCTGGCGCGTCAGGCATTCGGCGATGGCTACGACGACCAGACCGTGCGGCATTGGCTGTGGGTTTTCTACACGCGCTTTTTCGCCAATCAATTCAAGCGCTCGTGCGTGCCGGACGGGCCGAAGGTTGGTTCGGTCAGTTTGTCGCCGCGCGCCGATTGGCGCATGCCCAGCGATGCCAGCGCCGCGACCTGGCTGGCGGAGCTGGCGGAAGGAGAGTGATTGAACAATGGAAGAGTGGAGGAATGGGCTGCATACGAGCCGCCGCGGCTCGCTCCAAATTCGTTCGCCGCGGACGAATTTACTACCAATGATGCAAGGTAAAAATGATGACGAAGGCTGACCAACTAGCGGTGGTGCGCGGCGAGCAGCCGTGCGATCTGGTGATCACGAATGCGCGCGTGGTGAATGTGTTCAGTGGCGAGATTCTCGAAACGAGCGTGGGCGTGATTGACGGGCTGATTGCCGGGTTTGGCGAGTACCACGGGCGCGAGACGCTGGATGCGCGCGGCGCGTTTCTCGTGCCGGGCTTTGTCGAAGGGCATATTCATGTGGAGAGCACGCTCTTGCCGATCCCTGAATTTGCGCGCGCGGTGCTGCCGCGCGGCACGACGACGGCCGTGATTGATCCGCATGAGATCGCCAATGTTTTCGGCCTGGCCGGCATTCGCTACATGCTGGCGTGCGCCGAGACCTGTCCGCTCGATATTTTCATCATGCTGCCGTCGTGCGTGCCGGCGACGCCATTCGAGTCGTCCGGCGCGACGCTGATGGCCGCCGACTTGGCCACGTTGATCGATCATCCGCGCGTGGCCGGCATCGGCGAATTGATGAATTTTCCGGGCGTGATCAATGGCGACCCGGAGATGCTGAAACGCGCGGCGCTGGCGGGCGCCAAAACGGCGGACGGCCACTGCCCCGGGCTGGGCGGCCTGGCGCTGAACGCCTATATTTTTGCCGGGGTGCAGACCGATCATGAGTCCACCACGGCGGACGAAGCGCGCGAGAAACTGCGGCGCGGCATGCATGTCCACATCCGCGAAGGCAGCGCCGAGCATAATTTGGCCGAGCTGGTCAAGATCGTCACGCCGGCGAATGCGTGCAATTGTTCATTGGTGACGGATGACCGCCATCCGGATGATCTGGTCGAGCGCGGGCATCTGGATTATTCAGTGTGCCTGGCGATTCAGTGCGGCGTGCCGCCGATCACGGCCATTCAAATGGCGACGATCAACACGGCGCGCACGTATCACCTGGCGCATGTCGGCGCGATTGCGCCCGGCTATTACGCCGATTTCTTTTTGACGAAAAAACTGGAAGAGTGTGCCCCGACCGTCGTGTTCAAGAAAGGCCGGCGCGTCGCCGAACAAGGGCGCTGCCTGGTGGACACGGGCACGCTGCCGCCGTTGCCGGGCCCGTCCATGAATGTTGCGCCGCTGGCGGAAAATTCTTTTGTAGTGGCCTGCACCAGTGGCACGGTGCGCGTGATCAACATTGTGCCGGGGCAGATTGTGACGGCGGAGACGCGCGAACCGGCACCGGCGCGCGCCGGCCTGCTGGTCGCCGACATCACGCGCGATTTGCTCAAGATGGCGGTGATCGAGCGCCACCATGCCAGCGGGCGCGTCGGCATCGGGCTGGTGCGCGGCTTGGGATTGAAGTCCGGCGCAATCGGCAGCACGGTCGCGCACGATGCACACAACATCATTGTGGCGGGCGTGACCGACCGCGACATGCTAGCGGCAGCGCGCGCGCTGGTCGAGCTGGGTGGCGGCTTTGTTGTAGTAAAGGACGGCGCGGTGCTGGCGACGCTGGCCTTGCCGATTGCGGGCTTGATGAGCGACCAGCCGCTGGCCGAGGTGGTCGCGGCGCAAAAGAAATTATTGGCGGCGGCACGGACGCTGGGCGGCACAATGGAAAATCCCTTCATGACCCTGTCGTTTCTGGCGTTGACGCCGATTCCGGCGCTGAAACTGACCGACCGCGGCTTGTTCGACGCGACCTGCTTTCAAATGACGTCATTGTTTGTCGACAAGACGTAATGAAATCAACCCCGCCACCCTCCTTGTTCAAAGGGGGATTGCAGCGACTGAATAGCAGCTTCGCAACTGCTCTCTGGCAGCACTCAATCTCATGCTGACGGCGCGCTTTGACGCCTTTGACCGCGAACGCCGCGGCTGGTCGTTTGCCTTCGACACGCCGTGTCGTGTGTGCACGGCAACGCGGGTCGAGGATGTGGGCGCCGTGGTGCAGCAGGCCGATGCGGCCGCCAGCGCCGGCCAATGGGCGATCTTCATCCTGACCTATGAAGCTGCGCCGGCCTTTGATGCCGCCTTGCGCGTCCATCCCGCCCGCGGCTTGCCCTTGGCCACCGTCTTGCTGTTTGACGCGCCACGCCGCACGCCGCTCGACACACCGCGCGGCGCGTTTGACATTTCGCCCTGGCAGCCCGGCGTGTCACGCCCGCAGTATGATCACGCTATTCATACCATTCATGAGTACATCGCCGCCGGGCACACCTACCAGGTGAATTACACTTTTCCGATGACGGCAACCTTTTGTGGCGATGATCAGGCTTGGTATTGTGCGCTGGGCGCGGCCCAAGGCGCGGCCTATTCGGCCTGGATTGACCTGGGCCGCCATCACATTTTGTGCTTGTCGCCGGAATTGTTTTTCGAGCGGCGCGGCACACAGGTGCTGACACGGCCGATGAAAGGCACGCGCCCGCGCGGCCGCTGGCACGAGGAAGATGCGCAGCAGATCGAAGCGTTGCGCGCGTCGCCCAAAGATCGCGCTGAAAATCTGATGATTGTGGATATGATTCGTAATGACGTCGGACGCGTGGCCGTGCCCGGCAGCGTGCATGTCCCGACCATCTTTGAGGTTGAGCGGTACGAGACCGTACTGCAAATGACCTCGACCGTGACCGGCACATGCCCGCCGACCACCTCCATGCTGGAACTGCTCGGCGCGCTATTTCCGTGCGGCTCGGTGACGGGCGCGCCCAAGGTGCGTACGATGGAAATTATCAACGAAGCCGAGCCGCAGCCGCGCGGCATCTACACCGGCGCAATCGGTGTGCTGGCGCCGGGCGGCGCTTGTGTGTTCACTGTGCCGATCCGCACGATCACGCTTGATACCCAGACCGGTCAGGCGGAATTCCACGTTGGTGGCGGAATTGTCGCCGATTCATCCGCCGCCGGTGAATATGATGAGTGCCAGACCAAAGCCGCGTTCCTCAGCGCGCCACGCCCACCCTTTGACCTGCTCGAATCGTTGCTGCTGGACCATGGTCAGTATTGGCTGGCAGAACGGCATCTGCAACGCCTGCGCGCCGCGGCTGACTATTTTGGCTTTTGTTGCACACTCGCAATCGTGCAGCGCACTTTGAGTGCCACGTGCACGGCGCATCCCGAGGGCGTGTGGAAAGTGCGCCTGCTGCTGAGCCGCGACGGGCAGGTGCAGTGCGCCGCCGAAGCGCTGCCCCCGGCGCGCGTGCCGTGGCGCGTGGCGTTTGCGCAGACGCGGGTGCGCTCAGATGATTGCTTTGTGTGCAACAAGACCACCCATCGCGCAGTGTACGAGCAGGCCCGACGCGAGCGGCCGGACTGCGACGACGTGCTGTTGCTGAATGAGCGCGGCGAGATGACCGAAAGCACGATCGCCACTATCGTCATCGAACAGGGCGGGTTGAAACGGACACCGGCGCGCGCCTGCGGCCTGCTGGCGGGCGTTTTGCGCGCCGATCTGCTCGAACGCGGTGAAATGCACGAGGCCATTCTGACCGCGGACGACGTGCGCCATGCGGCCAAGGTATGGCTGATTAATTCCGTGCGCGGCTGGATTCCCGCCGTGTTGGCTGATCAAGAACAGCCCGGATGCCATCCGAACCATGCTTGACACCTAGCGCACCTCTGTGCTACTATTTATCAAGAAAAGCAGAGACAATGGACCTAAATAATACACCACCGCGCGCGGATGGCACGGGCGTCGGCTATGCGCACATGACTGCGCCGCACCCGGATCGGGCGTGGCGCGGCGTGGCGTTATTGACGGTGCTGGCGGTGCTGACGATTCTGGCCCTGCTGGCGGCTGCATTTGCCGTGCTGATGACGGTCGCGACGGCGGCCGGGCGGGTCAGCATAACGCAATTGCAGGCGGATGCGCTGGCCAAGTCGGCGCTGGAGCATGCCCAAGCGTTGTTGCGTCAGGATGTGATTGATCAACCCGGTTGGGATGACACGGCGGAGCAATGGGCGGCCGCGTTTCAAGTCGGCACGCCTGCGGACGACGAGGCCCCCGCATTGAATGGCGTGCCGGCGGTGCCCGGGCAGCGCGGCGCTGCGCGCTGGGTGTATGTGCGCGGCGCCAGCGGTACGCTGGTCGGGCGGTATGCCGTCATGCTGCAGGACGAGGCCGGCAAGATCAACATCAACAGCGCAACGGCCTTGTCGTCGCGCCAGCAGCAGCAGGGCGTGGGCACGTTTGAGACGCTGCTCACCGACGGCGGCATGCGCGGTCTGCCGATTTCGGCGGCGTTCGGGCGCAACATTCTGATGTATCGCTATGGTCGCGATGGCGCGCCCGGGCAGCGCGGCGCCGATGACAACAACACGGCCGCGCTGTACGCCACGGATGAAATTGACAACAACGCCAACGGCGTGGTGGACGAACCGGACGAAGGCGTGGATGAGCCGGAGGAGTACAACACGCTGAAACCGGCCTGGGACGATCGCGCATTCGCGTCGGTGCAGGAAGTCGCGAGCCTGGCACCCGACGGCGCACCGTTGCGCGGCGCGGCGCGCCAGTTGCTGCGCAACTACAGCACGGTTTACACCCGCACCCGCGATGCCTATTACGATGAAGCCGCCCGTCAGTGGCGGCGCCAGATCAACCTGAACGTCGGCTCGCGCAGCCAGGTTACCAAGATGGTGCGCGCCGCCAATGACATCGCCCACTTCGAGCCACTGGCGCAGCGCCTACAGAATCTGGTCGCCAATGTGATTGACTATCGCGACGAGAATCATGTGCTCTCGACGGTCGGCAGTGAATATGGCGTCGAGGCGGTGTGCTTCAACGAGATCATGGCAAACGATGGCAGCTTCACGCTCGAGGCCGAGGGCACCAGCGCCGATAGCACGCTGGACCGCTACAATTTTGTCCATCGCATGGGCATCTGGTACAACATTGATGGCAATAAGTATCGCAGTTGGCCGATCGCGTCCGTCGGCGGGCGCGGCGGCGGCGGCATGGTGCTCAGCAACGGCGTGCCGATCACGATGCAGCACAGCACGACCGTGCGCTTTGATGAGCGCATGAACCGCCCGCCCAGCGGTTTTGCCTACGCCGACATGCGCCGCATTCTTGACGACGCGGGCGGCTGGCCGGCTGATCTGTGGAAGAACTCTTCTCTGAAGCTCTGGAGCGGTGCTGGCGCCACCTTCATGTATTTGCCGATTCTCGGCAACACGCGCGACACGCTGCAGGTCGGCTTCAACAGCGATGCGCAGTATCAGCTGCTGCATTCGATGCCGGGTTCGAGCACCAATTCGGCGCGGATCGACAATCTTTGGCGCCCGAACGCGGCCACCTATTGCCTCTTCCCGGGCATGTCCGATTTCTGGGCGTTTCCCACCCGCTATGATGCCGACGTCAATCCGCCCGACAACCTGTATTACTTCGTCTACATTGGCGAGCAGAACTTCAACGACAACATCGGCTCCGAGTGGGGCACCGGCCCGTGGAAGGGCTACAATCGCATGCTCGACGTCGACGGTGATCCCGCGCATGCGTCTGCAACCGAAATGGAAGTGCTGCGCGAAAAGGATTTGCGCAACACGACCATGACGATGCCGAACGGCACGTTGGCCATGGATCTGCTGCGCTGGTCGTATCTCGACAAGAAGCCGGTGCGCGCGCAGGGCGGCTTTGTGCCGGTCTGCCTGACAACCTGCCCGGACACCGGCTTCGTCGGCGGCTCGCGCGGCACATCCACGCAGAACGCCTTCAAAAACAAGATCACCTTTGATGTCGTCTACGTCATGCGCCCGGACATCATCGAGTTGATCAACATCAGCGCCGCGCCGATCAGTCTGCGCAACTGGCGCGTGGTCATCAACACCGGCTCGTACGCTGACCAAGTCGGGTTGATTGATCGCGCCCCGCAGTACAATATGCAGACCCATCAGTTGTATGACAATCCCAATCCCAGCATTCCGCCCAACGGCTATTTTTACCTGACCAATCACCGCGGCATTTTCGACATGGAGTATGGCGGCAAGCGCAGCGGCGAGTGGGGCGACACGCCGGATGAGCAGTACGCCTGCGCCGAGCTGCCAGACGTCACCTGGGGCGTGCGCTACAAAATCACGCGGGTGCGCGACAACGAGGTGCGCGTGGAGGGGGCGCGCTGGCGGCCCGATCAGATGAAATATGAAATGATCGAATTTCACGGCAAGCGCCTGTGGAACGATCGCAACGGGCTGACCGGCACCCGCAAGTCGTGCCGTTCGAGCAGTCGCGACACGTTGCGGATGCAGGACTACATCTCGTTGGACTATGATGGGGTGCAGGTGGGTGACGATGCGATCATCGTCGGCATGCCGCGCGAAGGCGGCTTCCTCTCGATGACCTTGAAGGACGAGTATGGTCAAGTGGCGGCGCGCACCACCGAGTATGGCTCGACCGATCCGCGCGAGATCAATTACTCAACCGAGAAACTCGACCCGACCCACTATAACTGGGTCAAGTCGCGCCGCGCCACCTTCGGCGGCAATCCGCGCCTGGCCCAGAATCACTCGCTGCCGACCGGCTCCGTGGTGCCGGCCTATGTCAAGAACAACCAGTACGTCTCGGTCGGTGAAATCCAGCGGGTGCGCAAAGCGGAGGACTGGCAGAACATCGGCACGCGCGGCCGCGGCGCACCCAGCACCGCCACGCTCAAGGCGCTCGGCAATTTCTTCACCGTCGCCGGCGTGCGCCTGGACCCGGAGGAAGCGGGCGCCCACCTGCAGGGCTGGAAACCGGCCTTTGGCCGCGTGCGCGCGGTCGGCAACAGCGGCCTCATCACCGACACGACCGCGTGGGCACCGGGCTTGTGGGAGCAGCAAACCTTACGGCTGCTGTCGGGCGAACTCAAGGGCGAGAGTTTCGCGATCGCGCGCAGCACCCAGAACGGCATCACCGTGACCGGCTATTCCACGCCGGGCGGCCAGCCATTGCGCGCCAATCCCGGCGATCAGTTCAGCGTCGGCCCGGGCTACGCCACGCCGAGTTACTACACGCGCAACAACGGCGATGCCGGCGTGTGGGAATGGCGCAACAAGGGGCTTGAACGCAACCGCTACGGCCTGTATCTGTATGGCTTGTGCGATTCGATCGACACCACCGAGTTTCTGGAGGAAAACCACAATGCCGTCCTGGAGGTCGCCGTGTGGAATTTTGAGACGCAGGCCTACGACCAACTGCCGCTGCCGGGCGAACACCGCAGCGGCCGCGAAGTCGACGCGTATGAAATCGTTAGCGGCGGCGCCCAACACCAGTATGAGAAGAATGACGGGGTCTACGTCGGCCAGCTCCATCCGCAGCACATTTCACCCAGCGGCGGCGTGCGCCTGCGCCTGGTGGCGCGCGGCTTGGATGCCAAGCTGTGTTCCGGCACGGCGTGGTTCGACTATGCCTATCTCGCGCCCAGCGCGGTGTTCGGCAAGATCAACGTGAACACGGCGCCCGAACGCGTGCTCAGCGCGCTCAATGGCGTGACGCCCGAACTTGCCCACGCCATCGCCCAAGGCATCGACGCCACCGGCCGCGCCCAACTCAAGCCGTACCGCATGCTCACCGATGTACTCAACGTGCGCGGCATGACGCCCGACATCTTCACGCGGATGTGCAATCTGGCAACCACGCGCAGCGACCAGTTTCGGGTCATGATTATGGCGCAGGCCATCGTAGACGTGAACCGCGACGGCACGTATCAGCCCGACCAGGATCAAATTGGCGCGACGGTCGGGCGCGACGTGATTGTGGATCGCAGCGAGCTGGCCGACGACGATCCGAACACGACCATGTTCCACACCCAATTAGCCCAGTAAGTAGAATTCTTACGCACCGCAGGCGCTTTGGAGTGCGGCAGCCATGCTGCCGGGCAAAGTGGCCATCATGGTACGCCGAGCATGGCTCGACTATGCAAAACGGGAGCGACCTCTGCGTCGCGATTCTGCCGCAGCCGCTGCATTCGCCGCACAGGGGCCGCTCCCATTCTTTGCATGCAGAGACCCCCACGATCCCGCCGCTGACGGGATCGTGGGTGAATAAGATTGAGTAAAATGACGCACCGGCGTCCCTTTCCCAATCTCTGCTTCCACCGAGGCAAGCTCGGTGGGGAGCAACAATACATACCAACCGCCGGATCTGGGCATTGAACCTACTTGACATTGCAATTACCTTATGCTACAACAGTTGCACTGTGGTTGGCCAAACCCACTTGGCTGATAATAAGTGAGAAAAGTCAGTTGATCGGAATGTTGATTGCGCATTACAAAAACTTTAGGTTACTGCGGTACTGCGGTATTGTTGCTGCTCTCTTACTAGTGTTGCCGTGCCGCGCCGCTTCAACCTCAGAAACAAACTCTGTCAGCGCGACCGCCCCCACCGCTTCTCCACCGCATACTGAATACCGTATACCGAATACAGAGCCTTCGCTCCTCCCCCAGCCCGTTCCCCTGTCATCCGTGCAGTCGCTGCTCGATCTTGCGCGCCACTCGGCCTGCCGCGACGCCGCGCGTGCGATTGAGGGCGGTAGCATCAGCGCCGCCCTGGCTGCGCTCGACGCGCTGACTGCGGGCGCATTTTACTGGCGCGGCATGGTGACCAACGGCTATCAGCAGGGCTTTTTCGTTCATGCGCTGCGTGGCTACTGCCTTGAGAGAATGGGCGACATTGTCAAAGCCTATCGCAGCTATCAGAACAGTCGCGCATATTTCGATGACGCAGCCGTGGCGGTGCAGTGCCCGGAGCCGCGCTTGGAAGTGTTTCTCGGCCTCGGGCGCACATGCCTTGTGGCTGGACGCTACACCGACGCATTCAACTGGCTCGATCTGGTGCGGCTGGAAGCGTCGGCCGAACCGCGCATTGCGGCGGCGGCCGACCGCGCACTGATCTGCCGCGCCGTCGAGATCGGCGACTATCACGATGCGATCACGAACTACTGGGATTTGCAGCATCTGTTACTTGAAACTGGAAACTTGAAACTGGCGGCAGACGCTGCATCAACATCCAACATTCAACATTCAACACTGAGCATTGAAGGTGAAGAGGCGGATCAAGAATCCATATTCGTTCGCCCCGAACGAATTTTATCCAGGGAAGAACACAAGGAGCTCGCTCAACTCTACTTCTGGACGCATCAAGACCGCCCCGGCTTTAAAACCGTGCTCGATGGCATCACCCTTCTCGGCATTGACAATGATCTAGGCGTAAGAGACCCCATGGTCGACTGCTTCCTGAACAACATCATGCGCGCGGACGACACCGAGATTCACCGCTTTTACGACCTGCTTGGTTACGCCCTAAGCCATGCGCGCGCAGAAAAGGGTGATGAAATATACATCGGATTTTTATGCAATGCGCGAACCGTGATGGCAGAAATGTGCCCTTTTCTTGCAGCGGAAGATGATATTGAAATATTGCGCCATCGCATTGATACCGTAAGACAATTACTAAAGCGTACCATGATTGTATCCGCAGCCAAAAGACAAAGAGCAACTGCACAGAATGCTGACCGCCTCGGCCGCAATGGCGTTTATGCGCATGTTTTCCGTATGCATGCCAGCAATACCTATTGTGAAGATACACTAATGCAGGCGGATTTGCGTGCGAAACAATATGCTTGGCGTCGAGCGCTAAATGTTTATAGCAATGCTATTGTTTGCTCAAAGGAAGAATCCTATGACGGTACAACAACGCGTCATGCTGCCGAGCTTGGCATTGCTTTATCATGTCTGGAAGTACAACCTCGTTGTTTTTCTAATTGCACTGCGACAATGTATGATGGCTCGACCCGTTCAGCACTGGCATGTCTTAGGATTTGTATGCAACTTGGTGAAACGGTAATGCCATCCTACGCATCATGCGCGGATATGTGCCTTGATCAGTTGCCAAGCGCTAATGCAACAGTGCTCCAGCACTTGCGATACAAAGCCCAGCAAGAAAGGCAAGCCATGAATGTTGAGCGTGTAGTCACGCTTTGCGGAGAATACGAGCAACGCGCAGGTGCTGTGCCTGCGGATATGGCAGTAGAATGGTTCGCCATGCTATGCGCTCGCGGCTCAGTGTCTGATGCCTTTTCTGTTTTGTTACGCACACTTGTTAATACAGAGCTGCGTGACTACTCAGGTAGCGGCAAGTTAACCGAATTGTGTGACAATCAATGGAGTTGGGCGACCGACGATGATTTGGAGCAGTATGCTCGTGTTCGGGAACTCGTGGCTCTTCCTGAGTTGATTCAGTTCGCCTATATTATGCCAGTCACTGTTGCGGTGCGCTTGAATTTGATGAAGACATGGCGTGATACATTCTATGTGCGTGAAGTAAATATACGTCGCGCAATGAAAGCCGGTCAATATGTCCATGCTCTGACGTTGTTCACAAATACGCCTTTGGAGAAATGCCAAGCTGGCCAAATGTCCAGCTTCGCTATCATTAGTGCGGCTGTGGGTGACACAAATGCGGCATGCGCCGCTATGCTTGCCGCTATGAAAATGCGCGCAGCCGTTGCATATGGAGCCAGAGTGCCACTTGCACTGCCGTGTGCCGAGATGGAGTTTGTTGAAGAATTGATTGATAGCGTGGCAAACCACAATATTGTTTCCGACTATTTCGCCGCCGCGACAAGTTACGTGGGGTCCACCAATCAACATTTGTTGCGCACGGGGAACAGACCACGCGCAGAAGTTCAGATAGACAGTTCATCCCTATCAGGTGAATCACAATGATCGTTGAAACAACTACGAAGTGTTATGCGATACGGTATCGTTGGTTCAGAATGGCGGCACTTGCTTGTGTCGCTTGCGCCCTGTGCTCGTGTGATGCGCATAAGCCATTGAAGGGCAGAGAAGATCAAATCTCTGCACCGGCACAGAGCAATTTGACAAATCGTGTGGCCACAAAGCTCACCAGCATGTCTCAAAAGGAAGGCGAGACAATAACTGGCGCAGTGGTGTGCATAGACGAAGTGGAACGCCGCGAGGGAAATTTGCAGGCTGCATTGCAGGCGGTACACCAGCAACAATCAAACAACACAAAAAGTGTGTTGGGCGTTCTTGCTCGCAGAACATCGCTGCTGGAATGGACCGATGCGGATTGGCAATCATTGATTGAAGTACTCGCCAACGCGAACAGTGAAGAGAAAGCTGCATTTTTAGAATACATGTGCGCATTGTTCCCGAAGTTGGGAGCCCTGCCTCGAGCAAAGGTTCTTCCTGTTATTAGTAATCTTGTGGTACTTGGCCATGTTTCCACGGATGCATTGTTTGGAAACCGCGTTCTGCAAGAAGCAGCTGATCTCTACAATGCTTGCGACTGGTGGCCTGAAGCACGTGGCATATATCTTGAGACAATCTGTGCGATGGGAAATGGACATGCATTTGAGAGATGGCGATACCTTTATTTCCAGAGTAGCGTCTTGGATACATATGCAGCTGAAAACAACTATGAAATGGCCGAGCAGTATTATCAAAAGGCATTGCAGTCACTGCCTGATCTAACGCCAGACGAGAAGTGCGATCTCACTCATGCCGCCACACGTATGTACTTCACGGAGCACACTTCACCGGTATTACGCATAAAAGCGCTTGAGCGGTACGAAGCTATGGTCAACGATCCCACCATATCTCCGAAACAACGGAAGAACATTGAGGAGGAGTACAGATTGGTCAAGGAGGCGCTGGCACGCCAGAGCACTGAGAGTGTAGGACAATGAAGAATAGCTCCCAACAACGGAGGTGCAGTATGTGAGGGGCAGAGGAGGGTCAGAAATTGACTAATGACGTTGCCGTACGAACAGATTAAGGAATGATGGTGTAGGGCACGACCATTATGCATGCTAGACGCGGGCGCGTGGTACCACGTGGTGAACCGCGGTAGTAACCGGCAGCGGATTCTTGTGGACGCGCGTGACTATGAACACTTTCTGGTGAAGACATGGGCGGCGACAGAGACGCCACTGAAGGAACGGCGCCGGTATCTGCGGCAGTACCGGTGGAGCAGCTATCCGGCCTATCTTGTTGTGAGCGGAGGACTCGCGGCGCTGGTGTGCGACGCAATCAAGGCAAACTTCAGCGGGAAAGGCAACTGGCGGCGTGCATACGCGCGGTTTGTAGAAGAAGGGCTTCTGGACAACGTGGAGAATCCGTTTGAACAAGTGCGTGGACAGGCGGTGCTGGGCGCCGTGACGTTGATGGCGAAGAGCCGGCGCACACTTTGGGAATATGGCGTGAAAGACACGGTGGCGCAAGGCAGCGCACGGCGCGTGCAATCATGATGTGATGCAGACCACCACTGCGTTTGGCACAGGCGTCATGTCGTCTCATTTATAAATTGTCGCGCCACGCGACAGTTTACTTTTGACAATGGTGCCTGTTCCTGCTATACTTTGCGCAGCAAAGAATCGAGTTTGAATACACTGCCTTTCACCCAGCACTAGGAGTATGCCATGCATGCAATGACCAAGAAAGCCCTTGACGAAGCATTTGCCGGCGAATCCATGGCCCACATGAAATATCTGGCCTTCAGCGAAATTGCCGCCAAAGAGGGCAAGCCGCAGTTGGCACGCCTGTTCAAGGCGATCGCCTATGCCGAGCAAGTCCACGCCACCAATCACGCCCGCCATCTTGGCTATATCAAGACCAGCACCGACAATCTGCAGGCCGGCATTGACGGCGAAACATTCGAGATCAGCGAGATGTATCCGGTTTACAAGAACACGGCCGTGTTTCAGGGCGAGAAAGGCGCGGAAACATCCACCCACTATGCGCTCGAAGCCGAGAAGATCCATGCCGTGATGTATGCCGACGCCAAGAAGGTGGTCGCGCAGGGCAAGGACATTCAGATCGGCGACGTATACATTTGCGGAGTGTGTGGCCACACCAGCATAGGCGTGCCGCCGGATACGTGTCCGATCTGCAAAGCTAAAAAAGAGAAGTTCGTGATCTTCAAATAAACCCGTGAGGAAAAAGCCCGGCACCACCGGGCTTTTTTATCTGGTAGACCAGCAAGGAGCTTTATGCGTCTGATGGCAATCATCATGATTTTTGTGGCGACCTCGGTGGCGTGGGTAATTCTGGCCTCGAGTGTCATGTGGCGCAGTGAGAATCTGGACAGTTCATTGCGCCAGCGCGTCGAGCGCCTGTGGGGCACGGCGCAGCGGCAAGTCGCGCCGCGCGCGTATGCCAGCGAACTGCAACAGACCAAGACGACCCGGGTTGATGACAAGGGCAAGCCCAGCACCACGCTGCAAGAGCACATCATCCAGCGACCCGTGCCGTTCTCCGCCAGTGACGTGGCCGTGGCGCTGAAACTGGATTACCGGCGCAAAGGCTTGCTGTGGTATTCCACCTATCGGGTGCAATTTGACGGCACGTATCAACTGCAACCGGATGTGTGTGGCACCAATGCCGTCATGTTTGTCTTTACGTTTCCGGCGGATGGCGCCGTGTATGACGCCTTTGCCTTGTATGTCGGCACGACCCTGGTGGAAAACGTTGCGATTGCCAATGGCGCGATCGCGTGCCCGGTGGCGCTGAACACGCCCGCCGGCACGGCGGTGCGCGTCGTGTACGCCTCGCAGGGCATGACTGAATGGTGGTACGATTTCGGCGAGGGCGTCAAGCAAGTCCGCGATTTCAAGCTGACCATGCAGACCGATTTCGCCGCCGTGGATTTCCCCGAGAACAGCATTGCGCCCACCAGCAAAGCGCCCACCGCCGCCGGCTGGCTGCTGACTTGGCAGTACCAGAATCTGCTGACCGGCGTGCGCATCGGCATGCGCTTGCCGGAGCGGCTCAATCCCGGGCCGTGGGTCGGCCGCGTCACGCTGGCCGCGCCAGTGGCGCTGTTCTTTTTCCTGTTTCTCACGCTGATCTTCACCACTTTGCGCAAGATCCGCCTGCATCCGATGCACTATCTGTTTTTGAGCGCGTCGTTTTTTGTGTTTCATTTGCTGCTGGCCTATCTGGTGGATCATGTTTCGGTCCACACCGCGATGGCGATCAGCTCGGCGGTTTCGCTGTTCCTGGTGATTTCCTACATGCGGATTGTGGCGGGTGCGCGCTTTGCGCTGCTCGAGATCGGGCTGGCCCAGGTTGTGTATCTTGTGCTGTTTTCGTATTCGTTTTTCCTGCGTGGCTACACCGGCCTGGTCATCACGGTGATGGCCGTGGCAACTCTGGCGCTGGTCATGCAATTAACCGCTCGATTGGATTGGTATGCTGTATTTCGTGGCAACCCCGATCGGCAATCTTGAGGACATCTCGGCGCGCGCCCTGCGGGTGCTGCGCGAGGTCAATGCCATTGGCGCCGAAGACACGCGCCATACGCTCAAGCTGCTGACCCATTTTGCAATTCGCACGCCGCTCTTCAGCTTTCATCAGCATAACGAGCGGCAGCGCACGGAAGAAATCGTGCGGCGCCTGGGCGCGGGCGAACAACTGGCGATCGTGTCTGACGCGGGCATGCCGTTGATTTCCGATGCCGGCCAGATGCTGGCCGCGCGCCTGCATGCCGAACAATTGCCCTACACCTGCATTCCCGGGCCGTCCGCGGTGGAAACCGCGTTGGTGCTGAGCGGCTTCGCCACAGACCACTATCAATTCCTCGGTTTTGTCCCACGCGAAAACAAACTGCGCGCCGCGCTGTTTGCGCAGCTCGCTGGCGCGGGCCAGACCAGTGTGCTATTCGAAAGTCCGCAGCGGGTATGCGCGTTTTTGCACGAGGCGGTCACGCACCTGCCGCAGCGCCAGTTCGCGGTCGTGCGGGAGATCAGCAAACTGCATGAAGAAGCGCGGCGCGGCACGCCGGCGGAATTGCTGGCGCAGTTCACGGCGCAAGAGCCGCGCGGCGAATGCGTGCTGGTGTGCATGGCCGCGCCGGTGACGGATGCGGCGAACGACGGTGCGCGCATCGCCGACCCGGTGGCTGCCGTGCGCACAGTCGAGCGGCTCGGTAACGTCAGTCGCACCACCGCCGTGAAAATCGTCGCCGCGCTGACCGGCGTGGCGCGCAATCAATTGTACGCGGAGACCCTGCCCGATGACTGAAACTGGGATTGTGAAAAGTGTTGCGCAGGGCGTGGCCGTCGTGCAACTCAAACGCTCGCAAAGCTGCCGCACCTGCGGCATGTGCAGTTGTGGTGGCACACCGGATGAAATGGAATTGCGCGCGAGCGCGCCGGCGACGGTTCAGGTGGGGGATCAGGTGACCGTCGAACTTGACGAGCGCATGCGCACGAATGCGCAACTATGGCTGCTGGCGGTGCCGCTGGCGTCCTTTCTGGCGGGGGCGCTGATCGCGCGCCTGGCATTGCACACGCGCGAGCTGGTGGCGCTGGGCATCGGGATGGGCGCGCTGGCGGCCGCGTTTGGCGGCGCCTGGCTGGCGGACCGGCGTCTGGGCTGGAGCAAACAACCGGTCGCGCGCATCCGCGACACGCAGCCGGGCGAGCAGCAATAAATCTGGTTTCCTTGTTGTGCATTTCCAGCTCCCCACCGAGCTTGCCTCGGTGGAAGCAGAGGTTGAAAAAGAGAGCGGCGTGTTTTTACTAAATCTCATTCACCCACGACGCAAGGTCGTGGGGGTCTATGCATGCAAAGAATGTGGGAGCCGCCTCCGTGCGGCGAATGCAGCGGCTGCGGCAGAATCGCGACACGGAGGTTGCTCCCACTTTACAGCAACAAGCCGGCAGACGCGGCAAGCAAGAAAAGTGGGAAAAGGGCCGGCACTCACGCGTTCGTCGTGTTTACCGGGGTTGTCTGTGCTGCGGCATTGGCAGCCGGATCTGGGAGCCATCTCAATTATGCGACGTGAATTGTGCCGGGTGCCTTGAAACCATGCGCCGCATTCAGCGCTCTGCGTCGCGCAGCCAGACGCGCATGCTACCGGGTGCGCGATTGTCCCAAACACAATAAGGCACGGCCGTGATGGTGACTGGCGTCGGCTTGGGTGGTGTCGCGCGGTACAGGTCGGCGCCGGTAGGCGGCGCAGCCAGGGCGCGGCCCGTGATGGCACACACGCCGCCGAGCAGTTTCGGCTTGTAGGTCACGGTCAGTGGCGCACGGCGGGCCAGCGTAACTTGTTCGAGCACAACGTTGGGGTTGTCCACGCTTTCGAGACAGTAGACCAGCGGGCCGCGCTGCAACGCAACGCGCCCGGCCAACTGGCGCGCGGCCGGGTGCGCATAGACGCGCCGCACCGGCATGGCCAACTCGAGGTCAATGGTGTCGCCACGGCGCCATTCGCGGGTCAAGGCGATGTAGCCGCGCCGGGTGCGCAGATCGCGGGTCAGTTGGACATCCGCGCCACAGACGCGCACGGTCGCGTCATCACACCACGCGGGCATGCGCAAGAAGACGGTGAAGCGGGTCGGCCGTGCGGGCTGCACCGCGAGATGAATTGCGCCATCCCACGGATATTTTGTGCGTTGGGCGATAGTGACCGGTGTCTTCTTGACGACCAGCGTAGCGCTGCTCTGCGCGTACAGATGGACATACACGCCGGCCGGACTGACGCCATAGACATAGTCACCAATGCTGGCCAGCAAGCGCGCGACATTGGGCGGGCAGCAGGCGCAACCAAACCAGCCCTTGCGGTGCGACGTCAGGCCGTCCCAAGTTTCCTTGCTGTCACGCTGGCGCGCCGGGCGGGGGTCATGCGCGGCCAGCGGATTACTGTAGAAGAACAAGGTGCCATCGAGTGACACGCCGCTGAGCGCGCCATTGTACAAGGCGCGTTCGAGGATGTCGGCGTATTTGCTCTCGCCGGTCATGCTCAGCATGCGTTGATTAAAAAAGACGCTGGCGATCGCCGCGCACGTTTCGGCATAAGCGTGCTCGTCCGGCAGATCATAGTCGTAAGTGAAGCCCTCGTTATAGCCGCAGGTGCCGACGCCGCCGGTCACCAGCATGCGTTTGGTGTACATGCTGCGCCACAGGCGCTCGCAGGCCGCGCGCATTGACGCGTCGTTGGTCTCCATGGCGACATCCGCCATCGCCGTCAGCATATAGAGGCAGCGCACGGCATGGCCGACCGCATCCTGCTGTTCGCGCACGGGCAGATGGGCCTGCAAATAGTCATAGGATTTGAAATGCCATTTTTTTGGATCATCGCCGCGCTCTTTCGCTTCTTTATCGTAATAGTGCGGCGCGCGGCCGCGCTCGTCCAAAAAGTATTGTGCCAGTTCCAGGTGGGATTTCTTGCCGGTGGCGCGGTATAATTTGACCAGGGCCAGCTCTATCTCCTGATGCCCGCAATAGCCGCGCTTCTGTCCGGGCTTGCGCCCGAATGTTTTTGCCAATAAATCGGCATAGCGATCCATGGCATCCATGAAGGCGCGCTCGCCGGTGGCCTGATAATACGCGACGGCCGCCTCGATCAGATGGCCGGCGCAGTACAGCTCGTGATTGTCGCGCAAATTCTTGAAACGCAGCTCCGGTTCGGCAAAGGCATAATAGGAATTCAAGTAGCCATCCGGCTGTTGCGCTTTGACAATTCCGCGGACGGCCTCGTCCAGCATGCGGCGCACGCGCCGGTCGGGCGTCGTCGCCACGAGATCCGCGGCCGCCTCGAGCAGTTTGGCGACATCCGAGTCCCAGAATTTGTGGCGGGCGGTCTTGTCCTTGCGCCGCCAGGCGGGGTCGAACGCTTTGAGCCGGTTGGTGCGCCGGCAGTGCTGGAATTCGAGCGGAATCGTAACGCGCTGATTGATGGCCATGCGCGGCGCCCAAAACACGTCGGTGAGGCGCACGTTGGAAAAGGGGACGGGAGTCAAGGTTCGCATGCGGTTGTGGGGTGGTGAGTGGATTAGTGGAGCAAGCCGGTTTCTTTACCGACCGTGATGAAAATGGCCAGGGCGGTGTCCAGGTCGGCCTGTGACACGGCCTCGGAAATTTGACAACGAATGCGGGCCGCGCCCTCGGGTACCACCGGAAAACCGAAGCCCGTGACAAACACGCCGTGCTGCAGCAGCAGATTGCTGATGCGAATGGCCGTCGCGGTTGCGCCGACGATAATCGGGATGATGGCGCTCTCGCCCGGCAACGGGCGGAAACCCGCCTTGGTCAGGCGTTCGCGGAAATAGCGGGTCTTCGCGTGCAGGCGTGTGACGCGCTCGGGCTCGCGCTCGAGCACGCGCACGGCTTCGAGAGCCGAGGCCGCGACCGTCGGCGGCAACGCATTGGAGAACAGTTGTGGCCGGGCTTTCTGCACGCACCACTCGATGATCTCCTTGCGCGCCGCGACAAAACCACCGGCGGCCCCGCCGAGCGCCTTGCCGAGCGTGCTGGTGATAATGTCCACCTCGCCCAGCATGTTGAAATGCTCGCTGGTGCCGCGGCCGGTGGCGCCCAGCACGCCGGTGGCATGACTGTCGTCCACCATAACCAGCGCCTCATACTTGCGTGCAAGGGCGACAATCTCGGGCAATTTGCAGACATCGCCTTCCATGCTGAATACGCCATCGGTGATGATGAGGCGCAGCGCCGCATCCTGATGTTCTTGCAGGCGCGCCTCGAGATCGGCCATGTCGCCGTGCTTGTAGACGCATTTGCGCGCAGTCTTGGCGATCAAGCGACAACCATCAATGATGCTGGCATGATTCAAGGCGTCCGAGATGACCGCGCCGTTGTCGCCGACGACGGTGGGGATCACGCCTTCATTGGCGTTCCAGCATGAGACAAAGGTCAGGGCCGCGTCCAAGTGCAGAAATGTTGCCAAGGCCTGCTCGAGCTCGCGATGGATCGCGAACGTGCCGCAGATGAAGCGCACCGAGGCCGTGCCGGCGCCATACTGCTGCAAGGCGCGCTGCCCGGCCGCAATCACCGCGGGATGATTTGCCAAGCCGAGGTAGTTGTTGGACGAGAGCACCAGCACCCGCCCGTGGCCTTCCATGGCGACGTGTGCATCCATCGGGCTGGTGAGATAGCGTAGTTCCTTGTACGTGCCGGCAGCGCGCAACGCGCTGAGCTGCTGCGCAAGCTGCGAGAAATAAAGGGCGCGGGTCATGATGTGCGCGGGCTCATGGGCCAAAGGGATTACAAGTTGCATTCATTTTCGCAGCTATTGTAGCGTAACGGGCCGGTGGCGTCAAGACATGCCGCATGCCCAGATCCGGCGATGCCACTGAATGTGCCCATCCCGCAGTAACACGTGCTGCTCGTAGCCGCCGCACGGCCTGCGGCGTATGCTGGCACAGGGGCACGCGGAACGCCGTTCCTGCTTCTTTCTTCTTGTGATCCTCTTCATAAAATGCGCATGGCCCCGTTCGCGCCGGCCATTTACAGAAAACAGCAAATCTGCTATACTATCTCCTATGAAAGCAACAAGGCGTCAGCGTGCTGTCACATCACCGCAATGTTTCTGATAGCGCGGGATAGTTTTGTGTTTACAGTGATCATCGGCATGCTCGCGGGGGTGTATATTGCCTGCGCCCTGACCCTGTCCTTATATGCGGTGAACTGCTATCTGATGATGTACTTTTTCCGCCGGTGCTGTGTGCGCGAGACGCGGGAGACCACGGCATTTCTCCCGCAGTTTTGGGCGACGCACACCGACGCCGCCCTGCCCATTGTCACGACCCAATTACCGATCTACAATGAGCATAACGTCATCACCCGCTTGCTCGACGCCGTCGTGGCGATGGCCTACCCGCGCGCCAAACATGAAATTCAAGTGCTGGATGATTCCACCGATGACACTAGTGCGCTGGTCGCCACGCTGGTGACCGAGTACCGCACGCGCGGCGTCTGGATCGAACATATCCGGCGCGGCTCGCGCCAGGGCTTCAAGGCCGGCGCGTTGCGCCACGGCATGGCGCAGTGCGCCGGTGAATTCATTGCCATTTTCGACGCCGATTTCGTGCCGCCCGCGCAGTTTCTGCGGGACACCGTGCCGTTCTTGATGGCCACGCCCGACTATGCCGCCGTCCAAACGCGCTGGAGCCATTTGAACACCAGCCAAAATATGTTGACCCGCGCACAGGCGATCGGGCTCGACGCCCATTTTGCGATCGAGCAAAGCGCGCGCGCCTGGAATGGCTATTACATGAATTTCAACGGTACCGCCGGGATCTGGCGCAAAGCCGCCATCGAACACGCCGGAGGCTGGCACGACGACACGTTGACCGAAGACATGGACTTGTCGTATCGCGCGCAATTGGCCGGCTGGCGCATGAAATTTCTAATCGGGCTGGCCACTCCGAGTGAATTGCCGACCACGATCACGGCCTACAAATGCCAGCAGTTTCGTTGGACTAAGGGCTCGATGCAAACGGCCTTGAAACTGCTGCCAAGGGTGTTGCGCTCGCACGATAGCGTCATGAAAAAAGCCCAGGCAGTGTTGCATTTGACGCACCATATGATTGATCCGCTGATCCTGATCATGGCCGTGTTTGCCGTGCCGGCCCTGTTTTTTTTCACGCGCTACGTGCATAGCCCGTGGCTGTGGATTGCGTTGCTGGCATTGTTTGTGGTCAGCAGCACCGCGCCGGCCTCGCTGCACCTGTTTGCGCAACGCACCTTGTATCGCCAGTGGTGGAAGAAAATACCGCTGGTGCCGTGGGTCTCGTGCGTCTACAGCGGGTTGGCGATCAACAATACCAAGGCCGTGATTGAGGCCCTGCGCGGCGTCAAAAGTTCGTTTGTGCGGACGCCCAAGCATGGCGATGCCGCACGCACTGCCACGTGCAACTACAAAGTACCCAACACGTCGTATATCTGGCTCGAACTCGGTTTTGGCTTGTACTGCGCCGCCTGCTGTGCCTTGTGCGTCGCGTTGCACAACGGGTTATTGGCGTATTTTATTTTGTTGTACACCATTGGCTTCTTGTATGTCGGCGGCGTGTCCGTGCTCGATCATTGGCGCCAACGCAGTTGGCAACCGGAGACGCTTGTTTAGCCTGCCCGCCTGAGTGCCGCGCCGCGCGCGTGGCGCCGGCCGATACGTATGCCGCACCCATCACCACAGACACCAGCGCGCGCCGCCTCGGGCATTTGGCCGATGCTGCGCTTGCTGCGCCCGCATTGGGCCGCCGTTGTGTTCGGCGTGTGCGGCCTGCTGGGCGTGGATATCCTGCAGGTGATGGTGCCGCGCATCATGCAGTACGTGATTGACGCGCTCGGGCGCGGGGCCGCCACCAGCCGCTTGCTGATGCTGGCCGGCGCAGGCATTGCCGGCGTCGCGCTGGGCATGGGTGTCTGTCGTTTCATCTGGCGCTATTTTCTGATTGGCGCCAGCCACCGGGTCGAGCGTGATCTGCGCGCGCGCTTTTACCAGCATCTGCAAACGCTCTCCGTCGCGTATTTCGACCATCACAAAGTCGGCGACCTGATGGCGCATGCCACCAACGACACGCATGCCGTGCGGCGCGCACTCGGATTTGCGACGCTGGCGGCGATTGACGCCGTCGTCATGGCCGCGATGGTCCTGGTCATGATGTTGAGCATGAGTCCGCGCCTGACGCTGATCACCCTGACACCCCTGCCGTTGCTGGCGTTCATCATTGCGAAATTCGGCGCGATCATTCATGCGCGCTACGACCGGGTGCAGGCCTCGTTCTCGCGCATGAGCGAGCGCGCCACCGAGACATTCAGCGGCGTGCGCGTGGTCAAAGCGTATGGCGCCGACGCCGTTGAGTACGACTGTTTTCACGACAGCTCGCAGACGTATGTGCGCGAAAACCTGGACTTGGTGCGGGTCTGGGCTTGGTTTGATCCGCTGATCTCCGCGCTGGCCACCAGCAGCATCGCGCTGCTGATCTACTTTGGCGGGCGTGGCGTAATCCGTGCCGAGATCACCCTCGGCCAGTTCGTCGCCTTCGCCAGCTACTTGGGTATGTTTGCCTGGCCGATGATCGCGGTCGGCATTGTCGTCAACATGATGCAGCGCGGCGCAGCCAGCATGCAACGCCTGCTCACCATTCTGCAAACGGCGCCCGCGATCATCAGCGGCGCGCAGGAAGCCGCCGTGCAACCGCAGCTCGAGTGTCGCGCGCTCACCTTCCGCTACGCCGGCGTGGCGACTGATGTCCTGCATGACATTTCGTTCGCGCTGTCGCCCGGCCAGGTGTTGGGCATTGTCGGCCGCACTGGGGCGGGCAAGACCACCCTGATCGAGCTGCTGATGCGCCTGTACGAACCGCCGCCGGCCACCATCTACATTGAGGGGCATGATCTGCGCGCGCTGCAGCTCGAGCGCGTGCGCGGCTTGTTCGGCTATGTCGCCCAGGAGCCGTTTCTTTTTTCGATGAGCGTGGCAGACAACATTCGCTTTGGGCGCCCGGACTTGTCGCGCGCCGCAGTGATGGAACTCGCGACCGCTGTGCGCCTGCACGACGAAATCGTAGCATTTCCGCAGGGCTACGACACGCTGGTCGGTGAACGCGGCATTACCTTGTCCGGCGGCCAGAAACAACGGATCGCGATTGCGCGCGCCTTGGCGCTGCGGCCGGCCGTGCTGGTCCTCGACGATGCGCTTTCCAGTGTCGATGCCGAAACCGAGGCCGCCATCCTGGCCTATTTGCGCGCGCCGCTGCAACGCACGGCGATGATTGTCATTGCCCATCGGATCAGCGCGGTGCGCGATGCCGATATGATTCTGGTGCTGGACGGCGGCCGGATTGTCGACCGCGGCACGCACGCGGCGCTGCTGCAGCGCGAGGGTTTCTACAGTGAATTGTACCGCCTGCAAACGCTCGAAGCAATGTGGAGCACCGCCACCACCCCGAGCGCCTGATGCACCGCGACGATCATAGTGAAGACCAATTGGGCAAGGCCTACGATGCGCGCTTGGTGCGGCGCCTGTTGACCTACGTCCTGCCGCAGCGCCGCTTCCTGCTGCTGGCGTGCGTGTTCTTGTTTGCCGCGACCGGGCTCGAACTGCTGATGCCGTTCATGTTCAAGAGCGGCATTGACCATTTTCTGACACGGCCGCGCGCAACCCGCACGGCATCATCTGTTGCGCAGACCAACACCGAACCGGTGTATGTCTTCGCCACCAACCTCTATCGCGCCGACGTCGGCGTGCTGGTCTCAAATCGGTGGGAAGTGCCGCAAACAGAGCTCAGGCGGCTCACGCCGCGCGTGCTACTGGACCTGCGGGCCGAGGATCTGCACGGGCTGGGCTGGCTGGCCCTGGGCGTGCTGACCATCATTGTGCTGCGGGTGCTGGCCGAATACGGCCATGCGCGCGCGCTGCAAATCGTCGGCCAGCGCGCGATGCACGACTTGCGGATGGTGTTGTTTCGCCATCTGCAGACGTTGGCATTGCGCTTTTACGATCGCAATCCAGTCGGGCGCCTGGTCACGCGCGTGACCAATGACATTGATGCCATCAGCGAAGTGTTCACTGCGGTGCTGGTGCACCTGGTGCGTGATGTGTTGTATTTCGTCGGCGCGGCGACGATTCTGTTCGTGCTGAATGCACGTCTGGCGGCACTGAGCCTGGCGTTGTTGCCGCTGTTTGTCGTGGTGGCGATTGTCTTCCGCACCCAGGCCCGCAACGTCTACCGGCACATCCGCCGTCTGCTGTCGCAGTTGAACGCGACGCTGGCCGAAGACATATCCGGGGTGAAAATCATCCAGGCCTTTCTGCAGGAACGCCGCCGCCAACGCGAATTCGCCGAGAAAAACAGCGCCTATTTTCAGGCCAACATGCGCGAGCTGGTCGTTTTTGGCGTGTTTCGCCCGATGGTTGACACGCTGCGCAGTCTGGGCACGGCGCTGGTGCTGGTCTTCGGCGGGCTCAATGTCATCCACGGGAATTTCACCATCGGCGCGTTGGTCGCGTTTCTGCAGTATCTCTCGGAAATGTATCGGCCGATCATCGAAATCAGCCAGCAGTACACCGTCATGCAAAGCGCAATGGCGGCCGCGGAACGCATTTTCGGCATTCTCGATGAAGTGCCCGATGTGTGCGAACTGGCCGCGCCGACACTGCCGGTCACGCCGGCCGGCTTGGTCGAGTTTGACGCAGTCTCGTTCGCGTATGTGGAGGGGACGCCGGTGTTGAACAACGTCAACTTCAGCGTTGCGCCCGGCCGCAGCGTCGCAATTGTCGGCCCGACTGGCGCCGGCAAGAGCAGCATCATCAACCTGGTCTGCCGCTTCTACGATCCGCAGCAAGGGCAAATCCGTCTGGATGGCGTGGACGTGCGTGCCTGGCCGCTGGCGGCCCTGCGGCGGCACATTGCGATGGTGTTGCAGGACGCCTTCATCTTCAGCCGCGCGGTTTGCGATAATGTGCAGTTGGGCCGCGCCGACATCACCCGCGCCACGATCATCGCCGCTGCCGCCACCGTCCAGGCACGCGATTTTATCGAGCGCTTGCCCAACGGATTTGATGAACAAATGATGGAGCGCGGCGCCACCTTGTCGGCCGGGCAAAAGCAGCTGCTGTGTTTTGCGCGCGCCCTGGCGCACGATCCCAAAGTCCTGATCCTCGACGAGGCCACCAGCAATGTTGATCCAGCCACCGAGGCCCTAATTCAGGCCGCGATTGAGCGCCTGATTCACGGCCGCACCAGCATTATTGTGGCGCATCGCCTCAGCACGATCAAGAAAGTTGACGAAATTTTGGTGCTCGACGGCGGCCGGATTGTTGAGCGCGGCACGCACGCGGCGCTGTTCGCGCAGCGCGGCGTGTACTACAATCTATGTCTGTTACAGTTCGGCCAAAACGACACGCCCGGCACCGGCAGATAGCCCGGCAAATCGGACGGATCGGACGGATCGGCCACAGGAAAATCATGAGCAATAGTGGCTAACCAGAACGCGCCCGCCAGCACCGCGGGATTGCGCTCTTCCGTGACGAACGCGGCTATCGCTATCTACGGCGTGGCGCTTTCTTTCTCAAACCAGATTGTGCCGAGGTCCACATCCTCGTCGGGCTGCAACGTCAGATGCAGTTCGCGCGTCTTGCAGCCGGCGCAATTGAGATAGAGGTAACTTTCACCCGCCCAAGCCTGCGTCAGCGACTTTTTCAGATCGCTTCCAATATTGCTATGAAATGTTGGGGTAGACACCGGCGTCCGCGCGAGTTCATAGGATATCATGGAGATCGCTTCGTGCGTGTTGGAAAACGCCGTATCAAACGTGATCATGGAGTACGGCGCCAGCACCACGCAGACGGATGTGCCGGGCATAACCGGCACGCGTGGCTGGGTGATTTCAGCGTCATGTGCACTCAAGGTGTAGCATTGGTCAGGCAGAATGCTGGCAAAAACGAAATTGCCATCCACGTCGCACTGGGTTGAGAATTCGGCGTCAAGGGTAACGGCGCGGGCATATAAGGTAATACCACTGGCGGGCGCGCCGTTCGCGCGTTCCGCAACACCGCACAGTTCAGCATTGGCCGGGCCGAATACCGCCACCAGTTCGGTCGTGTGATTGTTCGCCATCTGCACATCCTTGAAACACAGCGACGCACAGCGTTCCGCGGACGCGACGACCGTATACGTGCCTTCCGCCCCGCCACACTCTTCATAATACACGCCATCCGCCGAACCGCGTGATGCAATGCGGCCACCCGTGAATGTTATCGCACCACCTTGCCGCCGTGTTTGCCGAATCGTCATTTCGAGTCTGGGCACTGGCGCGCCATTGGTGTAGGTGGCAGTAATTTTCAGCACCGGTGGCGTGGCGTGCGTGCGCACGACCAACGTGAGCTCACGGGTGTCGCCGGGCGCGAGCACAAGCTCGGCGTAGCCTTTGATCCAACTTTCATCGGCAACGACACGGGTGAACGTCCCTTGTGGTATGATGTTGCCGAGGCGAAATGCACCGTCGGCATCCGTGCTGGTGCGCGACGTATCACTATAGACCTCGCGTGCCGGCACGGGTGCGCCGCGTTCGTCGAGGACATGCCCAAACACCGTTGCACCCTTGCACAAATAAAGTACAAGTGGGTCAGCGTCCGGCGTCATGCACATGACCTGAACGAAGTTTGACGGATAATTTGCATGCGCGATGGTCAACCGCACCCGCGCTTCCGCCAGGTCGGCATAGCCAAACATGCCGTCGGCGTCGCTGCGCACGGTACGACTGGCGCTCATGCCAGAATACATCAAGAGTTCTATGTTCGCGCCGCTGACCGGCTCCCCAGTGGTTTTGTCTTTAAGGATGCCGCGCAGCGTCCAGGCCGGCGCCAGTGTGAAGGTCAGTACGCACGCGCGATCCGCGTACATCGCCAGGGAAAGGTTGGTTTCAACCAGCTTGTAGCCGTGCAGCGCGGCTTCCACGGTGCAGTCACATGGTGCGACATTTGAGAACACAAGGCTGTCTTCGCCATTGAGTATGGCTGTTTGTGACTGCGCGGGATACACGCCCAACGCATCGTGTACGTTCACGCGCACGCGGCCATGCAGCGACGCGGGCGTGGCCGCAACAAACCTGGTGTGCAATGTGGCGTAGGGCGACGGTGTGGTCAGTTGCACGGGCGCAACTGGCGCGGGCATGGCAGGTGCCGCCGCGCGCGACGCGGCGGTTGGCGCCGGTGCTGCCAGCGTTGCCACAGGCGCTGGTGCTGTCGGCGCCGCATGGTGGTTGTTATGCGCGAACACATGCACGAACCACCATGCCAGACCCAGAGCCACAACCATTAAAATAAAAAGCCGCAACGTTCTCATACTCGCGCCTATTATAGCATCTTATACAAAGCAGACATAACCAGATCAAGGGGGCTTGTTTCAGTTGTATAGTTGTCTCGCCTTTGGCTTTCTGTTATCATTTGTTCAGCAACACGATTGGTGTGAACACAAACCCATGCGGCAAACGGCTGCGCCCCAGCGGGGGTTATCGGCACTTGCGCTCGTTTCAGGTGACGACGATCATCTACGACGGCACGGTGTTCTTCTGCGAACGGTTTATGGACCGGCGCTCACGCACCGTGGACCAGATGGAGCAGGCAGCGCGGAGCGGGCGGCAGAATATCGCGGAAGCCAGCCGCGCCGCGGCCACGTCAAGCCAGACGGAACTACGGCTGACCAATGTCGCCCGCGCCAGTCTCGGCGAACTCCTGCTGGACTTCGAGGATTTCCTGCGCCAACACCACTTGCCGCAGTGGAGCAAAAATGACCCCGCGGCACAGCAGGTACGGGCACTGGGGCGGCAGCAGCAGCCAGCAGATCGGACGGATCCGACAGAGCGGACGGAGCGGGCAGATGTTTTTGGTTCTTATGCAGAATGGCTGAACAGCAATGATCCTGCCGTCGTGGCCAACACCATCATTTGCCTGATCCATCAGGCGAACTACCTGCTAGATCAGCAAATCGCCGGGCTTGAGCGCGAGTTCATCGCCGAGGGCGGCTATAGCGAGCAACTAGCCGCGGCACGCCTTGCCGAGCGCGGCAAGCACGATCAGGCGGACAAGCTCCCCACCTGCCCGCTATGCGGCAAGCTGATGGCCTTGCGCACCGCGCGCCAAGGCCAGTTTGCGGGTTCGCAGTTTTGGGGTTGCACGGGCTACCCGCAGTGCAAAGGCACGCGGACGCTGGATAGTTCGGGAAAATCAGACGGATCGGACGGATCGGACGGATCAGCCACAGGGAAATCATGAGCAGCAGCGGCGATACCGCGCATGCCTTTGTGTGCACGCCTGACAATCTACGCCTTCACACCTCAATTGCAGCCCGTGCAGGCGCTCCGCGCGACTAGAAGTCGGCCGAGCAGCCAGGCCAAGGGGCCGACTAGCCAGGCCGGTTCCGGCATTTGCGGCGGGAGATTGGCGGCGTAGCCGTCCATGCCGCGACTGAGCGTGAACGTGTTCGTCAGTTCGCGCGTGTACCAGAAAGGCATGTTCAGGTCGGTAAGGTCCAGTGGCAGGAAGGCCTCGTGGATTTGCGCGTTGACCTTGACATATTGCACGCGGAGGATGGCAAGGGCCGGCCGGCGGCTGATGTCCGGATCGTCGGTCAGCGGGCTGATGGGCAGACGCCAGCACCCCGCGTTGTCAGTCTGACCAGTGGCATCCGCCACGCCGTCATACATTGCCTGGCCGGTGGAGAGATAGCTCAAGGGCTGATTGGTCTTCTCGGACAGGAGCGGCAACGAGGTGATCTGCACGGTCACCGTGGACGGCTGCCCAGAGAACTCGCCTTTGCGCAGACCGTTGGAGAGGGCCGAGCTGGCGTCGGGCCAGCGCATATAGAACTGCGGGATGGTCTGCCACGGCACGCCGGCGGTACTGACGCATTCGTAGCCGATGGCGAAAGAATTACCGCCGGAATCGTGCGTGTCATATTCAACAACAACGGTATGCCAGCCCTGGGTGATGGTCTTGAAATTCCGGTAGGTGCCATGGCGGAAGATACGGCCGGGCTCGATGAAACTGGACGGGGTCTTGCTGGGGCGGAAGACATCGCTGCGCCCGCCGCCGCTATCCCAGGCCATCGTGGTGATGTTGTAGGACTGCACATCCGAGGTGCGCACAAGGTTTTCGCCATCCACATTGATCTTGACGTTGCCGAGCGAGGCGGAGGAGAAGGCGTAGCGGCCGGAGACGGGCGCGTAGAATTGGCCGTCGATATGCGCGGATTTGTTGATAATACTCCAGG
This sequence comes from uncultured bacterium, assembly GCA_964397565.1. Taxonomy (GTDB): domain Bacteria; phylum Auribacterota; class UBA3054; order UBA3054; family JAPLST01; genus JAPLST01. The sequence continues at coordinate 45,338 of CAYNJC010000003.1, forward strand.
TGTAAGGCGGGCCGGCCGGCGCGCCTTGGTACAAGGCCAGCGCGGCGAACTGCAGTGGCGCACCGTCGCGATCCAGCAGGCGGACCACGGCGCCCGTCGCCAGTTCAAACCAGTTCCAGAAGTGATTGCCGTCGTAATACGCCTTATAAGAGGTGGTGTGTGAGTTCCAGTAATGCGGCTGCGCGGTGGGATCCGCGTGGTAGCGGCCGCTGCCGCCGTTCTGCGCACCCAGCCGCTCGCGCACCAGCCGCTGGTATTTCATCTGGAACTGATAGTAGAAGCCCAGCACCGAGAATTGGCCCCAGCCGAACTTGCGGATCGCGGCGGTATCGCCGTAGCCCTCGATGCAGGGCATGATGCTGCGATTGCCGGGGTAAAACGCAGGCACCGTCCCGTTGTACTGCGGCACAATGTTGCAGATGCCCGGCGGCAGCGACTTCGCGGCGATGTCGCAATGATGGCGGCCGAAATGATGACCTAATTCGTGGATCAGAGATAACTCGATGACGCTGTTATTCGGGTCTTGCGTGGTGTACCAGGCGCTGGCGAACTCGCCGGCATGGGGCTGCCCCGCGGGTATGATGCAGGGAAAGCCCCACTCAGCGTCAAAGGAGTAGGCCTTGGCGCTCAGTCCGCCGGTCCACAGGTACGGGGAGTTGCCATAAACCATCTGGTTGGAGCCGACGGCGGAGACGTCCATGAGCGCGACGCGCGGCAGCGCGTAACGCCGCCCGCCAAAATAACGGTTCTCCGCAATGCTGAAATACTCGTTCATCTGTTGGGCGTGCCGCTGTGCCCAGTCCTCCCAGGAATACGTCCCGCCGCGATAAGGCAGGGCCGGCGCAATGCCGTTGGTGGCCAGGCCATTGGCCTCGTAGTACACGTTCTGCAGCACGCCCAGCATCGTTCTGCCAAACCAGTCATAGATCGGTTGTTCCACCACAAAGCCGATGGCCAGCGCGTGACTCAAGAGTTCCAGATCGTTGTTGTGCTCGTAGGTGTACGTGCGGCCGGCGCCGGGGTCAAAAAACGTTTCGTTGACTGTATTGGACGCGTCGGCCAAACAGTAGATCAGGTAATCGCCATCCTGCCAGCGCCCGTTGCCGAACGCCGTGGTGTTGGTCAGCAGGACAGTCTGGTTCGACGCCAGATTGGCCACGGAGAACCACTGTTCGCTGTTCGCCACCACCACCCCATTGGTCGCCCTGGTCTGGAATTTGACGGTGAAGGGGCCGGTGTCGACGCCGCCCTTGTTCTGGATATGCGCCACGAAATAGACGACGTCGCCGGTGGCCGGCCAGTTGGCTTCCAGCCACCAGTCGCGGAACGGCTCGCGGGAAATGTACAAGAGGTCAATATCCGGGGTGTTGGTCATGCCGCCCCGGGCATAGGTCTTGAGGTTATCCGTGGGAATCTGGGCGCAGAGCGGGCCGGCGCACAGTCCGGCCCCGGCCGCGAAACAAACCAAGATCAATTGGCAATAGCGCACAACGGCTCCCAATGTGGTTAACTCAACAGCAAAAATCGGAAAGCGGCATCTCCGACGGACAAGTTCCGTGTGCAACCAACCGCCTTGTGTTGCCTAGTACATTATACATCAAATGGTGAACGCGAGTCAACTAAACGCTGAAAGCCAAGGTGCTTCTGCCAGACCATCTTGACGCGGCCATAAAGGCGCTGACACGCGTGGGTGTAAGTAACGGTGGCCTTTGATCCGTTTGCGCGCCAGGTGCGGCATTAGGATTCGATCGCTTCGACGTTCGAGCGCGGGACAATGATGGTTGCACCGTCATCGCAGGTGATCTCGACAACGCGGACTTTTGTTTCGCTCTCGACCGTTGCCAAGCCGGTGGGCAAATTCTTGACTTTACCGAGAGCGCCGAACCGCGGCTCGCGGATGATGCGGACACAGGCACCCACCTGAAGACCTGCCTGTCCCGCTTCGCCGCCGCCCGAGTGGGCAGGCGCGGTAGCGGCCCGGTCGGCGGGGATGATGATTTCGGGCCGCAGGACGCCCGCGCGTATCTGCGTTGCGCCGCTGGCCGATGCGCGCTGGCCCGCATGCGCGGCAAGCAGCTCGTGCGTCGCCTTGGCCATGGGAATGTGGCCAAAACCCTCGGTGATGATCAAGATCGGCTTGATGTCTTCGTGGCCGGTGATGGCGACGCCCAAATCGCGGCCCAACAGGGCGCGCAGATCAATGTCATTGAATCCGCCGCAGATGAGCGCGGCGATGCCCAGCTCGGTTGCCCGCGCGAACACGTCGCTGCTGACGAACGCGCCGGCGACCACGATTTTGCCCGCCATGTCGCGGGTGAGGCTTTCTCGCGCGATGACCACATCGCGTGCGCACGCCACGGCAATCTCGCCGCAGACTTCGCCACCAATGCCCAAAATGCCCTGGACAAACGCAGCGGTGGTCTCGATCACCACGCCCTCGTGCTCGCGCACCTCGACGACCACGCCGTCAATGTAGGCGCGCAAGTCAACCGGCTGTGGGGCCGCGCGCACTATCACCTGGCCCGTCACGTCGGATATCGTCTCGATCGTGCCGTCTAGCGGCGCATGGGCGACACTGCGGAACATTTTGAAAAACGGCCGCGTCTCGGCAATGACCTCATTGGCGGTGACGTGGTCACCCTCTCTCTTGAGCATGTAATTCGGCGTCTCATTGGCCGCGATGCTCAGCAGGTTCATGACATTCACCATGGCGACGGTGCCAGGCAGCTCGGCCCTGGCGACGATGTCTTCCGCCTGCACGCGCGCGCCCTGCTGCACAAGGACCGTGCCGGCAATCGGCAGCCGCCGCTCCTTGCGCACGCGGGCATGCCCGGTGACTCTCAAGCCTGGTGTGTAGGTGTGTGCCATGGCTTACCTCGCGGCCTGTGGAACGCCGGGATAGACGTCGAGCGCCTGCACCCACGCAGTAAGGAACTGCTGCCGGTTCTGTTCAGGAATCGCCAGCGGCCGGCCCCGGCCGTCAAGCACGATGCCCACCACGCCGCCATGCACGGTCGCCTCGACTGATTTGCCCCTGCCCGCACCCATGTCCACTGATCTGTGCGGCTGGAGTTTGATCGTGGCCGTCGTGCCCACGGGCAGCAGTTCAAGCTTCATTTCGTGGTCCTTGAGCGAGCCGGTGCGCGCCACGCCGTCAACCGTGAGCGTATAATCAAAGCAAACTGCGCCGGGCTTTGCCTTGTTCAGCGGCGAGATGCAGGTGCCCAGCTCGATCAGGCAGTCGTGCTCGAACACCTCGGTTGCGGCCGCCTCGTTGATCTGGGCGAGCACGCCGAGATGGGGCATCATGAAAATGCTGTCCACGGCGAGGCGGGTGATGCCCTGCGGCTCGAACGCGTCAATCATCATCAGCATTGCCTGCGACCTGCGGGGCGCGTGGGAGAGCACACCGCCGCTGCCGATCAGCAGGTCGAGCCGCGGCATGTCAATCACGGTCTGGCCCGACACGGCCTGGTCGAGCGACTCGCCGAAGCCGCGTGCGCGGCGCACGCCTTTGAGCGACACGGCCAGCGCCTTGTGCTGGATGAACGACAGGCGCAGCGCCTCGCGGGCGATGGCCTGCTCGATCTTCAGGTCCTCGAGCAGCTGCGGCACCGTTGTCGGACGGATCATCTTGTTCTTGATCCGGTTGCGCAGGTCGGTCTCGTCAATGGCGAACGGGACCCAGCGCATGATGTTCTCGAGGCCTGCCTCGGCCAGCACGTTCGAGATGCTGTAGCTCATGCCGAAATTCGCGCTGACCGTACGATTGAACACGCGCGCGCCCTTGCCCGCCTCGAGGCCGGTCTCCTGCACCAGGAAGTCGGAGAATACGTCCGTCGTCGCGCCGCCAATGTCGACGCCGACGATGTTAAGGTTGCGCTGCCGCGCGGCGGTCTGGATCATGTTGCCCACGGCGGCGGGCGTGGGCATGATGGGCGCGCCGACCCATGACATCAGCTTCTTGTACCCAGGCGCCTGCATCATGACGTGCTTGAGGAACAGTTCGTGGATTTCGTTGCGGGCGGGCGCAAGGTTCTCGACCTGAAGCGTGGGCCGCAGGTTGTCCGTGATGTGCAGCTCGATGCTGTCGCCCAGCGCCTTCTGCACCTGCGGCCGCGCGGCCTTGTTACCGGCATAGACGATCGGCAGCTTGAACGTTGCGCCCAGGCGCGTGCGCGGTCGCGCCGCAGCGATCAGCTCGGCCAGGGCAACGACGTGCTCGATCGTGCCGCCATCCGTGCCGCCCGAGAGGAGGACCATGTCGGGCCTGAGCGTGCGGATGCGTTCGATCTTCTCGTGCGGCTGGCGCCGGTCGCCGCTGACGAGGACATCCATGACGATGGCGCCTGCGCCGAGCGCCGCACGCTGCGCGCTCTCGCCCGTCATGGAAGCCACCACGCCGGCCACGGTCATCTGCAGCCCGCCGCCGGCGCTCGAGGTGGAGATATAGATGTCCACGCCAACATTGCCTTTGGCGGGCGTGATGATCTTCTCACCATCGAGGATCTTGCGGCCGGAGAGCTCCTCGAGCTCGGCCATCGCGTTCAGCACGCCGCGGGTGACGTCCTCGAACGGCACCTCGACCGTCGTGGGCGCCTCGCCGCGGAAGGTTTGGCGGTAGCCCGCGGGCGTCTTCTCGATCAGGATCGCCTTGGTCGTGGTGCTGCCGCAGTCCGTGGCGACAATCACATTGAGCTGTTGAACCGCCATGGTTATCCGCCGGTGACGAGTTTGGCAAGGGCGCTAATCTGTTCGCTGAAGAACTGGGCGAGGAACTGGATTCGCTCGATCAAGAACGCCATGCGTGTCATCACCGTGCTGCCGAACATGGCGCCGAGAGCAACCATAATGGCAAGCCGGCCCACCTTCATGGGCAAACGAAAAAGCCGGTTGTCCGCCTTGATGGTGAAGCAGAAGTAGAGCAGCGTGGTGAAGAGCGCGATCAGAAAAACAAGGTTGTTCAGGCAGAACAGAATGTTCGCGTGGGTTGGGCCGCCGTCGAGCACCCAAGGATTGAGCGGCTTGAGCGTGGCCGGGAGCTGCGGCAGCATCAACAGGATCTGCCCCTTGAACGCCAGGCCCGCCGCGACGCCCACGAACAGGCCGATGATCGGCGTGCTCAGCCAGAACCATTTCTTCGACATCTGGCAGTACCACATCGCGCCCGGTATCAGCGCCAGCAGCCATAGCGCGTTGAGCCAGTGCTCCTTGTGGCTGAATGCACCCTGGATGTGCGCCCACCAGTAGGGCTGGAGGACCTGCTGCCAGGTGAGCACGACGGTGATGCCCACGCCAATGCCCATCGCCGCCTTCTGGGCCAGCCGGTAGAAGATGTTGTCCTTGATCAGGTAGCTCAGGATCGTCAGCGTCATGATGGCGCCGACCCAGACGGTGATGGGATTATTCATGGCATCCTCCGCAGCCGCATAGAGGCCCAGAACCCGACGTTGCCTATCAGCACGGCCGCAATGATGAAGCACATGCCGAACGCAAAGGCCATCATCACCTTGCTCCCCATCCCGCGCATGCCGGTGAGCGACTCGTACTCATACGCGCCGCGATTGCCCGCGAGTAGGCCGCACAACTGGTCGCTGTCGACAAACACGTAGAAGTACGGCCCCATGATCGACGCACAGCCGAAGGCGATCGGCAGGCCGAACTGGCCCTTGCCGAAACTGATCCATTCCTGCCACGGACAATAGTTGATCGCCATCACCATGTGGATGTCCTTCGCCGTCCTCACCGACTGCATCAGCGGCAAGCTGGCGACCGCAGTGCCGTCGACATCAATGGGCCGCGTGGCGTGGATGTTCTCGCAGAACGACTGGATCAGCACGCCCATGTTGCCCGCCGGCGGCTGAATGAACCCGAGGTTCACCCAGTCCGTGCCGTAGACATAGCCGTTCGTCTGCGCGATAGGCTTGATCACATCGTTGGCGAACGTGGGGGCGTAGAGGCTGGTCGAGAACACGACAAACTTGATTTTCCGCCGGCACAGGTCGTTCACGAAGCATTCAAGTTGGGACATGCACTCCGGCTTCGCGCCGAGATCCCAGGACGAGTCTATCAGGATCACCTTGTCCGCCGGACACGACCCGGCCGTGTCATACAACCCCTGCGGCCCGCACGACGAGACGTTAGTCGACATCGGCAGGGTCACCACCAGCGGAATGATCAGCACCACGGTGATCGCCAAGTACAACCACCGCGGATTGAGGTGGTACAGCATCGAGAGCAGCCTGAGCATGGTCGTGGTCATGGTCAGTCTCCACTCTTGCCAAGGCTAAGCCAGTTGCGCATCGCCGCGGCGAACGCGCCGCCGCACGCGCCGAACAGGACGGCCTTCTGGACGGCCGTGTTCGGACAGCCGAGGATCCATTGGGTCACGGTGCCAAACTGCAACTGGGCGGGAAGAAACTGGTTCAAGTAGTCGCCCGCGGGCGTCAGACCGAGCATCACGATGGAGGCCGACACCATCATCAGGCCCGACTCGAGCGTGTTGAGCAGAAATGCCCGGTGCGCCGCCGACACCAGGTAGAACGATATCAGGCCCATGCTGGTGATGTAAAACGACAGGCTTACGCCGTAGAAGAGCGCGTCGTAGACCACCTTCATCGTGGTCTGGAATGCGCCCACGGGCGTGTCGGTGGTGAACATCGTGGCCACCAGGGCTGTCACCAGGGCCACCAGATACACCACGCTCTCGCCCCAGCCCTTGCGCTGCCGCGCCACCTGCATGAACTCGCCGCGCGTCAGGTTGATCGGGCCGAGTAGAAAGCCCATCGCGCCGAGCACCATCAGGAAGTTATTGACCTCGGTGAAGCAGCGGGTAAAAGGATTCTTGAATCCGCCCAGCCAGCCTGGCATCTGCTCGGGCAGCATGAATTCGAGCAGGAAGTAGAGGCCTGCGCCGAAGGTGATGAACCTGACGATGTTCTTCTTCATCTAAGCTTGTTTCCCGTGGTCCGGCGCATCGGCCTACCTGTAGCGCTTCAGCAGGGTTGCAAGACAATGATGGTTCGAAGGCGCCACCGTCGCGCTGCCCGCCGGCGCGTCGGGGTCCCTGATTTCCGGGCAGGGGCTCACCACCATCCACAGCAGCCCGGCAAGGATGATGCTGACAAACACGGCCTTGATCAAGTCCTGGCTCAACAGGCTGTTGCGCATGCGCGGGTCGGGGCTGACGAACGCGCCGGCCGCAAAGAATTCCTCACCAATAATGGTGTGGTCGCAGGTACAGACGAAGAACGGCACTTGGAATAGCGAGGGATCGCCAGCGATCTGAAGAATGCCCAGCCGGGCGCCCGGCTCGGTCAGCAGCAGCGCCGTGAAGCTGAAGCCACCGAAGAAGATGACGCAGCCCGGCCGCTCCTCCTCGACAAACCGCGACACGCCCGCGGCAAACACAACACCATCGCTCGAAAGGAAGCGCACTTGCTCGGTGCCATTGAACAGCTCGGGCGCGCCCTCGGACATGTACGCCTGCCGCACCGTCGCCTCGGCCAGTGGATACACCTCGGGCACGGACATCAGGACGACAAGCCGCGTGCGCATCCGGGCCGCCAGCCGGCCCACATGGGACAGCACGGCCATGCCCGTGTGCGTGATGATGTCCTGGATGCCCGTCTCGCCGACAATGAACAGAATCGGCTTGCCCATTTCAGTCGCGCAGCCCACGGCCTCCTCCATCGCCGCCACGCCGGAGATCTGGCGGATGTACGACAGCTTCCCCTTTTTCGCGCGCCAGTAGCAGAAAAGCACGGACGCCATCAGCGTCAGCATCAGCAGCGTGATAAACCAATCGGCATGGCTCATGCCGGCACATCCGTGTGAGGCGTGTCGCCGGTGCGGCCGGCAAGGCGGTCGAGCAGTTTGTCCAAGAGGGCGGGATCGCGCAGCGCCTCGATCTTCTCGTAGTAGTCCGGGCCGAAAAACGGGGCGACAAACGCGCCGCACAGGACGGCGGCCGACCAAGCCAGCGGCATCAGTGGCCGGTGCATCTCAAGAAACAGCGTCGCGGGCGTCTCGAGCCGCTTGTCCTTGATCCACCGAATGAGCGTGTCAGCGTGCGATGGCACCGTCCGCACAGGCCATGTCGCGCGAGTTGCTGTTCGCTATGTTCATCATCGTTGCCAATCCACTGCGTTGCCGTTGTCCGGCGGATTATACCCTTTTCAACCCGGCATGTCAACGTGCGGCGCCAGTATTACTAATGAATGCGCTTACTAGGTGTCATGCCCATTGTGGCCGCGGGCGCCTGCTTGGAGTCCCGTCCCGCCAGCGGCGTGGAGCGCGGATGACCGCGGCTGCAGAAGCCGCCCTCGCCGCGGGCGGCTACAAGGACACTGCAAAGTAGAAAGCGCTCTCATTAGTAGCAAGCATGGCGGACGAGATGGCCGGCGCATCACAGCAGGCATGCCACGCACAAAAAGCGCGCAGAATGCTATACTAGGGCGATGAAACGAATCCTGTTTGTCGCGGGCGAGCCCTCGGGCGATCAAAATGGCGCGTATGTGGTGCGTGCGCTCAAAGCACGCCTGCCCGATCTCGAAGCGTATGGTGTCGGCGGGCACGACATGCACGCCGCCGGCCTGCGCTTGATTCACAACATCACCGAATTGTCGGTGATCGGCGCGATTGAACCGATCCGGCATTTCCCGCGCCTCAAGCGCGTCTTCGACGACTTGCTCCGGCACGTGCGTGAGGAGCAGCCCGATGCGGTCGTGTTGATTGATTATCCGGGCTTCAACCTGCGGCTGGCCAAGCGCATCCGGCGCGCCCATCCGGCACTGCCGGTCATTTATTTTATTAGTCCGCAAATTTGGGCCTGGGGCCATCGCCGCATTCATATGATCCGGCGCGTAGTGGACTTGATGCTGGTGCTGTTCCCGTTCGAAGTCGAGGTGTATGACAAGGGCGGGCGCTGGGCCGAGCGCGACGGCCGGCTGTCCATCACGGAACATCACTTTCGTCAGCCATCGCGGATGCAGACCCGCTTTGTCGGCCACCCGCTGGTGGATCGCCTCGAACACTTCACGCCCGATCCCGCCTTCTGCACGCGCTGGACGATTCCGCGCCATCGTCGGCTGATTGCGATTCTGCCCGGCAGTCGCGATAATGAAATCACCACCATTTTCCCGGTCATGCTGCGCGCCGCCGAACGCCTGCGGCGCGACACGGCGGAGGTCTTTTTCATTATCTCCCGCGCCCGCGAGGCGCTGGCACCCTTGATGGCGCGCGTCATCGCCGATGCCGGCATTGCCGAATTTGATCAGCATTATCTGGTCGTGCCGCAAGCACTGCATGATATTGTAACCGTCAGCGACCTGGTCATCGCCAAGTCGGGCACCTCGGCATTCGAGGCCGCCTTGCTGTTGAAGCCGGTCCTGGTGCTGTATCGCATTCACTGGATCGGCGCCCTGCTGTTGCGCTGGCTGGCACGCATTCCGTATGTGAATTTGGCAAACATCATTGCCGGGCGCCGCATTGTGCCGGAATTCTTGCAGGAGAACATGCAGCCCAAGGCAATCGCCACCTGCGCGCAGCGCATACTCGAAGACACGACCATATACAACGAGACGGTGGACAATCTGCGCCGGGTGCGCGAATCACTCGGGCATGTGAATCCGGGCGCGCGCGCCGCCGCGGAGATCTGCGAATTCCTGCACTGGACATGAGCACGGCCATGGTCATCACGCCGGGCGATGCCGCCGGGATCGGTCCGGAAGTGGCGCTCAAGGCTGCGGCGCTGTGTGGCGCGCGCCATCCTTTGCAGTTGCTGGGGCCGGCGTGGTTGTGGGAGCATGCGGCGCGTACGCTCGGTCTACCGCTGGCGGCGCCGGTGTGCACGCCGCCCGCCTTGGCAGCGCTGCCGCCGTGCGGCATTACCTACGGCGTGATGTCAGCCGAACTGGGGCGGGTCGCGCTCGAGAGTGTGCGGGTCGGCGCGCAGATGTGTCTGGCGGGCGATGCTGCCGCACTTGTCACCGCCCCGCTGACTAAAGCGGGCATCCGCGCCGCCGGGTACCAAGATGCCGGCCAGACCGATTTTCTGGCCGAACTGACGCGGACGCCGCGCCACGCAATGATGCTGTCGAGCGGCGCCCTGCGCGTGCTGCTGGCGACGCATCATCAATCCTTACGCAGCGTGCCGGATGCGTTGACAACGGCGGCGATTCTTGAGAAAATTGAATTGGCGGACGAGCTCGGGCGCCGCATACGTCTGGCGCAGGTGCGGATTGCGGTTGCGGCCCTGAACCCGCACGCCGGCGAGCAAGGCATGTTCGGCGATGAAGAGGCGCGCATCATTGCGCCGGCAATTGCGACGGCCCGCGCCCGCGGTCTGGCGGCCTCTGGCCCCTATCCGCCCGATACCATTTTCCGGCGCGCCCTGCACGGCGATTTTGAGTTCGTCATCGCCCTGTATCACGACCAAGGCTTGATCGCCCTGAAGATGATTGGCCTGCATGACTGCGTCAACACAACCGTCGGCCTGCCGCTGGTGCGCACGGCGCCAGGGCATGGCACGGCCTATGACCTTGCCGGCCGCGGCGTGGCGGATGCGGGCGCAATGGTTGCGGCCATCGCCATGGCCGCCCAATTGACGAATCGCACACACACATAACCAACACACGACAGGAGCATGCAATGAAAGATTTACTCGACAAAGCATTGGCCCTCGGGCTTGGCTTGGGCGTCACCGGCCGGGAGCAGGCGGACAAGCTGATGACCGCGGCGGAAAAGCAGCTTAAACTCACCAAAACGCAAAGCCGGACCTTTATCAGCACCGTCATGAAAAAAGGCGAAGCGGCGCGCAAAGACCTGGACAAGGAGCTCAACACCTTGGTCAGCTCGTTTGCCAAGAACATGCCGGTCTTGCGCAAGGAACTCGATGCCTTGAAGGCCGAAATGGCGCGCGCCAAAGCCAAGCCGAAAAAGCGTGCGAAATAGTCCGTCCACACGGGGTCAGATATGAAACCACCGCTCGGCGCGCTGGGGCGCACCTACCGACACATACATCGCTATCGCGAGATCATCGGCACCCTGATCAAGTACGGCTTTCAGGACGTTGTCGAGCAGCTCAATGTACGCTATTATTTCGAGCTCGGCAAGAGCGTCTTGATGATGCGGCCGGCCGAACACATTGCCGGCGTGGCGCGCGCGGCGCGGGTGCGGATGATCATCGAGGAACTCGGCACGACCTTCATTAAGTTCGGGCAAATCATGAGCACCCGTCCGGATGTGATGCCGGCCGACCTTATTCAGGAACTGAAGAAGCTGCAGGACAGCGTGCCGCCGTTTCCGACCGCAGAGGCACTGAAATTGATCGAGCAAGAGCTGGAAGCGCCGCTCGCGACCCTCTTCAAGGAATTCGACCTGACGCCGATCGCCAGCGCCTCGATTGCGCAAGTGTACCGGGCGATTCTGCCCGACGGCACGGAAGTGGCGGTCAAAGTGCAGCGGCCCGAGATTCAGAAGACGGTGGAAGTGGACCTCGAGATCATGACCAATCTGGCGCGCCTGGCCGAGGCCCACTTGCAGGACATGGCCACGCTGCAACCAACGGCCGTGGTCGAGGAATTCGCGCGGGTGATTGACAATGAGATGAATTTTCATGTCGAGGCACGCAACGTCGAGCGCTTCGCCGAACAATTCTCGGGCAGCACCGAGGTGCGCGCGCCGCGCGTGTTTCGCGATCATTGCACCCGCCGGATCTTAACCCTCGAATTTATCCACGGCACGAAAATTTCCGAAAATGCGGCCTTGCGCGAGCAGGGCATTGACACGACCGTCATTGCCCGGATCGGCGCCAACGCGGTCTTGCAGCAAGTATTCGAGTTCGGCTTTTTTCATGGCGATCCGCATCCTGGCAACCTGGTCGTGACCGGGCCGGCGCAAGTCTGCTTCCTCGACTTCGGCATGATGGGCCGGCTTGACCGCCGCATGCAGGAAGACTTGGCAGCGCTGCTGGTCTGCATCGTACGCCGCGACGACGAGGCCCTGACCCGCGCCGTGCTGCGCCTCGCGACGAATGCCGACGACATTGGTGACCTCGAGAAACTGACGCGCTCCCTGGCGGATTTTGTGGACCGCCATGCCTATTTGCCGCTCGACAAACTGAACGTGGGCGAGCTGCTGCAAGACTTGCTGGACTTGCTCTTGCGCTATCGCATCAAGCTGCCGCCGGAAATTTATCTGCTGATCAAAGCGCTGGTCACGATCGAGGGCGTCGGCCGCGCGCTGGATCCCCAGTTTGTGTTCCTGCAGTACGTGGAGCCGTATGTCGTGCGGCTGGTCAAGCGCCGGCATGATCCGCGCCGCCTGCTGGCCGACGCCAATCGCACCGCCCTTGATTTTTATCATCTGTTGCGCGACCTGCCCAACGAACTGCGTATGCTGTTGCAGTTCGTCCGCAAGGGCGAGCTCAAAGTCAATCTCGAAACCCACAGTATGGAACCCATCCTGCGTACCTGGGATCGTGACGCGAACCGCATGTCGTTCGCCATTGTGATTGCCTCACTGCTGGTCAGTTCGGCCATCATTGTGCTCGCAAAGGTGCCGCCACTGTGGCACGACATTCCGGTGCTCGGCGTCGTCGGCTTTGGCATCTGCATGGTGATGGGCGTCTGGCTGCTGCTCGCCATCTTCACCTCCGGGCACATGTCGTAATGCGCGCGCTGCGCGGGCTGATTTTTGACTTGGACGGCACCCTGATTGACTCGCGTCAGGATCTGACCAACGCGATCAATGCCCTGCGCGCCGAGTATGCGCTACCGCCGCTGTCCCTGGCAACCGTGACGAGCTTTGTCGGCAATGGCGCGCGCAATCTGGTGCGGCGGGCATTGGCCGACACACCCGTGCAGGTGGACCAGGCTCTGCCACGCTTTCAACAGCATTACGCCCAACGCTTGACCGAGTGCACCTGCTGCTATCCGGGCGTCGCGCCAACCCTGGCAGCCCTGACCGCCGCAGGCTACCCTTGCGCGGTGCTGACCAACAAGCCGGAAGCGGCCACCCGCGCGATTCTCAGCGCGCTCAACCTGGCCGCCTTTTTCACGCCGATTGTCGGCGGCGATACAACACCCTATCTGAAACCCGACCCGCACGCGTTTTTGCTGATCGCGCAACAATGGCGGCTGCCGCCGCGCACGGTGCTGGTGGTCGGCGACCATGACACCGATGTGGACGGCGCGCATAACGCCGGCATGCCGTGCGCGTTTGCGCGCTTTGGTTTTGGCACCCTGGGTGCGCAGCAACCCGAGCTGTTCCTCGAGGCCTTCAGCGATCTGCTGCGTGTGCCTGATTTGTCCGACTTGCCTGACCTGTCTGACTCGTCCGACCGGTCCGATCTGTCCAACTCATGAGCATCCTCGCCCCCGGCACCATTGAGCTGCTGGCGCCGGCGCGCGACGCCGCGACCGGCATGGCCGCCATTCGTTGCGGAGCCGATGCAGTCTACCTCGGCGCCCCGCGCTTCAGCGCGCGCGAAACGGCCGGCAACAGTATCAGCGATATCGCCGCACTGTGCGACCTTGCGCATCACTACTGGGCGCGCGTCTACGTGGCGCTCAACACGATTCTGCGCGATGACGAGCTGCCCCACGCGGTGCAGTTGGCGCATGCCGTGGCGGCGGCCGGCGCGGACGGCTTGATTATTCAGGATGTCGGACTGCTCGCCAGCGCGCTGCCAGCCATACCGTTGATCGCCAGCACCCAAATGCACAACGATACGCCGGCGAAAATCGCCTTTCTCCACGAGCACGGTTTTGCGCGCGTGATTCTGGCGCGCGAGCTCTCACTCGACGAACTGGGCCGCATGCGTGCGGCCGCACCCGCAATCGAACTGGAGTGCTTTGTGCACGGCGCGGTCTGCGTCTGTTACAGCGGGCAATGCGCGCTGAGCTATGCCCTTGGCGGTCGCAGCGGCAATCGCGGCGCATGCGCGCAACCATGCCGCCGGGCGTATACGCTGGTGGATGCAAGCGGCCGCGTGCGCGGCCCGCGCAAGTATTGGCTGTCGCTCAAAGACATGTGCCGTGTGGACGATCTGGGTGCGTTGTTGGATGCCGGCCTGACCTCGTTCAAGATCGAGGGGCGGATGAAGGACAGCGCCTACGTGATGAACACGGTCGCCTACTATCGCGATGCACTCGATGCGCAGTTGGCGGCGCGCGGGCTGCGGCGCAGTTCGTCGGGCATCACGACCCGTGATTTCACACCCGATCCGACCAAGACCTTCAACCGCGGCTTTTCCTCCTATTTTCTGCATGGTACCAACGAGGATGTCACCGCACTGGATACGCCCAAATCGCGCGGCGCGCGACTCGGGACAGTCGCCCGAGTGACGGCCCGCGGTTTTGTGCTGGATACCGCCACACCCGTGACGCCCGGTGATGGCATCTGCTTTGTGGCCGCGCACGGCGAGCTGACCGGCACCACGATTAATGCCGTCATCGGGGCCGAGATTGTACCACAAAACTTGCACGAAATCGCCGTCGGCATGGTGATCTACAGGAATTTTGACCAAGCCTTTGACAAACAATTGCGTGCCACACGCACACGGCGCGAAATGGGGGTGCGCATGCGCGTAGGCGCCACCGCCGCCGGCATCGCCGTGCAGGTGACCGACGAGGACGGCGTCTGCGCTGACGCGGCGATCACCTGCGAAAAAAGCACCGCCCGCAACGCCGACGCCATGCGCGCCACACTCCAGCGCCAGTTAGCCAAATGTGGCGACACTGGTTTTCGTTGTGACGAGGTGGTCTGCGCCACCGCCGCCGTGTGGTTTGTGCCGGTCGCGCAGATCAATGAACTGCGGCGCGCCGCGCTTGCGGCGCTTGCTGCTGCCCGCGCGCAGCAGCGGCCGCGGCCGCAACGAATGTGGCAGCCGCCTCCGCGCGGCGATGCCGCGCCGCAGACCGTGCTGGACTTTCATGGCAATGTCCTCAACGCAACTGCCGCCGCGTTCTACCGCGCACAGGGCGTCGCCCAAATCGAGCCGGCTGCGGAATCAGGCTTGGACTTGCACGAGCGCGTGCTGATGACCTGCAAGTATTGTGTGCGCGGCGCGGCGGGCGTGTGCCTGCGGCGCGACGACGTGACCGCACTGCGCGAGCCGCTCTATTTGGTGGATGAGGACGGTCTGCGTCTGCGCATCGTGGCGGACTGCGAGAAGTGCCAGATGGCATTGGTGCTGGCAGCAGCACGTTAGGGTTCGGGAGAAATGATGAGTGATGAATGATGAATGATGAGTGTCGGCGCAGCATTCATCACGTGATCTATTTCATATTCTGCATTCATCATTCATCATTCATCACTCTTTATGCAGTTGCCACTGCGCGCCCAAAAGGGTATACTAGGGCAACGGTGAAGGAGCTTTGTATGAAAAACGGATTAGTGTTACTCTTGCTTATCGCGGTCGTACGGGTCAATGCGCAACCGGACGCGCCCGTCGCGCCACCGGCGCCGCCAGTGCTGCCCGTGCTTGCGCCGGTCGTCGTTATTCCGCCGCCCGCACCGGCAACCGGGCCGGTGGCGTGGCAGTTGCCCTTTGAAGATGACCCGCAGTGGTCGTGGAAAAAGATGGGCTACGGCCCGATCGAGATTGGCAGCGGCGCGCTGGCGCCGATGGTCGGCGCCTTCATTGGCGGCGTAGTGGGTGTGATGCTACCGCTCAAAGGCATGCAGCCGGCCTGTGCGCCGTTGGTGCCGTACACCGCGGTGGGTGGCGCGGCGGCAGGCACGGTGGCGGGCGCGATGCTGACACCGGTCGTGATAGTTGAAGGGCTATTTGACACGTTGACCGGCGGTGCCTTTGCCCACCGGCCGTTTGCGTGGTTCAACGTCAAAATTCCGGTGTCAGAGCATGTGCAGCAGACCTTCGGCAGCTTGACGGACGACGACGCGCCCGACGGCCCGTAAGCACGTCGGGTGGATGCGCGGCGGTCACTCGCGGTGGCGATAGCAGATGCGGCCCTTGGTCAGATCATAGGGTGACATTTCAACGCGCACTTTGTCGCCGGCGACGATCTTGATGAAATTGTGGCGGATTTTCCCGGAAATGTGACAGAGAATTTCGTGCCCGCTGTCAAGCTTGACGCGATACATGGTGCTGGGCAGCACCTTGAGCACCACACCGTCGACTTCAATACAATCAGCTTTGGACATAAACTCCTGCTATGACAAAATAAACATGGCTGTGCCGTTGCAATTGCTCCTATTATACGGCAGTTGCGGCGAAAAGTCAACCGCCAGTGCCTTAGCGCGGGCGCGCTAAGGCATAAGCGCGCCCGCGCTAAGGCGCTGCTGCACCAGCGGCAACAAGCGATGGTGCGCGTCCACGATATCACCGGCAATCTGCCAGATGGCCACGCCAGCCAGTCCTTGTTCTTGCGCGAAGGACACTTTTTCGGATAATGAAGCAGCGTCATCGTAGCTGATCAGGTGGCTGCCGTTGTTTGCGCGCAGATAGGGCGCGGCAGCCTGGGCATCCCAGATGCGGGTGTGCCCATTCGTGAGCAGTGCCGGCACTGCGCGATAGGGGAGTGACCAGCTCTTGGTGAAGTGCGTGCCGATGGTGGTCGTGTTGAAGGCCTGCGCAAAGAAGGCCAGACCCAGCAGTGCTTTTTCTGGTGGCAAACCGCGCTGCAGCCAATACGCCATGCCATTGCTGACACAGCCGTCGGCGCGCGGATAGGGATATAGCGGGGCGTTGTGCCCGCTGAACTCGCTCCAGCGG
Source organism: uncultured bacterium (assembly GCA_964397565.1). GTDB lineage: Bacteria > Auribacterota > UBA3054 > UBA3054 > JAPLST01 > JAPLST01. Next base: position 62,079 of record CAYNJC010000003.1, read on the forward strand.
CCGTGATAGTCGTAGGTCATCAGGATGACAAGGTCCACCCACGGCGCGACCGCACGGGCGTCAATCCATTTGCCGATGTAGGGCGAGCCGTTCAACGCCAGCGTCAGCAGCAGATTTGTGCCCAAGCGCGCGCGCAAATCCTGCGCCAGCGTCACGAAGTTGGTGGCATCCGCGCGGGTGCGCGGATATTCCCAGTCAATTTCAAGGCCATCATAGTTGTTGCTGACGACATACGCACAAAGATTCCGCGCAAACGTCGCGCGCAGGAGCGGATTGGACGAGATCAGCGAGAAACTATGCGCGCTGTCGCCGGCGCCGCCGACGCAGAGCAGCGCGCGCACGCCCTGGGCATGCGCGGCGGTAACCAGCGGCGCGGGCCGAAAGCCGCGCGGCTCGATCAACCCGCCGGTCGGTGTTGGCCGCACAAAGGCGTGGGAGACATGCGTCAGATACTGCCAGCCGAGCGACGGTGGCGGGAATGCGGCGGCCTCCCACCACGGATAATAACCATAGACGATTGTGCCCGGACTGACACGCTGCGGGACCGGCTGCCGCGGCACGCAGCCGCAGAGCAGCAGCGCCAACAGCAGTAAAATTCTTTCACCACGAAGGACACGAAGGACACGAAGAAAGCAATGAAGAGCTTTATTATTTGTTGAAATGCGCTGCATGTTGTTCGTGGTGCGATGCGGTCCTTGATTTGTTTATATGCAACACTTTTTCTGAAGAACAGCAAGAACGTCACAGGACGAATCGCCGAATACCGTCCTTGAGTAGTTCAACATTGAAATTGATCGGTAATCCAGTCTTGATTTTCGCCAGTTTCATGTAGGTCAGCAATTGCGCCTGATGAATACTGAGCAGTTGTTCAACACTTTTCAGCTCCACGATAAGGGATTGTTCGACGAGCAGATCAACACGAAAACCGGTGTCGAACTGTATCTCTTTGTAGCACACGGGTAGCGGCACCTGCGGCGCACATGCTATGCCGGCCTGCCGCAGCTCGTATGCCAGGCATTGTTCATAGACCGATTCAAGCAGCCCCGGACCACACGCTTTATGCACTTCAATCGCGCAGCCGATCACCCGATTGGATAATGTGTCAAATTCCACTTCGCGTCCTTCGTGTTCTTCGTGGTGAACTGCTGTTCTTTCGGTTGCGAGCTAAAGAAAAAACCCCCATGCCGGTTGGCATGGGGGTTTTGACAAACAGAGCTTCAAAAAACGTTACGGCCCGACTGTGATCGTCACGTTCTTGGTCTTCCAGTTGGCTGCAGTGCCATACACGGGCAGCGTATTGGCAACCTTCGCTTTCACGAGGGTCTTGCCAACCTTGACCGGCGTCGCGCCGTTCAAGTTGAGGAAGCCCATGGTGTTCTTGGAGTCGATCTTCTTGATCAACATTGGGGCTGTGGCATTCGGCACTTGGGCGATGACACCCACATTGTTCGAATCCGTGCCGCCAATAAAGGCTGCCGTCTTGCTGATGGCAAGAATTTGCTGGCCTTTGCCCTTGGCACCACCGTCACCAAGCACACTGACAATTGATTCAGCCGCAACTTTGCTCATGTCGCGCGCAAAGACGGTGCCGACATTGACGCCCTTCAAGTTGAACTGAGCAACGGATCCGGCAGTATAAACCGCGGGGAGTGCCGGGCCAGGCATCAAAGCATCCAAGGTGCCGACACAACCTGCATTTTTCAGGTTGACAAGGACACCCTTGGCCAGTTTAGTCTTGACTTGCTTGGCACCGTTTCTGAGGGCCAGCGACGGATTGCCGGTCACGCCCATCAGCACAATCTGGCTCTTAAGAGAATCAATGGGGCCAATCCACGCCCAGCCATTCGTCTCGCCAAATTGCGGCACAATGCCTTTCTTCGCGTTTTCCTTGGTGTCTTGGAAGGAAACCGTGCCATCCATCGTGGTAATAACATAGGTGGTTTTTGCCGCATACACAAATGCCGCCGCGATCAGCGCGATGCAGCCGATAATTTTCAAGGTCTTCATACAATCTCCATAATAAAAATAGTTCAATCTTTGGTGCGGATGTGCCCAATGCACATCGCGCGCTTCTATTGAAGGCCGCAACGCGTAAAGCTGTTGCAATGCCTTTCCCAGCATCAGTTCACAACTACTATAGCATAATCGGATGGCGTTTGTCAAGTCCCGCGGCATTTTGGGTGCAAGTCAGTAAAAGTGGCCTGTGTGCACGTGCGTTCGAAACGTCCGTTTGGTCGTCTCTTGCTATGCCGTGAGCCGCCACCGGCGCGCGGGATGGTTTATTGAGCTGAACCAGCGCGCCATGCTCGAAATGTGCCGTGTTCCGCTGAAACATCTCGCCCAGGCGCAGGAATCCGCGCTGACGATTTTCAAGAAAACCCGGAAAAGTGGCAGCACCAAGTCGGCCTATCCGCCCAAAGCGATGGTGAGTAACACCAGCACGCTGCCCACAACGACCATCGCCAAACCCGTCTGCCACGGGCGCTGCCCGGCGGCATAGCGGCCCAGCGCCGCGCCGGCGATGAATAGCATTACGACAGCAATCGCGTTGGAAATGCGCAGCGCCTGCAACGCGTTCTGCATGAACACGAACGGGATCACGACTGGCATCGTGGACAGAAAGACCAGCAGGAAAATCATCGCGGCCCGCAGGAAATCATCCCGCCGCAACTGCGGGCGCAGGGGCGGTTCAGGCACGCGCTGCAATTGCGTGCGCAGCGCTTCAAGGTCCGCGGGGCTCAGCACGGAGGCCACCACCGGCGGCAGCGCGTCGATGATGATCGCGTGCGCGTCCGCAGCGACACTGGCCGTGCGCACCGCCCGCAGCAGGGCAAAGCCGCGGCCCCGCTCGGTCAGGGTGGTGATGAGATACATGGTCGCATCCACTAGGCCCCACGCCAGATTACAGCCGATGGCGCCCACGAGCATGAGCTGAATTTCCTCGCGGCCGGCGGCGGCAACACTGATCGAGCAAGTGAAGGTGAGGGCCATGATCAAGCCGAAAAGGATTTCCGAGATCCGGTCGACCGGGTCAAGCAAACGTTTGCGCTGTTCGGCAATGGTGTCAGTCATACATTTGCCCGGTTCAGTGCCACGAGCACGTTTCAGGTTGTCCCGTATTGTTGCAGCCGTCAATTGAGCGTGATCGGCAGCGAGAGCGCCAAGGCCACGCCGGCGATGAACATCGCCACGCCGATGAAGAACACCATGATTTTCAAGCGCCGGGATGAGAACTGGCCGGCGACGCCGCCCAGGAACAGCACTGACGCCAGCACGACCGTCACCAGCACGTAATCATCCGAATGGACATTTGCCTCTTCCGCCGCCTGCATCTTGGCGGCGGCGGCGCGCTCGAACCGGGCGGCGTCTTCCAATGCGTGCAGTTTGTACTCTGGCATGGCAAATGGATGTGGCGGCGCGTTGGTGCTCTCAAATGGATTGGTCTTGAGCCATGCATCCAGCGCAGGTTTGAATTCGCCGCCGATACGCTGCAGATAGAAGGCAGCCATGACGTTGTTGCTAGTACTAATCGCGCTGACATACTGCATGAACACCATGGCATGCAGCGCGCGGGTCTGATCGGCGCGGATCTCGTTCTTGAAAACGCTTCTGCTCGCCCGGTTGGCATCGGCAAGGCAGAAAGTCTGTACCCCGCCCCACAGGGTTGCCTGATACGCACACCACGCCGTCGCAATGGTTGACAGCCCAAGCAGGATTGCCGCCGCGATATTCAGCTTCAAATCGTGGTTTTCGTCGTGTGCCATACGTTGCTCCTCACACCTTCATGTAGTTGCGGAATGTTCCGCCGTTATACTCGTTGTGCGCGCATGACGTCGAGCGTGCCCGCGCGGACCGCCTGCCTGCGCACGGCATAATCGCGTTCCAAGCGGCCGCAGATCGGGAAGATAGAAAGAATGCCGCCGCGCCGCGTGGCGCGCGCATGGTCCAGACCTCGAACGGGTGTTGCAGTGACGAGCTCGCCATCAGATTCCAAGCCGACTCTATTAGTCGTGTGCCAACGACCGCGCCTGTCGTTTGCCAAAGCCCCACCGCGCTAATGCCACAAGCCCCAAGAAGACTGCCGCCGGTTCCGGTAAGGTCTGCACGGTTGCATCACCGCCCACACTCGCGCCGGCGATGTTGGTCGCGACGATGCGATAGTGATACACGGCCCCCGCGCTCAAACTATTGATGACGTTGCTGACCGGCAGCGTGCTGATGCCGGCCGCGAGGTCGGCGGCCGGGGTCACGGCGCCATAATTCGTGCTTTGGCCGTATTCAAAATAAAAGGTTGCGGCCTGCCCGTTGGGATTGACCAAACCGTTGATGATCGCGCTGCTGTACCCGTCCGCCGTGCCGATATCGGTCGCCACCAGTGGCGGGCCGGAGGGCGCCTGCACACTGACATCATCAAAATAGCAGTCGTTACCATACTGGGACGTGAACAAGAAACCCAGAAACAGTTGCGGCGCCAAGGCCGCCGCCGTAGGCAACGGGCATGTCTCGGCATGCCAGGCGTCGCCGGCGACATTATAGCGCAGGTAGCTGGCCACGGTCAGCCATTGCGTGCCGTTGGTCGAGTATTGCGCCTCGATTTTGTCCGCACTGGTGGAATACCCGTCGTCTTGTGTGCGCGCCAGGCCAACATCAATTTTGCCGCCGGTCGCCGTGGCAATATTGTTGGTGTATTTGAGCCGGATCGCCGCGCCCCTGCCACAACTGAACGAGTTGAAGCGGACAAAGCGCGCACCTTCGTACGGCGCAAAACCCGTCGGATACGAGCTGGCCGTGACATACGTGAGCGCGGGTGCCGTGGCCGTGTTGGACACAATCTCGGTGACCCAGCCAGGCGGGATGCTCGACAGATTGAATCCTTCGCGCAGCAGCGGCGCGGTGCCGGTAATCAGCGCACGCGGGCCCGTATAATTGGTGCCGGCACTATTCCATGCCACCAGCTGATAATAGTAGGCCGTGTGCGGATTGAGTCCGCTTACATTGACTTGCACCGCCGTGGCGCTGTAACCGGCGCCGGCATCGCTGACCGTCGTGACCGAACCGAACGCCGGTGTCGCGCCATAGTCGAAACGCCACTGGGTCGCATCGCCATGCGGATTGACGCTGCCATTTAGGCGCGCGCCATTGGTGGTCACGGCGTCGGCGGAAAAGACTTGCACCTCGGGCAACACGGGGGTGCCCAACGTACCAAAGCTACTGTCACTGCCATACCCAATGCCGACGCTGTTGCTGGCAATCAATCGCGCATGATAGAGCGTCCGTTCGGCCAAGTTGACGATGGCGGCGGAGACCGCCAGCGGCACACTATTGCTGCCGGCGCTGGCGCTGGGCGTCTGCTGGCCATACCCCGTCGTTTCGCCGTACTGGAAATAATACTCAGTCAGCGCGCCTTGCGGATTGACCGTGCCGGTCAACGTCGCGGTTGTCGCGTCGATATTCGTGGCGGCCAGCGTGACTACTTCCGGCGTGCCGATCGCGGCGTTGTAGACGATCAACGCAAAATCTTGATCGAGCGGGCTGGCGTTGCCGGGCACGCCGTTGCCGGCGATGTTTGCCGCCGTAATCGTGATGGCCAACGACCCGCTTGTGCCGGCCGGCAAAAAGACACTTTCCACATTGTTGCGTGGATCGGCGCTGCCACCCGTGAACGAATACGCGTTGCTGAAATTATTGCCTTTATAGACCAAGGCACCATTGAGGGTCACTTCGAGATTCAGATCATTTACATACGCGTTGCCGGTGGTCGGGCCGGGTGCATCGGTCCACGCCAGCGTCACGCGCGTCGGCACACCGGCATCGGCAATCGACGTGTTGAAGATGCGCTGTTGACCGCTGGCGGTGAACAGGTCGCCGCTGACTTGGTCGCGCAGGACGCGCCCCACATTCGCGAACGCGCGGCCCAATTGCACGCCACCCATGCCTTGATTGTTCGACCAGAGCGCATCATTGGCGCTGACGCCGGTCAGGTATTGCGCGGCATTCATCAGCACGGCCTTGGTCATGGCCGGGCTGGGCGGTGTCCAACCTTCATTGATGAACCACTGCCGCACCAGCGCAGCCGCGCCGGCGGCCGCCGGGCAGGAATGACTGGTGCCGCTCGACCAGGCATACTTGGTCTGGCCGGCGGGGTAGTACTGGTTGCAGACACCACTGCCGTCGTAGCCAGGCGCATAGCTGGCCGCGCCGAAGATGTGCGTGCCGGGGGCGACGACATCCGGCTTTTTGCGCCCGTCGTCGCACGGGCCGCGGCTCGAGAAAGATATGATATCGTTGGCATTGTCCGCGGCACTGATGGCACAGCCGTCGGCGACGCCATTCGCGTTCACGTTTTCGGTGGCGCCGATGGTGAACACATTCTTGGCTGTGCCGGGCGAGCCAACGGTGTTGACGCCGGAGCCGGAGTTGCCGGCCGAAAAGATGAAGACCATTTCCTGATTGCCGGCGATGCCCGGCTCGGCATCGCGCACCCAGCCGTCGTAATTCTGTGAATCGCTGTCGTAGGCGCCGCCAGAATTCGAGCCCCAACTGTTGGAACTCAGCCGCGCGCCGCGCCGATATTGATTGCTGATCATGACGGCTTCATTGGGACTGCCCCACGCGCCACTGTCGGCAAAAATCTTGGTGCTGGCCAGTTGCACCAGCGGCGCAATGCCAAGCCCGTAATGATAGCCGCCGGCATCCACATTGGTGACCAGCCCGCCGCCGTTGTTGTACCCGCCGACAATGCTGGCGTTAATGTTGCCATGTCCGGCAATCCCGTTCGCGCTGGAGATGCCGGAGCTGCCCGGCGCGATCTCAGCGAATACCACGCGGCTTGGCTGCAAGGGCTGGTTGGCGATGCGAAACTCGCTATTGAGCGGCGTGGCGGCATTGCCGGCGTCCCAGCCATCGTCGGTGATGACCACCGCAAAGCCGGAATTGGTGAATTGGGACTGGGTGAAGCCGTTGGCAAGCAGCCAGGCAAGATAGCCGGGCCCGGTCGGCTGCGCGCCGTCGCCGGTAACATTGCCGGCGACAATCTGCCCTTGCCGTTCGCAATGCAGCGTCGGCACATAGTACGGATGAATCGAGATGACGTCCGGCTGCGCTGCAATGAGCGCCAGCCGGTCGGCCGGAATGTTGGCGGTCAGATTGACGAGATCGAGCGCGGCATTGAGCTCCTGGCGTTTGAGCGGCGCGCGCTGTTCCTTGTGAATCAGCGCGCGCGTGGCGGCGTTGGCCGCGTCATCGCGCACCAACTGGATCGTGAACCAGTCCGTGTCAGGCATGCTCGTGGCGCCTTTCACGTTGATGATCTGCGCGCCGGGCTGCACTTTGTACTCATTCAAATACGCGCCCGTCCAGGCAATGCCCTCGCCGCCGTCTTGTGGCGTGGCGGCGTGCGTCACGGCGGTCGCCTCGCCGTACACAAGATACGTGTTGTTAGGAATGTAGGAAACAACGCGCAGACCGCTGGCAATCAAGTGCGCATACCATTCCGGCTTGATCGGCCCGGAAAACTGGACCAGCTGCAGTTGCTTGCCGGCTGCCATGTCCCGCGTGGCGGCCTGGCCCGTCGCGGCGCGGGTGTCAAGCGCGCCGGCGTTCAGCAGAATGGCGCGCGGATTTTCCGTCGCCGCGCCGCGGTCAGCCGCCGCCGAATCTGCCGCGTCGCCGACAAACCGGCATTGCGCCCCCTGGCACTTATATTGCGCGCGGCTGGCCGCATCACCGGCCGTGGCGCGTGAAGCCAGCAGCACGGGCACAACAAAAAAACAAACCGACATGGCGTGGCGCATACAGGTACTCCTTGCATACATGTTTAGTCGAAGAACAATCGGGGATGGCCTGGGAAAAAGGCCCATTGCTACGCAGATAAGTATAGCATGGTTGTCAGGCGAATGCAAATCTTGCACAGAAAGAAGACGTGCCGCGAGACGTTGCGCGCGGCGCGCCTGAAAGCAGACGCAGGGCGGACCGTCATCGGCAGAAGGTGTGACGAGCGACCGCCACGTGTGCTGCATGCAGGACGGGCATCAGCCGATGGCCAGCGTGCCCCGCTCGCCGGTGCGAATGCGCACACACTCCGGCAAGTCAAGCACGAAGATCTTGCCGTCGCCAATAGTGCCGGTGCGCGCGCCGGCGATGATCGCCTCGATGCACGGCTCGACAAAATCCTCATTGACGGCCACTTCCATGCGCAACTTCTTGAGCAGGTTGACTTCGATGTCGACGCCGCGGTACATCTCGTGATAGCCGCGCTGTTGGCCGCAGCCCAGGGCGTTGGTCACCGACATCTTGAAAATCTCGGCCCGGTAAAGTGCCTGCTTGACATCGTTCAGCTTCTCCGGCTGAAGGTAGGCAACGATGAGTTTCATTGGGGTAGCTCCCGCGATAGAGTTAAAGCAGTCTTATTGCGTGACGAAGATTTGGAAGCCACTGTAGGCCTCCATGCCGTGCTCGCCAATGTCCAGCCCGCGCAGCTCTTCCTGCTGACTGACCCGCAGGCCCAGCGTGACTTTGATCAGCAGCCAGGCGATCAGCGACGCCGTCACGACAAACACGGCCGTGCCGGCCACGCCCGCCAATTGCACAAAGAATTGCTTGGCGTCGCCATACAGCACCCCGCTGATCTCGACGCCACCAATCACCTTGGCGATTTTCGGATCGGCAAAAATGCCGACGCACAACGTGCCGAACACGCCATTGACCAAGTGCACCGATAACGCGCCGACCGGATCGTCAATCTGCAGGCGGTCGAACAGCAGCACCGCCACCACCACCATGCTCCCGGCGATCGCGCCGATCACCAGCGAGGTGGCGATGCTGACATACGCGCAGGGCGCGGTGATCGCCACCAGGCCGGCCAGACAGCCGTTGATGGTCATGCCCAAGTCGGGCTTGCCCAGCAGCAGCCACGCCGTCACCGTCGCGCTCAACAAGCCCGTTGAGGCGGCCATATTGGTCGTGATGATGATATGCGAGATTGCGCCGGGATTGGCCGCCATGGTCGAGCCGGGATTGAAGCCAAACCAACCGAGCCAGAGCACGAACGCGCCCAAGGTTGCCATCGAGATATTGTGGCCGGGAATGGCGCGCGGCTTGCCGTCCGGGCCGAATTTGCCAATGCGCGGCCCGAGCATCAGCGCGCCGGTCAGCGCCGCCCAGCCGCCGACCGAGTGCACCACAGTCGAGCCCGCAAAATCATACATGCCGAGTTGGGCAAGCCAGCCACCACCCCAGATCCAGTGGCCCACCACCGGATAAATGAAGATCGCCATCACAAAAGAAAAGACGATGAATGACACGTATTTGACGCGCTCGGCGACCGCGCCCGAAACGATCGTCGCGGCCGTGCCGCAGAAGACCAACTGGAAGAAAAACTTCGCCAGCAGCGGCACGCCAGTCCAACTAATCGAGCTGTAGACGCCATGGTACGCGTCGCCCATCGCCGGCGAGTTGTCCATGCCATTGAGGAAAAACAGGCCCTGCAGTCCAATCAGCGCCGAGCCATCGCCGAACATCAGCCCCCAGCCCAGCACTAGAAAACCGAGCGAGGAGACCGCGAACACGACAAAGTTCTTCGAGAGGATATTGACGCAGTTTTTGGCGCGCGCAAAGCCGCTCTCGACCGTGGCAAAGCCCAGATTCATGAAGAACACCAGCATGGCCGCGATCACCACCCAGAGCGTGTCGAGCGTGACTTTGGTCGAGGCCGCGCCGTCCTCCGCCCAAGCCATGGACACGCTGCCCACGAGGGCCAGCAGCAACACGCTGAATTTGAACGTCCGCAGCATGACAAACTCCTGCACATGGGTTAAGACAATCTCCAACCGTGCAAGACAACTGACGTGCCAGCTCCGGACATTCATTTCAAATAATTCTCCTGCAACAGGTTATAAAAACACAGGCGGTTGCATAACCAGTATAGTAACTACAAATATGTAGCTTGTTCGATTCGTTACAACATATAGGTCGCTTCCATGACGCCTTCCGTAGCAAAACAAATCAGGGCGTTGATGCGGTTGACAGGCGCAGGCGTGGCTGCTACAATTTGGCATGTTTACCATCAGGAACACGATCATGCCGATTGTCAATCGCTCGGTCATCTGTGCGCTGGCGTATCTGTTGACCGTGTGCGTGCGCGCCGACATTGAGATCACCGTGCCGGATGCGCCGGACGAACCGGCGGCGCAGGCCTTACCGGGCGACGCCGCTGCAGTACCCGCACCGATTGTGCCCGCGCCGCCCGTCGTCACTGCCGTGCCGCCCGCGCGTGCGGTTGCGCCGGCCGCACCCGCCTCTGCCGTGCGCGTGCCACCGCCGCCCGGCACGATCTTCACCGTGCAGCTCGGCGCGTTCAAAGCGCGCGAACGTGCGTTTGCGTTGTATTGGGAGCTCGCCAAGAAACTTCAGCCTTTGCAAGTATCCGCGCCGTTGTCGAAGGACGGCATGTACCGCGTGCGCTACGGTTCGTATCCCAATTATGATGAAGCCAAAGCCGCCGTGGAAAAACTGAAGAAACTACAGATCAACTCTTTTGTCACGCCGCTCGACGCGTCCGCGCCGGCGGCAAGCCCCGCCCAGGAGACTAAGTAATGGCCGAGATTCGCCCCTTTCACGCCGTGCGCTATGCCGCCGGCACCGACCTTGCCCGCGTTGTCACGCAGCCGTACGACAAGATTTCGCCCGAACTGCGGCAGACGTATCACGCGCGCGATCCGCACAACCTGGTCAATCTGATTCTGCCGGATGAGGCCGCCGGTGTGGACAAATATCAGCACAGCGCAGACGTCTTCAAACAATGGTACGCGGCCGGTGCGCTGGCACGCGACCCGGCCGCCGGCGTCTATCCCTATCGGCAACACTTTGAGATTTTTGGCCAACAGCATGTGCGCGACGGCTTCATTGCGCGCCTGCACGTCGAGCCTTATGAAAAGAAAATCGTCTTTCCGCACGAGCGCACGCTGGCCAAGCCGAAAGCGGACCGGCTGTCGCTGCTGCGCGCAGGGCGCGTGCATTACGGCCTGATCTTCTTGTTGTATGAAGACGACGGGCGCATCCAAGGCATCCTCGACCAAACCATGACCGGCGCGCCCTGCGCCGCACTGACGGACGACTTCGCCGTGCGCAACGAGCTGTGGCAGATCAATGCGGCGGCCGGCGTGCATGCGGTGCAGGCGGCCATGGCGGACAAGCAAGTGTTCATCGCCGATGGCCATCATCGCTATGAGACCTCGCTGGCCTATGCGGCCGAAAAGCCGCTCGATGTGTGCGCCCAGTACACCATGGCGATGTTTGTCAACATCCGCGGGACGTTGGTCGTTCTGCCGACGCACCGCTGCGTGCACGGCCTTGAAAACTATTCGCGCGCACAGTTGCAGCAGGCATTGCAGCGCGCGTTTACCGTGCAGCCGTGCGCGGATTGCGCGGCGATGCTGGCCGCGACGCGCGCGCCGCAGGGCGTGGCGTGCCTGGGCGTGTACGACGGCAAAGAATTTTACACGGCGACGCTGAAAGAGCTCGGGCCGATGCGCGCCGCCGCGCCGGAACGTTCAGACGATTGGCGCGCACTCGACGTGGCGATTTTGCACACCCTGGTGATCGAGCGCGCGCTGGACATCAGCGCCGCGCGCGTCGAGCAGGAAGCCGGCGTGACCTATCATCGCGACCCGCACGAGGCCTTGCAGCGCGTGCGCAGCGGCAAGGCCCAATGCGCCTTCTTCTTGCGGCCGACGGCAGCGGCGCAGGTCTGCGCCGTGGCACGCCATGGCGAAGTCATGCCGCAGAAGTCCACCGATTTCTATCCCAAATTGCTGTCCGGCCTGACCATGTATGCGCTCGACCTACAGGACGCCTGATGCCAATTTCTTTTGCAGCAAAACAAATTACGGTGCCGCGCGTTCGCTTCTTCGTTAATTTCTTTCGTTGCGAAATGAATTGTGGTGCAGCAATACAACGGCCGCACAAGAATGAGGCTGCGCCTTCCGATCGATGTTCGATCCCGCCGTTGGCGGGACTCCAAGCAGCATTCGATGTTGAATGTTCAATGTTAATGTCTTCTTCGTGTCTTCGTGCCTTCGTGGCAAAAATTGCCGCAGCATCTGCGTTCGGCAACGTCGCCGAAACCACGCGATGACCTATCTGCTCTACAGTATCGAGATCGTCGTCACCTTGATGCTGGGCGCGGGCTGCGGCGCGGCCCTGGTGCGGCGGCGGATCCTGCACGAACAGGCGCTGAAAGACCTGAGCGCGATTGTCATGAACGTGACCTTGCCCTGTCTGCTGTTGGTGAACATCGTGCCGGCGGTGAGTGTCGCGGCGCTGGCGCGCTGGTGGCTTTTGCCGGCGGCGGCGCTGCTGAACGTCAGCGTGGGATTGCTGGTCGGCTGGCTGGGCACGCGCGTGGCGCGCACGCCGGCCGCGCTCGAACGCGGCGCGATTGCGCAAGTGGCCTGCGGCAACGGCGCGTACATTCCCCTGGCCATTATCGCCGTGCTGCTGCAAACGCGCCCGGCCTTATTTGGCAACAACAATGCCGCCGCGCTGGGTATCACCTATGCGTCCCTGTACCTGATTGCCTATTCGCCGCTGCAATGGGGTGTCATCTTCCCGTTCTTGAGCCACAAGCCATTGCGCACGCTACGCCTGCGGCAGATCGTGACCATGCCGATGGTCACCGGGATAGGCGCGGTCATCATCGGCGTGCTGCCGTGGACCAAAGCGCTGCTGGTGGGCGACAACGCGCCGCTGGCGGCCGTGTACCACGCCGCCACCATCATTGGCCAGGCGACCGTGCCGTGCGCGCTCTTGATTATCGGTGGCAATCTGGCGCATGGGCCGCGCCCGACCGTGTTGCGCTGGCCGACCGTGCTGTGCGCCGGCCTCGGTCGCTTTGTGGCGATGCCGCTGGTGGCATTGGCGGGCATCGTGGCGTTTCGCGCGCTGGGCGTGCTGCCGCGCGACGACAAAGTCATGTATTTTGTACTGCTGTTACAGGGCTTTATGCCGCCGGCCATGAATTTGATGGTGATGTACGAAGTCTTGGGCCGCTGCAAGAAAGACATGGCGGCGTTGATGTTCTGGCTGTATCTCGCAGCGATTCCGATGATGGCGCTGTGGTTGACCATTGGCATGAAGGTGGTGCAATGATAGTCCAAGCGGTTTCCAGGATTCAGGGTTCGGGGTTCAGGATCAAACGGATAGTGTGGGGCACGCCGTCAACGTTGCGCTGCGCGCTGAGCATTGGTGCGGGCGCCTGGCTGGGCATGCAGGCCGTCGGCTCGCCGGTCTGGTGGTGCGGGCTGGTGCTGGCCCTGGCGCTGCGGACGCATCTGCCGTGCGTCGCGCTGGGCTGGGGCGCAGGCGCACTGTTGGCGCCGGCATTGGCCGGCATCTGCGAGGCGCGCGGCGCGGCCATGCTGCAGAGCGACCCGGCCGGCTGGCGCGCGCTGCTGAAAAAACCTTTTGTGTGTTATCTTGATCTGCACCGGGCCCAGACGTTGGGCCGTTGCGTGGTTGGCGCGTACTGGGCGCTGGGTGCGAGTGCCGTCAGCGCGGTGTTGCTCGTGCTCAGCAAGAAATATCTTTTACGGAGATCGTCATGAAACTCATTCGATGGCCGGCGCTGACGTTGATGCTGGCATTACTGTTGGTCGGGTTTTTTGCCATCAGCCAGGTGGACAACACGGGCGTGCGCCAACGCTTCGAGACCATCGCCACGCGCGAACTCGATACGGTGGTGCGACTGGGCGCGCTGGATGTCAGTGTCTTTCGTTCGACCCTGCGCGGGCAGAACCTGCAGGTGACGGACCCGAGCCAGCGCGGCCGCAACATTTTTGTCGCGCGTGAATTTCAGTGTTGGGCCGACCTGGCCCGCTTCTTCGAGCGCCGCGTGCTGCTGAAAGATGTCTACGCCAGCGGCGTGTATGTGCGGGTACAGCAGCAGCGCGATGGGTATTTTGTCTTTTTGAATGAGACAGCCTTGCGCCTGGCACAATACGAGCCGGTCGGCCTGCGGATCAAAAACATCATGACCTGGACGTCCGACAACATGAATCCCTTGCGCACCTTTGCGGCTCAAAAAGAAGCCGAGGATGCCGCCCGCCATGACGCGCCGGCGGCCGTCGCGCGCGACGCGATGAGCGGCCCGACCCAAGTAGTCGCGCGTGGCTTTGTGCTGAATCTGCCGCGGGACTATCCGGATCTGCTGGTGCGCCGCTTGACCCTCGAGGACGTCACCATTGAGGTTGTGCCGTTTGGCGCGCTGACCAGCATTGTGCTGCACGGCATCAGTGGCGTCTGCGAGAATCTGTCGTCACGGCCGGGCGTGCTGCCGGAGCCGATCACGTTTCATGCGCAAGGTCTCGCCAGCCTCGACCAGCCGGCGCCGTTCGCCGCGACCGGCCTGATTGATCTGTTCGCCGACCAGAAAACCGTGCAGATTGATTTTGCGCTGAGCAACATGGCGCTGCGCACGCTGCTGCCAATCGCCGAGGTGTATTCGCCCCTGTTTCGCTTGATGAACATCGAGTCCGGCGCGCTGACCGCGCGCGGGCGGGTCGAACTGCGCAACAATGTGGTCGTCCCCACCGAAGTGTTCATGAGCGTCCAGCAGCTGACCGCCAACTTTGACGCCTTGAAGGATCTGGTGCCGTGGCTGCGCGCGCTGAACTTCCGCGACAGCTCGCTGACGATGCAGGTGCCGATTGACGGCCGCCGCCCGTACATGCATTTTGACGAAGCCATCAAAAAGCAGCAGGTCTCGACTGAAATTCATAACTTCGAGATGCGCATCAATCCGCGCGACGCCAACAAAAACTTCCTCGACGGCATCCTCAACAATGCGCTGCAAAACAAGAAGTAGTGCCACCTCTTCACTGATAACCGCAAACTGAAAACCGAAAACATCAGGTCCCTATGCGCATCGGTATTCTTGGTTCCGGTTCGGGCACGAACTTCGCGGCGATTGCGGATGCGATTGCGCGCGGCACGCTGACCAACGTCGAGATCGCGTTGGTGCTCGCGGATGTGCCGGATGCGGGCATGCTCGAACGTGCCCGCGCGCGCGGCATCCCGGCAAAATACCTGCCGGCGGATGCCTATAAAACCAAGCTCGACGGCGTGCAAGAGGTCGTCTACCTGCACACGTTGCTGGGCGCGGGCGTCGAGTATGTTGTGCTGGCCGGTTTCATGCGTATGATCAAAAGCGGCATGCTGGCGACGTTTCCGCGGCGCGTGATCAACATTCATCCGGCGTTGCTGCCGGCGTTTCCGGGCTTGCACTCATGGGAACAGGCGCTGGCGTATGGCGTGAAAGTGACCGGCTGCACGGTGCATTTCGTCGACGGCGGCGTGGACAGCGGGCCAATCATTGCGCAGGCGACCGTGCCGGTGCTAGATGACGACACACCACAGACACTGCATGCCCGCATTCAGGAACAGGAGCATCTGTTGTACCCGCGCGCACTGCAATTGCTGGCCGACGGGCGCGTCACGGTGCAAGGCCGGCGGGTGGTGCACACGACATAAAAAGTCGATTGTCAACAGTAGTTAGAAAAAAGGAAGGGCATAGCAATGAAAGCACGCAAGATAATAAGAATAGCTTTATATGTAATTCTTATCTTGTCGACCTTATACTGTGTACTGACCTTGGCAATCGCATTTCTGTCTGGGCCCATATGATTTATGGGAAGTACACTAACCTGATGACAGGGAGAGCATATGTGGCGCCAACAACAGGTCGGTACAGTGCAGCAGCGGGTCGTCGTGGCTGGTGTCGCTGTGGTGCTGTGCCTGAGTAGCGCGCGCGGCGAACTGCTGTTTTACGATCATGTAATGGGTGCGCCGCGCACGTTCACCGCACGCAATGACGGCGAGCACACCTATCCATTCTGTCTACGCTATTTCGAGGGTGCCGTGGCGGTGGTCAAGCCCGGGCTGGCCTATCCGGACAATGCCGGCGATGCCTGCAGCAATGCGTATGGCATTGCCAACGGCTACATGACCGTGACGCCGCTGACGCGCGCGCTGCAAATGTATTTGGACCGCGTGGAGGAAGATGACAGCAACGAGGTCTCCTTGGCGGTGAGTATGCTGGTGCGCTGCGTCAGCAGCAGTGGGCCGCGCAGTTGGGCGGGTGTTTCACTGCTGTTTGGCTCCTCGCCCATTGTGTCGGTGGGCATGGTGGGCACGGATGACAAGTGGACCATTCGCGGATTGAACACAAAAATGAAGTCGTTCACCGTGCGCAATGTTGCGTTCAAGTACCGCGACGCGCAGATCAAGAAGAAGACGGCGGCGGTGCCGGCGCACCGCGGCCAGACGTACCTGATCGTGCTGTGGATGCGCAGCACCGGCCGCACGATGCGCTGGGGCGCGGATGTGAATCCGGCCTCGCCGCAGGAGGCCGAGCTGCGCGGCTTCAGTGGCGGCGGCGAGCGCATTCCGCTGTTTGACACGGTTTCTTTCGATGCCGAGGGCGCCAAGCTGCTGGTGGATGAACTCCGCATTGGCACGCGCTTGCAGGATGTCTTTCCCGATGCGGCGGCGAATGACGCGCCGGGCGAGCAGCCGTTTGCGTTGCCGGCCAGCGCACGCGCGTCCATCATTGCCGTCAAAGGTGATCTCAATGACGGCACGGCCTGCCTGGCGCAGCAGAACGGCAAGACCTATTTATATTCGAACATCAGCGTGTTGATGGGCAATCGCGGCGTGAAGTTCGTGGACTATAAAGGCCGGCAGTACAAACCGCTCAGCATCGAATGCGCGCGCGATGGTGATCTGGTGCGCATGGCGGTCAGCAATGCGCCGGCGACCGTGTTGCGCGTCGGCCCGACACCCTCGAACGGCACGGCCATTGCCGTCTGCCCCAATGCGTACGGCGAATATGACTTCACCCCGGTCTACGGTACGATCGTGGCCACCGGTCCGCAGCGGGTCGAAATTGACGCCCTCTTTACCGGCGCACTGATGGGCAGTCCGATCATCACCGCCGCCGGCCAATTGGTGGGGATTGCCACGCACGTGCGCGAACCCAATCCGGACTGGGTCAACAAGGACACGCCGTTTGTGGTCATCCGCCGCTTTGGCGCGCGGGTTGACACCATTGCGACGTGGACGCCCTGTGCGCCGGCCCTGTTTGCGCAGCACGGCGGGATCATCGCCCAGCGCGAGGAGTTGCTGACGGCGTTGCTGACGATCATGGGCACCTGGGCGCCCGACCCGTGCTGGGCATATGTGCCGCCGTACCGCTGGTTGCCGCGCGGCCTGCGCAGCTGGTCGCAAGCGCACAATGATGAAGCGCAGCGCAATCTGGTGCGCTTTCTCAAGGGTGACACCGGCGCCGAAAGCGCCATGCAAAAATCGCTCAAGGAAGACATCCGCGCCCTGCGCACGGAGCTCGATCGCACCGCCTGCACGGCGCCGCTCCGCTGGCAACTGCCGTTTTTCAGTGACAACTGGAAACAGATGGACACGTTTCAACAATTGCTAAAAAAATCGTTGGATACGGCATATAATCAGGTGGACAGCAAGGCCGATGCGCGCTGACGCGGAGAACATGCGTGCACTGATAGTCGCGGGCATGTGCACATTGCTGTGCTTGACCGCCTACGCCACGCGCTGGGACCGAAGCCCGTCACAGGAATGTGCACGCGTCGTGCAATTGCCGCGCACGAATGACATCTACTTCGGCCGCAATGCGCTGACATGGTCCAGCTTTCTTCAGCTTGCCAGCAACGGCACGTATCGTGTGTTGGAGTGCCAGCATTTGTATGTGGAAGAAAGCGACCGCGGCATCTGGACGCAGTCGGCCGGCGACAAAATCGTGTTTACCACAACTCGCACAGGCTACAGCATCAACTGTGGGCCGCTTGCGTTTTGCTTTGCTGCACTGCATCGCCCGGAGTTGGTCGTACGTACGCGTGACCGCGTGACCAATCTGCTGACGACCACAGATGCCGACAGCTACAAAGCCGGACGGGTTATCAAACTCGCGGGGTTGATTGATCCGGCCGGGTATGACCGGCCGTTGATCGAGGTTGCCGCGGAGGTCAAGACGGTGACTCGCGACGAACTGCAGCGTTTTGCAGACGCCTTGTCTGCATGGCTCGAAAACCCGCCGACCAAGCATTTCCGCAGCACGCCCTATCAGTATCGTGATGTCGTCTTTCTGGCCGGCACGCGCAGTTCGTGGGGACTTGCGCAGAGTACGCAGGAATGCGTCGCCAGCATCAACAACTGCTATCCAAGCGGCCGGCCGCCGCGCCTGATGCAGCAGATAGACCAGTCCGAATTCGAGTATCGCACGGCGCACCGCCAGCCGTTCCTGGCGCATCCCGAAATGAACCTGCTCATGGCGCTCCCCCCGTGGCTGCGTATGGGCTTCATGCTCTTTATCTATTTCCCGTTTGCTGCTGTGCCGCTGGCGATGCTGCACGCCTTGATTTTCATCAAGACGCGCGGGCCATGCCCGGCATGCGGTGCGCCAGCCGCGCGTTGGAAATCGCGCGGACTATGCGGCCTCCTACGTTGCCGAAACTGTCGGATATGGTTCAGAGTTAAGCACCGTCAAGCATGGCGCATGATTGTGATATTGATCATGACATGCGTATTGGGTTCTGTATGGGCCTTGTCTGGAATCTTTTTTCTGACAAATGACTTTCCCGCTTTCTTGCTTCTGATAGTGGCGATATGCGGGTGTCTTGAGATAGTCGAGCGGCGCTGGTATCTGCGCTATGTGTTCAGGCACATGAATACGGAGGTCGAGCTGGTGCGCGCGAAAAAATTGTGGTGCGGCATCGTGCGCTGACGCGCACGGCGTTGTGAAATGCGCATGGAGAACATCATGCGCGGCGAACGCTTTCGCCATCAGCGGGATGCATCAGCATGTAGCCGCGTTAACCAAGAAAAATCGTGAAAGCTATGCCAAGAGTTCTGGAAGCCTGGCGAACAATATTCGACAGGATCAACATGATTTGACATGATTGCGGCAGAGTAGCGCGCGGCGCGATAATCAATAAAACGGCCAATGGCCACAGGCACTGCCCACGTCTAGTCGCAGCGAAGTATCATGTACGATCATGTAAATCCTGTCAAGAAGGAATTAGTGTCATGTCAGTGGCTGGCAAACTTTCAAGGCAAGGGCAAGGATGTGAATCCGGATTCCCAAAAAAGAGGACAGATTAGAGTTCCTACCCTAGCAGCGTTTCAACAAGCCAAGATGCCCGTAAAACAAGGGAAGTAGCGAAAGCTATGCCAAAAGTTCTGGAGTCCGTCAGCGGCGCCGGGGGATTTCGCGCACCCCGGCTGCCACACCACACGCCCAATCTGCGTCTTTTCCCTACCAGTAGGCGCATTGCGCTTTTCCACTCCTTCAATAGTCAATAATTTTTCCCACGGAAATCCCGGTAGAGGCATTTACTCAATCTCATTCACCCACGACGCAAGGTCGTGGGGGTCTCGGCATGCAAAGAAGGCGACGGCTGCCGTACCGCAACCGAAAACCGAAAACTGAAAACTGCCGCGGCACCGCCGTCAGCGCCAGATGAACCAGACGGCGAGATAAGCGGCAATCACGGCGGCGAGGGTGAACGGCAGGCCGATCTTGGTGAACTCACCAAAGCGCACCGGATAGCCTTCTTTCTTGAGCAAACCACAGGCGGCGATGTTGGCGGAGGCGCCGATGGGCGTGATGTTACCGCCCAGACTCGCGCCGAGCAGCAGGCCGAAATAGAACAGGGTCGGATTCACTTGCATGGCGGCCGACATCTTGGTGACCACCGGCAACATGGCCGCGAGATAGGGAATGTTGTCCACAAAGGCCGAGAGCAAGACAGAGACAAACACGATGATGGTGTAGCCGAGGAAGACATTGCTGCCGACCATGCCCGAGAGCGACTGGCCGAACAAATCGATCCAACCCGTGCTGGTCAGGCTGCCGATCAACACGAAGATGCCCATCAAAAAGAAGGTAGTGTCGTAGTCCAGCGATCTGAGGCCGGCGAAGAGCGAGACTTTGCCACGCCAGGTCTGCCACACCAGCGCAATCGCGCCGGCCACCACACAGATAAGGCCCGCGCCGTGCGCGAACTGGGCCTTGAAGAACGAGGCCGTGGCCAGGGTGAAAATCAAGGTGATCAGCAGCACGGTGGGGAACCACGACTGCACTGTTTCAACCGGGATCAGCTCTAGTTTTTCGCGCTGGGTGCGAAACACAAAGTACAGCACGAAGAACGACGTCAGCGCGCCAAGCTGAACCGCGAAGAAGATGCTGGGCTTGCCTTGATACCAGAAGAAATCCGTAAAACTCATGCCGGCGGACATGGCGAGCAGCATGCTCGGCGTGTCGCCAATCAAGGTGGCCGCGCCTTGCAGATTGCTGGAAATGGCGATGGCAATCATCATTTTCTTGGGATTGAACTTCAGCTTCTTGGCCAGAGCCAGGGCGACGGGTGCGATCAGCAGCACGGTTGCGACATTGTCCACGAAGGCAGAAATGGCGCCGGTGAGCAGGCAAATGAAGAGGATGGCCCAGGCCGTGTTCTTCGAGCGATCCACGATCACTTCGGCCAGATAGGCGGGCGCGCGACTTTCAATCAGGACGTCGGCGATCATCAAATTGCCGACAAAAATACCGATGACGTTCCAGTTGATCGAGGCGAAGGCTGCGCCGAGCGAGACGACGCCGGTGAGCAGCAGCAGCGCGCCGGCGCCGAGCGCGACCAGCATGCGCCGCGTGGGCAGGACAATAAAGCACAGGTACGCCGCAAAAAATATCAGCAGCGCCAACAAGCGGTCATTCAAGAGGCCATTCATCATGGTCGTCATTGTATCAAAAAAAAACAATACGCGCAAAAAGACAGTTGCGGATCGCGAGAGGAAAACCATGCGTGGCGCATGGTTTTATAATTTAGCTGTGGCGCAGGAAGCGATAGAGCAAGACGGCCAGGGCGGTGAAGCCGTCGCGCAGCTCGTTGGTGCGCAGCATCTGTTCAAGCTCGTCGAGCGTAAACCAGCGCACTGCCGTGACTTCGTCATCATCAATGGTATCGCTGATTTTGTGCGCAGCGCGGGCGACAAACAAATGAAAATGATGATTGCTGCGGCCAATCTGCGGATGAAAATTGTAAAGTGGCTCGAGGAGGGGCGCGTCATGCCCGGTTTCTTCGATCAGTTCGCGGCGGGCGCCTTCGCACAGATCCTCGCCGGGTGGAATATTGCCGGCCGGAATCTCCCAACCAAAGGCGTCGACCATGTAGCGATACTGCATGGTGAGCAAAATGCGCCCGTCCGCGCCGACCGGGATGACGCCGGCGACCAGCATCGGGAACTCGAGCGCGTGGAAATCAATGCTTTTGCCGCTGGGCAGGGTGATGGTGTCGAGATGATGCGTGACCCACTTGGACTCGACCAAGGTGGTGCGCCGGGTGCGCTGCCAGCGCGGGCGCGTGCCCGCAGTCATGCCGGTGGCTCGAGCAAGCGCCAGGCGGCGCGCGTGTCGGCCACGGACAATTGCCCGGGTGCGACGGCGTGCGCCAGCGCGGCATAGCCGAGCACCGAACCAAACACCGGCGCGACCATGCGTACGGCACGGCCATACGGGCCCATGCCGACGACGGCAAGTTTCAAGTCCGGCGCGGCCTGCGGTAATGCCAGCAGGCGCAACACATCCGCCGCCGAGGCGCAGTGAGTGGCCAGTTTGACGATAGTGTCGGCGGGCGCGTGGGCGGCGCGGGCGGTGGCGAGCAGTTCATGCAAGCGCGCGTCCGGTGGCGTGGCCGAGAAATCGTGCCAGGAAAGAATGCAGGTAGTGGCATGGCGGGCGAGGTCGTCGCGCAGGAGCGCCAGCAACAGCAGATTGGCCAATTCGATATCAACGGCGTCAACCAACGGCAGGGCGATGCGCAGGAACCGCGCGCGCTGTTCGAGCGGCAAGCAGCATTCGCCGCCTTCCTTGACATCGCGCAAGGTGCAGATCAGCGGCCGGCTGGTGGCGGTGCGCAGCGCGCAGAGATCTTGGGCCAGCGTGTCGGTGGTCACCAATTCCGTGAGGTCGGCGCGATATTCGACAAGATCGGGCGGGCAGGCCGTGATGGCCGCCAGATCAGCTGCCAGGGTGCGCGCCGTTGCGACACCGACAAGTTGGGGAGGGACGCAGGTGATCATGGCGTATGCTCGCCAAACACCTCGGCGGTGAAGACAAACAGCTCGGCGGATTTGTAGGCGTCCACATCCAAGCCCGCTTTGCGGCCGAGCTGGCGCAGGAACGTTTCGCGATCCCAGCCTTGCTCGGTGGCGACTTGCGGCAGGAAGACGCCCTGATAGCGGCCTTTCTTGAGCACGACGCCATGCACGCCGGCGATGACGTCCTCGGGTGCGGCCACTTTGCGCAACGGGCTCATGACTGAAATTTCGATTACGATATTCTGCAATTCGCCGGGCTGCACAGGTGAAAAGCGCGGGTCTTCGGTGGCCGCATTGCAGGCGTTCTCGCGCACCGTCTCGGCCAACGGCTTGATGCCTTGAATGTAGCCGATGCAGCCGCGCAGCTCGCCATGTTCATGCAAGGTGACGAACGCGCCGGCGTTTTCCTTCAAGCGCGGGGTGAGCGGATAGGCGGCCAAGTCGGGCACGCCTTTTTTCTGGACATGCCGGGTGAGCGTATCGCGGGCGAGAGTGAGCAAGGTGTGGCGTTCGGCGGCGGTCAAGCCGGGTTCGTTGGTGGCCGCGACCGCTGGGACGGCGTTGGTGGCCGCGGCCGTTGGGGCGGGTGCGGGCGCGGGCGGCGCAGCAGCCGCATCGTAAAATGCGAGCGCGGCATACGAAACGCTGTGGGTATATTCGTTGTCGGCGTCGCCGGATTTGTAGTAACGCAGCAGCGTGCCGTGCGCGGCGGGCGGGAGCGTGGCCAGCATCAGCGCGGTTGGCATGACGCCATCCCAGGTGATGCCGGTTTGGGCGGCATAGGTGAAGATGCCTTTGATGTCCTTGGCGAGGATGCGCTCGAACGCACCCTGATCGAGCGCCGACAAGCGGTTCTTAACGTCGTCGCGAAAGGGCGCAAAATCAAAGGCCGCCCCATAGTGGGTGAAATCCGTGCTGACGACCACCAAGTCGCGCGGGCCGACTTGCTGTTTGAGCAGCGCGCCCAGTTCGGCTGCCTGGCTGGGCGTGAGCTGGCCGACGATGAGCGGCACGAGCGTGAAATCTTTCAGCATCGTCTGCAGAAACGGCAATTCGAGTTCGAGGGCATGTTCGCGCGCGTGCGCGGCGGGCAGGTCGCGCACCAGCGGGTTTTTGCGCAGCGCGTCGAGCACCGTGCGATCCAACGGCACCAAGCCGAGCGGCGTCTCGAACGCATCAACATTCAGGCTGGCGACGCCCTCAAACGCAATATAATGCGACGGCCCCAGCAGGAACACGCGCGCAACCGACTGGCCTTCGAGCTGTTTGAAACTTTCCGCGGCACAGCGGCCGGCATAGGCATAGCCGGCATGCGGCGCAATCAGGGCGCGGATCGTCACGCCGGTGAGGGTGCGCGTGGCTTGCTGCAGATAGCCGGCAATTTCGCGGGCCAAGGCGGTTTTGTCGGCGGGATACCAACTGCCGGCGACGGCAGGGCGGCGAATGGTCATGGGTTTCATGGGCGTGGCTCCAAGGCAATGGCTAGCCGTGCTGCAGGCAAGGATGGCGACCAGTAGCAACATCCGCTGTCGGCGCAGACCGCACGCGGCGGCGGCACGCTGCAGGCCGCGCGGATGACTGCCAATATGATGGTCGAGAGGCATAGTGCTATTATAGCATAAGTGCGCGAATGTTTTTATGGAGAAAATGTTATACTTACTGACGTAGTATGCAGCATGAGCGCATACGCATATTGTGCATGAGTAACTGATGCAAGGACGACCTGCAATGAAACGGATGGCCAGTATTCTAGTGATGATGAGCATGGTGCCGCTGACGCTGACGGCGCAGCAGAGTCTGATGAGCGCAGCCGCCGCTGCATCGGCGACGAACGTCGCGCCGGCGGGCGTGTTGTTGACCCCGGAAATGGTGCTGGGCGTGATGAACCCGCGCGCGGTGCAGGCTGCACCCGTGACGCCCGCGCCGTCAACACCGGCACCGGTTACGCCTGCGCCGGTGACCATCGCACCGGTCACGCTGGCGGCGCCGACCGGGCAGGTCGGTCAGTTACCAGCCACCACCCCGGTCACCCCGATTACACCGGCGGCGGTGACGACCCCGGTCACCCCGATTACGCCGGCGGCGACCACCCCGGTCACACCCATTACACCGGCGGCGGTGACGACCCCGGTCACACCCATTACACCGGCGGTGACTACCCCGGTCACCCCGGGGCCTGTGACGACATCCGTCATGGCGGAGGTGCAGCTTGGGCAGATCAACGCAATTGGACAAATGCCGCCGATGCCGCCTGCGCCCGTCTTGATCACCAATGAGCCGCAAGCGACGACCGAGACGTATCCCGATGGCCGCATCAAAGCGCGCGGCTACATCATGACCGACAACAAGGGCACGCCATTCCGCTTGGGCCCGTGGGAGTTGTGGTACAGCAACGGCTGCATGGAAAGCTGCGGCTGGTACATGCAGGGCTACAAGGAAGGGGTATGGACCAATTGGCACGACAATGGTCAGCTGAAGTCATACGGGACGCATCAACAAGATGTCTTGCAGGGCAAATGGGTTTTGTTTGCGCTGGATGGCACGCCGCAGATGGGCAGGTACGTGAATGGCAATCCGGACGGCGAATGGATCTTCTGGTATACCAACGGGCAGATGGCCGCCCAAGGTGATTATGAAGAAGGCAAGCCGGATGGCAAGTGGCGTTACTGGCATGCCAACGGGCAACTGGAAGTGGTTGGCTCATTTGACGCGGGCATGCGCGACGGCGAACGCACCTACTATGATGAAACAGGTCGCAAGGTTGCCGAAGGAGATTTTGAGGAGAACGAAAAAGTTGACACATGGCACGAGTGGGGCCCGACCGGCCTTGAAAAAACGACGACATACCAGAAGGGCACGCCGCGGGAAGTGATCGAGGAGCTGTCACGCTACCCCAATGGCAAGAAACGCGAAACCCTGACCTATATCTACGCCGGGCCGCAGCCGCCGGCTTATGCGACCCTGACGGTCTATTATGACAATGAACGCAAATATGCCGAAGGCCTGTGGGCCAACGGCAAGCAAGAAGGCGAGTGGATTACCTGGGCGCCCAACAAGAAGGAGACCTCGCGTGGCACGTACTCGGGCGGTCTGAAGCATGGCCAGTGGAATGAAGTGGATGCCGCCGGCGTGGCGCACACCCTGTTCTACAATTACGGCACGCCGGTCAGCACGCCGGACCAAGTGACGGTAGTGACGCCCACGATATCCGGAATAATCCCGTCGACGACCCCGCCGGCGCTCCAACCAAGCGCGCCACTGCTGCAACCGGCGACCGCGCCGACCGCGCCGGTCACCACACCGGCATCGCCGACCGCGCCGGTCACCACGCCGGCACCGTCGCCGACCGCGCCGGTCACCACACCGGCACCGCCGCCGACCGTGCCACTGCTGCAACCGGCGGTCGCGCCGACCGCGCCAATCAGCGCGCCCGCCACCGAACCGACCGCGCCGATAGCACCGCCCACCCTGACGCCCGCCACATCCAACGATGCGTCCGCCCAGCCGCTCCAACTCGAGCAGCATGCCGACGAATCGGAGTTGCGCGGTGAAGGCCCGTGGCAGGAAGGCCAGCGCCATGGCGTCTGGACATTTTTCCATGATCGGACCGCGCGCTATTCGCAGGGGACGTATGAGAAAGGCAAACGCGCGGGCCTGTGGACATTGTGGTTTAGTAATGGCGCGCAGCGTGCGACGGGTCCGTATCGCGACGGCCTGAAGCATGGCGCATGGCGTTCATGGTATGAACAAGGTGCGCCCGCCACGGAAGGCACGTATGCAGACGGCGATCGTGACGGCCAGTGGACGTTGTGGTCGCGCACTGGCGAGAAAGTGACCGGCGGGTATCGCCACGGCGAACCGGACGGTGCCTGGACCTATTTTTACACCAACGGCACGAAGCGGGCCGAGGGCGTCTACCGCAATGACCGCGCCGATGGGCTCTGGCGCTATTGGCATGCGAACGGCACGCTCAGCGCACAATTGACCTTCTCAAACGGCATGGCACACGGCGCCTGCGCGGCGTGGCAGCCGGACGGGCGCAAACTTGCCGAAGGAAACTACGCGAAGCATGCCAAACACGGACGCTGGCAGGAATGGGACATTCACGGCGCGACGCGCATCATGGAATATAGTGGCGGCACGCTGGTCGCCTTGTCCGAAGTCCGCGCGACGCATCCAGACGGCACCGTTGCCGATGAATGTTGTTATGCTGTCTTCAATGGCACGGCGGACACGAACATTGCCACGCAGCTCTTGCGCTATCCGCGCGGGCAACTACGCGCGCAAGGCCCGCTCGACAATGGCGCGCGGCACGGCGCCTGGCTGTTCTGGCACAGCAACGGTGTGCATGCCGCACAGGGCGCCTACCAGCGGGGCAAAAAGGACGGGGCCTGGAGCAAGTGGGCTCCGACCGGCACCCAAGCTGCACAGGGATCGTATGCCGCGGGCGTGCGGACTGGCACCTGGCGGCTGTACGATTCCGGCGGGGTGGTCACCAGCGAAGGCCCATATCTGGATGGCGTGCGCGATGGGCTGTGGCTGCGCCGGCATCCCAATGGAGTGAATGCCGCGGAAACAATGTATCACCGGGGCAAGCCGGAAGGCACGTACCGGCGCTGGCATGCGAATGGCACCAATGCCATGAGCGGCGCCTACTTAAACGGCGCGCGCGAGGGCGCGTGGCTGAGTTATTATCCCGACGGCGTGCTGCAGGCAGAAACAACCTATCGCCACAACATCCAGGATGGCCCGGTTGTGCAGTATCACAACAATGGCGTGCAACAAGTGCGCGGCACCTACACCAAGGGCGTGCGCGATGGACAGTGGCAGGAATGGTATCGCAGCGGCGCGCCAAAAAGCGCGGGTGCCTATCGCGCGGGCGTCCCGGATGGCGTCTGGAAAGAATGGTATGACAACAACCAGCCCAGTGCGGAAGGCGCCTATCGCAATGGCAAGAAAGACGGCGGGTGGAAGGAATGGGATGTGCAAGGCCAGCTGCGCACGCTGCGCTACGCCAACGGGATCATGACACCGTAATTCTTTCGCCGCGAAAGGATTACTAATGAAACCGCTTTCTACGTTGCAGCGTCCGTGTAGCCGCCCGCGGTGAGGGCGGCTTCTGCAGCCGCGGTCATCCGCGCCGTTGACGGGATCCACGCCGTTGGCGGGACTCCAAGCAGCTCCAAGCAGGCGCCCGCGGCCACAATTGGCATGACACCAAGAAAGCGCATTCATTAGTATTAAAAACTGCGCGGCTACCGCAGCCTCAGGTTGATGCCGCGGCCCGTGGCGCGCGCGGTGCATCCAGCACTTCCCGCAGTTTTTCCAACAGTTTTTGCGGCACAAATGGCTTCTGCAGAAAATGGGCCTCGCCCTGCAGCACTTGCTGGCGCAGGCATTCGTCTTCGGTGTAGCCGGAGGTGAAGATGATTTTTAGTGTGGGTTTCATCTGCAGGGCTTGTTCGGCCATTTCGCGACCATTCATGCCCGGCATGACGATATCCGTGAGCAACAGGTCAATATTCGCGCGGGCCTGACTCAATTTGAGCAGGCCTTCCCGGGCGTCTTCGGCGTCGATAATCGTGTACCCGCGCAGGGACAGCAAATCGCGCAGTAAGACGCGCACACTTGGGTCGTCTTCCACCAGTAGAATAGTTTCCGTGCCGGACAGGGTGGTCGGTCGCTGCGGCGCGGGCGGCGCGGCGGTCGCCGTGGTGCGCAGCGGCAAATAGATTGTCACGGTGGTGCCATGCCCCACGTGACTTTCGCAAAACAGATGGCCCTCAATCTGGGTGATGACGGCATAGGCAGAGAAGAGGCCCAAACCGATGTGCCGCCCATCTTCATGGGTGGTGAAAAATGGCTCGAAGGCATGCGCCAGCACGTCGGGGCTCATGCCCGCGCCGCTGTCACGCGCCGTCAGACACACATAGCGACCCGGCGGCAGCTTGTGCGGCGCCGGCGTGGCGAGGGTACACTCGACAATCGTGGTGCGCAGTGCAAACGTGCCGCCACGCGGCATGGCATCGGCCGCATTGCGCGCCAGGTGCAGCAAGACCTGCTCGACTTCATCGGGTTCGACACTGGCCAGACCGCGTTCCTGACACAAGTCCAATGTCAAAGTGATCTGCGGCCCGAGCGCGGCGCGTAGCTGCGGTGCGCTGGTGGCGGCAATGGCATTCAGGTTCATCGTCACCGGCTGGAACACACGCTGGGTGCTAAAGACCATCAGCAGGCGCGTCAAGCGCGCGGCATGCTCGCCGGCGCCCTTGATTTCGCGCAGATAGGCATACAACGGCCCATCCGGATGAATTTTCTCCATCAGCACATCGCAATACCCGAAAATCAGCATCAAGGCATTGTTGAAATCATGGGCGATGCCGCCGGCCATCCGCCGCAAAGAATCCATTTTCTCCATGGTAGCCATCTGCTGTTCGACCCGCGCGGTGGTATCCGGTGTGGCGGGGAGCGCTGGGGTAGTCATCGGTAGCGTCCTTCCAAAAATGCAGGTGTTAAGACGTCAGCACGGTGCGCAGCATGTCCTGTAACTGGGCAATGGTATAGGGCTTGCGCAGCAGGGCTTTGAAGCCCTGCGACGAAAGATCGCTGGTCAAGTCATCGTTGAAATAGCCGCTCGTGGCGACACAGCGCACGGCGGGGTCTATCGCCTGCAAGGCGCGCAAGGTATCCGCGCCGCCCATGCCGCCCGGCACGGTCATGTCAACAATGACCACATCAAACGGGTGCTGCTGTGCATGGGCTTCCTGATACGCCTGCACGGCCGCCGCACCGTCTTCACTGGTGGCCACATGATAGCCCAACTTCTCCAGCACGGCGCGGGTTGTGCGCAAAATGACCAGCTCATCGTCCATCAAGAGAATACGGCCTTTGCCCGGCAGCAGCACCGGCGGCGTGTTGGGGGGCGCGTCATGCGGCGCCACCACGACCGGCAGATAGATGAAGAAACTCGTGCCCTGGCCTGCGTGGGATTCAACGGTCAGCACGCCTTTGTGATTTTTGATGATCGAGTAGCTGATCGTCAACCCCAGGCCGCTGCCTTTGCTCTTGGTCGTGAAATAGGGGTCGAAAATTTTCTGCAGGTGCTCGGGGGCAATGCCCGGGCCGGTGTCATGTACCGCGATGCGCACATGCGCGCCGGGCTGCATGTGGGGGGCCAGCGCCGTGGTCAGCATCACATTTTCGACTGCGACCTGTAGCTGGCCGCCGTGCGGCATGGCTTGCACCGCGTTGATCACCAGATTGTTGATTACCTGCGAAATCTGGCCGGGGTCAATCTCGGCCGCCCAGGCATCCGCTGGCGTGAGCAGATCGCAGCACACGGCACTGCCGCGCAGCATCAACGGCACAGTATCGCGCACGAGCTGGTCGAGAGCGACGCGCTTTTTCATCGGCGCGCTGCCGCGCGCAAAGGTCAACAATTGCTGGGTCAATTGTATGGCCTGCGCGACCGCGGTCTCGGCGTCGTTCAGGCGCTCGTTCACTGCGGTGTTGCTTTCGGCATGCATGTGCGCCAGCGAGATATTGCCCAACACGACCGTCAGCAGATTGTTGAAGTCGTGCGCAATGCCGCCGGCCAGCACGCTCAACGACTCGATTTTCTGGGCTTTCAGCAGCTCGCCTTCCACGCGCCGCTCGGCGCTCACGTCGCGGAACACCAGCACGACCCCGATCACTCGGCTGGCGCGATCACAAATTGGCGCGGCACTGTCGCGCACGACCCGCTCGGTGCCGTCGCGCATGACTAGAAGGTGGGCCTCGTCCAACGGCACTATCACGCGCTGCTGCAGCACCTCGTTGACCGGGCTGGCGCAGGCCGCGCGGGTGTCCTCGGCCAGAGTGCGAAACACCTCGCCCACCGGCCGCCCGCAGGCCTCTTCGGCCAGCCAGCCGGTCAGCTCTTCCGCCACCCGGTTCATCAGCGTGATGGTGCCGGTGGTATCGGTGCTGATCACGCCGTCGCCAATGCTGCGCAAGGTCACCGCCAGGCGCTCTCTCTCGGCCGCCACCGCTTCTTCGGCAATCTTGCGCGCGGTGATGTCGAGCGTCACACCCAACATGCGCGTCGGCGTGCCGTCCGCACTGCGCACCACGTCACCCATTTCTGCAATCCAGCGCAGGTCGCCGTTGGCGCAGACGATGCGGTGTTCGATGGCATACGGCACGCCGCGCGTCAGGCAGGCCTGGATGGTGGCGTCCACACGCGCGCGGTCATCCGGGTGCACATGCTCCATGAAGATGGCATAGCTTATGACCCCGGTCGCGCTCTCAATGCCAAAGATCTGCAGCGTCGTTGGCGACCAGACATCCACATTCGCGATCAAATCCCAATCCCACGTGCCCAGCCGCGCACATTGCTGAGCCAGTGCCAGGCGGCTCTCGCTGATGCGCAGCGCCGTCTCCGCGCGCTGGCGTTGGTCCGCCTCGTACGCCAAGGCAATCAAATCCGCAACCGAGCCGGCGAATTCCTCGTCGGCATGCGACCATATCCGTGCCGGACCGATGTGCTCAAGGCACAAGATGCCCAGCGTCACGCCGTGCGACCGCACCGCCGTATCCAACATCGAGGTGATCCCGAGCGGCCGCAGATAGAGGTCCTTGAACTCAGCCACGCGTGCATCGTTCAAGGCATCGGGGGCAACAATGCTCGTCAGTTCCTCCAGCGCGACAAAGTAGCGCGGGTAGTCGCCCGCGTGCAGCAGATTGCCATGACTGTGCGCATGGCGCTGCGCGCAATAGCAATCGTGACATTCGATCGCCGCCCGCTCGGCCGTGTACGCCCAATAGCTGACGCGCGCCACCGGCAGGGTGTGGGCCACGGTCTCGAGCAGGCGTGCCAGCGCCGCGGCAAAATCAGTCGCCGGCTCCTTCATCAGCGCCAGTAGGGCCGCGTGATAGCGGGCAATTTGCGCCACCTCGCGCAGCCGCGCCGTTTCCTCGCGCCGCTGGGCGGTCACGTCCCGCACCACCGATTGCACCGCCCATGCGCCCTGGTGCGTGATCGGCACGCTGACGATGTCTATTTCGACTTCCGCGCCATCCGCCCGCCGTACGCGCAACGACAACGGCAAAACATGGCGCGCGTCTTCCTGTAACAATTCGTGGTGCTGCTGCCAGGCGTGGGCCGCATCGGGCGGCAGCAGCGCCGCCAAGGGTTTCCCGATCACGTCCGCCGGTGTGGGCGCGCCCAAGATGCGGGCCATGCTGGGATTGGCAAAGATGAGCGTCTGCGCAGTGGCCACACACACGCCATCCGGCGAGGATTCCACTAATTTGGCATAACGGTCTTCGCTGGCCAGGGTATCCTGACGGCCGCGCTCGATGCGGGTCAGCATCGCATTCACCGCGGCGCCCAAGTGCGCGACTTCATCCGTGCCACTGACTACCACCCGCGCCGCGCTGTCGCCGGTCGTGCTGATGTGGGTCACATCGTCATGCAAGCGCGCCAAGCGCGCCAAGACAAAGCGCTCCAGCGTCACGCTTGCCAGCACAATAAAACACACCCCGGTTAAGCCCAGCATCAACAACGCCGCGCGCATCGTCGCCTGCCCGCGCGCATATACCGTGCGCGGCATCGGGACGGTGGCGATCAAGCAGGGCTGGCCATGGATATTGCGCAACTGCACATACCCGTGCAAGGCCTGGCCGGGCGCGCCGGCACCCGCGCCCACGCGCACATTGTCGTCACGGCCAACGACGGTTGCGCGCGCAAACGCGGCCGTCACACTCGTGGTGTGGAGACAATGCATCTCCATCCGCAATTGGGTCACCGCGCGCAGCCGGGCCAGCTCGGTTTTGTCCAGCAAGCGTCCGATAATCAGCGCGCCACGGATCGGCCCTTCGTTCTTGCTGGTGATGATCGGCCGCGACACCACCACCATCGGGCGCTGGTCCAGACATAGCAAGCCGCCCACCCAACTCGCCACATTGCTATGCGCCACCAGCAATGCCTGCGGGCCAAGGTGGCGGGCCAGCTCCCGCGGCACGGCGACTGCCTTCTTCTGTGCCAGATCATAGGCCTTGGCATACATGATCGTGCCGGATGGGCTGACGAACACCATCAGATTAATGGCCGATCCTTCAAACGTTTGATCCACCAGATTGCGCAGGATGTAGGTGCGATTGCTGGTGCTGACAAAGTCGCAGGTGTCGTCCCACGCCGCCCAGTCATGCGCCATAGTGTCATAGTGCTGCACGGTCTGCTCAACGGCATGGGTCACGCGCTGCAAATCGCGCAAAGAATACGCGCGCTCAACCCGTGCAAACCCGCGCAGCACCACCGCGCGAAAGCCAAGCGCGCCACCGGCCAGCACCAGTACCAAGGTACCGCAGCCAATCAGCAATATTTTTGTGCGCAATCTCATATGTGGTGGTCGTTCTGCCCTCATTATAGCTATCCCGCCCGGAAAACGCAATCTGAAATACGTGGCGCTTCCCCATGCGTGCGCGTGCTTGTTGGCGTTCCAATGCGCCTGCTTGGAGCTGGTTTGGGAGCTGCTTGGAGCCCCGCCACCGGCGCGGATGACCGCGGCTGCAGAAGCCGCCCTCGCCGTGGGCGGCTACAAAAATGCTGCAACGGAGCACGCGCACGCATTCGTAAAATTCTAATACTTTAAGGTTTGGGATGCGGGCCCACCATTGCCCGCCGTGGCAACATAGTTTGCCACTAATCCGTTTCGTTGCGAAAGGAATTTTCCGGTTCATTCCGCGGACCAAGTCGCCGCATCGGAGCCCGGCTCCGCGCTTGCGCGGCGGTGGCGCTTTTGCTACAATGCCCCTTATTCTTATGCGCGACAGCGGCGCGGTTCTTTTTTTGTTTGCGGAGCATCCTTGATGGGAGAGTTTCTCGAGTTCGACAACGTCAGCAAATCCTTCGGCACGGTGCGCGCGGTGGACACCGTGTCGTTGCGCATCAAGCGCGGCGAATTCTTTTCGCTGCTGGGACCGAGCGGCTGCGGCAAAACCACCTTGCTGCGCATGCTGGGCGGCTTTGAGAAACCGGACTGCGGGCGGATTTATCTGGATGGCACCGACATCACTGACCTGCCGCCCAATCGCCGCCAAGTCAATACCATTTTCCAAAACTATGCGCTCTTTCCGCATTTGAGCGTGTGGGAAAATATCGCCTTCGGCTTGCGCGTCGCCAGGCGCCCGCGCCACCAGATTCAGGATGAGGTCGCGCGCATGCTCACGCTGATTCGCATGGAAGAGCATGCCCATAAGCGCCCGCATCACATCAGCGGCGGGCAAAAGCAGCGCGTGGCGATTGCGCGCGCGCTGATCAACAAGCCCAGTGTGCTGCTGTTGGATGAACCGCTGGCCGCGCTCGATCTGAAGCTGCGCCAGCACATGCTGCTCGAACTCGACATCATTCACGATCAAGTCGGCATCACGTTTCTGTACGTGACGCATGACCAGGGTGAGGCGATGAGTTTGAGCGACCGCATCGCCGTGATGCACAACGGCAAGGTCGAGCAACTCGGCACGCCGGGCGAAATCTACGAGGCGCCGCGCAGCAGTTTTGTGGCCGCCTTCATCGGCGACACCAACTTTTTCGAAGGCACCGTGCGCGAGATTGTCAATCAAGAGTACAGCCGGCTGGCGATTGACGGCTTTCCGGATGTGGTCGTCTTCAACGACAAAAACATGCGCTGCGGTGACGCGGTCTACTTCAGTGTGCGCCCCGAAAAATTCCGGATCTCGCGCGAACGGCGCGCGCTGGATGACAAGCACAATGTCATCGCCGCCACGGTCGAGGACATTATCTACCTCGGTTCGCACACGAAGTACTGGGTGCGCGCCGGCGCGTATCGCCTGGCAATCAGCCGCCAGCACGTCCGTTTCCTGCTGGACGAGCAGCCCATTCGTTGGAACGATGCTGTCTGGATTTGGTGGCATGCCGATGACGGGTATATGCTCGAGCGCTACAGTGAAGCAGATGAGCATTTGATGCAAGTGCCGCCCGCGGCCGTTGGCGAGAACAGCAATGGCACCACCCATGGCGATGCACACTGAACCAGACCAAAACCGGCTTTCACCAGGGCGTCCTGCAACGCGTTCCCCCGACGGGCGCAGCACACCGGCCCGCACCACCAACGCGGAAGTGCTGGTCACCGCCCCCTCGATGCTGTGGCTGTTGCTGCTGTTTTGCGTGCCGACCGTGATTGTCTTCGCCATCACCTTCAAGCCGGCCGATATGTTCGGCGGGATCGGCCCGGGCTGGACCTTGCAGACCTTGCGCAGCTTGTTCAACCCGAATTACCCGGCCATCATCTGGCGCACCATCTGGATCAGCTTTGTCGCCACCGCCATTTGCCTGGCGCTGTCCGTGCCGATGGCCTATTACCTCGCGCGCGTCGCGCCACGCTGGCGCCAGGTGTTGCTGCTGCTGACGATTGTGCCGTTCTGGACCAGCTTCCTGATCCGCATCTTCGCCTGGAAAGCCTTGCTGCATCCGGAGGGATTTCTCAAACAGGCACTGGTGTTCCTGCATCTGGTGCGGCCGGACGCGTCGCTCTTGTACAATGCCGAAGCGGTCCTGTTGGTGAGCGTCTACACCTATCTCCCGTTTGCGATATTGCCGATCTACGCCGCCGCCGAGAAATTTGATTTTGGCCTGATGGAAGCCGCGCTCGATCTCGGCGCGACGCGCGTGAAGGCGTTTTTCAATGTGTTTCTGCCCGGCATTCAGCGCGGCCTGCTGAACGCGTTCTTGATGGTGTTCATCCCGTCGCTGGGCTCGTATGTGATTCCGGATGTGGTCGGCGGGCCGAACGCCGAAATGATTGGCAACAAAATAGCCCAGCGCGTCTTTGTCGACCGCAATCTGCCGCACGCCAGCGGCCTGGCGGCACTCCTGACCGTGGCGGTCCTGCTGCCGATGCTGCTCCTGATCATCCACCAAACGCGCGCAGAAAAGCAACCGCCCACCATGCAGGAGGTCGCATGAAGCACAGCCGCCTGCCGCTGCTGACCACGCTGCTGGTCCTGGCCTTTTTCTACTTGCCGATTGTGGTCCTGATTGTCAATTCGTTCAACGCCGCGCGCTTTGGCGGCACGTGGAGCGGCTTCAGTCTCAAGTGGTATGCCAAATTGTTTGCCGCGCGCGACATCTGGCACGCCTTCCATAATACCATGCTCATCGCGGTCAGCGCCACGGCAGTCGCGACCGTGATTGGCACCTGCGCCGCGTTCGCCTTGCACCGCTATCATGGCAAACTCCAAAAGCTGCATTATGCCTTGATTTACACGCCGCTGGTCGTGCCCGAAATTCTGATGGGCATGAGCCTGCTGCTGTTCTTTGTCGCGCTGCGGATGCAACTCGGCCTGTTCACCATTTTCTTGGCGCATGTCACCTTCTGCATCAGCTATGTGACGATGGTCGTCCTGGCGCGCCTGCAGGATTTTGATTTTGCGATTGTCGAGGCCGCCATGGACCTCGGCGCCAATTGGTGGACCACGCTCTGGCGCGTGCTCGTGCCCTTGCTGGCGCCCGGCATCGCCGCCGGCGCGCTGCTCGCCTTCACCCTCTCAATTGACGACTTCGTTATCTCGTTCTTTGTCGCCGGGCCGGGCAGCACCACCCTGCCGATCCGCATCTACAGCATGATCAAATTCGGCGCGACCCCGCTGATCAATGCGCTCTCCGCCCTGCTGCTGGTCGCCACGTTCCTGATCGTCTGGTTCACCCAACACTTGCTGCACAAGGAGAAAATATGACCGCCTTCCGCATCTCGGCCGCCGTGTGCGTGATCGTCGCTGCGCTCGCCCTGGCCGCCTGCCACAAGGCCACACCGGTGCTGCACATCTTCAACTGGGCCGATTACCTCAAACCAGAACTGGTCCAGCGTTTCGAGCAAGAGCACAACTGCACCGTCGTGATTGACACCTTCGACTCGAACGAGAGCATGTACAACAAACTCAAGGCCGGCGCCACCGGCTATGACGTCATTTTCCCGAGCAGCTATTTTGTCGATATGATGATCAAGCAAAACATGCTCTTGCCGCTCGACCACGCGCAACTGCCCAATCTTGTGCACCTTGACCCGGCCTATATGCGCTTTGCGACCGACCCCGCCATGCGGTACAGCGTGCCGTATATGATGAGCAGCACCGGCATCGCCTATCGCAAAGACAAGGTTTCCAACTTCGTGCCGTCCTGGAGCATGTTTGACCGCGCCGACTTGAAGGGCCGCACAACCCTGATGAATGATTATCGCGAGACGATCGGCGCGGCCTTGAAGTTTCTCGGCTTCAGCGCCAACACGACCAACGCGGCCGAATTGGCCAAGGCCGGCGAGGTGGTTATCCGCTGGAAAAAGCTGATCGCCAAATTTGAAAACGAGCAATACAAGAACGGCATTGCCGCCGGCGAATTTCTGCTGGTGCACGGCTACAACGGCGACTTGCTGCAAGTTGCGGCGGAAGATGAAAACGTGGTGTTCGAACTGCCGGCCGAGGGCGCCCTGGTCGCGCTAGACCATCTGGCGATTCTGAAAACCGCACAACAGGTCGCGCTGGCGCACCAATTCATCAACTTCATTCATGACCCCAACGTCGCGGCCGAAAACATCGAGTTTGTCTTGTTCCTGTGTCCCAACAAGGATGCCTATCAATACTTGAGCGCGGCGACGCGCACCAATGCAGTGATTTTCCCGCCCGCGGCCGTGCTCGACAAATGCGAATCACAGCGCGATCTCGGCCCGGCCACCGCCATGTATCTGAAACTGTGGGACGAGATTAAGGCGGCGGACTAGATGGGTTCATGGTTCAGGGCTGCAATTGAGCAAAGAACGATGAACGATGAACGATGAACGACGAGCGATGAACTTAACACACAACTCCCTTCGACCATGCATGTATCATTCAATCAGGGCTTGACCTACACTCCGCCGGCGCAGCGCGAAATCATGCCGTTTGGCACGCTGCTGGGCTATGCCAAGGAACACTGGGTGCCGTACGCCTGCCACATGGTCTGCATCGGCATGCTGGCCAAAGTGCTCGGGCCGTTTTACGCCTATCCCATTGCCGTGATCAGCACGGCCATCGCGCTGCTGTATTTCGGCGCCAAAGGCAAGTATCCCGAACTGAGCCCACGCGGCACCACGGCGATAGATTGGCTCCTGGCCGTGGCCGTGGGCGTGGTCGGGATCATCTTGTGGATTGCGCCGTATCACTATTTCCGTGAGATCATGTTTGCGCGCATCCCGGTGCTGGGCAATACCAACATCTATCTTTCGTTCACCTACGGGGCGGATATCGCCGAGGATGCCTGGCGGCGCGTGGCCGGTGGCTTGATCATGCTGCCGACCGCACTGCCGACCTCGACCTACAACGTGCCCGAACTGAGCGGTCTGTGGAAGAACGTCTTTATCGCCATGCGCATGTGCGGCGCAGTGCTGACCGTGCCGTTTTTCGAGGAGTTGTTCACGCGTTCAATGGTGATTCGCTTTGTCGAGGATGAGTATTACAAGCGCGTGCCGATTGGCTGGTTTACCAAGCGTAGCGCGCTGATCGCCCTGGGCATTTTTGTGTTCTCGCATCCGTGGTGGCTCGTGGCCGTCATCTGGGGCGCCCTGATTATGTGGCTGTTGTACTCGACGCGCAACCTGCTGGTATGCGTCGCGGCGCATGCCATTTCCAATCTGCTGCTGGCGTTGTATATTCTACAGACCGGCCATTATTATTTGTGGTGAGCGCGCTGCGGCACACAGCCATGAATAAGGAGTAACGGAGTAAAAGAGCGGCCACAGTCAACATTTTTTGTCGTCTGCAACCAACAAAAAATGCGGTCTGCTCCGTGACTCTTTTACTCTTTGTTAACTTGCATCGCTGCCCGCCGCATTCTCGTTGACGTGCGGACAGCCTTCTGCTACACTTTCCGCTGGCTAGGCGTCGCGACGCGCCCCGTGCCAACGAAGACCGATCCAAGCCCAATCAACCCAACTAATCGCCATGAGTAAAACCAAAGTTAGCACCAAAGTCCGCGTTGCACTGAAATGCAAGCCTGGTATTACTGCCACATCTGATTATACCGATAGACTTGCGCCCTTTGACCAGAAGACGCTTGCACTGTGGGCGGCTGATTGCGCCGAGCATGTGCTCCCACACTTCGATGCCCTTCACCCGGCAGACGACAGGCCGAGACGCGCGATTGAGGCCGCCCGGGCGTGGGCTTGTGGCGAGATGACGATGATGATGGCCCGGGCAGCGGCCGTGCAGACCCATGCGGCAGCACGCGCGTCTGACCATCCCGCCGCGGTTGCCGCAGCGCGCGCCGCCGGGCACGCCGCCGCAACAGCACACAGTATCAGGCATGCGCGCGGTGCAGCAGCTTATGCCATTGTAGCTGCGATGGCTGCCACCACGGCTGATGAGCAGCAGTCCGCCGCTACTGCCGAGAGGGAGTGGCAGATTGCCCAACTACCCCATAACCGCCACGCCTAACCACGCGCTGCAGCGAATCCGGCCATCGCGCGCTGGTTGCAAGCGTGCCCGCCTACCGAACACCGCCTACCAAATACTGAATCAAGGCGCCGCGCGCCGTGGCCCCGGGCAGCGGCGATCTGCGCAAAAAACGCAGTTATTGACACGCACACGTCGCTGTGGTATCATTATAAAGCGGTGACGAAAACCAACCAGGTCTTCGCCATCACCGCCAACCCAGACCGCGAGGCTGCCATGAACCTTGTTGCAACCATCCTCCGCCGCGAACGCCGATGCATCATCTATGTAATCCTGTGCTGCATGATGCTTGCATGGGTGCCAACCACCCTCTTGTCAGACAGCCCGACGGCCGCGGCAACACCGAGCCCGGCGGCGCACCGTCACAGAAGGCCGGGTGCGCGCGACCTGAACTGGCGCCCCGAGTATGTCGAGGGCGCGGGCGTCATCGCCGCGCATATTGCCGATACCTTCGAGCAGCTCACGGATTGTAGCGACCATGGCTTGCGGACAGCACCGGCCACCTTCATGCAGGAGTACGCCGGTGACCTCGCGCACTTGTGCGTGCCGGCCGCGCGACTGGCGCGCTGCCAGCCAGTGCCGGGCGCCGCCCGCTATGAACTCACCGGCCGGACGACCGGCACGAATGCGGTGCAGATCGGTGTCGCCTTCGGCTGCAATCGCATCGGGCTGATCGAGACCTTGACGTTTGACCGTCCGGTCGTGCTGCCGGGCGGCGCGACCCACGCCGCCGGCGCGGCGCTGCCGATCGAAACCGTCATGCGCGCACTGGCCATGCTGCGGCGCAACGGTGATTTTGGCACGGAGGATTTGGTGATCACGCACGCCGCCACCAAAGTCTCGTATGCCAACCAGGACGCGACCAAGGCAAAATTTAGTTACATGGTGCGCGGCAGCGCGCCGACGGCCTACACCTCCTTCTCCAGCACCGATCTGACACAGTTCGTGATCACGCCGGAACCGCTGTTCGACACCAATGTCGTGGCGCATGCGTTCTATCGCCTGTCCACCGGCGTCGTCACCGGCAATCAGCCGAAATATCTGCATTACTTCATCTCCCTGAATGCCGCGCATCATCAACACAAGAACGGCTATTTTATGGCCACGCTGCATGACGGCAAGGTTGACTTCATCTACAAAATGGCGATGGGCAACGAGCCGGGCGACCTGATGTCCGGCGCGCAATACACCGCGCTGCGCACCTGTACCAGGACCAATCAGCCCATGCGCGGCCTTTGCTTTGGCAGGTATATTTTTGGGATCGGCACGGAGATGCACACCGTCAGCAATGTGCCGCTCTTTGGCCGGATGACCAAGGGCAGCAGCTCGATGACCAGGGTGAAACTGAAACCAAAATGACCGCGCGGCCCGCTGCAGGCAGACATGGACAAGGAGTTAATGAGTAAAGGAGCAGCCGCAATCAGCATTTTCTGTCGTCTGCAATCAGAATGTTGCTCACGGAGCCACAGGGCTCACAGAGAAGACGCCACATTTGTCAACATGTTTTACTCGGTGTGCTCCGTGCCTCCGTGAGCGCCGCTCTTCTCCAAATTCGTTCGTTGCGAATGAAGTTTCCGTTCAATCAGCATTTTCTGTCGTCTGCCAACAACAATACATTGCGGTCTGCTCCTTGACTCCTTTACTCTTTGTTAATTTCTGCCGCTGCGACTGCCGTTTCAACGCAAGGGCCCGCAGCGGCGGCTACTGGCAATGCGCCATGCAGGGCCCCGCGCCGAGCACACTGCGCCTTATTTTACCCGCGCCGCCTTTTTGATGCTTTGTTTGCTTCACCCATCGCGTCCGCTGCGATCATGGCATTGAGGACTTTTTCAGGCGTCATCAAGCCTGCTTCGTGATGGATGGCTTCCGCAGGTGCGCAGGCTTTCTCGGCCGCCTTCATCAGTTTATGCCGGTCGTTGTTGGGCAGACCAATGTCGGCCAGCGTGGTCGGCAAGCCGACGTCCTCGCAGAACGCGAGCACCGTTGCCGTTTCCAGCGGTGGCGCGTCCGTGAGTTGAAGCCCCGTCAAAACGCCAAAGGCGACTTTTTCACCATGGTAGAACGCATGGGTTTCTTCCAGTGCGGTAAGGCCGTTGTGAATGGCATGGGCTGCCGCCAAGCCGGCACTTTCAAACCCGATGCCGCTCAACAAGATGTTTGCCTCGATAATGTGGTTCAAGGCCGGAGTGACGATATGCTGCGCTGCGGCGACTTTAGCTGCCGCGCCGTACATCAGCAGGGTGTCATAACAAAGCTTGGCGAGATGAAGGCCTGCCATGGTGCTGTAGCCGCCACACTCATTCGCCGATTGGGTGCGCTCACAGGATCTGGCTTCGAACCAGGTCGCCAGCGCGTCGCCCATCCCCGCAATCAGAAAGCGCGGCGGCGCGGCGGCGATGATACGCGTGTCGACCAGCACCACCTGTGGATTCATCTTTTGATAATGAACGCCATCGAAAACGCCCGCGTTCGAGTAGACAACGGCACAGCCGCTGCATGGTGCATCGGTCGAGGCGATGGTGGGCACGATGATGACGGGGATGCCCGCCCGGTCGGCGGCGATCTTGGCCGTGTCAATCGTCTTGCCGCCACCCATGCCGACGAGGATGTCCACCTTCTCACGGCGAATAATGCGGGCCAGACGGCTCAATTCTTTTTCACTGCACTCGCCTTGGAATGGCTCGATGCGCAGCGCGTTGGCAGTCCAATCCTTCCTGTAACTGGCAAGGATTTTTTTCCTCGCGGTGCGGGATGCCAGTAGCAACCCCTTCTTGCCCAACAAATTGACCCAATGGGGCAATTGGTCCAGAATCCCCTCGCCCTGGATGTATTTTCCCGGGAAAACCGCTTTCAAGAACATATCAGTATTCTTCCTATGCATTGGCTATCCATGTTTATTGAGAGATTGCACATTCCAATCGTAATCGTCAGGCGAGCTAGTTCCTGTCATTATCCATACAGCGTATAAAACTTGGTGCTTGTTATCGTTCCTTGTTGCAGCGGCTCGAGCAGGACCGCAGCCCCGATTACTCATGAGAGCGCGTTCTACTGTGCAGTGTCCTTGTAGCCGTCCGCGGTGCGGGCGGCTTCTGCAGCCGCGGTCATCCGCGCCGTTGACGGGATCCACGCCGATGGCAGGACTAGCCCAGCCAGCTCCAAGCAGGCGCCCGCGGCCACAACTGGCATGACACCAAATAAGCGCATGCATTAGTAACAGCAAAATGATAGCACTGCAAGCCGGCGTTGTCAAGCTGTGCTGAGATGCGCACACAGGACCTTTCACGAGAGATGCCGCGCTCAAGGCGTTGCCGTCATAGATGGCGGCTGACCCGCGGGAAACGCCCGCGGTCAAGAGTACGAACAGTTTCGGGCAGGCTCAGTTCCGCCATTGGTGCGGATTGCAACTGCTGCCGCTGCGTGCGGGAAGACAGGAAGGATGGTAATCAGTGATCGGTGACCGGTGCGGCGGTAAGCCAAGAGCACATCACCGCTTTGCTATGGCCTTGGGCCACTTACTAATGAGAGCGCTTTCTACTTTGCAGCCTCCTTGTAGCCGCCCGCGGTGAGG
Organism: uncultured bacterium; assembly: GCA_964397565.1. Classification (GTDB taxonomy): domain Bacteria; phylum Auribacterota; class UBA3054; order UBA3054; family JAPLST01; genus JAPLST01. The sequence continues at coordinate 104,308 of CAYNJC010000003.1, forward strand.
GCGGCTTCTGCAGCCGCGGTCATCGCCCGCGGCCACAATTGGCATGACACCTAGTAAGCGCATTCATTAGTATACATTATCGCGCCGCGCGAGAAGCTACCGCAAACGAACTTACGGAATTGACACGCGCCGGTCTTTCTGGTACACTTTTCGCGTTAGGATGAATCCGCACGAGGCCGGTTGGTTGGTCTGCGTAAATTCATTTTTGGAACAGGCACAGGAGTACCCGCATGAACATGCCCGTGACAACTACTTTCACCATTGAAGGCTATCGGATCAAGCAGTATAAGGGCATTGCTCGCGGCATTATTGTGCGCGCCCCGACCATTGCGCAAGGGTTTTTTGGTGGCTTGAAAAATATCATCGGCGGCAGCATCGGCGCGTATGCGGAAATGTGCGAACAAGCCCGCGAACAGGCCTTTGACCTCCTGGTTGAGCACGCGCAAGCAATGGGAGCCAATGCCATCGTTGGCTTGCGTTACGACGCGTCCGAAGTCGTCAGCAGGGGCTCCGCGACCGAAGTGCTGTGCTACGGCACCGCCGTGGTCATCGAACCAGAGAGATGAACGCGCCAAAGAACGCAGTGGGTCGACGATGCATTAGACGGCGTTCTACAACAATGTGCCTTGAAATTATGTAGTTCGGCCAATGGTTGATCTGTGCGCCGCGGAATGGTATAATGCACCATGAAAGTGCGTGAAGTGGTGAAACTCTTGCGTGAGGACGGGTGGTTCTTAGCCCGCACACGCGGCAGTCATCATCAATACAAGCACCCGGTGAAAAAGGGGCTGGTGACGATGCCAGGAAATGCGAACGATGACCTCGCCACCGGCACACTTAACAGCATAATGAAGCAGGCGGCGTTGAAACCATGAAATACCTCATCATCATTGAAAAGAGCGCGAGTGGCTACTCGGCCTACTCACCGGACATTGATGGATGTGTTGCGACGGGCTGCACCCGCGAAGAAGTTGAACACAGCATGAGCGAAGCCATCGAATTCCACTTGGACGGTCTGCGGCAAGAAGGGGTGGCTATACCGCAACCGCATACGCAGTCACTCTATTTGCAAGTGGCCTAATGTCCGCATTCGGCATGGATTCCCAGCAATTCATTTGCTGAGACTGCTGTAATTTCAGAGCCAGACAGAAAGTGGCCGGTAGGTGATGCTGAAGCAAGAGAAACTCAGTTACAAAGGGATTCTCACAAACGACATAAAGTGCTGTTTGTGATGAATCAGACTGAGTTATACAACAATCTGCCATAGAATTATATAGTTCGGCAAAAGAGAACAGTCTTGGGCTGCTTAGTGCTGTAAGGAGAGACCATGCGCATTGACTGCATTGAGATACGTAATTTCCGTCGACTCTTGGCCGCTCGCATCGACATGGCGAAGGACACGACCCTTCTCGTTGGCGCGAACAATAGCGGCAAGACTTCGGCAATCACCGCACTCCGGTACTTTCTGCTGCAACAGAAGCCTTTCTCCGTAAATGACATTCCTGTCTCGCTATGGGGACGCATCGACGACTTGGGCCAGTTGTTCAGCACTTCTCAGGACCCCGACGCCGATATGCACTCCAAGTGGCCGGCCGTCCTGCCGTCATTGGACATCTGGCTTGCGGTCCAGGAGAATGAGATTCATCATGTTGCCCGCCTCATCCCGACGCTGGATTGGAGGCCGGCTGACGGGATAGGCGTGCGTCTCCAGCTAGCGCCCAAGGACTCACAGGATCTTCTGGAGTCGTTTTCCAAAGCGAAGAAGGTTGCGAGTGCTCTAGTTGCGGGTGGTGTTGTAGGCAAGTCCTCCGGTAATGGCGACAGCAGAGGCAATGGCGCGGCCGATGCTATGCCAACCGAGACAACGCCACGCAGGAAATTCGCACTGTGGCCAGAGGGTCTCGTTGACTATCTGAAGAAGCACATGGGCGGTGCGATGGAGATCAAGGCCTATGCACTTGACCCATGTGCGAAGAAACCACCTGTGAATGGCGTGGCTCAACCGCAGGCTCTGCCGCCGGGCGCAGAGGCCCTCGACGGGAACCCACTTGCCGGCATGATTAGAGTGGACGAGGTCCCCGCTCATCGCGGATTGAGCGACTATGCCGGAGGCACTGATGACTCGGAGGACGGTGGGAGCAGTAGTGCGGGTCGACAGCAACTCCTCACAGCTCAACTGCGAGCGTACTACGGAAAGCATCTGGACCCGACGAAGGCTCCAGAACCAGCCGATATCAGGGCGCTCGAAGCAATCCACGAGGCCCAGATGGCGTTCGATGAACGGATAAGAGACAGCTTCAAGACCCCTTTGAGCGAATTGCAGGACCTTGGATATCCTGGCGTAGCCAATCCCCGACTAGTCGTTTCGACCCACCTTAAGCCAGTCGAAGGCCTCAACCACCAGTCTGCTGTGCAATATGACGTCGCTCCAGGAAAAGAGCCTATGGCCGCTGCGCAGCTTCTACCGGAACAGTGCAATGGCCTTGGCTACCAGAATCTCATCTCGATGGTTTTCCGTCTGATCGGCTTCCGCGACGCCTGGATGAAGGTTGGCAAGGCGTCCTTGGACGTTGGCCAAACCCCCGGCAAGGAGCCGGTGCCTCCCCCAGTTCATCTTGTCCTCTTGGAGGAGCCAGAGGCACACCTGCATGTCCAGGTGCAGCAGCTATTCATTCGCAAGGCGTACGACGTCTTGCGGAAGCACCCCGCACTGGCCGGCGACAGCCCGCTGTCAACTCAGCTCGTAGTGAGTACGCATTCGAGTCACATTGCCCACGAGGTCGACTTTGCACAGATGAGGTATTTCCGGCGACACCCAGCGCGGAATCCAGGGGAGATTCCTACGTCAACGGTGTTAAATCTGTCGGAAGTCTTCGGGAATGAAAACGAAACTGCACGCTTCGTTTCCCGATATCTGCGCGTGACACACGCGGACCTATTCTTTGCCGACGGCGTGATCCTGGCGGAGGGAGCGGCTGAACGAATCCTTGTGCCGCACTTCATTCGAAGCTGTTTCCCGGGGCTCCATAGCTGTTACGTCACACTTCTTGAGGTTGGCGGGAGTCATGCGCATCGGCTGGCACCGCTAATCGAACATCTGGGCATCAACACGCTGATCATCACCGATCTCGATGCTGTCGCGCCTGACGGACACCACAAGAAGGTTCGTCCAGAGAAGAATGCCGGTCAACTCACGGCGAATAACGTGCTGAAGACTTGGCACCCAAAGGAAGAGACCTTGGACCTGCTCCTTGATCTGGCCAGTGCTGGGAAGCAGAAAGTTTACGATGACGATTTCTCAGTGCGTGTAGCCTATCAGACGCCCGTGACTGTCAAGTTATCATCAGATGCTGAGCCCGGTGATGCAATCCCGAGGACGTTCGAAGATGCATTGGTTCTGGAGAACATCGAGTTGTTTCGGAAGTTTGACGGGCCGGATTTGCTGGGACAATTCAAGCAGGCTATCGCTAACAGCAAGGACATCCAAGCGCTGTGCAGTGCGTTGTGCTCTGCTCTAGACACCGGTTCGAAGGCAGGCTTCGCCCTTGACGTGCTCTATCTTGAGGATCTCGAGTCGGTTCGCATGCCCATATACATCAGGGAAGGGTTGGAGTGGCTGCAGAAGAAGCTCTTGCTCCGGCAGCAAGAACTGGTTGTCGACCCGAATAAGACACAGTCCGCGTCGGCCGGAGGGAAGTGATCATGCCAACTAACACCGCCAGCCCAGATGACACTGTCGACGCAAAGGCCGACGAGATCATCGCGACGTGTGTCACGGCCTCCCCTCCCCAGAGTTTTTTCTTGTTCGCAGGAGCCGGGTCCGGAAAGACACGGTCCCTTGTAGAGGCGCTGCGAGTAATCAAGGAAAAGGTGGCTGCCCGGTTTCGACTTCAAGGGCGGCAGGTGGGCGTCATCACGTTCACGAACAAGGCCTGCGACGAAATTAAACGTCGGCTTGAATACGACCCGCTCTTCGCAGTGTCCACGATTCACAGTTTCGCGTGGTCACTGATCGCCGGGCTGAATACTGACATTCGGGAGTGGCTCCGAGCCAACCTGAAAGCAGAGGTCGAAGAAATTACGGAAAAGGAACGGAAGGGGAGGCCGGGGACCAAGGCATTCCAGGACCGACAAGCCGCGATGGCAGCAAAGAGTGAACGACTCCTATCCTTGGACGGGATCAAGAGGTTCATTTACAACCCGGACAGCGACAACCCACAGAAGAACGCGCTCAATCATGCTGAGGTGATCAAGATCTCATCTACATTCCTTTCTGGCAGTCTCATGATGCAGAAGATGCTCGTCAATCGGTTCCCGATCCTCTTGGTGGACGAGAGTCAGGATACAGACGGGCCACTGATGGAGGCGTTGTTCCTCACGGAGGCAAAGCAAAGCGCAGTCTTCTCCCTTGGAATCATCGGCGACATGATGCAGCGCATCTACATGGCCGGCAAGATTGACCTTGGCACTGGTCTTCCGGCGAGTTGGGCGACACCCAAGAAACTCATGAATCACAGATCCGGGAGCCGCATTGTGAGGCTTATCAACCAGATCCGCCAGCCTGTTGACGGCCAATTTCAGCGCTGTCGAACAGATAGGGGTGAAGGATTCGTTCGCCTATTCATTCTGCCGACAGACATCGTGGATAAGCCGCGCCAGGAGGATGCAGTCTGTCGACAGATGGCGGAACTCACAGAAGATGCCGGCTGGAAGAAGCCGAAGGAAGGTGTCAAGACGCTGATTCTGGAGCACCATATGGCAGCCAAGAGACTGGGGTTCTTGCCGATGTGGGAGGCCCTGCACGGCGTGAGTCACCTTCAGACTGCTCTACGAGATGGGAGCCTGGCGCCTCTTCGGTTCTTCTCACAGATCATCCTGCCACTGATCCGCGGCCAGCAGAAAGGCGACAGTTTCCGGGTCGCGTCATTAGTCCGACGTCACTCACCCTTTCTTGACAAGGAGGGCATGCAAGCCAGCGGTGCTGATCAGTTGCCGCAGATCGCTGCAGCCAGAAGCGCGGTGGACTCGCTTGCGAAACTCTGGGCTGACGGGAGAAGTCCAACGTTCCTAGATGTACTTTGTTGCGTCAGAAACACCGGCCTTTTCGTTCTTCCAGAAGAGATCCGTGCGTTTTCTGCATCCTCGGAAGAGACCTGCGAAAATTCGCAGACGGCGGAGGACTACAAGGCCGACGAGATCGGCGCCTGGCGGTCGTTTCTTGAGACACCCTTCGAGCAGGTCGAAGCATACAGTGAGTACGTCCAAGGGAAAGCCGCCTATGACACGCACCAGGGCATCAAGGGCCTTGAGTTCCCGCGTGTCTGTGTGCTCATGGATGACTCAGAAACTCGTGGGTTCATGTTCTCGTACGAGAAACTCTTCGGCGCGAAGGCTGACTCTTCACGAAGTGCCCCGAACCAAGAGACATCGGTAGACCGTACAAGGCGGCTCCTTTATGTCACGTGCAGCCGGGCAGAAGAGAGTCTTGCCCTAATCGCTTACTCGGCTAACCCGCAACAGGTGCGGGAACACGTACTCCACGAGGGATGGTTCAATGAGTCTGAGATTGAGCTGCGGACCTCATGAATGGCGATGAAGATGCATAGCCGAACAAGGCGGATGCACGCGACGGCCTAAAGCCGCGCGTGATCCGCGACGTTGGATTCCTTTGGAAACATCTCATACAGACTAAGAACATGGCAAGTCAGAACAATGGCAACGGCGACAAGTCGCTTGAACAATGGCGGTGGGATGCCGCATGCTCCATTCGCGGCGCAAAGGAAGCCGGCAAGTATCGCGACAAGAAATTGGTCCGCTTATCATGCTGAACAATTGCATAGACCAAATACTATCCCCTTATTAATAGGGACAAATGCAAATTGTATACAAGTATCTCCCACCAGAACGCATAGATTATCTTGAAAACCAGCTGCTGCGTTTTACTCAACCTGGTGATCTTAACGATCCGTTCGAGTTCATCCCTATGATAGTGAATTTCGATTCAGATCATTTTATTGAAAATGTTATTGTCCGCAACCATCGTCAACACCTGACTGAAACGCAAATAACAAAAGGAGCACAGGCTATTAAGGACCTGTGCATAAGCAATCCAGATTGCTTAAGCAACCTCTTCTATGAAAAGTATCTTCATAAAGCAAATGCTGAAATAGGCGTGTTTTCTTTGTCCAGAAAATGGAACAATTCACTTATGTGGTCTACATATGCTAAGGTTCAACAAGGTTTCTGTGTCGGATTTGATTCAGATCATGAATTTTTCCACAGACAAGCAACAGATTGCGCCGACATTGGCACATTAAAACCCGTCTCCTATTCCACAAAGCGACTGGATAAAGTGATCGGAAACACTTTGGATATTGATATTACATGGTTTTTTACCAAATCTTCGGATTGGTCTTACGAGGAAGAAATGCGCTTAATTCGACTTCTAAGGAACAGCAAGGTTGTAAAACAGGAGAAACCATACGAAATATTCTTGTTTGAAGTACCCCATGATGCGATTCGCGAAATTGTCTGTGGAATTTCTGCAAGTGAAAATCTCAAAGTCAAACTGCACGATTTTGCCAAGAGCCATAACATAGATTTTTATCAAGGCGTTATTTCTCGCACTTCATATGACATAGAAAGAAGACGGCTATAGGAAATTGACAGACCGACGCATTGTGCCAAGGTGTTTTAGAATAGTCGAGCGCGATTAGAAACTTGTGTGCCTTTTCATCCCAGTTAATTGTAAATGCCTGAAACAGTCCGTTATCAATAACCGCTGACCTCATTGTGTTTGCGATTTCTTGGTTTTGCGCGTTCTGCGCGTGCCAAGCCAGTCGTACCAATCCTTCCAACCCTTACCCATATAGGCTTTGTATACATTCACGGGAATATCAGACGGCAATTTACCTAATTTAGGCATGCGTCCTCTGGCGAAGGCAAACCACTCGGATTGGCTCTTGAGATTCAATTTGTGAACAAACGTGCGCGCCTGAGAATAGCTACGGTACAGCCTCAAGAATGTGGCAGTAGACCCGGTGCCAAGCCAATCACCGTAACCCTTCCAACCTTTCTTAGCATAAGTTCTTCCGGGATTATATGGGATATCATCGGGCATTAGTCCCAATTGGGGCATGCGCCCTTGGGCGAAGGCAAACCACTCAGCTTGGTTCTTGAGTTTGAGGTTTCGAACATAACAACGAGCGGCGTTGAAAGCTCGGTGCTTTCTAAGCCGCGTGGCAATTGTGCCGGTGCCAAGCCAGTCACCGAAGCCTTTCCAGCCTTTGTCAGCGTAAACTTCAGCGGGAGATATTGGAATGTCTTTGGGAAGTCGGCGCAGCCGCTTATTGTGGCCTTTACAGAACGCAAACCACTCAGCTGAATTCTTCAGAGTGAGATTTCGGGCGAAAGTTCTTGCCTTAACAAAAGAGCGAAACTTTCTATATTTAACTGATGTTGCGCCTGTGCCTAACCAGTCACCATATCCTTGCCAACCCGTGTTGGCGTATACTCTGCCAGGTGAGGCTGGTATATCATTGGGCAAGCGTTTAAGTCGGCAGAGTCGTCCCTGATTGAAAAGTAGCCATTCCTTGTAACTCTTTAGTTTGAGTTTGCGGACAAATGACCGTGCAAAAATGAAAGGGCGATATTTCCTACGGTTTGTTGCAGTCGTACCTGTACCCAGCCAGTCGCCGTAGCCTTTCCAGCCATGCTCAGCATAGGTGTTTGCAGGAGTTGCTGGAATGTTAGAAGGTCGCAGGCCAACCTGTGGCAATGAACCGCGCGCAAAACTGTTCCATTCAGTTGCGCTCTTTAGTTTGAGTGTGCGAGCAAAACTTCGTGCTTCGCGGAAGGGAAGGTACACCATGTCGAAGCTTGCAATTCTACCAGTTCCCAGCCAGTCACCATAGCCCTTCCATCCTACACTAGAGTAAGCCGTATTTGGGTTGGATGGAATATCAAATGGTATCCGCCCATTGCCTGAACTTCGGTGTTTGCACTCTATCTCCCATTCGGTTCGACTTTGAAGTGTGAGCTGATGGACGAATGCACGGGCTTCTTCGAACGGCCGCCAGGACAGCTTGGCTAGGCGGCTCCAGCATTTTAGTTCAATGTCATGCGCGAATTGGGCCAGATCAATCTTCTGGGCCAGACGCTCGTCAATATCAATTTCAACGCTGCCGCCACCACTGCGGCGCGTGCCTTGCGAGATCGCCCGGAAATACTCGACAATGCGATCGTCATTGGCCGCCAAGGCGCGCAGGGTCGTGAGAATCTCCTGGAAGGTTTCCGTGTTGAGAATGTCTTCCGCTTTGGCATTGGCGTCGTGCAGGATCGGCACGATGACATAACCCATCTTCTTGCCGCGGGCAGGCCGCAGCGCGCGGCCGACGGCCTGCACAATGTCAATCGCACTGCGACGCGGATCGGCAAACATGACGCAGTCAATGTCCGGCACGTCGACGCCTTCGCTCAAACAGCGGGCGTTGGTGATCAAGCCGCGCTCCGTTTCGGCGAACTCCTTGACCAGCCGCGCGCGCGTGCCGGTCGGCGTCTTCCCGGAGACATGGAAGGTCGCGACCGGCCCGTCCTTGGGGAAGGTCTGCGTAAACGCGTCGTTGTGCGCCTTGAACACTTCCGCCCGGCGAATGCTGCTGTGGAACGAAACGGCGTGGCGGATCGGATGCTTCTGCATTGACTTGCGCAAGGCGACCAGGGCGGCGAGCATCTCGGCCTCGATCTCCTTGTCCCACGGCCCCTTGTCCGGCCGGACAAAGACATTCTTGCGGATCAGTTGAGCCACGTCGTTGCGCGAGACGAAGATCGTCACGATTTTGTAGTCGCTCAGAATCGGCGGCTTATACTCGAGCGCGCGCTTGAACGACAAATGATGAAACGTCTCGCCATAGACGTTGGGATCGTCCATGCTCAAGATCTCATCGCTCTCGCCTTGATAGCGGCGCTCGGTGGCGGTCATGAACACGCGCCGGGTGATCGGCAAATTCTTGTCGTACAACAAATGCGAAAAAAGTTTGTCTTTGGCGCCGACGGTCTTGTGCGCCTCGTCCATGATGCCCAGATCGAAATGCGCTTTCACGCGTCGGGCGGCCGTGGCAAGTGCTTCACCGCTTTGGTAAGTGGTGAAGACAACCGTCAGGCCGCGCGCGGCCTTGCCATTGCTTTTACCGAGCCAGTCGGCAATGTCATCCGGGTCGGTCAGGCATGGCACGCCGAGGTCTTGCCGCAGCACGGCCACGTCATCGCGCTCGATGCGGCCGGCCGACTCGTCGCTGCACACGCAGACCCATTCGACTTCCTGGCCGTTGGCCATCGACTCGCGCAACCAGACTTTCAGCGTTTGCCGGATCAAGGCCAGGCTGGGCACCGCGATAACGACCTGCCGCGCGCCGAGCTTCTGCGCGATCCAATACGCCGCCAGACTCTTGCCCGTGCCGCATGGCATGATCAACTTGCCGCGCTGTTCCTTTTTCTTGATAAAGTGGCGCTGTGCGTCACGTATGGCGGCGACTTGATGCGGGCGGGGAGTGAGCGGCGCGAGTCGCGCCGGCTTGTGCCGCAGCGCCGCGCGCAGCCGCGTGAAAAATCCTGCGTCCAGATTATGCCAGACATCCAGTGCGCAGAATCCAATGTGATCCTGCGTTTTCAGAACGGAGGTGATGCGCTCGGTCGTCGAGCAAATCAGGCCGAAGGAGATATTGCGGCAGACGCCAAACGCCAGGCCGGTGAAGGTTGAGATCTCGCGCCACGGCAGCGATTGGCACGCGTCCTCGCGATACTTGCATTGAATGGCCCAGAATTCGCCGGCGTTGGTCTGGGCAATCAGATCTATGCCTTTATCCGCGGCGGGCAATCTGATCTTGTCGCGGACGGCGCTGGGCACGTCGCGGTGAAGCCAGACGTGGCGCAGCTTGGTGGCATACTCCGGATCGAGTTGGAGATAGGCCTTGACCAATTCCTCGAAGAGATCGCCTTTTTGTTTTTCGGACAAGGCCGACAGGTGCTTTCTAAAATCGTCCCAACGAAAGCAACGCTGCACAGCATCATTCAGGCGGGCTGATGAGTCCATCATCAGTTTCGGCGATTTCATCCCGCTCCGTTTTTTCATGAGTACGTTTGCCAACTAATTTTGTTGTTCAACCTCTAACTGCTCAAGATTATAGCAGGAATGAAGCGAAGAGCCAAACTGCTTCAGAAAATGGCGCTGCGGACATGAGCTTTGTGCTTCTTGTGTGCGCGCATGACGTGAAATGCTGCAGCGGCGGGCAGCGAAATCCCCCGGCGCTGCGCGCCCACCCCCCTTTTGAAAAGGGGGACGGAAATTCAGCACTGCATACCGAACACTGCTGCATCCGCCGTTGGCGGGGCTGCAAGCACTGATCACCGAGGTCCGCGATGCGCAGTCCGTCGTCCGCCTTCTGGCTTTTAGACCTTAAACCTTAAACTCTAAACCTCAACTCGGCTCCACCGCCGCACTATCCTTCCGCCCTTCCATTCATCCATTCTTCCATCCGTCCACCCATCCACTCTTCCAGAATCCGCCGCGCGGTTGAGTGTCATCGGCTGAAATGCTATACTTTTCCAGCAGGGAACGGATGAAAACCATCAGCAAGAATAAGAAACTTTTGCTGCGCGAGGAGACCGCCGGCTACGGCGGCGCAATTGTGCTCTATCGCGCGGCGGACGGCTCGGTCGCCCTGGATGTCCGGATCGAGAAGGACACGATCTGGCTGAGCCAGAAACAGATGGCCGAACTGTTTGCCACCGAGCGCAGCGTCATCACCAAGCACCTTCGTAACATCTGTCAGTCAGAAGAGTTAGAACGAAAATCAGTATGTGCAACATTTGCACATACTGCCCCCGACGGAAAGACCTATAAGGTGGATTTCTTCAACCTCGACGCCATCATCTCGGTCGGCTACCGGGTCAATTCGAAGCGTGGAACACAGTTCCGCATTTGGGCAACGCAGGTGCTGCGCGCCCACATTCTCAAAGGCTATTCGGTCAACCAGCGGCGGTTGAAGGAATTGCGCCAATCGCTGAACCTGGTCGAACAGGTCTTGGATCGCTACGACGTGACCTCAGACCAAGCCAAAGAGCTATTGCATGTGGTGATTGATTATGAGCGAGCGCTAGACATCCTCGACGATTACGATCATCAGCGGCTGCGGCCGGCGCCGCGACCGGCAGCGCACGCAGTCGGGCTGGCGTACGATGAAGCGACAGCTCTGGTTGACCAGATGCGGGCGAGATACGGCTGTGCGGCCCTTTTCGGTCAGGAGAAAGACAAAAGCCTGCAGAGTTCGTTGAACGCCATCATGCAAACCTTCGACGGCAGGGATGTGTATCCAAGTCTTGAGGAGAAGGCGGCACATCTGCTCTATTTTCTGGTGAAAAATCATTCGTTCGTGGACGGCAACAAGCGCATTGCCGCCGCCTTGTTCCTGCGCTTTCTTGAGAAAAACAGGCTGCTCTATCGGCCGGACGGTTCCAAGCGCTTTGCGGATGCCACGCTCGTGGCCGTCACACTCATGATTGCAGAGAGCAAGCCAGAGCAAAAAGACATTCTCACCCAGGTTGTCGTTCATCTGATTGCGGTTTCTAGTTGAGAAGGTTCGTTCCGTGAACGAATTTGTAATCAACCACTGCATACCGAACACCGCTGCATCCCGCCGTTGGCGGGGCTGCAAGCACTGATCACCGAGGTCCGCGATCCGCGGTCCGTCGTCCGCTTTTTGGCTTTTAGACCTTAAACTTTTAACTTTAAACCTCAACTCGGCTCCACCGCCGCACCATCCTTCCGCCCTTCCATTCATCCATTCTTCCACCCATCCATTCTTCCAGAATCCGCCGCGCGGTTGAGTGTCATCGGCTGAAATGCTATACTTTCCCAGCATGGAACGAATAAGGACGACAAGCAATTGGCTGCGGACAGGCTTGCTGCTGTCTGTGGTTGGCTGCTGTACCGCGGGCCGTGTGGCGTCGGCCACGCCGGCCGTGCCGCCGAAAACGCCGGCGGCCGCGTCGGCCGCCGTGCGCGCGCGGGCCGTGGCGGCCTACGCCGACGGCCGCTATGACGAGGCCGTCCACGCCGCCGAGGCCGTTCTCACGGCGCAGTCAAATTACTATGATGTCCGCCTGCTGACCATTTTGGGCCGCAGCTATTATGAGTTGCAGCAATGGAGCAATGCGTTGGCGGTGCTGCAGCAGGTGCGCGCGGATAACGTCGCCGCGGCGTATGCCGAAGCCCAATATTTCCAGGGCTGCATTCACGAATTGCACGAGGATTTGCCGCGCGCGCTGTTTGCGTATGATGCCGCGGCCCATGTGCCGAACGCGGCGCCGTTCACGATGCTGGCGGCGCATGCGGCGGCGCGTTTGTACCTTGCGCGCGGCGAATCGGGCGCGGCGCATGCGGTGTTGACCAATCAGCCAGTTGGCGCCGCGGATGCCGCGCTCGCGACCGAGCGCGCCTTCTGGCTGGCACAGTGCGCCTTGCTGGAGGGCAATGCGTCCGCAGCGTACGACCAGTTTTGTGTGTTACACCAACGTACCGAGCTTGACCCGGCCCTGCGCCCGTATGTGTGCGGCGGCGCGCTCCTGGCTGCCGAAGCCGCAAGCCATGCCGCCGCCGCGCTCAAATGGGCGCTGCCGCTAAGCGCAACCGGCACACCGGCGCGCGTGCGCGCGCTGGCACTGCACCACTTGGGTCGCGCCGCATTTGTGCGCGGCGATCTGACTGCGGCGCGCGGCTACTTGCTGGCCTGTCTGACCACGGCCTATACGGACGAGCGCGCGAGCGCGCCCTACCTGCTGGTTGTGCCCGACGGATTTCCTTACGCAGAAGCGCTGTACACGCTGGGCCAGCTGGCCTTGCGCGCGCGCAAGCCCGGCAGCGCGCGGGTGTATTTCGAGCGCTGCGCGGATGACTATCCCCGCCATGCGTTGGCATCCAAAGCCGCCCTGCAAGCAGCGCTGTTGGCCCAGACCCACGGGGCCGACTCGAATGTCCTCATGCGGCTGCAACAGGCCAGCACCGGCGCCGACACGGCGGTGCAGCTGGCCGCCTTGATTTTGTTGGCGGACACGGCCCGGACACATACTAATTTTGCCGATGCGCTGGCGTATCTCGCGCAGGCGGCAGTGTGCGCGTCGAACACGCCGGCCGCACACGATGTGCAGTTCCGGATCGGCTTGACCCATTATGCGCAAGGCAATTATTCGCTGGCGCAACAAACATTCGAGCGCGTGTTTGCCACGGCCCCCGGCAGCCTGCGCGAGGATGCGCACTTCTGGTGCTTTTGGTGCCTGCTGCAACAGAACCTGCTGGATGACGCGCGCAATGTGCTGCAAGAGCACACCTTGGTTTTCCCGACCGGCCAGTACGTCTGGGCGGTACAATTGCAGCGCGGGCGGCTGGCGGTGGCGCACGGCGATTTTGCCGGCGCGCGCGCGTTCTTTCAAACGGTGGCGACCAACCCGGTTGATCGCGCCTTGGCTGAGCATGCCCTGCATGAGCTCGCGCTGGCGCACGCCCAGCAAGGGCACACGGAGCAGGCCCTCAGTGTCTTCACCGATTTTCTCAGCGAATTTCCCACATCACCGCTACGCGACGCGGTCGAATTCAAAATGGGGCTGACCTTTTTCAGCATGGGCGATTACACCCGTGCGCACGGCGCACTGGCGGCGCTGGCAGCACGCGCGCCACAGGGCGGCTATGCCGGTCAAGCCGCGTATTGGGCCGCCGCGGCCGCGGACCGACTGGGCAAGCACCAAGGCTGCGAGACAACCCTGACGACGCATTGGGACGCGATTATGCACAGCCCGGATGCCGCCGCCGCCTGGCTGCTGCGCGGTGATTGTTATCGAGTCGCGGGCGCGCTGACTCAGGCGTGGGATGCCTACCAAGTCGCCGCCGGCATGCCAGACGCAAGCGTCACTGCCGGCGACGCCCAATTTCGCGCGGGCGACTGCGCGCTGGCGCTCTCGAACAGTGCCGCCGCCCTCGCCATTTTCATACCGCTCAGCAGCAATGCCGACGCCCATGTGCAGGCCCGCGCGTTGGTGGCCCTGGGCGACGCGCGCGCGGCCGGCGGCGATCTGCGCGCGGCGTTGAGCGAATGGCTGCGCGTGGTCTATGACTTTCCAGCCCAGACGCAGTCTGCAACACGGGCGGCGCGGCGTGCCGCGGCCGCCTATGTGCAGTTGCATGAGCCGCAGCAGGCCGAACGAATTCTGCACGCGCGCGCCACCCGCCTTGGTGGCGCGCCGGCGGCCACGAACGCGCCGGCGGCGGCGCACGATTTGTAACCTGAAGATGATTGGAGCACCCATGGCTAGCACAAAAGTTTCGCCGCGGATATTCGGCACGGATGGCGTGCGCGGCACGGCGAATATCGAACCGATGACGGTCGAGACCGCCGTCAAACTCGGGCGCGCGGCCGCGTATGTCTTTCATCGCGACGCGCGCCGCCACCGGATTGTGATCGGCAAAGACACGCGCTTGTCGTGCTACATGATCGAGAACGCGCTGGTGGCGGGCATTTGCTCGATGGGCGTGGACGCGCTGCTGGTCGGCCCGCTGCCGACACCGGGCGTGGCGTTCATCACGCGCAGCTTGCGCGCCGACGCGGGCGTGGTCATTTCGGCCTCGCATAATTTGTATCAAGACAACGGCATTAAATTCTTCGGGGCCGACGGCTACAAACTCGCGCGCGACGTCGAGCAACGCATGGAAGACCTGATTGCCAGCGGCGAACTTGATCAAATCCGCCCGACCGCCACGGATGTCGGCAAGGCCTACCGGATTGACGACGCGCTCGGCCGCTACGTCGAATATGCCAAGCAGACGTTTCCCAAAGGGATGACGCTGGAAGGCCTGCGGATCGTGGTCGACTGCGCCAATGGCGCGGCCTACAAGGCGGCGCCGTGCATCCTGCGCGAGCTGGGCGCGGAAGTGCGGGTGATCAACAACGAGCCCGATGGCGCCAATATAAATGAGCAGTGCGGCAGCACGCATCCCGAGGAAATGCGCAAGGCGGTCATTGAGAATCATGCCGATGTCGGGATTGCCCTGGATGGCGATGCCGATCGCGTGATCATGGCCGACGAAAACGCGCGCGAAGTGGACGGGGACATGATGCTGGCAATCATCGCCCTCGATTGGCAGCAGCACGGGTTGTTGCGCAACAACCTGGTGGTCTCGACCACCATTGGCAATTTGGGCATCGAACACCATTTGCAGAAAGCCGGGATTCGGACGGTGCGCGCCGACGTCGGCGACCGCAACGTGATCTACACCATGCGCGAGCACGATGCCGCGCTGGGTGGCGAACCGTGCGGGCATATTATCGTGCAGCAAGTCAGCACCACGGGCGACGGCATGATGGCCGCGCTGCAGATTTTGGCGGCCATGCGCCACAACGATGCGGCCTTGAGCCGCTTGTGCAAAGACATTGTCATGTATCCATCGGTCTCGGCCAACGTGTCGGTCGGCAAGAAGCCGCCGCTGGACCAATGCCCGACGCTGCAGGCCGCCATGACGGAGGCCCAAACGCGGCTGGGCGCGCGCGGCCGGATTGTCGTGCGCTATTCCGGCACCGAGCCCAAGTTGCGGGTGACGATTGAAGGGGACGACAATCGCGAAATTCAGCTGCTGTTGCAGCGCCTCTGTGACGCCGCGCGCAGCGACCTCAACGCCTAGGGATTTCTGATTCACTACAGCAGGCATACCGATGATGGCACTCAAAGAGTTACTGGCGCGCGGCGGCTATGTCATGTACCCGATCGGGATTTGCTCGCTCGTCGCCTTGTGGGCGTTCATCGAGCGGTTCTGGCAGTTCCGGCGCGCTTCGATTGACGCCGGCGAATTTGCGGCCGGCATGCGCAACTTGATCCGCAACAAGCGCATCACCGAGTCGATCACGTTGTGCAAAGAAACGCCCGGGCCGGTGGCGGCGGTGCTGCACAGCGCGTTGCTCTGCCATGGCCAAGCGCGCGCGGTGATTCTCGAGGCCATTCAACGCACCGCCCAGTTCGAACTGCCACGGCTTGAACACAATCTGCCGGTGCTCGCCACCGTCGCGCGCGTTGCGCCGCTGCTCGGCCTGCTGGGCACGGTGACCGGCCTGATCAGCGCCTTTCAAGTGATTGAGAAACAAGCGCCGTTCATTCAACCCGCCAGCGTTGCCAAGGGCATCTGGGAGGCATTGATCACGACCGCGTTCGGCTTGGTCGTCGCGATTCCGTGCCAGATTGCCTACGACTATCTCACCTCGCGCGTGCGGTCGTTCGCTGCCGACATGGATCGCAGCGCCGCCGATATTGTGGATCTCGTCGCCGGTGAAACCCATGAGTGAGCGCCCGCTGCACGCCATGGACTATGCCACGCTGGCGCACATGCCGCGCGTGCTGGGCATCTTTGACGTGGCGCCGTTGATTGATGTCCTGTTGATGCTGGTCATCTTTGCCTTGATGGTCTCGGGCTTTGTCTTTCCGTTTGGCGTCGCGATTGACTTGCCGGAGGTGACCAGTGCGGATCTGCTGCGCGGTGCCGCCTGCACCCTGACCGTCACGCGCGACGAGCGCCTGTTCTTGAAAGACCCCGGGCGCGCGCCGGCGGAACAAGCGCTGCCACTCGATGCGGAAATTCTGCGCTCGAATCTGCGCGAGTTTCAGCGCGGCAATCCCGACGGCATTGTGATCATCAACGCCGATGTTGACGTGCGCCACGGCTACCTCCTGCGCGTGCTGGAAATCGTGCGCGACAGCGGCTTGCGCCATATCGCCTTCGGTGGCACACTAGCCGCCCCGATGCCACAATAGGATGGCGGCAAATACTGAATATTGAATACTGCAATGTTGAATGTTGAATGTTGAATGTTGAAGTCTGAACGTCCGCTAGCACGGTATGACCCACATCGTCTCTCAGATTCTCTTCACCCACCGGGACAAGCCCGGTCGGGCTCTCAGATAAAAGTGACGGAAAAGATGACATTTGTTCGTGGCGGACAAATTGCCTTCGCATGATTGACACCCATACCCATTTGACCGACGAGCCCTTGGCACCAGCGCTGGCGGCCGTGCTCGAACGCGCCCGGGCGCGTGGCGTGACGGCATGCGTGGTGCCGGCCTACGACATCGGCGCGTGGCGCGCGGCGCACGCGCTGGCACAGCAGCACATCGGGGTGCATGCCGCCGCCGGCATCCATCCGTTGTTTGTGGCGCAGGCCGATCTGCTGGCCCTGGCCGACGATCTTGCGCGCGGCGGCTTTGTCGCCGTCGGCGAGACCGGCTTGGATTATGTCGACGCGCATGCGGATCGCGCCGCGCAGCAGCAGTGTTTCACCGCGCAACTGGACTTGGCACGCCGGCAGGCACTGCCCGTGATTCTGCATTGCCGCCAGGCGCATGACGATCTGCTAACCCTGCTGCGCGCAGCACCCGGCGTGCGCGGCGTGCTGCACAGTTGCTCGTGCAGTCGCGAGCAGATCAAGCCGTTTCTCGACTTGGGCTTGTACGTCAGTTTCTCGGGCGTGCTCACCCGCACCGCCACCGTCAAGGCAAAAAAACTGGCGGCGGGCGTGCCGCTCGACCGCATTCTTGCCGAGACTGACAGTCCGTACATCGGCACCGCCACGCATCCCGCGCCGAATTCTGAACCGGCGGATGTGGCTGACGTGATCGCCGCGCTGGCCGCGATCAAGCAGGTGTCGTGCGATGAGATGGCCCGCATCACCAGTGCCAACGCGCGTGCCCTGTTCGGCGCGCCGCTCGTATGAGCGTGGCGTTCGCGCGCACGGCCTTGTTGTACGGCGCGGCTGCGCTGGCGCGTTTTGCCACGCGGCGCGTGGCAGTTGTGGGCATTGGCGGGGTCGGCTCGTACGCCGCTGAAGCATTGGCGCGCTCGGGCATTGGCACGCTGGTGCTGATTGATGACGACCGCATCGAGCCGTCGAATATCAACCGGCAGCTCTGGGCACTGCACTCGACCTGCGGACAGGCCAAGGTAGCTGTGGCGCGCGCGCGGCTGCTGGACATCAATCCGGCCCTGCAGATCATTGCGCAGCCGGCACGCTGCACGGCCGAATCAGTCGCGCACCTGCTCGATCCCGCGCCGGATTTTGTGATAGATGCGATTGACTCCATCGCGTGCAAAGTCGCGTTGCTGGCCCATTGCGTCACGCACGCCGTGCCGGTGATTGCCTGCATGGGCGCAGCCGGCCGGACCGACCCGACGCGCGTGCGCTATGCCGACATCGCCGACCAGATTGGCGGGCCGTTTACGCGGCGTGTGCGCAAGGAGCTGGCCGCGCGCGGCATTGAACGCGGCCTGCCGATGGTCTGCTCGGATGAAGCGGCGTTGACCGCGCCGCGCGGCCTGCCGCTGCCGAGTTGCTGCGCGGTGCCCGCCGCCGTCGGCATGGCCGCCGCCGCCTATGTTCTGGCGCGCTTGGCTGCAGCGCCGGATTGACGGGTGGGTGCAGCAGCAGCACTGAAATTCCGATTAAGGCAAAAGTCCACTAATATGCGGCTCGGAGCGCGCGACCACAGGCACGCGCGACCGTGTCTGGCTGTAGGAACGTCCCTCGGGGACGTTGAAAAGACGCGGCTCGGAGCGCCGCGACCACAGGCAAACGCGACCGTGCCTGGCTGTAGGAACGTCCCTCGGGGACGTTGAAAAGACGCGGCTCGGAGCGCCGCGACCACAGGCAAACGCGACCGTGCCTGGCTGTAGGAACGTCCCTCGGGGACGTTGAAAAGACGCGGCTCGGAGCGCCGCGACCACAGGCAAACGCGACCGTGCCTGGCTGTAAGAACGTCCCTCGGGGACGTTGAAGAGACGCGGCTCGGAGCGCCGCGACCACAGGCACGCGCGACCGTGTCTGGCTGTAGGAACGTTGCTCGGGGACGTTGAAAAGACGCGGCTCGGAACGCCGCGACCACAGGCAAACGCGACACACGTCCTCATGTCGGAATTTCAGGCAGCAGCAGCTTCTGCTTGACAAGGGTCACCGGATATGGTACAATACTTACTTAGGAATAGTTCTTAACAAAAATGGCGCGGGAACACGCATGGCACTTGGCAAGCATGAGATAGATCGGCGGATGGAGCAGTTCATGACCATGTGCCGTGCGGATGGTGCCAAAATCACGCCGCAACGCATGGAAGTGTTTCGTGAAGTGGCGCGGACGGAGGCGCATCCGGACGTGGAGGCCATCTTCACCAAAGTACGCGCGCGCATGCCGGCCGTATCCATGGACACGGTCTATCGCGCGTTGTGCGTGCTCGAACGTCTGGGATTGCTGCGCAAGGTCAGCGAATTGCACGGCGCGGCGCGGTACGACGGCAATGTCACCCAGCATCATCATTTTGTCTGCAGCGCGTGCGGCCGCGTGCGCGATTTCTACAGTGCGGAACTGGATCGCTATCAGGCGCCGGCGGACGTGCGCCAATGGGGCAGCATCAAGACGGTGCGGGCGGAAGTCTTGGGCGTCTGCACCCGCTGCCTGGCGCGGCGCCGCAAGCAACAGTAAACGACATCAGCACGGCGACGCTGACGGCGATGTAAATAAGAATAATTAGCAAATAAGAAATAATGAAGAATAACGACCAGGATGCAGCCGCGCACCCGCCGGCTGCCAAGGAGGTGATGCCAATGCGCTGGTAAACGCGTTGCGCAGGACTGCCACATTGTAGCACGGCGGCAAGCTTAGCAGGCCGCCACAACCCACAGGAGACAACCCAATGAATCTCGTATCACGACAACTCGTTGAGAAGGCCGGCATCGACGTGCCGAAACTGGTGGAACTGCTGGTCCGCAATGCCGCGGCGGAATTGACCACCTTCTACTACTACACCGTGTTGCGCATCAATCTGGTCGGTATTGAAGGTGAGGGCTTGAAAGAGATCACCGAAGACGCACGCATTGAAGATCGCAACCATTTCGAGGCCTTGGTGCCGCGCATCTATGAACTGGGCGGCGCGCTGCCGAACTGCATGAAGGCATTTCATGATCTGTCGGCCTGTCCGCCGGCGCTGCTGCCGGCCGAGGCCGGAAATGTCAAGGCCATTGTCGAAGTGCTGTTGAAGGCCGAACAGTGCGCGGTGCGTGGCTACACCCATATCTGCAATCTGGTGGCCGGCAAGGATCACCGCACGTACGATCTGGCCTTGGCGATTCTGAATGAAGAGATCGAACACGAGGCCTGGTTTGCAGAATTCCTGGCGCACGGGCCGTCCGGCCACTTCCGTCGCCGGCAGGTCGGGGAATCGCCCTTTGTCAGCAAGTTCCTGCATCCATAAATCTGCTGCACACCATGAAGGGGGAACGGCCTCCCCCTTCCAGCACAGCAAGGCAGGTGCCTGGCGCGTGGTGCCATAGCCGGAAACCCGACCACTGTTTGCGTTGTATTCGCCGCTGAACCACTTGTTCAAATCTGCTTTGCCTTGCTGGCTGGCATACACCATCTGTGGCCTGTAACGACGCCGCGCTCGCGCACGCTCGGGCGGTTGTTCAGCAGCACAACAAAGGCGCGCATGCCGGTGATCAAGGCAAAGCGCACGACACGTTCTGGCGGTCGCCCGGCGCCGGGAGCGCGTCAGGTGTTCAATGAATGTAGCCGTTCAGCAGGGTCCAAGGCCCATCAAGGACGTTTTGGATGTCGCGCCGGTTCTGTCCTTCCCACCTTGATTCGTTCCAGATGAAGGGCTTGCCGTGGACGGACGCGGTGCCATACTTCATCCAGAAGAGGGGCACCGGATTCGTCATGGTGATGGTGCCCGCAAGGCTGCTGGCATAGGCAATCATGCTGGCGGACACGACTTTTGCGTCGATGGAACCGGACGGCACGCATTGCGGGCTGGGCGTTGTTCCATAGCCGAGGTCCCAGCGCCCGAAAATGGACAGCGGCTCGTTTTTGGCCGTGTAGGTAATCAAACGCTTGGCCGCCTCAATGCTGGTGACCGTCTTGATCTTGGCGATGAATTGTTGGCGACGCCTGGGCTTGCTCTCGACCGATTTGAGTTCGTTCCGGATCGCGTCGGACACCGGCATGTTGATCCCGATGATGTAATCGGGTTTGAGAAGGTCCCGGTCGTACTTCTTCGACAGACCGGGCGGGGTAGTGATGACCTCGTACCTGCCGGCGGCGGTTGGCCGGAAATACACAAAACTCTTGTCCGACATCTCGATCAAACCAATCTGGCGGGTCGTGCGGTCGGCGACCATGAAGCCGCACATATAGGTGCCCGACGCCTCAAGGGTCACGAGCCGATTGAACTCATCCAGCGACCCCGCGAACTGCTCGGCGAGGGCGGAACGCCAGAACATCCACAAGGCCGCAGTCTTGGGCGTGCCACTGCCCGTGTGCGTCGTCTCGGTGAACATGATCCCCTTGTTGTTGTAACCGAAGTCATTGTTGCTGCCGATGATGCCGAACGGGGAGGCGTTCATGGACAGGTAATCGCCGTTGATGTAGTAGCTCACCGCACTGCTTCGATCCAGGTAGCACGACCACGTGGTATGGCCGAGATAGATGTCGTCCGCGGTTTTGCGGATGAACGCCGAGCAGCGCGCGGCGCCGTTGGATGCGCTGGGCAGCGCGTCAGCCAGGTCGGACACCGCATTCAGAAAGTAAATGTCCATGAAGGAGAGCGTGCTGCTGCCATAGTTCATGTGGAGCTGTTCCGCCGTGAAGGTTGCGCTGATGGGGAGCCATGCGCCACTGAAATCGAGCGGTTGTGGCAACTCCCGGGTTGCGCCGTCAAAGATGCCGAGCAGGCGGAACGCCAGGCGCGACAACCGCTGCTTGAGCTGTGCATCCGCAACCGCACTGATGTAATTCATGGTGTAATCGTAATTTTCCAGGAGAGTTGCGCGGTAGTGTTCCAACTCTGTTTCGGTCGGCGGATTGGCGCTGGTGATGCCCTCCTGGTACAGGGCGAAGCCGTCAAAGGAATTGTCACGGGCGTCCGGCAGCTTGTCCTTCTGCAGTTTGCCTTGCACAAACCCGGCCTCATACTCCGCCTTCAGGGCGAGTGGATCCCGCGACAAAATGTTTAGGTTGTAGATGTTGCCGTCCTGCTGGAGGCAGCCTTGGGTGTCGGCGTCGAGCTGATATGTCTTGAGCACTGTTTGGTGGGTGCGCGGGATGGTCTCCCACCAGGTTCGGTCGCCGATGAGACTGCTGTTCTTGAAGAGGTTCTTGTTGACGGTCAGATAATAGTTGAGTTCGTCGGCTTCGATCAGGAAGCGGCAGGCGAGGTTAATATCCGCCCCGCGCACCAGGAAGAGATCACGGCGCGTGCCGCTATAGCGTGCCGTCGCCGGGCTGGCGTCGTTGACGGACCATTGGTAAAACTCGGAGGAAGTGAAGTAGCTGTTGCGGATGCGCCAGGCGGCGTCACTGGTGAAGGAATAGGTGGAGTCGCCGGAAGCATCATCGCGGATTGGGGTGGCTGTGCCCGGCGATGCATACAGGTTCCACGCGTCGGGGGGATTGTCCACTTGGGGCGGGTCCTTGAGGGTCGGTTCCGGATAGGGCGACGCCGGCGGCAGCGGAAGTTCAAGCCAGGTGTCCGGGCCATGAAGCAGACGGGTGCTGCCTTGGAAGGGGGTCGGCCAGGCCATCGGGAACTGGGCGTTGGAGATAGCCAGACGAATCTTATGCCCCGCCTTGAAACGCCAGGTGGTGAAATGAATCGTGCCGGTAAGAATCGCCTCTTCGCCGGGAACTAGCGGTGTGGGGGCCAAGCGGCCCTTCCGGAATAAGGGATTGATAAGACAGCCGCTGACCAGTGAGACCTTGCCGTCTTCCGGCCAGACGTCCTCGAGCCGGACGCTCCAGTTATAGAGCGGGGCGTCGGCGCTGACGCGCACGCTGACCGTGGGCATGCCGATCACTACGACATCGTCGCCGACCACGCTGTAATCGTAAACCAGACTGTAGTGATCATCGGCACTCATATCGCCGGTCTGCTCACCCCACCAGCCGCCCGCCGCCATGCCCGCCCCGGCCTTGTACTCGAGCTGATGCGCGGTCCCCGTGGCGGGCGCGGCGGTTGCAAGGGCATGCGAAGCATCGGGATAATAACAACGCTGCACCATGCCTGAGATCGGCCAGGTGGCATAGGTTTGCCACGTGCCACTAGAAACACTCGGCAGATGTGCGGGGTGGTCGCCGCTCCGTAAGAACACCATGAGGCGTGGCTCATCCAGAATGCCTGTGTCGCTTGCTTTAAGCCAGTAATCCCACCAGCGCACGGCCCGGTCATACCAATCGTAATTGGGCCCTGGCTTGCCATAATCAGGCCAGGCGTGGTTCCACGGGCCAATGTCACCCTTGACCACGGCATGAGCGCGCTCGAATATTTTGGGAACAAAATCGCGGTAGCCATCCAGCAGGCCGCCCACCAGAAATGCCGGGACCTCCAGCGGGGGCTTGAAGTCGATCGATTCCTGCCGCCAAAACGGGCCGTCGGTCTGCTCCCGGAAATAACGGAAAATCCACGGGGTCTGGTTGAAACGTTGGGTGAAATAGCGCTTGGTTGTTCTGTACTTGGGACTGACCGGCAGGGCGTTGTCGGTGTCGATCTGCTGACAATACAAATCAAAATGCAGGGCTCCGTCGATGTAATGGACGTCGTTATAAAAAAGATCGCCGGAGCCGTGCGCGGCGATGATCGCCTTCAGTGCGGGCGGTTTTCTGGACGCGACCATCAGCGCATTGAAGGCGCTCCACGAGATGCCATACATGCCAACCTTGCCATTCGACCACGGTTTCTTGGCAAGCTGGCCGACCACGTCCACGAGGTCGTCGAGCTCGGCTTCCGAATATTCGCGCTCCGGAATCGCACCGCTGCTGCCGCCCGTCCCGCGCACATCCACTCTGGCAAACACATAGCCGCGCTTGGCGAAATAGGAACATTGTTCATAGTCGCCGATATAGAAGAAATCGTCTTTCCGATAGGGTACCTCTTCAATGATGGCGGGAAATTTCTCGCCGGCTTTGGCGGTGGGCATATAGAACGCCACCGCCAGTTTCACCCCATCCCGCATGCGCAGAACGCGGTTCTCCACCGTGAACGCATAGTCCGGTGCGGAAACACGGGCATACGCCGCGGTACCCATGCCGACGGCGCGCATGGACATCACCAGCGCAACCAGCAGGCCGGCCACCATAGGCCTGCGCCGCGCGCCATGCATACTGTTCTTCATCAGCACTCCTCTTCTTGAATTGCTCATTGTGTGCCGCACTCGTTTTTGAAACACGGGTTCAGGGTGGGTGGTGATCGGTATTACAGACGTAACGCGCGTGCAAGGGTTGCGCTGGCCACGCGCCTACGGCCCGGCGATTTCCCGCAAACTGCCGCCGGTAATGGTCGCCAGCGTGCGCAAGAAATCGGTTTCTTCACGATACTGATCATGGCGCGCGCCGTCGCGCGGCAAGTCCGCCGGCTTGAACAACAAGGTGTTGATCGTGACGCGTTGCGCGCCGCTCTCGTTGTGCCGGCGCACCATGTCGTACATCGCGCGCATGTGCGCGGCGCGCGCCTTGATGGCTGCCGCCCCGTTGCCCATGTTGGCCTGGCCGACATATGGCGGCTGGTCGTCGCGAATGAGCGCGATCGTGTCGGGCTTCATCGCCAAGGCTGCTTGCAGCGCCAATAAGGGTGTTGTGCCAATCGTGCCGGGCTGATTGCCGTACATCTTGCCGTCACGCGTGGTGGAAAGCCAGTGCATCCAGGTGTCAAAATGCTCCTTGTTGGCGCGTGTGGCGAAGGCCATGGTGGGCTTGAAGGCACCGGCGCCATCGCGGTAGGCCACAATGTTGAATTGCGTGTCGGGATGGAACCGGTGCACAATATTGCTCATTTCGTTAAGTGCGGCGGCGACGACCCCGCGCGTGCGCACGCTCGGGCTGTTGTCCAGCAGTACGACAAAGGCGCGCGTGCGAATGTGGTGCCCGAAAAAGTCGGCCTCGGAAAAGCCCTGCAGGCCGCCATCGCCGCTTGTGCCCATGCCAAAGCCGCCGATGCCAAGCTGGCCGAGATGCGCGCCGGCCGGCGTCAGCGCGCTTGCCAGCGCGCGCGCGTCCTGCGGCGTGATTTTCATTGGCGGCAATTCCGGCAGCGTAAGTTTCGCGGCCTGCTTCGACACCAGCTTGTTGACCAACTTCGGCCGGCGGGTCTGCTGCTCGAACTGTTTGACGCGAATGCGATGCTCGAGTTTGCGCGCCGGCAAGCCCGTCATTTTTTTTGCCGGTTGAAACATCATCGGCGGCGGCAGGACAAAGCGCAGGACGACCAGCGTGCTGGCGATCACAAAGGCGCCGACCAGCAGCAACAGCGCCAGCGACATGGACTGGCCAGTCGCGCCGAGCAGCAGTCTGCGCCAGCGGCCGGGCGGGCGGCGCATGCGCGGCGCAGACAGGGGCGGCATGGGCCACGGTGGCGGCATGCCCGGCGCGGGCGGGTACGGGTAAAGCGGTGGTGGATGGGGCGGAGTGGTCACTACCCTAGTCCTGCGGCTCGGCATCCTGTTCGAACGCGAAGGTGATATTCGCCAGTTTGGCTTGGGCGCAGGCGTTGAGGACATCCACAACGCGCTGGTGGGGCACGGCATCGGCGGCGTTGATCGTCAGCATCGCCTCGACCTTGGCGGCGGTGCTGGCCTCGCGAAAGCGCGTCAGGGTTTTCTGCAAGTCGGGCAGTTCTTTCGAACGCGGCGTATCCAGTTCGAGATCGTTCAGCACGACCGCGCCGTCCGGGCGGATCTCGAGGATTTGCTCGTCAGGCATGGCAACCGGCTCGCTTTGCACGGCCGTGCCCGGCAACGCGAAACTGATATCGGCCTCCTGGCGGTGAAACGTGCTGGCCACCATGAAAAAGATCAGCAGCAAGAAGGTGCAATCAATCATCGCCGAGATGGGGAAATCAATTTTGGCTTGGGCGCGTTTTTTCAGGCGCATGACACGCATCCGGGTGCGACAGTATGCAATGCGGCGGGTGGCATCAATCCCCCTGGGCGCTTTGGAATGAGGCGAAAATGATATCAGAGATGCCGGCGTTGGCACAGGCCCGCAGCACGAGCTTGACGCGTTTGAACGGCACATCCTTGTGGGCGCGCAGGTACAAGCGGATTTCGGGATTCTGGGCGCGGCGCTGCTGCAGAGTGTCCAGCAGTTCTTTCTCGCTCATCTCCTGGCCGCTGACCGCAAAGTAGAAATCCGCATGGCCGGGGTCGGGTGGCAGGATGTTGATCGTGCCGCGATTGGACAGTTCGGTTTCCTCGGGTGTCCTGGCTTTGGCGGCGACCGGCAGTTTCACCGCCGGCGTGAAATCCACTTGCGACATGGTCGCCGCACACATGAAAAATATCAGCAATTGAAAGACCATATCAATCATCGGCGCCATGTCAATCTCGGCGTTGATGTGGGCTTTGGTGTGCAGTTTCATAAGCGCAGATTCCGAAAACCATCCACAGATCAGCAGCGAAGGTGTTATCAACCAGCACGGGCTCCCAAACAACCTGCGATTAGTGTACCACAATCAGCGCGGGACTGCAAGCACGGCGCGTGACTAGTGCGGGCTTGGCCCAGGCGCGGAGAAAAACGGGTTGTGGTACACCGTCTTGACCACAATGAATGCGCGGCGCATTTATCAAACAATCCAAAGCGCTATTGCTTATGTGGCAAGCGAGACAAGCCGCCTCACCACCGTACACCCAGCCATTCTGCAATGGCATAGTGCACCGTGGGCCAGAAAGCGCAGACCGCCGTCGCCAGACCGAGCAGAAACAAGAATGGCACCAGCAGTGCGCGCCGCCGCACCAGCACACCGACGACCACCAAGACCCCCAGTGCAAAAAGCCACCACGTCAGCTGCAGTGCCAATGCGGTCGCGAAGGAGACGCGCGAGTAATAGTAAGAACAGCCCAGCGCGACTGTGGCTCCCGCCAGGAGCAGCAGGCCCAAGCTCCAGATGTGCCGCAACACAAACCGGCGCATGGGGGTAACGAGCGCGAGAACAATGGCCAGCCACTGCGATAGGACGAGTGTCCAGATGCGTGTCATGAGAGTAGCCGTCATGGCATACCAGTCATGCGGCGCGGGATCGTAGGTAAGTGGTGGCCGGCGGTGCCGGGCTGGATCAGCAAGCCATTGCTTTAGCGCCGGCGCATTGGTGAGCAGCTGCTCGTCCACCAGACACGTGCCAGCAATAGTTTGTTTATAGTGTTCGTCCCTGTAAAAACGTCGGGCCAGCGCGGCCAGATAGGGCACATACTCGGGCCCGCTCGACGAAAGTTGCCCGCAGTACGCAGGAAACGCATAAAGCCAGCGCGAACGTCCAGTGGCAAGGTCAAGGCATTCAACCGTCCCCATGTCACTGCCCAGCAGAAGGCACTCGTCCGCTCGTGCAATGGTTACAATGCTGCGATCCCATGCGGCCAAAGAATGATAACGCGGGATAACGTCTGTGGCGAAAGGGTGCAAGTAATCCAGAATGCCGCACCAACGGTTGCTGGCGTACTGAACCGTAATGACGGAGACATTCAGGTTCGAATGAATCATGAGGCGCTCAAGCATGACAGTTTCACGAGACAACTGGCCAGTATAGGAATGGTTCTTGAGATAGAGGCTAGGCCAGCCCAGCAATGGCGCGTTTTCACAACCGGCCGCTTTGCGCGCCGTTAGCAGGGTGGCAATGGCCGGATCATTGGTGATGGTTTGGGGATGATGATGCTCGGGATTGGTGCAGGTCACATGGTCGGCAACCTGCGCCTTGAACGCCAGCGTGTCGGGGTCAAACAGTTTGACAGTTTGACCATTCACTGCCAGGAGCCCGACAGAACACATTTCCAATGTGCTGCCAGCCACGTCGGTAGTGCCGCGATTGAGAACGTGTCCGGTAGGAAGATCGAGCGTGGTTACCGTATCATCTGCCTGGACGAAATAGACCCGGTTGCTCAAGACCAAAAAGTCACTGCCGATACCTTGCATGTGAAAAATATGTGCCGCACATGGCCGCGCGCCAAGTGCTAGGCAAACCAAGAGAGTGCCGCGGTATATTACGTTTTCTAAGGAACGGAACATGTTGTATTACTCCTTGGTTTGTTGGCATACCGGCGGGCGCGCCATTCGCGCAGCTCGCGCAGGCGCCAGCGCAGCGCGCCGCGTGCACAAAACCAGAAAATACTGGGCGGCGAGAAGCGCCGGCAGACCGGCCGGACCCGCCCGGCGCGGATCGCCGCCAACACGGCCGTAACCTCCAGCGCGGACGCGTCGATTTCTGTCCAACTTCCGCCCAGCTGCCACAGATTGTGCGCGTCGGTGTTGCAGACCAGCGGCAGATTGAGCTGCGCGGCCGCGCAGCGCGCGCGGTTGTTGTATACGTCAAAGCCGGGCAGGGAGAACGGCGAGAGTTCGATCGCATCGAACAGGTCACCGTGCTGCAGCAGGGCGGCGTGCAGCGAATGGGTCAAGGGATAGAACGGATGCGGCGCGACGATGAGGTGCGCGGGTGTGCGATAGCGGCGCAGCTCGTCAAAGGTGCGCACGGCGGCGGCGCGCGCGTCGGCATTGTAAATCAAGACATCCGCGTTTTCAATGCGTGCTTCGGTGGCGGGGATCAGCAGGACGCCGCGCTGGAGCGCATCGGCGGCGGCGGCGGCATCCCACGTGAAGGTGCGGTGGTTGGTAATTGCGAGGCAGTGCAGGCCGCGGATTGCAGCGCGCGCAACAATGTCCGGGATTGATTGCGGCAGATTGTCGAGCGGATCCTGGCAGGAATGGATGTGCAGGTCAGCGCGGAGAATCATGCGCGCGCAATCCCTTCCTTGCGTGCCGCGGCGGCGACCGCGGCGGCGACGTTGGGCGCGACCGTGCGATCGAGCGGCGACGGCAGAATGAACTCCTCACGCAGGGCGTCGGCCGGCACGCAGGCGGCCAGGGCCTTGGCCGCGGCGATTTTCATGGCATTGGTGATATGCCGCGCGCGGACATCGAGCGTGCCGCGGAAAATGCCGGGAAAGCCGAGCACGTTGTTGATTTGATTGGGAAAATCGGAACGGCCAGTGCCAACGATGCGCGCGCCGGCCGCGCGGGCGGCATCCGGCAGAATCTCCGGATCGGGATTGGCCATGGCAAAGATGATGGGATGGGCGGCCATGCTGCGCACCATCTCGGCCGAGACCAGATTGGCCACCGAGACGCCGATGAAGACATGCGCGCCGCGCAGTGCGGTTGCCAGATTGCCGGGTGTATTATCCGGATTAGTGCACGCGAGCATGGCGCGTTTCATGGCATTCAAGTCGGCGCGGTCGCGCTGCACAATGCCTTTGCTGTCGACCAGCAGGATGTGGCGCGCGCCCAACAGATGCAGCAATTTGGCGATGGCAATGCCGGCCGCGCCACTGCCGTTAATGACAATGCGCAACGCGGCGAGCGTCTGGCCGGTGAGGCGTAACGCATTAAAAATGGCGGCCAGGGTGACGACCGCCGTGCCGTGCTGATCGTCGTGAAAGACGGGGATGTCGAGCGCCTCGATCAGACGTTCCTCGACGGCGAAGCAGCGCGGCGCGCTGATGTCCTCGAGGTTGATGCCGCCGAAGGTCGGCGCGATCATGCAGACCGTTTCGACGATTTTGTCGACGTCCTGCGTGGCCAGGCAAATCGGAAAGGCGTCCACATCGGCGAACGACTTGAACAAAATGGCTTTGCCTTCCATGACCGGCAGGGCGGCTTCCGGACCAATGTTGCCGAGGCCAAGCACGGCCGAGCCGTCGGTGACCACGGCGACCAGATTCCCGCGGCGGGTGTACTCGAAGACGAGTTCGCGATCGGCGTGAATCCGCCGGCAGGGCTCGGCGACGCCGGGCGTGTAGGCCGTGCTCAGATCATCTTTGGTGGCCAGCGGCGCGCGCGACGCGATTTCAATTTTGCCGTGCCAGTCGTGATGGCGGCGGATGGCTTCTTCCTGATAGTTCATACTCGTCCCGTGCGGGTTAGCAAGCAAACAGAATCCAAGCGGCATTATTGTAGCAGGTTGCTTTGACAAAAGAAAGCTGAAAAGGTATACTAGACAGGTACCTGATTATGGCCTGTGCCACGAACGCAGGTTTGGGGTGGTAGCTCAGTTGGGAGAGCGCCTCGTTCGCAACGAGGAGGCCGAGGGTTCGATTCCCTTCCGCTCCACCAGTTTATAAAAATCCCCGGCAGGCTTGTGCCCGCTGGGGATTTTTGTTTGCTGACAACGCCGCATGAGAGCGGGTGGGCACCACGCGCCGGTTAGGGCCGGGTCGCCTTGGCGCTGAATTCCTGCCGCCACTGCCGGTCGAAGTCGGCCAGGCCTGACGGGGTCAGGTCGAAGGTGACGCCGGTGAGTTGTTCCAAGGCATAGCCGATCTGCCATTTTGCCTCGGCGGGTGCGGCGGCGAGGGCCTGGGTCAAGGCATCGGTGACGGCCGGGGCGGGATTGTCCGCCACACCATAGGTGCTGAAAGCGGAGGCCGCCGCTTGGATCATGTCCACATCCTGGGCCGCGATGGCCTGGTTGAGCACGCCGATGAGGAAAAACAGGTTGGTCATGTCGGTCGGGGTGCCGTTCGCGTTGTCATCAAAGTCCGCATAGCTGCGGACCTGCCAGTACCTGAGCATGCCGGGGTTCTTGACATCCGCGGGGCTTCCCCGGCGCAGGGAGTTGCAGGCCACCTGCCGGAGCGTTTCCTCGCCGGCCACCGGATTGGTGGCCGGGATTTCTTCGCAGCCGATGGTGTACAGCTTGGCAGCCGCCAGATGCGCAAAGCGGCGGTCCTTGAGCAGCTTGTCGAGCAAGTTGACCGTATTGGTCGCGGGTCCCGCAATGAGCGCCTCGTCCAAGACCATGGCATCCAGCAGACATTTTGTCTTCGCCTTGCTCAGCCGGGTCAGATCAATGGCGTTGTAGAGTGCGTTGATTTCAGCACCCATGTCGGCCGTGACATTGCCGGACTGCAGGAGAAGATTGACCGCCAACAGGCGGATGTAGAACGAGGTCGATTGAAGATTGGCGGCCAGCACAGGCAGGTACGCGACGCCCGTCCAGTCGCAGGCGAGAAGGATGTGCATGACAGCCAGCATCCGCTTCTCGTTTTTGGCCTGTTTCACAAGGGCGTTGAGGCCCGCCGGACCGACAATGAGTGCTTGGATGCGCGCGTCTGCAATGACGCCGGGATGTGCGACCAGATAGCGGGCGATGAACGTCGTGGACTTGCCGGTCAACTTTGCCAGGATTTTATTGTAGTCGGGCTTAGCGGCGGCGCGGGGTGCCGTTGCGGCGTTGCGCAGCGCGGCGGTTTTCTTGGCCGTCGGCGAGTCCCATTGCGCGTTATAGCAGTCATGCGAGTCTTTGGGCAGGCTGTAGGCGCCGACTACGCTGTTGAACTTGCCCAGCAGGGCGCCTTGGGGCGCAGTATAACTGGCGGCAACGGAGAACACTCGTGCAATCGTGCTGGTCCAATGCCCGCAACGGGGTGCGATTTCCGCTGTTTCATAAGAGCTGAACCAGCTGCATTCGGTGCCCAAGCGGGCGGTGTCTGCGAGATCCTGGTCGGTGGCCCGGCGCGCAACCTCCGGAAGATTGTTGATGTGGCGGTACCATTGCATGACCGTGTAGACTTGCCGGCACATCTCCATGAACGTGCCCACGCGTTTGTAGGGGCGGTCCGGCTCGTGGGCGGCAAACAAGTGACCCACTTCGCTGCCGTAGGTTTCGTGCGACCAACTGTCGGCGTAGACGTGCAGGCCGATGGCCAGCATGTACTTGTCGTTGCCGCGAAAGGCCTTGTTAATATTATGCCGGGCAAACCGGCCGTCATGAATGGTCATGCTCTTGTCGTACATGTCGCAGGGAAAATGGTAAGTGCGGCGTTGCGCGGCGCCGAAAAAGATCTTGCCAGGCTCGGTGGCATCGTTTTCGTCCGTGTATTGGGTGAGGGTTGCCAGTTCGGTTGCCTCGCCTACCGAGAAGCCGGAGTCGAGCGCCACCATGAAATTGACATAGTAATGGACATCCCGGTCAAAGGCACGGGCGGACATGCAAGTGAGCAAGACTGGCACGGCGACTAACGACTTCCAGAAACTGAACATTCGGATCATGGCGATTCCTCATTTCGTCGCGCCGCGCAGCACGCGGGCGACAACTGGGTTAACATGCCTGACCTTATTCTTATAGCATAATAACGTGTGGAGTTCAAGCCGCGGGTGCTCGCCAACGATTATACCGTGCGAAGTGGACATTTCTGCTGACTTGTAGCTGGGATGAACCCGCACGGTATCATCAGGCGTATTATATGGTATAATAATGAATAGGTTCAAGTATTAATAGGGAGAAAAGCGTATGTGGTGGCGAATTATACTATGGGTGGGGCTTCTGAACGTAGCAGTGGTCCAGGCCGGCGCAGCAGGCGATTGGACGAACTTCTTGTACATTGCGACCTACGGCACCTCGCAGTACTGGGTTGCGCAAGACAGCCCGTTTGCGGGCGGTGCCGGCAGCAACGCGTTCAACCACGAACAGGGCATTCTGGCAACGGCCAGCAATGTTTTTGTGATCGACACCGGCAACGACCGCATTGTCAAGCTGGGCTACCAAAAAACCACGGTGCTGACGCCGGAACCGTCGAATTTCTGGCAGATGATGTATGTCAGTGAGTGGGGGACGAGCGGCACCGCCTCAAACCAGTTCCGGTTTCCAGCGGATGCCTCATTTGGGCCGCAAGGCGAGTTGCTCATTGTGGACTGTTCCAACAACTGCATCAAGTTTACCGACACAGCCGGCGCATTTCAAGGCTCGTTCGGCACGCTGGGCAGCGCCACCAACCAGTTTCGCTATCCAAAAGGTATTTGCACCGTCGTGCAGTCCAATAGCACCGTGGTGGTCACCAATATTTTCACTAACAGCGTGTGGGTGGTGGTGACCAACACGGTTGTCGACGTGCGCTTCAACGTCGTGGTGGCGGATTCGGGCAACGACCGGGTGGTCGAGTACGCTATCGGCACCAGCGGCTGGCAGTTTGTGCGCGCGGTGAGCAATATTGTCAATTATCCGTCCGACGGTATGGCCAAGCAGCTAAACAAAATCTGGGGTCCCTATGACGTGCTGGTGATTGGCAGTAACCTGTACATCACCGAGGCGGGCCGCAATCAATCCAGCGACTACATCAACGCCCGGCGCATCAAGGGCGCCAACAACTGTAACCGGTTCATCATGCTCAGCTACTCAAACTTGGTCTATGCCGATGACTGGAACAAGCCGGAGACTTCCAATGATGTCGCCTTTGGCGGCTTCACCGGCAATGTCTACCAAGGCATCCGCGGCCTGATTGATTTTGACGGCTTCCTGCTGGTGGCCTGCGCCGATAATTCACAGAGCCAGTATCTCATTACCGATGATCGCGGCTACATCATTGGCAAGTTTGGCACCGCGGTTATCGGCGGCGCCGTGTCGCCGTCGCCGCTGCCGGGCGAATTTGGGTATCCTTACAACTTGGCGAAGATCGGTAGCTTTGTATTCTGCGCGGATTCCGGCAACAATCGCGTCTCGCTGTGGAAGAAAAACGCGCTGCCCGTATTTGACTATCCCAAGACGAACTACTTCAAGGTGCGCGAGCTGCAGGTTCTCTCGTTTACCGTGCATGCCAAAGATGATGATGGCGATGCA
Source organism: uncultured bacterium (assembly GCA_964397565.1). Lineage (GTDB taxonomy): Bacteria > Auribacterota > UBA3054 > UBA3054 > JAPLST01 > JAPLST01. The sequence goes on from CAYNJC010000003.1 coordinate 138,029, forward strand.
ATCACCTATGGCGGCACACTGGCGCCGGCGACCGACAGCAAGAACTGGGGCGTCAACTCCGACTACATGAAGTTCAGCATGATTCCCTATCGCGGCAGCGCCGGCACAGTGTATACGGTCACCTTGACAGCCTTCGACGGGACCGGCACGGCGACGCTGCCGGTGACCATTGAAGTGCAGCCGCTGAACGTCAAGCACAAGAAGTTGGTCAAGCCGCCCAAGGCCGGGCAGCACCAAGTGTATTATGAAGACTGGGTCTATCCCGCGCTGGGCACCGGCGATCTCACTGACGACGGCGACTTGATTGCCCTCAAGCTGAAGAAGGGTGTACTCATCAACCACTGGGACGGCAGTGTGCTGAACGTGAGCGGAACCCCGATGGTGGGTGTGTCGGCGAGCCGCGTCAAGACGCTGGTGGGCGCGGGCTATGACGGCTTATATGGCGAAGTTGACGCGACCAACGAGCACACCAAAGCCACCGTGGCGCAACTGGATGTGGTCACATCGAGCGATGCGCTCAAGAGCGTCGGTGTGGCCGGCAGTCTTGGCCGCGTCATCCTGCCGACGTCGCAGTCATTGGGCACGGTGGTGGTGAAATCCGGCAGCATGGGCGGCGCGGATGCGCTGACGATCAAAGCACTGACCGTGGCCGGCAAGAATGTGAAGCTGCTGAACAAGCGCTTGGTGGGCGGCAATATCTCCTGCCGTTATTATCCGGGTGCGTATGCGCGCATTCGTGCGTATGGCGGCGACAAGAAGAGCACCTCGATTGGCAAGATTTCTGCGGCGGGCGGTGACATCACCGACGTGTGGGTGCATGCCGCCGGGCACATCAAGAGCGTGGCGGTCAAGGCCGGCAAAGACGAGCTGAAGATGCCGGTGGGCGGTGCGTTGCACGGCACCATTGTGCGTGCGGGCGTGGCGCCCGACACACTGGCTATGCAGCCCGCGGGCGATGTAGTCAAGGTGCAGGCGCAGATGGGTATCTATGACAGCGCGTTGGTCGGCGCTGCGAATCCCGGCGTCGGCACGTTCGACGGGACAACCATTGATCCAGCGGAGCAATATGTCGGCAGCGTCAAGAATATTGTGGTTGGCAAAGGCACGACCATCTCGAATTCGCTGATTATCACGAAGAATCCGATTAAGAAATTGTCGAAACTGCCGATTGACCCGAGCACAAAAGTGATCGTCAACGGCGTCGTGCAATGACGCCACTCCTGTAATCCAAAACCAAGGAATTGATATGAAAACACTACTTCTCGCCTGCGTATGTATGGTTCTGTCCATCGCAGCGGTGGCCGCACCCGGCACGCCGATTGCCGGCACCGGCCTGTTGTATAGCGGGCCCGGCACCGCGACGGCGGTGACAGACATGGACACGATCAGAGACCTGCTCACCAACGCGCCCGCTGGCGGCTTGGCAACCGTGCCACCCGAAACAGTGCTGATCATCGTCAGCAACGCCACCGGCGGCAGCGCCAAATTCTCACCGGCTAACAAGGCGGACAACGGCACCTATGCGATCATGATCGACGGGACGCCCAACAAGATTGACGTGGATTGCGGACAGGCCAAGGGCGCCGGTCTGGTGCCGTATATGTATGTCAATGGCAGTCCGCGCAAGATCATGTTCAAGGGCATGAGTTTTGTGGGCAAAATCGTGGTGAACAATGCCGGGGATGCGACGGGCGTGCACATACAAAACATTTCGAAGAAAGCCAAGCATGCGGGGCCCGTGCTGCTGGGCGGCTTGAGTGACGAACCCGGCCGCATTCGCGCGGTCATCACCACCGGCAAGCTCAAACGCTTGCAGTCGAATCATGGCGGCTTTGGTGGCAATTCGCAGCTGGACCCTGGCGTGATTGCGGTCGGCGAGGCCAGTCCTGATGGGCAACTCAAGGCCAATCCCAAAGGGCATGTGAGTTTTGTGCTGCTGTGCAGCAAGCTGACGGCGCCCAACGAATATGACTACGCCGGCGCGTATCAGGAGTGTCTGGCGTCGAACGCTGTGCTGCCGCGGGTTGTCATGGGCAGTCTAAAAATGTTGAATGCCAAGGCGATTGGTCCAGCCGTCATCGGCACGACGTTCGTCAAACCGATTCCGGCCAGCCAGATTGGCAAACGCGTCAAGCTGACGAATCCTGTAGTCGGGCAGAGTAATTTAGTGCAGTAATCAGCAGCAGGGTACGCATAACAAACCACGGACGATAGCGATGAAAAACCTTATGACCTGTCTCGCCATTGGGGCGTTCAGTGTGACAGTGTACGCCGGCGCGGGAGTGACCGGCACCATTGATGCCAGCCCGTACAATCGGCTGGTGCATGATCTGGCGGCCAACTCACTGGCACTGACGCTGGCGAAATCCGGTGGATCCGGCAGCACCGTGACGGTGTGCACCTTCACGATCTTCGATCCCAAAGCGCAGAAGAAAGTGGACGGCGTGCCGTTTGCCGAAGGGATCGGCGCGCAAAATGTGGCGATCACGTATTTCGACAAGAAGTGGGCCGTACTGCTGGTGGAAACTGCCGTCAGCGATATCTACTGCTCCGTTCAGATTTCCTCGAAAGGCATGGTGGTCTTGGGCTCGCGTCCCGGAACCGAATTCCGCTTCCGGTTTGCGTCTGGCAAGAATATTGTGTCCTATATCAGCGCCACCAAGACCGTGCAGCTGTTTGATGCGAAATTACAGCCGCGGGGCGTGCCGGCCACACTGTTGGGCACGCCCAGTGCGCTCAATGCCGGGCGCTATTTCCACTGCGGTGACGGCGCACGCACGCAGATTTGGAAAGTGGACAGCAAGGGCTTTACCAAGCTGCTTGATGAAGCCGGGGACTACAAGGAAGTCAACGAAGCCAAACGCTTGTGCTGTATTGAAGAGGAAAGCACGCACAAGCTGTGCAAGTACTGAATTGTAGCCGCGGGCGTCTGCATTGACACAGGCGTGCGCGTGTGGTACAATTCCTAGTGGAATTATGTATACCACATCTTGGGATCAAGCCGGCGTACGCGCGCGGCTGCGCACAGTGACGGTGGGCATTGCGGGCTTGGGTGGCTTGGGCAGCAACGTGGCAGTGGCCCTGGCGCGCAGTGGCGTGGGCCGGCTGATTCTAGTGGATTATGATCGGGTTGAGGCCAGCAATCTCAATCGGCAACAATATATGCGCACGGACGTTGGCCGCCTGAAGACCGAGGCGTTGGCCGAGTACCTGCAGCGCATCGACCCGGCGATACAGCTTGAGTCATATGCCCTGCAATTGACACCGGCGAATATTCCTGAAATATTCGCCGCGGCGACGATTGTCGCAGAATGCCTGGATTGGGCCGAGACCAAGGCGATGTTTGTGCGCACCTGCCTGGCAACACTTGTACCGCGCGGCGTCAAGCTGGTGGCGGCCTCGGGCCTGGCCGGCTGGGGCCCGGCCAATGCGATCACGACCCACGCGGTGAGTCCGCACTTCGCCCTGGTGGGCGACTTGCAGACCGAAGTGCGCGCGACGCCGGTGCTGTTGGCGTCGCGGGTCGGGATCGCCGCATTGCATGAAGCCCATCAGATCATCCGTTGGATTCTGGAGGAAGATTGAGCGCGACAGTGATTGATATAATGGTCAATGGCGAGGCCCGCCGCGTACCGGCGACGACGACCGTGGCGCAGGTAATCGAGACCATGGGCGTCAATGCGGCAACTGTGGTGGCGGAAGTGTCGGGCACGATCATCGTGCCGGAGCAGTTTGCGACCACTACGCTGGCGGCCGGCGCGCAGGTCGAACTGGTGCGCTTTGTCGGCGGCGGGTGAGCGATGAACGATGAACGACGAACGATGAACGATGACAAACTGACGATAGCTGGCCGCGCATTCAGCTCACGCTTGCTGATGGGCACGGGCAAATTTGCCTCGCCGGATGTGCTGCGCGCGGCGCTGGCGGCCTGCGGCACGGAGATTGTCACGGTGGCATTGCGGCGGGTGGATGTGCACAACCCGCAGGACAGCTTGCTGAGCGCGGTGGATCGCGAGAAATATTTGCTGTTGCCGAACACGTCGGGCGCGCGCACGGCCGACGAGGCCGTGCGGCTGGCGCGGCTGGCGCGCGCGGCGGGCTGCGGCACATGGGTGAAACTCGAAGTGACGCCGGAGCCGCGCTATTTGTTGCCCGATCCGATTGAGACGTTGCGCGCGGCGGAAATCCTGGTCAAAGAGGGCTTCACCGTGCTGCCGTACATTAACGCCGATCCGGTGCTGGCCAAGAGACTTGAAGAGGCCGGCACGGCGACGGTGATGCCGCTGGGCGCGCCGATCGGGACCAATCGCGGCTTGTGCACGCGCGATGCACTGGCCATCATCATTGAGCAGGCGCATGTGCCGGTGGTGGTGGACGCCGGGCTGGGCGCGCCGTCGCACGCGGCCGAGGCGCTCGAGATGGGCGCGGACGCGGTGCTGGTCAACACGGCGATTGCCGTGGCGCGCGATCCGGTGGCGATGGCACGCGCCTTCAAAGGGGCGGTCGTGGCCGGGCGCCTGGCGTATGAAGCCGGGCTGGGCGCAGCCGGCGCGGTTGCCGCCGCCTCCAGTCCGCTGACCGGCTTTTTGCACGAGGAGGGCCGATGACCGCATCAATTGAAAAACCGACGCTGCTGCTGCATGTCTGTTGTGCGCCGTGCGCGACGCACTGCATTGAGACGTTGCTGCCGCACTTTCAGTTGACGCTCCTGTTTTCGAACTCGAACATCGCGCCGCAGGCGGAATATGTGCAACGGCTCGCACATGTGCGCAAGCTGGTGACATTGCATGGCCTGCCGCTGATTGAGGATGCTTACGATCATGCAGCGTGGTGCACGACCGTGCGCGGCCTCGAGCACGAACCGGAACAAGGGCGTCGCTGTCGCGCGTGCTTTGCGCACAATCTTGCGCGGGCGGCCGCCTTTGCGCACCAGCACAACCTGGCGCAGTTCACCACGACGCTGACCGTCAGTCCACACAAACACACGCCGGTCATTTTTGAGGTCGGGCGCCAGCACGCCAATTTTCTGGAAATGGATTTCAAGAAAAACAACGGGTTCGCGCGCTCGATCGAGTTGAGCCGGAAGCACGGCCTGTATCGGCAGGACTATTGCGGGTGCGAATTCGGCCGAAAAAATGTGAACTTTGAACTTTGACATTGCAGATGTAAAGCAAGCCCCGTCGTTCGCGCACTTGTGCGCGGCGCTGCTGGCCGACGACGGCTGGCGGCGCATGCAAACGACCATGGCGGCGGTCAGCGACGCGGCGGTTGCGGCCGTCTTGGCCAAGCCGGCGTGGGACGTTGCGGACTTGCCGGTGCTGCTGGCACCGGCGGCGGCGCGGCAGCTTGAGACGTTGGCTCAACGCGCGCACGCCCTGACGCTGCAGCGCTTTGGCCGGGTGGTGCTGTTGTATGCACCGCTGTATGTTAGTAACTACTGCACCAATTTATGCGCCTACTGCGGCTTCAACGCGCGCAATGCGCTGGACCGTTGTGCCTTGACCGTTGCCGAAGCCGTGCGCGAAAGCAGGCTGTTGCACACCCAGGGCTTTCGGCATATTCTGCTGGTGAGTGGGCAGCATCCGCAGCATGTGCAGGCCGCCTATCTGGCTGAACTGGCTGAACAGATCCGGCATCACTTTGCCTCCATCGGCATTGAGGTCGCCCCGTTGCGGCACGAAGAATATGCAACCTTGATCGCCCACGGCGTGGACAGTGTGACCTGCTACCAGGAGACCTACAATCCGCGCACCTACCTGGATGTGCATATGGGTGGCCCAAAGCGCGATTACGATTGGCGCTTGGGCACGCTTGAGCGGGCGGCGCAGGCGGGCATGCGTCGCGTGGGGCTGAGTGCGCTGTATGGGCTGGATGATTGGCGGGTCGAGGCGTTGTGTGTCGGACTGCACGCGCACTATATAATGACGCGCTACTGGCGGACGCAGGTGGGCATTTCATTTCCGCGCCTGCGCGCGGCGGCGGGCGGGTATCAACCACCGCAGCCGTTGCCGGACGCAGGCCTGGCGCAAATGATGTGTGCCTTGCGCTTGGTGCTGCCGGACGCGCACTTGGTCTTATCAACGCGCGAGCCGGCGGCGTTGCGCGACCAATTGTTACCGCTGGGCATCACCCAAATGAGCGCGGGCAGCCGGACGGCGCCGCAGGGTTATTCGCGCGACGGCGCGGCCGGCGAACAGTTTGATGTGCAGGACGAGCGCGCGCCGCAGGAAGTGGCGGCAATGCTGCTGCGCGCCGGCTACGAGCCGGTCTGGAAGGACTGGGATGCCACGTATCTGGAGCGCGCAACCGCATGATAACCTTGGCGGAACGGCAGGCGCGCTTTGCCGACGTGGATGTGTATGTGGTCACCTGCGCGGCATTGTCGCGCGGGCGGCGCGATGAAGACGTGCTCGAGGCCGTAATTGCGGGCGGTGGCAAAATCATTCAACTGCGCGAAAAAGAATTGGGCACGCGCGAATTTTACGCGTTGGCGGTAACATTCCGGGCGCGCACCCGTGCGGCCGGCGTGCTCTTGATGATCAATGATCGGGTGGACATCGCGGTGGCGGTGGATGCCGATGGCGTGCATCTTGGGCAGGACGATTTGCCGACTGCGGCGGCGCGGCGGCTGGCGCCGGAACTGCTCATTGGCCGTTCGACGCACAGTCTCGCGCAGGCACTTGAGGCCCAGGCCCAGGGCGCGGATTATGTCAACATCGGCCCGATTTATGCGACCGGCACGAAGGCGCATGCAGTGCCGCTGGGGCCGGCGGCGATTCGCGCCATTGGGCCGCGGCTGCGGATTCCGTTCACGGTGATGGGCGGGATCAAGCTGGAAAATATAGACGAGGTGGTGGCCGCCGGCGCGCGCCGGATTGCGGTGGTGACGGCTGTCACGCAGGCGGACGATATGGCGGCGGCGGTGCGTGCGATGCGGGCGCGGATCACGCCGGCGGGCACTGTGTAATAACGAAAAGATACGAGTGACTATGAGTGTGACAACAGGCATGCCGGAAGTGACGTTGCGCGCGGGAGAGACGCGCCATGGATTCCAAGTGCACACGGTGACGCCACTGCCGGCGTTGCGCGCAAATGTCTATGACTGTGTGCATGTCGCCAGCGGCGCGCGCCTGGTGCATCTGCACACCTGCGATGTTGAGAATCAATTGACCATTGCGGTGCGCACGCCGCCGGCAGACGACACCGGCGTGGCACACATTCTCGAGCACGTCGTGTTGTGCGGCTCGAAAAAATACCCGGTCAAAGAGCTGTTCATGGAATTGATGAAGCGCAGTATGGCGACCAATTTGAACGGCTTCACGATGGCGGATTGCACCGGCTATCCGCTGGCGAGCTGCAATCGCAAGGATTTTTTCAATTTGGCGGAAGTCTACTGCGATGTCGTGTTTCAGCCGCTGCTGTACGAGCCCCTTTTCCAGCAGGAAGGGCATCACGTGGCGTTCAGCACGCCGGGCGATGTGCAGACACCACTGGAGATCAAGGGGATTGTCTACAGCGAAATGAAGGGCGACTACAGCAGTCTTGACGGACGCATCTGGCGCGAGCTGCGGCGCGTGCTGCTGGGTGGCAACGCCTACGGCTTTGATGCGGGTGGCGACCCGGCGGCGATCCCAACCCTGACACACGAACAGTTTCTGGCATTTTACCGTGCGCATTATCATGCGGCCAACGCCTGTTTTTTGTTGAGCGGCGACATTGTCACGGCGGAGCACCTTGCGTTTTTCGCGCGGGTGTGTCTGGACGGCGCGCCGCGCGGGCAGGCGGCGCCGGCAATCGCGCCGCAGCCACGCTGGACGGCGCCGCGCCAAGCGACGATTCCCTATGCGATTGCGGCAGAGGAGGAGCCGGCCCGGCGCGCGGCCGTCGTGCTGGCCTACTTCACCAACCTTCTCACTGAGCATGAAACGACGTTCGCGCTGAATGTGCTGTCGTATTATTTGGTGGGCAATCCGTCCTCGCCGTTGTATCGCGCGTTGCTGGAATCGCGTCTGGGCGACGAGCTGACCATGTCGGGCTATGTGGCGCATCAGCGCGATGCATTTTTCACGACCGGGCTGAAGGGCACGGACGCGGCACAGGCTGGAGCGATTGCGGCACTCGTGCGCGAGGTGCTGACGCGCGAAGTGCGCCAAGGCTTTGCACGCGACCAGATTGCGGCGGCGTTTCATCAAGTGGAACTGGCGCTACGCGAGCAAGTCTGCACCACGCCCGGGCGCTTGCTGCGCTACGCCCTGCTGGGCTGGTTGTATGAGCAGAGTCCGCTGCAGTTCATGCAGTTCAACGAAGTGATTGAAACGGTCCGGCAGCGCTGGGAACGCGCGCCGCGCTATTTTGAGGACTTGGCCACGCAGGCATTGCTCAACAACCCGCATCACTGCGTGTTGACGTTTGTGCCGGACCAAGGCTATGATGCGCGTGCGCAGCAGGCCCTGGCGGCGCACTTGGCGGACCAGAAGCAGCGCATGAGCACGGACGACCTGGCGACGATCGCGCGGGTGGCGGCGGACCTGGATGCAATGCAGACGGCGCCCAACAGCGCCGCGGCCTTGGCCACGTTGCCGCGCTTGCGGCTGGCAGATGTGCCCGTGGCACCGCAGGAATTGCCGACCACAGTCACCCACCAGGACGGTCGCACCGTGCTGACCACGGATGTTTTCACCAACGGGTTGACGTATGTGAAACTGGCGTGTGATCTACGCGGTTTGGATGCGGCGCTGGTTCCCTATCTGAACGTGTACGCGCAGCTGTTGCCGTTGATGGGGGCGGGTGCTGAAGATTATGCCAGTGTGGCGGCGCGCGAGGCAGGTGTGTGCAGCGGGCTGGTCGGCATGTGTTCTGCACACGGTCGCATGGGCGCGCCGGACGACACGCAATTCAATGTGTACTTCATGGGTCATGCGCTTGAGCGCAATACGGCGGCGATGCTGGAACTCATGCACGCGCGGATCACGGCCTGCGATTTTCGCGATCGGCGCCGGCTGCGCGATGTGCTCTTGCAACAACGGACGATGTGGCGCGACGGCTTGGCGCACTTCAGCGGGTATTTTGCCCAACTGCATGCCGAGCGGGTCTGGTCGTATGGCGCCTGGCTGAACGACCAATGTCAGGGGCTGCCGCTGGTGCGGCAGTACGAGCGGCTTGCCAGTACCGTTGACACAGACCCGGATGCCATTGTTGCGGCGCTGGAACAAATCCGCGATTATTGCGCGCGGGTGGCGCCGGTGACCGCCAGTGTGGCCGGTAGTGCTGCGGCGCAGGCGCAAGTGCACACATGGCTGACAGCCTTTGCGCACACGCCGCCATGCGCGCCGGTGGCGCCGCCGGCCTGGACCCAGCCAAGCCGGCCAACTTGCGCGGGGATTGTCGTGCCGACGCAGGTGGCAGCGAATGCGGCGGCGATGCGCCTGACGGACTTACCCTTGCCCGACTGTCCCGTCATGTTGCTGATTCGCACGGCATTGCGGCATGGCTATCTGTGGGATGAAGTGCGCATCCGCGGCAATGCCTATGGCGTTGGCGCGCAGTTTGCCGCGGTGGATGGCAATTTCGTCTTGGACAGCAGCGAAGATCCGCAGATTGCGCGCACCTATGCCGTGTTTCAGCGGGTGCCGGAGTATATTGCGACGCAGATGGACCTGTCACCTGCCGGGGTGGAGCAAGCGATTATTGACGCCGTCAAAACGCTCGACCGGCCGCTGCGCGGCAGCCAATCGGTCGGCACCGCGCTGCACCGGCATGTGATGCAGGAAACGCCGGCGCAACGGGCCGCCTTTCGCGCGCGCTTCCTCGGCCTGACACGTGAGGATGTCTTGCGCGTCAACGAGACCTACATCCGGCCGGCACTGGCACAGGCGAGCTGGTGCAGTTTCGCGGGCGAGGCCCAGCTGCGCCAGGCAGCCGCGGAGTTGCCGATGCCATTGGCGATCTCGACGCCATACGCCGAGGCCTGACATGCCCGCGCCGCGCATGTCCTTCCGGCAACGCCTGCGCACACGGCATTTCTGGCGCATGATCCTGATTGGTGATTTCACGTGGCGGCGCCTGCTGCGCTCGCTCCTGTTTGTGTACGGCGCGCTGGTCGTCATGGCCGTGTTCTTCCCGTATCGGATTATTTTCCAACCGCCGCGGCCAAGCTATGGCGCGGACACGAACCTTCTTTTTTTCAGCGCGGGTGATGGCACGCGCGTGGCCGCCCTGTATTATCCTGCGGACGTGGATTGCCCGACGCTGCTATACATCCATGGCAATGCGGAAGATATCGGCCAGATGCAGCCGTTGTTTGAAGCGCTGCACGTGTTCGGCTATGGCGTGTTTGCCTATGACTATCGCGGGTACGGCCGGAGCGGCGGGCGGCCGACGGAGCAGAATTCCTATGCGGACGCGGACGCAGCCTATGCCTATCTGACCAATGTGCTGGGCATTGCGCCGCACGCACTGCTGGTGCATGGCCGCTCGCTGGGCGGGGCGATGGCAGTCCACCTGGCGGCGACGCATGCGCTGGCAGGGGTGATCCTGGAGAGCACGTTTGTCAGTGCGCATCGGGTGATGGCACGTGTGCCGTTGCTGCCGTTCGACCGGTTCCGTTCGATTGAGAAAGTGCCGCGGATCACGTGTCCGGTGCTGGTGGTGCACGGCACGGCCGATTGGGTGATCCGGCCGTGGCACGGGCGGCAGCTTTACGCGGCGGTGCGCGCGCCGAAGCAGGCCTTGTGGGTGGCAGGCGCGGGCCACAACGATCTGATCATGGTGGCGGGTGAAACGTATTTCACGGCGCTGCGGGCATTTATCGAGTGGGCCCTCAAGAATGCCACACACAGGCCGTTCTTGGCGCAGCCGCCAGCCACAAACCCCGTCAATAAAGGGAAACTTGACATTACCCCCGAAAAAGTGTATACTAATAGGCAGTTTGGCAAACTCGATGCCAGCACAAATTGCGTGCAGTAGAACGACCGCATCCCCAATGCAACGTCCCCACGCAGTAGCTGAACGCCGAGTGCCACATCCATAACAACACAAAAGGGAGGCTAGTAATGAACAAAGGTGACCTGATTGAAGTCGTAGCAGCAAAAGCGAAACTGTCGAAAGCCGCCGCCGGCGAAGCCGTCGACACCATCCTCGACGCGATTAAAGGCGCGCTGAAGAAAGGTGACAAGGTTGCGCTCATTGGCTTCGGTACCTTCGCGGTCGTCAAGCGCAATGCGCGCACCGGCCACAACCCGGCAACGGGCGAGAAGATCAAGATCAAAGCCAAGAAAGTGGCCAAGTTCAAAGCCGGCGCAGGCCTGGCTGATGCAGTTGCGTAAGCAACGCATGCTACCACACTTCTTAGAGGCCGAATCAAGTGATTCGGCTTCTTTTTTTGTCTGTCAGGTCGGACGCGTCCGACCTAGCTGACCGATACTGCCGCCATGCTGCCGCTGTTGCTCATCCTTGCGGGCGCGGTGCTCGGTTGGCTGTACCTTTTGTGCCGGGTGACCAATCGGGTGGCATCCCTGGCCGACCGTTATCTGCGCCTGTCGTTTGTCGGCTATGGCTTGATGTTGAGTGCGCCGCTGGCGCTGGTCGTCTTGATGTGGTACTTTGCCCGTTATGCACCGGGCGTCCTGCGCATGGACTGGCGCGCGCTGTGGCATGACCCGTGGGCGCGAGCCGGGATCAGCATAGGCTGGCTGGTGCTGGTGGGCGAGCTGCTGCGCCGGTGGGTCGCTGAACGCCGGCGCGTGCGCGCGTTGCGCGGCATAGTGCAGCGGCAGGCCATCACTTCGCATACCTTTCGCCACTTGTTCATCCCGCGTAGCACGCCACGGCATACCGTCTACTCGCTGGCCAGCCGGGTGATCGGCAATTACATTGATACATTGGCGGTGTGCCAGTACCACTTGCGCCTGCCTGGCTGGCCGGTCACGCTGGCGCGGCTGCGTTGCGTGCATTTGACTGACATGCACTTCACCCATGCCCTGCCGTGCGCCTACTACGAACTGATAGTAACGTTGACCAATGCGCTGACACCCGACCTCGTTTTTCTGACGGGCGACTACGGGCATTCTCACGGTGACGTCCGCACGCTAAGCGCGCTGCTGGCCGGCTTGCGCGCGCCGCACGGCGTGTTCTTTACGCTGGGCAATCATGATGTCTGGCATGACCGCGCCTTCATTGTGGAGACACTCGCGGCCCAGGGGCTGACGTACGTGGGTGGGCGGCTGCACCCCGTGGTGATGGCCGGCGGGCCAGTGTATCTGGCCGGCACGGATGCACCGTGGTTGCGGCATGACGTGCGCGCACTGGTGCAAGCCGTGCCAGCGGACGCGGCCTGTATTGTGCTAAGTCATCATCCCGACAATGCGCGGCGCGTCCGCGGCACGGCTGCGCGCTTGGTGTTGAGCGGCCACACGCACGGCGGGCAAATTGCGTTGCCCGGGCTGGGCCCGTTGCTGGTGCCGTCGGCACATGGCAGCAAGCATGCCAGCGGCTTTGTGCGCTACGACCAGACCTTGCTGTATATCAACCATGGCTTGTCGCTAAGTCTGCCGTTTCGCCTGATGTGCCCGCCGGAGATCGCATGTTTCGATATTGTCGGCGGCTAGGCGGGCAGGCGCTGGGGGTGGCGTTGGTGTGCGCGCGGCTGGCGGGCGCGGACACAAACGTGATTTTGTTGACCTTGGCTGACTACTCGATCAACCCGCTGACGCTGAGCTTGTCATGGCGTGACGCGGTCTTCGAGGAACACGCGCAGCGCGAGCGGATGATCATGCGGATCGCGCACGGCGATGTGTCGCTCAGCCTGTGGCGTCTGCTGTTCCTACAGACGCTGCATTTTGATGAACTGCGCTTCAGCGGCGTGGAGGTGTTCCTCCTGCAGGATGCGGCCGGCCGGCTCGCGCCCTTCTACACGCCGGACATGACCAACGCCACCATGATTGTCGCCTTGGCCAGCGAGACCAATCGCTACCTGCGCGGGGATGCCAATCGCACCAAACTGCACAAGACGGCCGAGCTGCACGGCGTCACGGTCCATGACGAAGGGCCAACCGTGATCGCGGTGCCGGAGCTGTTGGTGACCAACGCCACGATCGTGTGCCATGCCCGCGAGAGCGGGGCGCACCTGTGGACGCTCAGCAACGGGTATTGTTCCGTGCGTGATTTTCGCGCGCCGGTGGTGGAAAACGAAGATGCGTGGCAGCTGTGCTGTGGCGCAGAACTGGATGGCACGGCCCATAGTCGGCTTGACGTGCAGGCCCGCTTTCACAGCCGGCCGGACGATCCAGTGCTGGACCTGTGTGTGACGGGGACGCAGCTGCGGCTGGCGGGCATCTGGGCGCCACTGGTCCGCACCAAAAGCGAGACCAGCCGGCGCTATGCCGCCACAGACCAACCGGTCGCGACGAACTGGTTCGCGCGCTGCTTCTCCAACGAATGGCGCGGCTTCTGGCACGCGATCGAGCGCGAGAGCGCACGGATCGCGGGCGCGCCCGCGCTGAGCAACTTTTTTGCGTGCGGCACCGCCAGCAATATGCTGTGTGACGTGTCGCTGCACCTGGTAGTCAGCAATCGAATGTACTTGCCGGGCCACGTGACGCTGGCCTTCACCCCCATGGCAACACAGCCAACAACGCTGCGGATTGCTTATCTGATAACCAACAGCGCGGCCGTGCTGGCGCCGCAGCGCATCAGCCTGTCCCGGTGGGCGCGCTGAAGCGGCTGCCGCGTTCTGGAGAGTGGGAGCCGGTTCCACCCGGCGATTGCTGCCGCTGGCCTTGGGTCAGTCCCGCCAACGGCGGGATGGGAGCCGCCTCCGTGCGGCGAGTGCAGCATATGCAGCAGCTTCGCAGCGCGGCGGTCGCTGTCTTTATAGCAGATCAGGCGCAGCGGCGCACCAGCCTCAGGGCAAGCACGCATGCCAGCGCCAGCACGCCACCCGGCTCCGGGAAATCAGGATTAATGCTGCCGGGTGTGCCCAGCGTATTTTCCTCGACGCGCCAATCATTGGTCTGATCGGATTCAAGATAGCCACCACCGTGCGGATCGAAATAACGATACAGTGCGCGGCCATTGGCTGTCTGCCCGCCGGGCGTGCGCACCGTGTGGGCGTTGTAGCCGGCTGCATTGGTAACCATGGCATAACGCCACATGTACTCGCTCAGCACATTGAAGTCGTCCGCCAAGGTCGTTTGGGTGCCATTATTGTTCCACAGGATGGCATCCACAAAATGACCGCGCGCGTTGCTGAGCACAAGTTGGTCGGCCGTGCCGTTGAATGGCAACTCAGCGGCGGCGATGTACAACCGCAGGAGATGATCGTCGGCGGACGATGCCTCTGACCAAGTCGGATCGCCGATCTGAAGCAAGGCGTAGTCACCGGGTTGCAGCAGTGCCGGCGCGGCTGCAATCACGCTGCGACTGCTGCCCGGTCTCCCAATGCCCCAGCCCTGCAAGTCTTGCGCGCTGGTGCCGGCATTGTACAATTCAACAAATTCATTGGATTTGTCGGGGCTGCGCCAGACATTCACTTCACTGAGCAGCACCCAGGTGCGCGCCAATGGCACGGGCGTCGTCAGGGCATAGCGATACACCACCGGATAATGGTCCGAGGCGTGAATGCTATCCAACCAATTCAGCCCGGCGGGTGGCGTCCCAACATCAGTCCGAAAGACAAACTGGAGCGTGTTGGTCAGGCGCGGGTTGGGGAATTGATAGTCGAAGCGATTGGTGCCCCAATAATAGGTGTTCTTGAGGCCGGTGACGGGGTTGACCGGCGTGGTGGTCAAGCGTACCTGTGCGCTGCCGTCGCTCAGGATGGCGACCGCCTGGCCGTGCGCCGGCGTCTCGTTGTCGGTGTTCATATCGCCGCACAGCAGGACTTGTTCAGCGGGCGCGCTGGCCGCGCGCTGGGCCAGGCAGGCGCGGATCATGCGCGCCTCGTTTTCGCGGCGGCGCGGGTCGTAGAAGGGATCCGTGCCGCTGCTGCCGGTCGCTTTCAAATGCGCACTGAAGATGTCAAGCGGGTCGGCCGCCGGCAGGCGCACGCGCGCCCACAACAACTCGCGCGTGAATTTGTTGGTGTAATCATCAATGGGATTGCCGGTCGTTACCCAGGTGTTGGTGACGACATCATCGAAATCAATGATCGGATAGCGACTGAAAATCGCCTGGCGATTGGCGTTGTCATGGTTGCCGCTGCGCACCAAGTAGTAGTTGGTCAGGTACTGGTCGCGCAGCAGGCGGGCATACTGGATGGCATCGGCCGCCGCCGGCAGCTCTTGCATGGTGTAGACATCAGCGTTGAGATGGCGCAGAATGCGGCCAGTGGCATGAAACGCGCCGGACGTGCTGGTACTGAGCGCCTCGTGGACGTTGAACGTGACGGCGGTGATGACACTGGCCGCCAGCGCCGGCGCCGCCAGCAGGCAGACGCCCATCACGCAACCCGCGTACCGCAGCACCCATCGCCGCAGAAATAGTCTCAGTGCATGTGCCAAAGTAATGCCGAGGATCGGTGAGGCAACCAGCGCAGGCGCGTGGTGGTTAAGTCAAGTCAATTCACTACTAGTATAGCATAAAACAGTCGCACCTGCGGCATCCTGGCGTCCCGCCAGATCTAGCCACTCGCACTGAGATCCACGTGGCGTTGGCGGCACCTGGCTGTCGTTGCCGCGCCGCGCATCTGCCGCATCTGCGCCGACACCGAATGTCGGATCATCCCGCCGCTGGCGGAATCCACGCCACTGGGTGTGACTGCGCGGGATGCGCCGGTACTCAGGGCGTTGCCCTGGGCTGGTATGCCCGGCCCCTGCGGGGCACCGTTGCGCGCCGCACTCGCCCCACAACGCCGCCCCCACAATGCCATCCGCGATCAGCATCAATCAGCCTTGCAGCCGCGGTTCTGCTCTATAATTCTTCTGCTGCGAACGCATGCGCTGCCGCGGCCCGGCGGAATTTGCCGGAGGCACTCGGGGTGAGCTCGTCCACGCTCGTCACACTGACCTGCACGCCGGCGCCATACAAGCCGCCCAATGCGCCTTCGACCTGGCCACGCATATCGCCCGGCGCATCCGGTTCACTGACAATCGCAATGGCATACTGTCCGGGCGCGTGCTGCTGCAGTTGGTAGTCAAACACGCCGGGGCAACGTGCCACGACGGCATCCAGCTGCGCTTCCGTCACGGCCCGGCCCGCGACGGTGGTGGTCAGATTTTTGATGCGGCCCTCAATTGCGTCGGCGACGAAGCCGTGCGTGCGCCCGCACGGGCAGTCACCGTCGCGCCGCAGCCGGATCAGATCGCCGACATCAAAGCGGACATATTGACACCACGGATTGTGAAAAGGCGTGACCAACATGCGGCCGAGCAGCGGGCCGCCCTGCGTGGTGCTGCACGGCAAAAAATCCACCCGGCAAAACGCCGTGTTGTGGTGAAAACAGCCGTGCTCGCATTGCATGAAGACATAGCCGGTTTCGGTCGTGCCATAGGAGCTGACGAGCGGCGCCGAGAAGACCCGCCGGATGACGGCGCACGCGGCGTGGGTCGGCAGTTCGTAGGTCAGAATGATCAACGCCGGCTGCCACACACGCAGTTGATGTGCGGCGGCGAAGCGTGCCAGGCGCGCCAGATACGATGGATTGGCTTCGAGCACGAGGGGTTGGAATTCTGCGAGCTCATCCAGCATGCGCTGGCAGAGCGCGGGCGTCCACAAGGATGGCGCGCTCTTTTCGTTGAGAAACAGAAAACGACCGTCGCGCCGCTCGGCCATGGTCAGGTCGCGCGCATCATTGAGCACGCCGACGCTGCGCGCGCTGGTGAGCAGCGCCTCACGATGCGCGCCGAGTGGCAGGCGAGCGGTGTGCGCGTTCAATTGCCATGAGGCGCGTTCGCTGGCATCCCACCACGGCTGATGCCACACATTGGTTATGCATTCATCGGTCGTACCGCTGGTATGCACCCATTCGACCGCGCCGCTGGTGATGCCGGCCTGAAGGTCGTGCGTGCGCGGCACAAAACTGTGCGGGCTGGCTTGGCGCAGATCAGCCTTGGTCAGCGCCGGCATGGCGCGGTAGCGACGGTCAATATCGGTATCACCGCCCGGATCACACGCGCGCCACGGCGCATAGGCCGGAATATTGAGCAAGGCATGGTCAAGCGCGGCCCGGCTGGCGTCAGCATATTCGCGGGAAAACGTCATCGCCGTCAGCGGGGTTGATCCGGCCCTGGCTCGTGCGCTTTGCGGCCGTAAACCCGCTCGTACGCCCGGCAACACGGGCACATGTGCGTTTCAACGTGGCGGACAAACCAGAAGGCAAACCCGCGTTGCTGCCGCCGCGCGCGGCGGCAGGCCGGGCAGGTCACGCACAGTGCGGCCAAAGCGCGTTGCAGCGGTGAAGGCGGTGGTGTGGACGTCGTCATGGCAGTTCCTCCTGGGTGGCCAGCCAGCGCTCGTAGAGCGCGTCAATTTCGCCAGAGAGCACTGTCACACGCGCGACCAGAGACTGGCCACGCTGATGCTCGCCGGCGGCATAGGCATCGGCGGCGCCGCGCTCGGTTGCGCCGCGCTCCTGTTCAAGCTGATGAATCTGCTGTTCGAGTGCGGCGTGCGCTTTGGCCGACATTTTCTTGCGGGCCGCGGGCGCGGCCGGGCGCGGCGTGGCCACCCGCGAAGGCTTGTCTGCGCGTTCGGGCGGCGCGCCGGCGCGCGCCGTGCGTTCATGCCAGAATTCGGAATACGAGCCGGGATACGAGACAATCGTCTGTTCACGCACTTCCAGCACGCGCGCCACCAGCGTGTCGAGGAAATAGCGGTCGTGCGAGACGACCAGCAGCGTGCCGCGATAGTCATCCAGCGCGGCTTCGACGGCCTCGCAGGTGTCAATATCGAGATGGTTGGTCGGCTCGTCCAGGATCAAAAAATTCGGATTGAGTTGCATCAGGCGCGCCAGTTGCAGCCGATTGCGCTCGCCGCCTGAGAGTTGGCACACCTGTTTTTCCACGTCATCGCCGCGGAAGAGAAAACGGGCCAGCATGTTGTACGCCTCTTGGCGCGAGGCGGCGCCGGCCGCCATCAACACCTGCGTCAACGTGAAGGCGGGATTCAGCACTTCCTGCTGCTGCGCGCAATAGCCGACCGAAATGCTCGGGCCAATGCGCAAGACCGGGTTGTCCCAATGCGCGTGGGCAATGATGTCGCGCAACAACGAGGTTTTGCCGCAGCCGTTCGGCCCGACCAGCGCGACACGCTCGCCGGAAGTCAGCGCGAACGTGACCTTGTGCAGCAACACGCGCGCGCCATAGTTCTTCTCATAGTGCTGCACGCGCAGGACGATGTTGGCATGGGTGGCCTGGGCGCCGAAGCGCATCGCCGCACTGCGCACGGTGGCCGCGGGCGCGGCGACGGCCTGGGCCTCCAAATGGGCCAACTGTGACTGGCGCGCGCGATAGCGGGTGCCCCACGAGCTGTGCACCCGGGCCAGATCGGCGAAGCGCTGCACCAGCGCCTGCACGCGCACCAGTTGTTTTTGATACGTGGCATGCGCGCGTTGCTGACTGAGCTGCGCGCGCAGCTTTTGTTCGCGATAGGCCGAGTAGTTGCCGCGGTAGCGCGTCAGCGCGCCCTGGGTGATCTCGGCAATGCCATTGGTGACGCGATCCAGCAAGTAGCGATTGTGCGAAACCAGCAAGACGGCGCCGCGATAGCTGGCCAGAAAGTCCTCGAGCCAGGCAATGCCGACATAATCGAGATGATTGGCCGGCTCGTCGAGCACCAGCAATTCCGGGCGCGCCAGGAGGGCCTTGGTCAAGGCCGCCAAATTCTGTTCGCCGCCGGAAAGGGCCACGACGGCTTGGGCCCAGTGCGCGCGCAAACCAAATATCTCGAGCATGCGCTGCGCGCGCGCTTCGGCATGATCGCCGTCCACCAGTTCAAACGCGTCGCGCGCCGCCTGATAGTCGCGCATGGCTTTGTCGAGCGTGGCGGGAGTGGCATGCGCCATGCGCTCTTCACAGGCGCGCAACTGCGTGCCGCACCGCCGACAATCCTCCAGCACATAATCCGCCACCGTCTCGTCGTCGTTGACGCAGACATGCTGCGGCACATAGCCGATGCGTACGGTATCCGCTACCGTCACACTGCCGGCCGTCGGCATTTCGAGCCCGAGCAAGATGCGCAGCAAGGTCGTCTTGCCGCAGCCGTTGGCGCCGATCAACCCGAGCTTGTCGCCGGTATTGATCTGCAGCGTCAGCTCGCGCAAAAGGACGCGCTCGCCCAGCTCTTTGCGAATGCCGGCCGCGCGCAGAATGATCATCGGATAACCATCATGGGAAAAACAGACAAGGCGGAGATCCTGTGATCCCCGCCCCATCATACGTGCGTCGTTGCGTGCTTACTTCTTGTTGATCGCGCTGACCGGGCAAACATCCACGCATTTGCCACAATCAGTGCACTTCTCGGCGTCTATCGTGTAGACCGGATCACCCGCGGCAATCGCCTGAACAGGGCATTCCGGTTCACACATACCGCAGGCAACGCATTCGTTGCTGA
Source organism: uncultured bacterium (assembly GCA_964397565.1). Classification (GTDB taxonomy): domain Bacteria; phylum Auribacterota; class UBA3054; order UBA3054; family JAPLST01; genus JAPLST01. The sequence continues at coordinate 157,574 of CAYNJC010000003.1, forward strand.
TGACATGCGCCATCGCATCTCCTTGTCGTTGGTGTGCTAGTGTGCACAGGTTACTGACAGGTGAAGGCACGTGCGTACCTTCACGATACTATAGCAAAAACCCCGTGAGTGCGTCAAGTGCGGGTGTTGCGGAATTGCCAGGCTAACACGCTCGTGGTTGCGCCTCATATAAACTTGTGCTATACTATACCCATTGATCTTGGTTCACCCTCAAAAAGAGGTTCATATGTCTACGTCATCGGTATCTCGCCGCGAGTTTCTCACGTCCAGCGGCTTGCTGGCCTTAGCGGCTGCAGTACCAGCGGGCGCTGCCGCTGCGCTCAGCAATCGCGCCGCCAAGGCCACCGCGCCGGCCACGCCCGCACTGGCGCAACGCGCGCTCGGCAGCACCGGCCTGCCGGTCAGCGTCATCGCACTTGGCACGGGCCCGGGCCAGGCGCCCGCGGTCATTCGCTATGCCGTCTCGAAAGGCATCAATTTTATTCACACCTCGACCGAATATGCCGGCGGGAAGTCCATCAAGAATGTGGCGAGCGCCATCAAGGACATGCCGGACAAACCCATTCTGGCACTGAAGATCACGTGGGCGCCGGATGATGATCGCGCCATGGATAACGCGCTGAAGGCACTCGGCGTGGAATCCGTCCCACTGGCCTTGTTCAATCTGCATAATGCCAAGGAAGTCAAGGACAAGAAATACGCCAAAGGCGCCGAGCGCTGGATCAAGGCCGGCAAGTTCAAACATATCGGCCTGACCGCGCATGGCGACGTGCTCAATTGCTGCCTCGAGGCATTGAAGCAGAAGTTTTACGAAGTATTGATGCCGGCCTACAACATCAGCCAGGAGAAGGAATTTGCCGAGGCGTTCGCGCAGGCGAAAGCACAGAATGTCGGCTTCATGTTGATGAAATCGCGCGGCCAGCTTGGCCAGGAGGCCTATCTGAAAAGCGTGCCGTTGTATCTGGCCGAGCCGGCGATCAAGACAATTAGCAAAGGCATGACCTCGCTGGCCGAAATTGACAACATGCTGCGCGCGGCGGCCGAGAAGCCGACGGCGGCAACGCGCGCGGAAATTGCCCAACTCGCCGGCGCAGCCATGACCGGCCATTGCACCATGTGCGGCGCCTGCACCGCGGCATGTCCGCACGGTGTGGCCGTCAATGATCTGGTGCGCTGCTCGGACTATTACATGGCCCGGCCCGATGATCTAGTCTCGGCGCGGGACACGCTGGCAGGACTGGCGGCCGGGCAATTGCCGCAGGCCTGCACGCAGTGCGGCGCATGTGAACGGGCCTGCCCGCGCGGCGTGCCGATTGCCGCGCATCTGCGCCGCACCGCCACGCTGGTGGCGTGATTCGGCATTTCAAGGCGCGGAATTCGACGCGGAATGCTGTAAACCGAAAACCGAAAACTGAAAACTGACTGCCGCTGCCCGCATACTAAAACTCCTGCTGCTCTGCCTGCCGCCGCTGATTGCGGGCTGGGTGGTGTGGCGTGGCGCACAGGCTGATCCGGCTTACTTCACTCCGCCGGCCGATGCGGAAGTTGCCACCGCCGGCGTGACGTTGCCAAAGGTACTGGGGGTGTGGCAGACGCCCGCGCTCGAATGGCTGCCGGCCGAGCGCATGTTCGAGCGCATTGATGGCCGTGCCTCGTTTTATGAGCAATTTGGCGCGCGCGGCTTGCTGTATGCCGGCTGGTCGTCGCCCGCCGGCGCGTGGGATTTATATCTCTATGTGATGAATGATGCCACCGGCGCGCGCGGCGCGTTTCTGGCCGAGGCCAACGGCGCCAACCAGCATTTTTCGCTCAAGCCGCATATCCGCGGCACGCCAGGCACTCTGTTTTTCCTGCACGGTGCGGCCTATGGCCAATTGATCGCAGTGCAGCCTGCCGCACCGCCGTCGAGCGTCACCGACTTGACCGCGCGCATCATCGCGTTGCTGCCGGCGGTCGCCGACGAGATCGATCCCAGCACGTATCTGCGCCACCCGGCCGTGGCGGCCGACTCCCTTGAATATAGCGAAGCCGATGCCTTCGGCTACCAAAGTTTGGCGCGCATCTACAGTGCCCAAGCCGTCCTGCAGGAGGAGTCCGCGACGTGGTTCATTGCGACGCTGAGCAATCATGCGGGGGCCGCAGATGTTGTGCGGCGTTACACCGAGGAGCTGCGCACGTTTGGTGCCACGGATATGTTCACCAATGACTATGCCGTCGGCGGCCAGATGCTCGGCGCTTGGGAATTACTGGCGCGCACCAACACTATTATCTACGGCATTCGCGACGCCGGCTCGCACACGGCGCTCACCCAGCACTGGCACGCGCTGCAGCACCACCTGCAGCGCGGCCCGACCCCATGAAAGAAACACCGCCACCTGCCGCATGGACCCGGCGTGAACTGCTGCAACGCGCGGCGGGCGCGGCCGCGTTGGCGGCGTTGAGCGGCGGTGCCGGCTGGGTTTTCCGCAATCGTCGCCTGGTGCCCCCGTCGCGCACCTTGACGACCATCACGCCCTTTGCTGTGCCCGGCACGGCGTCCGAGATGGTGATTGCGCGCGGCACCGACGGCGCGGCCTTGGTGCGCGCCGCCGTGGCTGAACTGGGCGGCATGCAGCGCTTTGTCAAGCCCGGCGATCGGGTGCTGGTCAAGCCCAACTGCGCGTTTGACCGGCCGCCGCATCTGGGCGCGACGACCTCGCCCGAGGTCCTCGGCGAAGTGGTGCGCTTGTGTGTCGCGACGGGCGCAATGGTGCGCGTGACCGACAATCCGATCAATGATGCCGAAGGCTGTTTCGTCAAGTCCGGACTCAAGGACGCGACCATCAAGGCCGGCGGCGAGCTGTGGCTGCCGGCACCGGCGCTCTTCCGCATGACCCGCATCGGCACCCAAAAAATCACTGCGTGGGATGCTCTGGCCACGCCGCTGGTCTGGGCCACCAAGGTGATTGGCGTGCCAACCGTCAAGTCGCACAATCTTTGCGGCGCATCATTGACCATGAAAAACTGGTACGGCTTTCTGGGCAACGCGCGCAGTCGCTTGCATCAATCCATTCACGAGGCCATTGCCGATCTGGCGCAATTCATCACACCCACGCTGGTCGTGCTGGACGGCATGCGCATGCTGGTGCGCAACGGGCCGACCGGCGGCAGCGCGGCCGATGTCATGCCCGGCAATGTGGTCGCAGTCGGCACCGATCAAGTCGCGCTGGACACGTTCGGCGCCGAGCTGCTCGGCCTCGCGCCGCAAGAGGTTGCCTATCTGGGCCTGGCCGCGCAACTGGGCGTGGGCGTCTTGGATCGCGCAAAACTGCGGATCATGAAAGAGGTGCGCGCATGAAGGCCCTGCGGCGCTATTATCAAGTGTTCTTCCTGGCGCTGTTCGGCGTGCTGATCTACCTTACCGCACAAGGTCGGCTGAAGGGCTATCCGGTCACCTTGTTTCTCGACAGTTCGGCGCTGAACGGCATCGGTGCGCTGTTGGCCTCGTGGAATGTCGCGCACACGATCTGGATTGGCTTCGGCATTCTGGCGCTGACCGCACTGTTCGGCCGCTTCTTCTGCGGCTGGCTGTGTCCGCTCGGCGCGATGTTGCAATGCATGAGCTGGCTGTTCGAACCGCGCGCGGTCAAAGCCCGGATCGAGCGCAATCGCTATGTCACGGCGCAAGTGTACAAATATGTTTTGCTGGTGCTTCTGTTGGTCTGTGCCACATGGGGCATGCTGCAAATCGGCTGGTTTGATCCAATCGCATTATTGACACGCAGCACGGCTACGTTTCTGGCGCCGCTGGTCGGTGACGCGCGGCATATGTATGGGCGCAGCGTGCCGGTGCGCTGTTTTCAAGGCGCGCCGCTGATCGCGGGCGTGTTTGTCGGCCTGCTGCTGCTTAACGCATATCGCCCGCGCTTCTGGTGCCGCTATGTCTGCCCGCTCGGCGCACTGCTCGGCGCGGCAGCGCGCTGGATGCCCTTCGGCATTGTGCGCGACACCCACACCTGCACGAACTGCGGCTTGTGCGAGAGTGTCTGTCCGGCCGCGTGCGCGCCGAGCACGACATTGCGCCAGCATGAGTGTTTTCTGTGCTGGAACTGCGTGGCGCGCTGCCCGGAAAAATCGCTGACCTGGGGCATGTTGCGCACCCGCCAAAAAAATGCGTCGGCACCCGACCTAACCCGACGCATGTTTCTCGGTGCGTTGGGCGGCGGCATTGCCGCGATCGCGGCGCTGCGCCTGCCCGGCCTTGGCCGTGGACGCGGTGCGCCGGCCGTGATTCGTCCGCCCGGCGCGCTGCCCGAAGCGGATTTTCTGGAACGCTGTCTCAAGTGCGGCCAATGCATGAAAGTCTGCCCGACCAATGTCCTGCAGCCCGCCTTGTCGGAAGCCGGCGTGGAAGGCTTGCTCACGCCGGTGCTGAACATGACCTATGGTTATTGCGAGTTGAATTGCACCTTGTGCAGCCAAGTCTGCCCGACCGGCGCGATCCGGCGCATGACCATTGCCGAAAAGCTCGGCCAGCCGGACGGCAAGCCGATCAAACTTGGCACCGCGTTCTTTGATCGTGGCCGCTGCCTGCCGTGGGCGATGATGCGCAATTGCTTGGTCTGCCAGGAAGTCTGCCCGGTCTCGCCCAAGGCGATTTACACGCTTGAGGAAGAAGTAGTGATGCCGGACGGCACGCGGCTGCGACTGCGCCGTCCGTATATCGACCCGGCCAAATGCATTGGCTGCGGCCTGTGCCAGCACGAATGCCCGTTGCACGACCGGCCGGCGATCCGGGTCAGCGCGGTGGGCGAGAGCCGCGCCGGCGGCGGCTTCTATCTCTGAAATGCGGGCGTGATGGAAGGATGGAAGCTTGGATGAATGGAGAAAGTAAGCAATGCAAGCGTGTGAACAATCTTGACGTGGAGCCTGGGAGTGATCTCCGTGCCGCGATGGTTGCCGCCCGTTGGTGAAAGAGCAGCAGGCCGGCTGGTCAGTGCGGCGGTGGCATAGGGCACACAGAGAGCAGCCAGCGCGCGAGTGTTCCCAAAAGAAAATTCATGCGCGCGTGGGTTATCATGGCAAACCTGTCGAGTTATATGTTGCTGCTGGCTCTTATGGTGATTGCACGCCAGTACCCAGCCTGTTGTGAGAGGCTGTTCGACGTGTTCCGGCCGGCGAGCGAGGCCATGCTGGAAATCGTGTCGTGGCTGGCTGCTCTGGGCCTTGCACCACCATAAAACCGCAGGCAGACGACCAGCCATGCCATTTGGGTTCGCGTGAAACAAAGCCGCGGGAAGCGGCTCCATAAAACCATGCGCGGTGCATAAGTTTTCCAAACACATGCCCCGACAAATCCGATGTCTATGACGCCGCCAGCGGTGCTTGTGGGCGCACTGCGAATATGCTATAATAACGTTACGAATATGGTAGTTTAGCATGCGACCACCTCTGTTCATCTGTGCGCTTGTCCTGCTGCTCGCCGCCAACACGGCCCGGGCAACCAATTGGCATTGCTATTACACCAATTGCCTGTTCGTCTTTGTGCCGCAGGTGGTCCAGGGCGCGACGGTGACGACGGCGCGCGTCGAGCTTGAGTATCTGTGCCGCGCCGAACGCTATGGCGCGGTCACCAACACCACGGTCGCCGGTCGCAGCACGCAGCCACTCGCGCCCTGCCGGGGCGGCTTTGGCGCGTATGTCTATTTCGGCGCGCAGCAGCATCGTCTGTGGGAACCCTTTGACGCCGGCGTGATCATTGCCACGCTGGCGCAGTGCGGCACCAATGCCACGCAGCAGTTTGCGCGCAACGTTGTCTATTATCAGCAACACGACGGCATCGTGCGCGCCTGCGGTCCACCCAGTCTGGCCGACCGTGTCGAAGAGCGTGCGGCAAATGCCGCGCGGCAATTGCAGCAGACCGTCCGGCAGCACACGCAGCAAACCGTGCGCACCAATGCCGTCCTTTTCATCGCCCAATGGGGCTATGTCAGTTAAGTATGGAGATCCGCATGCGTACCTGTGCAGGCTATGTTGTCTTTGCCGTTTTGTTGGTGCAGCACATGTCCGGCGCGCCGCTGACAGCGGCCAATCAAGCGTGGAACACGCGCAGCAATTGGACTGGGCATGTCTATCGTCCCTCGAAGTCCGACTGGCGTTCGACCGTCTGTTTCCAATTGATGACCGACCGCTTCTTTGACGGTTGTCCCACCAATAATGAACTGGCCTATGGCGGTTACGATGTGAAAGACCGCTCCTTGCGGCACGGCGGCGATTTCGAGGGTGTGCGCCGCAAGACCGACTACCTGAAGGGCCTGGGCGTCGATATGATCTGGATTTCACCGGTCTTTCAGAACAAGTGGAATGACTATCATGGCTACGGCCAGATCGACCGGACCTTGTTCGACCAGCGCTGGGGCACCGTGACCGATTTCCGCAACATGGCCGACGCGCTGCACCAAAACGACTTGTACCTCTGCATCGATGAAGTGTCGAATCACGGCGGCAATTTGCTGTATGGTTCCGGCGGGCTGTACGACTGGCCAACGTTTCACATGCATGCGGACGAACACACGCTGCACTATTACACCAACAGCGAAACGCATCTCGATTACACCGTCAACAACACCTATTCATCCATCGGCAACTACGGCAGCAACTACGACACCAGCGGCAACCCCGTCTCGGATAGCGGCACGGGCGGCTTTTTCGCCGATGATTTCCATCACAACGGCAACTGCTCGTTTGACAGCTCATGGCAACAATGGCTGGGCGAGTTTCCCGGCGTGGGCTATGATGACTTCGCCACCGAGCGCGCCAGTTGCATTGCCAGCCATCTTGACGGCTTCAAAGCCCTGATGCGTCAGGACATTGACGCGATTCGCGAAGACACACCGATGGAAATGCTGGTCTACTATTTCCAACAGTGGTGCCCGGCCTCACGCGTCTACGGCCGCGACTATGTGGCGAAAAGCAACTTCTTCATGTTTGGCGAATATTTCACCTCGTTTGATTATGCCAAAAAAATGACCGGCAAGAATGCCAATGGCACGGACTTCTGCCTGAACTCCGGCGTGGATTACCGCGCGTACTTTGATTTTTTCCGCCCGGCTGTTGCGGACCAGAACAACGGCAATCTCAGCAAATTGAAGAACACCTACGACGCCTACAAAGCCAGTTATGATTTCAACGACTGGGCCGACAATCTAACCAAGTACACCATGTTGACGTTCTATAACAATCACGATCAGCCGCGCCTCTCGACCTGGACCGACGGCGACGCGAAGACGCGCCTGGCGTCCGGCATTGTGCTCACCTGGCCGGGTATTCCCTGTCTATATCACGGTGACGAGCAGGGCTTCAAGACCGCCTTTGACGGCGACAAGAATGTGCGCGAAGATTACATGGTCAGCGCCGCCTATGTGACCGACGGCGGCGTGACCAACCGCGCCCGCGTCAACAATTTCAACATGTGCCACGAGAACTATCAATGGATCGCGAAGATCGCCAACTATCGCCGGCTGTATCCGGCGCTCTGGCAAACCGACGAATTGTATGAGCGCTGGCACCAGAACAACAATGACAACGGCGTCTATGCCTTTACGCGCGTGTGGGGCACGGCAACCAATTGGGTGCTGGCCGTGTTTAACACCTGGAGCGGTTCGCAGACGTATGGTCCCATGGCCACGGGCTGGGCGGATGGAACGGTGGTGGTGAATGTGATGAACACCAGCGAAACGGCCACGATCACCGGCGGGAACATGTCGGGCAGTTGCATTGGCTATGGCCTGCAAATCTGGGTCGATCAAACCAATCTGCGCACGCTGGATCCGGTGGTCGAGAGCATGACGCCCGCCCACGATGCCTGGCCGGCCGCGCCGGTGACCAATATTATCCTGACGTTCAGCAAACCGATGGCGTGGGGTGCATTGACCAACGCATTCCGGATCAACAATCAACCGGTCAATCCAGCGCACTTGTCTTTGTACAACGGCAACACCACCTTGGCCTACGCGAGTCCGACCCCCTTGGCAGACGGGATTAATTATATTAGTGTTTTGACGAATGCCTATGATACAGCCAACAATCAGCACTTATTTGCCAATTACGCCGCGCGCATCCGGATCGGGTCAACCACCAATCCGGTGGTCAACTATGATTTGGCCAGCGATGCCACCTTGATTAATGACGGCGGCGGCTACAATAATGTGCATGTCACGCTGACGCACAAAGCCACAGGCGCCGCGTGGTTCCGCTGCAGCAATGATGGCACGACCTGGGGCGCCTGGACGACGTATACCAATGTGTCAACCTGGACACTGGCCGGTGTGGGCGGCACGCGCCGGGTGTGGGTGCAGTACTGGGCGGACGGCAGTGCGGCCGCGATCATTTATGCGGATGCGAATGAAAGCACGAGCTTGCAGGCCAACTTCATTGCCACGCCGCAGCTTGGTGCCGAGCCCTTGACGGTGTATTTCACCAATACGGCCAGCACCAGCACGGCCGCGATCGTTTCGTATCGCTGGGACTTCGGCGACAGCACGACCGCCAGCGATGCCCATCCGGTGCACACCTATGCGGGCAATGGCGATTACACAGTGCGACTGGTTGTGTATGATGGCTTTGCGACCGCGACTAACACCAAACAGCGCTATATCTCGGTGGCCTATCGCGCGACGAATGCATGGGATGACATGGAAAGTTCAGCAGCGTATGCGGGTGGTATCATCGGCAACAATGGCGGCAGTGGCTTCGGCGTCTGGCAAGCCGGCAATTTGACCGACGGCGGCACGTGGTGGAGCGGCACAGAAATAGCCGGTTCGCATTGCCTGGGGGTATGGGCCAATGCCGCGGATGTCAGTAAACAATATTCGTTGCGCCGCAGCCTGGCACTGGCGCTGACGAACGAGAGCACGGTAAGCGTGACCGTGCGTGGCTCGGCCAATCTGTGGAGCTGGACTGAAGCGCGCATCGCCTTTGTTCTGCGCAACGGCAACAGCGCCGATCATTCGGCCGGCCAACGCCTGGCGCTGTTTTTTGCCTGCAGCGACAGCGCCAACACCAACCTGTATTGGTATGATGGCAGCGACCATAAAGCGTCCGTGACCTATACCCAGAACCATATCTACCATTTCGTCATTGCGCTCAATCCGGCCAGCAACACGTATACCTTTACCGTCACGGACGACAACGACAGCAACAATAAGGACACGCGCAGCGGTACCTTGACCGGCACGGCCGGCGCGCCGATTGATTCGTTCGCCATCTATGAGAAATTGGGGACATCGCAACACGATGTGCACTGGGATACTTTCTGCGCAGTGGGTTACTCCAATCCGCTGCAGGCAGCATTCTCGGCCACGCCGACCAACGGCCCCGCGCCGCTGGCGGTGCACTTTTCCGACGCCTCGCCGGGCAATCCCACTGCGTGGTCTTGGGATTTTGACAACAACGGCAGTATCGAGACCAGTGATCAAAACCCAGATTATCTGTTTCCCACCGCGGGCACGTATGCGGTCAAACTGGTAATCAGTAATGGGGCGAGTGTTGCGACGACCATCAAAACGAGTTACATCATTGTCGGCGCGCCCATCACGCCCGGTGCGCCGGACGCGCTGACCTGCACTGCCTTTGCCCACCGCGTGGATCTGGCGTGGAACAAGAATGCGTCCAATGACGCCGTCGTGCTGGTGCGCAACGCCAGTGGCACGTTTGGCGCGCCGGCCAATGGCACGTGGTATAGCGCCGGCCAAACCTGTGCTGGAGGGAGCGTTATCTATCAGGGCGCGGCCACCTGGGCGAGCGACACCAATCGCCCGCCCGCCAGCGCGCACTACTATAAGACCTGGTCGGTCAATGCGGCGACAAACTATTCATTGACCGGCGCAACAGCGAATACCACGACCTTGCCGTTTGACGCGCCGTCAGCGCTGACCGTCGTGGCGCATGTTGATGCGCTGGATCTGGCCTGGATGACCAACAATGCCGGCACGGGCGTGATGCTGGTGCGCAACACCAGCGGTTCGTTTTACGATCCGGTTGACGGCACGACCTATGCCGACGGCAGCAGCGCCTTAGGCGGCACGATCGTGTATCACGGCAAAAACATGTCATTGACGGATGCAGGCTTGGGATATAACACCTTGTATCACTACAAGCTGTGGTCGCTGGACGACCAGGGCGGCGGCAACTATCCGTATTATTCCGCCGCCGCCGCGAGTGCGAGTAAGAGCACTGGCGATGGGTTGCCGAGCTTCACCAATCTTACCTTCACTGCTGCCGCGGACGCGGCCTTGTATGCGACGGCCCTGTCGGGCGGCGTGTGGTATGTGGCTAGCGACGCGTACTGGTGGACCAATGGCGCGGCCCCGGCGGCGGGGGCGCGGGTGCTGACCGATGGCGTGCGCAATCCTGAGTACGGCGCAGTGGAAGTCGCACTGGAAGTGCAGGCGTGGGCGGCGCAGCCCTACCAACGCGCCGGCATCATTGCGTGCTATCACCTCGGCGCCGGCGGCACGCAAGAATATTATACGCTGACGATCACCAATGCGTCCACCATGCAACTGGTCATGGCGCGCTGGCAGGGTGCGACGGAGTCAGTCCTCGCTACCAACAATGCCGGCATGGCATTCGATGCGATGGCAGTCTACCGCTTGGTATTGACGCTGAACAACGGCACGTATCGAGGCATTGTGCTGACCGGCGATGTCGAGATCTGCCGGGTGAATGGCAGCGACAGCACGATTGCGGCCGGCAAGGTGGGCGTCTATGCGGGCTATGGCTCCGGCGCGCACTTTGGCGGATTCAGCACGCAGATACCGGAACCGGCGCTGCTGGTGTGGTCGGTGCTGATGGCAGGTATGGCGGCCATGCGGCGCGCGGGGCGGCGCTAGGGTTCCGCGCATAGACGCGGCATCTTGCCACGGTTCTGCAATGTGGGAGCGACCTCCGCGTCGCGAATGCTGCCACCGACGTACCGACGCACTGACCACCGCCGCACCTCTGCGAAGTGGGAGCGACCTCCGCGTCGCGAATCTGCCGCGACAGATGTCTGCGCGCCACCAAAGATTGTGCGGCTACACGGCTAGTGTTCTGAGGTAGCACAGGCCGCGCTGCTGCATCGAGTCGACGTGCAACTGCAAGGCTTGGGTGCGCGCCTGGCCGGGATACTCGATCACCTTGATTGTCTCGGCCCAGCACGCATCTTCGGGCAGCAACTGGGCCAGATGATTCTCGGCCGCATCGAAATACGGTTCGTGAAAGGCATGGCCGCTGCGCTCGGGAAACACGGCGAAATAGAGCATGTCCATTTCCACCAAATCATTGAAAAAATGCGTGCCGAGCGAGACGTCCGGCACCAGCCCTTGATGCATCACGGCCAACTCGACAATAATGGAGACCGTGTTGATTTCCTTGAACGTGACCGGGACGCCCATGGCCGGCGTGCTAGTGCCCCAGCGGCCGGGACCCACCAGCATGATCACTGGTTGCAGCGCGGCGCACGGCTGATGGGTCAGCCGGCCAATCACATGGGCGATGGCGTAACGATCCTGCTCGCGCAGCTGGGTATAGGCCGCCGGCGCCACATAAATCAGGCGGTCCACGCGCGTCGCCAGACTTTGGCCGACAATCGGCCCTTGCGTGCGCATGACCACGCGCTGCGGGCTGATATCGTCCGGGACGACGCCCAAATCGCCGGTGCCCATGATGCGTACTTTAAACGGCCGACATTGCACCAGGTTGATGCGATAGCCGCCCTCGCGGGGGAAATTGACGGTGAACTCGATATCAACCGGGCAGCCGTACTCGCGTTGCAGCGTATCGAGCATGTTGCGCATGTTGACGGCGAAGTCGCTCTCCAGCAGCAGCGGGTCAAAGGTCAGTTGCCACGGATTGACGTTGGCAATCCGCAAGGCTTGGGCGCGGCGTTCCAGCGCGTCATCTTTGACGGCGAAGCGGGCGCGCAACGACTCGGGCAGCGTGGCCATGATCTCCTGCAGCGCATGCGTCGTCAGGCGGTTGTCGGCCAAGTCGACGACATCAACATAGCGCTGGGTGTACTTGCGCGCATCCTCGGCCGATTTCTCGGGGCGCTGGTCGGGCGCGTTGAGCGCGACAATCCGGGTGTAGTCATCCTCGACGCGATCAACGGCGCGCGTGCCCAGGCCAAACGCCAGGCGCAGCATGCCGGCATGCGGATCAATGCGCGGGTCCCAGACATACGGATTGTAAGAAAAAGCCACGCCGGCGGCAGGTGGAAAGAAATGCGTGCCGAATTGCGCGCCGCTGACGCGCTGCACCAACAAGGCCATTTGCTCGTCCTCATACATCAAGCCATGATGGACGCGATACAGCAGTGCATCCTCGTCCATTGTGCTGGCGTACACTTTGCGAACGGCGCTCAGAAATTCCTCGAGCCGTTGTTCCGGGGTGCCTTGGTTGGCGCAAAAGACACTTTCATATTTCCCGGAAAAGGCATTGCCGTAATTGTCTTCCAGCAGACTGCTCGAACGCACAATAATCGGCGACTGTCCGAAATATTCGAGCATTTCCTGAAATTGGACTTTCACATAATCAAGAAAGACACCATTTAAAATGCGCCGGCGGGCTTCTTTGGTGCGCTCCAGAATGTCTTCCAAATTGCCGGTCTTGCGGCGCAACCACCAGCAACCGTTCTGGATGATATAGGTGTAAAAAACATCCGAGCCAATGAAGAACGAATCATGCGCTTCGAGCAGGTGGCCCCATTGCGCGGCATCGCGCTGCAGAATGTGCTGCGCCAGCAGCATGCCGCGGGCTTTGCCGCCGATCAAGCCTGAGCCGATCAGGCGCTTCATGACGTCAATCAGCAGCCCGAGATTGAAGTATTTGCGGGCCAGGGTGATGAACGGACGCTCGCGCGTGATGACCATGCGCAGCATGTGCTCGAAATATGGCGTGGCGTCCGCCGGCGGGCGTTCGCCGCGCTGAATCGCACTCCAAACCGCTTGCGCGTCATAAAACGTGCGGGTCCACACGCCAAACCGTTGAATCGTGAAATTCAGCAGCGGTTGGTCGATCCGGCCGACAATGTCGGTCGTCGTGGCACTGTTGGTAACCGGGCTGAATTCGGCGCCATCCCAGACATGCAGCATGTACATGGTCGTCGAGTGGCGATGCTCGACTCTCTGCGGCTGGAGATACAACCGCTCCTGATGGCGGTAGACCTCGAGAATGATCTGGGCAGTGACGCAAATGGTGTCGGTGGCGTGATTCGAGTGACAGCGTTTCAAGAGACCAAAATACGCCAGCGACTTCAGTTGCAGCACGTACGGGCAGATCACCAGGAAAAAATTGGCCAGCATCCGATCGCTGTACCAGGCATTCGCCAGGCCGGACAAACCATCAAACACAAACCACGAGGAGGCGGCCGTGCGGTCAATGATATCCACCATCTCGTTGACAAATTTCTCGAAACCGATCAGCGGGTCGAGGAGGTGCACATCAACATGCGGCGCCGGATTGACCAACGCGGGATGGTCGGCAAAGCGGAAGTAGACGATGCGAATGTTGTGTGCCGCGGCATGCGCCACAAACGGCGCGACAAAACGCATGTATTCCTCGATGGCGTCCACTTCCCAGACCAAATTATCGCCGGGCAGCAGCCCGTGCAAGATGGTGTCGAGGCCGGACAAGCCGGTCGAATAGGGCATCTTGCGATGGGCAGCCGTCATGGCGCGGCCAGTGGCGGCGCGACGGAAGGCTGCGGCTGCAGGTGCAGCAACACGTACGGTTCGCGGCGATAGGGGAGCGGGGTGCGCGAACACGTCACCGGCGTCAGCGCCAGTTGATTGGTGATTTCCGGCACAAAGAGGGTATGCGTAAATATCGTGTGCAGGGCCGGGGTCAATTCGGCGCGTTTCCACAGATACGTAATCGGGCGCGCCACATAATAATAATATGGCTGATATCCGACCCGATAGACATACATGACCGCATTAGTGCTGATGGCGGCATTCAGCGCCGCGCCCGCCGGACGGCGATCTTCAAACTGGCGTTTGCAGGGCACGCCGTACGTGATCACGCCCAGCCCGACGGTCATGACCAGTAACGCGGAGGCAACCGCCAAGTCTTGCGCGCTGACCAGCCGCCGGCGCGCGCGATAGAGGCCGCCGCACACGCCCAGTGCCAGTACCACACTGATCAGCGGCCAGCGCCAGGCGTGCAAGCCGCGCACGACCTCCAGCTGCAGCGTGATATGCAGGCGCTGCAACAGTGCGACCAGCCCGCCGGTGGGTACCAGCAGACTCGCAACCAGCGTGATGCCGGCGACGATCGTGCTGACGATCACCACCAGCCGGCGCCACACCAAACGGATAACTGCATTGCTATCCCATTGCTCGAGCGTCGTGGCAAGCAGCAAGCAGAGCAATGGGAACAATGGCATATAATACCGCGAGCGCACACCCGGCATGCTGCTGATCACCACAAAACAGAGCACAACCGCCACGCGCAGGGCTTTTGTGAACCGTCGCTGTGACTCGGGCATGCGCTGCAATGCGTTCGGTAACCAGACAATCGGCAATAAAAGCGTCCACGGCATAAAATCAACAAAAGATTTCATAATGCCGCCGATCCAGCCGGCCACGTCCAGCGATTGGACGGCATAGCGTGAGCCCATCTCGCCTTCCCAGACGCGCGCCAGGTTCATGTCCGGATTGCCGGCCAAGGCGGCCAGCACCCAGGCAATCAAGGGCAGCAGCATGAGCACCACCGCCACGCCATGCTGCCAGGCAACCACGCTGCGCAGCCGGCGTGCTGCCACCGCGACGCACACCACCGGCACATAAAAAAACAGCAAAATCAGTGGTCCTTTCAGCAGCAAACCGAGCGCCACCATCAGACAGGGACCGAGCCAGAGCGACCAGCCGCGCTCGCTCGCCGTCCAGGCGTTCAGCCACCAGAGCAGGGCGATTCCGGTGACACTGACAAAGGCCGCTTCGATCTCAATTTGGCGGCCCTTCTCAACAAAACTAACGATCGTCAGGAACAGCAGGGCGGCGCACAGCCGGGCGGTCAGTGGCAACCAGCGCGAGGGCTGCCACACCAGCAGGCTGACAAAGAGGAGCACCATCAACACCGACGGCAGTCGCGCAACGCCCTCGCTGGTCTGGCCCGTCAAGGCGAAGGCGCCGGCCACGCTCCAGTAAATCAGCGGCGGTTTGTTCAGATACTTGATGCCGCCCAATTGGGGCGTGAGCCAATCGCCGCTGCGCAGCATCTGTAGGGCCGGCAAAACGCGCTTGGGTTCATTGCCCTGCAGCTCGGGCGCGCCCAGATACGGGAGATACAGACAGGCCCACACCAGCAGCACCAACGCCCAGGCAGTCAGGCGTGTGCGGGCAAGCGTGGCGCAGAGTGAAAGCATACGCGTACGTCAGGCGTGCGCGGCCGCGCCGAGGAAGCCGTGGCGTTGTTGCACCAAGGTCAGTTCTCCAAAGGGCGCCGTTTGATACAACTGTTCAAGCTGGGGACGCGTGTAGTAATAAATCGGACATTTGCGAATCCAGTAATAGCGCACATGGCGTTGCAGGCCCCACAGCAAGGAAAAGCGCGGGAACGATCCAATGAAGACACGCCGGGTGAGCTGCGCAATCTTGGTGAACAGCGGCTGTGGCTCGCGAATATAGTCAAACAGGCCCATGGCAATGACGATATCAAATGGTTGCTCGAATGGATGCGCCATGAAATCGCCACAGATAAACGAGCAACGATCCGCGACCTGCATGCGCTGCGCAATGGCACTGGAGAATTCGACCATGTGGGGGGCGAAATCAATGCCGACGACCTGGGCCGCGCCGCGCTTGGCAAATTCAATGCTGAAGCGGCCGGTGCCGCAGCCAATATCGAGCACGCGCGCACCCTCGATTTGGCCGGCCTGTGCGAAGGTGAAGTCATGGCGGGCATAGAGGCCCGGGCGCAGTAGCCGGTTGATCCGGTATTGCCGGCGATTTTCGTGGGCATACAAGGCATCCCATTCGGCCGGCACTTTGTCAAAATAGGATTGCGCGCCACGATTATGCGTGCTCATGCGGAATGACCTCGGCAAAGGATGAGAAATTTCCCTCGTGCAGCAGTGCGGCGAGTTTGCGGCGCATGCTGGGGCGGAACAAATTGGTCTTGAGTTCGTCCAGGCGCGAGCCCAGCCACGAAAAGGGCGAATGCCGTGCTGAATGGATCAGCGTGTGCGCACCGAATTCATACGGGTGACAATAGGCGACAAACGGAGTGTGCTCGCGATTGACCGCGCGGATCGCGCGCCGAATCACGCGATAGGGCATCAGTCGGAAATAGCCGCCGCCGGAGACCGGCCAGTTGCGGCCGAAGGCGCACACAGTCGAGAGCGGCGCTTCGATCAAGGCGCCGGCTGGCCGCCGCACCCGCACCAGCGTGCGCGGAAACGAGGGCAGGCCGTAGCGCCGCCCGGCAAACGGGAAAATGCTGCTGTCATAGACAAAGCCCTCGTCAATCAGAACATCCAGTGCCCACAGGGTTTCTTCCATGATGCTGAAGCACGGCGCGCGGAAGCCGA
Source organism: uncultured bacterium (assembly GCA_964397565.1). GTDB lineage: Bacteria > Auribacterota > UBA3054 > UBA3054 > JAPLST01 > JAPLST01. Next base: position 174,123 of record CAYNJC010000003.1, read on the forward strand.
ACGGGCGGCGCCCGCAGAGGCTCTGCAACAAGGTGCAGACCCGGCGCAGCTCGATGCGCAAAGCGTCCGGGGTCAGCAGCGTCAGGGACGTATGACTCCAGCCGTGCGTGGCAACCTCATGGCCGGCAGCGGCAATGTCACGGATCAGCGCCGGTTCGCGCTCGGCCACTTTGCCTAAGACAAAAAATGTGGCATGGACGCCTGCAGCGGCCAGGGCTTCCAACAGATAGCGGGTATCATCCACGCAATTGAGATGGTGCCAATCCTCCAGATCCACCGAGAAAACATTGCGCAAGGTGTCCAAGCGCAATGGCTCGACCACCACATCCGGTGCGGTGTTCATGCGGGTGTTGTTGTCATGTTCATGTTCGCATTGTCCATGCAGGTGTGGATTATAGCACACCCCCGCCGTGGGTGCAACTGCCACACGGTGATCTGCTGCGCATTTGTTTAAGGTTTCAGGTTTTAGGTATAAGGTTTCAGAGTAAAGCGCAAAACAGATGAAGCAGATGCACAGCATTCGTCGGATGGAATCGACCTCTGTGTCGCGAATGCTGCATCTACAGCATCGCCGCATGGAAGCGGTTCCCACTCTCTAAAATGTGGGAGCGACCTCCGTGCTGGCCCAGTTCCACCATCGGCGGGATGCAGCAGCATGTAGCCGCGGAACGGCGTTCCGCGTTCAGGACAGCAATGGAGGCTGAACCTCTATCCGTCCACGCTGCACGCCTGCGGCGGCATGGGACTGCTATGGCAGTGTCAGTGAAAAATGTCTTTCGCAACGAAACAAAGTAAAATGCAGCGCCGGTCTTTTTCGTTAATCTTTTTCACTGCGAAATAAATTAACTTTCAGCAGCTGCATTCGCCGCACGGCGGTGGTGCTGCGCCTACCGCCCGCTGTTCAACATTCGTTGCGATTTCTTCGTGCCTTCGTGGCGAATATTCTGCTTTATTGGTTGCGGATGAGAATAGTGCGCGCATGACCGCCGGCATCTTTGAAAATTTCCGGCGTGGGCAAACCGGCGTGGCGGCTCACGGCGGACACCGACGTGGCTTGGTCAAAGCCGATCTCGCCGACAAAAACACCGCCGGGCTTCAGGCGGACGGCAAGCTGCGCAAAGATTGCACGATAGGCGGTCAAACCATCGGCGCCACTAAAGAGCGCCAGGGCGGGCTCGTAGTGCAGTTCGGGTTCGAGCGCGGTGCCGTCGGCGACATACGGCGGATTGGCGGTGACAAGATCAAAGGTGAGGTTGGACGGTAGCGCCTGCCAGAAATCACCCCAACAAGACGTGAAGTGATCGGCGCAATGATTGCGCCGCGCATTGTCGGTGGCGAGCTGCAGTGCGTCGGCGCTAAGATCGCAGGCCCACCAGTGTGAATGGGGGAGCCGCGTCGCGAGCGCGATGGCGATGCAGCCACTGCCAGTGCCCAGGTCGGCACACTGTAGTGGAACCGCGCAATTGACCGCGGTGGCGGCCTGCTCGACCAGCAACTCCGTTTCCGGCCGCGGAATGAGGACCGCGGGGGTGACGCGTAGAGTGACTCCGGCAAAATCAACCGTTTCAAGCAGATATTGCAGCGGTTCGCGCCGGGCGCGCCGTTCGACCAGTGTCGTAAATGCGGCCCGCTGTGTGGCGCTGAGCGTGGTGTCGGTCACAAGCGACCGTGCTCCGGCTGGCAGCAGCAGTACATGTTCAAGCAGCCATTGCACTTCGCGCCGGGCATTGGAAATGCCGGCCTGCGCAAGCTGTTGCGTTGCCCATGCCAGCGCGTCCTTAGTGGTTAAATGCATCACGTGCAGTGTACGGTTTTAGGCGTTAGAAAGCAAGCGAGATGAGCGCTGCCGTACTGGTATGATCTCGCCGGCAACTTGGCCACCCGCATTGTCAAGAACGTCACGAATCAGGCGGCTTCACTTCGCGGTCGTAGTAGTTCGCGGCCAAGGCCCTGCGGCCGAGGCCGTATTTGCTGTTGTAGTTCATCGTATTACTAATCAATGCATGCACTACTGGACAAACGAGGTTAACGAGATGAACAGAGGAATACGAGCCGGCACAGCACTATGCATGCCGGTTTTCTCGCTACTCGGGTTTTAGTTGGCGAGAGTCATGTTTCCACGTTTGTGATGACCGGCCGTTACGCGAGCATGGCACGTGTCCGGTGCCTCATCACAACATCGTTCGCCGCAAACGGAATTCCTCCACTTACGGCGCGTAGCGTTCGAGCACGTTCATGCTGTCCTGCCCCGTCAACGCCGGGTTGAAGCGCAAAACATAGCGCATGTGCCGTGACGCCAGCACCTTGTCGCCTTTGCTTTCCTCGACCAAGCCGTCGCGATTGGCATCCAGCACCACTTCCACCTTGGCCTCGATCGTATACGTGGTGGTTTGCAGCGTCAACAAGTTCGCCAGCCGCTCGAAGACCGCCGGCGTCATCCCCTCCACTTTGAGCAAATCGCCGATCTTCTGGTACGGCTTGACCCGCACGCCATGCGCCGCGCTGACCCCGTTAGCCACATTATAGGCCAGGGTCTGGTCCATGCCCGGCATTGCCCGCACCAGCCGCTCGCTGGCCGTGTTGACGTTGATCCGCCCGATCACCGGCACGGGTGTGATCACCGCATAATTAAACCAGGCATTGCCAGTCTGGCGCTTCACGGCCGCTTGCCGCAGTTTCCCGATCTGCTCTTTCGTGTCGCGCGCGCTGACATCGCTCGAGACTAATTGCAGCTTGAAATCGCCAGCCGGTGAAATGTGCGCCGGCGTGATCGTGCCGGCGTGAATCGAGTCGTCCTTGCCATATTGCAGATTGCTGCCCAGTTGGTCGTAGCTGCTGTTGTTCCAGTTCCAGACGTACACATCCAGCTTGGCATTGTAATTCTCCTCGATAAACTCGGTCGTGCTGATCGCGTCGTTCAGGCCAAACAAGTATAGTTGATAGGTGCCCGGCACATTAATCTTGTTTCTCCAGTGCCATTCGCCCTTTTCGCCCGATTTGCGCGAATAGCACAACGGGCTGTTATAGCCCGGGCCCAGGCAGAAGACGTCATCTTTGGCTGGCTGCAAGGGCAGGCGGTTCGGCGCCGAGCGCGGGATGGTGGTGTCACCTGAATCCGTCAGGCGCACGGTGTCGCGCGAATTGCCGGTGATAAAATATTTTTCGCCGCGCAGCTTGCCGGTCAAGAACATCAAGGTCTGGTCCTGCCACTGGTTGTTCTCCCAATTGCCATCTTGGGCCGTCACCGATGTTGACCGCGCCAATTGCACTTTGCCGACGGCCGTCTTCCAGCCGCTGCAATTGGCATGGGTGTCACTGGCTTCGAGCCGGATATTGGCCGTGTCAAATACATTGGCCAACGAGCTCAGCATTACCCGCTGCCCGACTTTGTTGGCGCTGGCGCCGACATTCTTGAATTCTTCGCCGAAGCGCACGCGCTGCACTTCGCCGATGCTGACCAGCGGGCCGTTCTTGATGAAGACCGGATCCTGCTGCCGCCCGCGCATGGCATAGTTCATCGCCTGGCGCGGCTGGCCACCAATACTCGGTTTGCTGCGCACCACCCAGTTGTACTGGGTCGGATCGGTCTTTTCCGCGCTCTGGCCGTACCAGGTGTCCGGCTCCTGGTCGAGGTAGGCATAGCTGACCGTGCGTGAGACAATCTGCTTGTATTCGTTTTTTATGGTCATCGAGACGACGCCGCCCTTGGCGGGCATGCCCAGGATCATGAGCCGGTCAACGCCGGCGCCCGAGCCCTCCCAGCCGCGCGGGTCGAAATGCGCGGAGGCGTCGTGATTGGCGTTGTAATCAATCGTGATCGTATTGCGCGTGTTTTCCGTGACCACATAGCGGCAACCGTGCGCGCAGCCCTTCTGTTCCACCGGCTTCAACGTGTTGACCGCCTCGACCACCTCGCCGCGAAATTGATTGGGACGAAAGATTTCGTTGCGGACATGAATGCGCACGTCATGCGCGCCGTTGACAATTTGATCCGTGGCCTTGTCAATTTCATACTGCACACCCCAGGAGTCGTTGGGAATCTCCCAGACGGGCACTTCTTGCGAGGCGTTGCCGCCCCAGTTGGCATTCGGCGTGCCCGAACCGAATTCGGCATTGAACAACTTGAGGTTGTTCACCAAATAAAAATACCCGTTCGGCATAATGACCGGATTCGGATCCGGCTGGCTGGCACGCAAACTGTAGCCACGCCCATAATCCAGGATGCCGACGTCGTTGACGACCGAACCGCTGTTGAACGTCAGCGTCCAGCCGCGCAACGAAATCGCGCGCGGACCGACGTTGATCAATTCCATCACCTCCGGGCGCATGAATGTCATGCCCCAGGCGCTGTTCCAGCCGCTGTACTGCAACACATCCGGGTCGTAGACGGAGTCGCTGCCGCTGCTGTAGAACACGTCCACGTTGCCGCGGCCGGACGCGCGCACGGTTTCATAGTTTTCCGTGTCGTCGCCGCCGTAGGTCAGCTTGTGATTGACCGGGCGCCGGTCATCCTGATCCAATTTGTTGTACGGTGAGAAACCCGCCTTGGCCACGCGGCTGGACATTTTGTGATTGCTCCAGTTGTTGACGATCGGCACGTAATACTTGCGCGGCTGCAGCGTCTGAAAGGTAAGCATCAGCGGTAGACGCTTGACGGCGCTCTGCCCACCCGAGCCGCCGGTCCAGCCCCAGATCACGCAGCGCGTCACGCCGACGGTGGGCGCGATTGAAATGCTCGATGCCAGCGTCAATTTCCCATCGCGCGTGCTCGAGACAATCTTCTGCGCGTGCGGATCGTTCTCCTGCTGGGCCGTCATCTGATCCGCCTTGGTTTGCGCCAGCGTGATCGACGCATTGCGAAAGAAATTGTCCGGCCACGTGAACGAATCGTAATTGTATACATTGCCGTTGTTCTCGCCGCGCACCGTGCGCGGCGGATAGTCCGACCCGCGCCGCATGTCTTGATAATGATCGAACACCGCCTTGCGCCGCCCGCTCATAAAATAGTTGCCGCTGCCGCTGGCGAATTTTACCGCCGGTCCCAGTAATTTCACCTGGCGCTGGTTGACCACTTCAACATCCCAGGCCGCGTTTTCGGTGGTGGCATAGCGCCATAGCGCGGGGTCCATGCTGGCATTGTGGCTGTTCAGCATGCAATAATGCGGCACGACGAAATCGCGATCATCAACCGACGCGGTCGTCGCCGTCGCCGGCGCCGTGTTGAACGCCACCGTCCCGTCGTTCGCCAGCACTTCGTTGAAATTGACCGCCTCGACACCGTACTGCGCGCCCAGCGTCGAAAGCACATAGTTCTGGTCGCGGTAGTCCACGATGTTGACCGAGAGCTGATTGAGCTGATTTTGTGTCGCGCCGAACGGCTCAAGCTGGTTGGCCTGCCCGACTTTGCGGCGACATTCACGCGGCGTCAGTACATTGATGTCGTTGGCGTCCTCCTCGCTCTGGCCGGTGGTTTCGGGGATGTCCACGGAATACAGCGTGGCGCGCCGCGGAATCTCGCGCCGCAACATCACCGACATGTCCACCGGCATCTTGCCGATGCTGTTGCGCAGCACGCGCAGCGCCTCGGTCACGCCGGTAAACGCGCGATCATCGCCCTGCGGCGCAAAGGCGTTGTACTCGCCCGGGTCCTCCACGCCTTCGTCGTCTTCATCCACCACGCCGTCGGCGTCATTGTCAATCCCATCGGACATCAGAAAGATGTTGTTCTCGTCGTCGTCACCGCGCGCGCCCGGCACACGATTGGCCCCGTAGCGATAGCCGATCAGCGCCTCGGCAAACTTCGGCGGCACGCCCAGCGCCAACGGCAGATTGATCTCGCCTGGCGTCCAGCCGCTGCCCTGTGACGGTCCGGTCAAGAAGGCGCTGTTCAAATTCGCCTTGCCGGCTTCATCTTCAACTTGCAGCATGTAGCGCCCCTGCAACGCGCCCCGCGAGTCAAACACATTGATCCAGTGCGGCGCACCGCGCTCCGTGCGCGGCGCAAATTCTTCCAAGAGCAAATCACGGGTCGTGTCTTTCTCGCCCGTGGCTGTGTGCGACATGTAGACCAGCGCCTTGGCATGCGCCAGGCTGGAATCCAACAACAGGAAGAGCTGATTCTCGGCGACGGACACGCGCGCGCTGGTTGACTCGATTTGCATGATCACCGCCAGCGATGCCGCCAGCAAGGCTAAAATCACTAAGACGGATAACACTGCCAGCAGCGCGACACCGCGCTGTTGTTGCTCGCCTGTGTTTCTCATCTGGAGCTCATCATGAAAATACGAACAATGTTGGTCAAAAGGAGAAAACGTAACTTCAGTGTAGCACATTCGGGCATTGTGGTCAACTGTAGTATGCTAGTGTAGTGTTTCAGTAACGGCTTTACAATGAGAAAGCTTCTTCAAAATATCC